>JBCCOE010000080.1:0-19817 GCA_039025475.1 Bacteroidota bacterium | reverse complement strand
TATATAACTAGCAGGTTAATAACTTCGTTAAAAGATCGAAGGTATGAGGCGAGTTTTAATCTTTATATTGATTGTATCGACCAATCTGCAAGCTCAGAAAAATTCTGACATAGAACTGGCCAATGAATACTATTCCCAAGGTGATTACGAAAAAGCTATGGTCCTGTTTGATAACCTAGCCAAAGATTTTTCTAATATTCCTCTTATTCATAATAATTACTTTTTCCTGTTAATAGAACAGGGCGATTTTAAGAAATCTGAGAAATACATCCGTAGATTGATAAAGAGATTTCCCAGTAATCTATATTATCAACTCGATTTAGGCTTGGTTAAACGGGCAGCAGAAGGAGAGGAAAGTGCTGATAAGTATTTTGATGGACTTATTAAGAAAGTAAGTAAAGACATTTACCAAACTCGTATTACGGCAGATTACTTTGTGAATAAACAGCTACCAAGTTATGCTGTTCGCATGTTTCAGGCAGGACGGATTTCAATTAATAACTCAAATGCATTTTCACTTGAAATGGCAAATATTTATCGTATTCTTAATAATAAGGATCAGATGGTTGAAGAATACTTGAAATATGTAAGTCAAAATCCGTCTAATCTGAATTACGTTAAAAATACACTTCAAAATCTATTGGCAAAGACTGAGGAACTTGAAAGTCTTGAGAATCTGCTGTATTCCAAAATTCAGGAAGACCCTAATAGTGAAATTTATGGAGAACTACTTATCTGGGTAAATCTTCAGCAAAAGAACTTTTATGGGGCATTTATGCAAGCCCGGGCAATCGACAAAAGACTGGGATCAGAGGGGACAAGAAGCATTAACATTGGATTAATAGCACTAGATAATAGCGATTATAACACCTCAATTAAGATATTTACTTATGTAATCAGACAGTACCCTAGTTCTTATAACTATTTATTAGCTAAAATGTATCTGATTCGTTCTTATGAAAAACGTGTTAGAAATACATATCCGATAGATGAAAGGGAGATAAGAAACTTAGTTAATGATTACAATATATTTATAGCCGAGCTTGGCATCACCAGAAATACTTTAGAAGCCCTTAGAAATAAGGCTTTGCTGCACGCTTTTTACCTCGATGAGAAAGATTCGGCAAAGCTTATCCTTCAGAAAATCATTGGGACACCAAGGGCAAATGCTGATATAAAAGCTCGTAGCAAAATAGATCTGGGAGATATTTACCTCCTGACAGAAGAACCTTGGGAGTCAACTCTTTTATATTCTCAAGTAGAAAAATCGCATAAAGACGAAGAACTAGGTTATGAGGCGAAACTAAGGAATGCTAAGCTTTCTTATTATAAAGGTGATTTTCAACTAGCACAGGAGCACCTTGATATTCTTAAAGAAGCGACAACGAGGGAAATTGCCAATGATGCCATGGCACTAAGTATTTTGATTAAAGATAATGTTGCACTCGATAGTACTGAGTCAGCTATGAAAAATTATGCTGGCATCGAATTGTTATTGTACCAGAATAAATACAGACAGGCTTTGACTGAGATCAACGAAATGAAAAATGTATATCCCAATCACAGCCTAACAGATGAGTTACTTTGGCTCGAAAGTGATATTCTTAAAAAACAAGGCCATTTCAGTGAAGCGCTTAATTTGCTGCAACAAATTGTAGAAGAATATGATTACGATATATTAAGTGATGACGCTTACTTTATGATTGGTGAGATTTATGAGCTTCACTTAGTACAGAAAGAAAAAGCCATGGAGATTTACAGAGATCTGTTAACGCGATATCCCGGTAGTGTTTATGTAGCCGAATCAAGAAAGCGCTTCCGACAATTACGAGGTGACTTCCGTCAGAAAGAGACACTTGTTAATTAGAAAGTACTGTTGTACGTTAAAAACTGAGTTATTATCTCACTCTTTCCTATAAATCTGTTATATTAATCTCTATTTAATTTAGAGATTATGGCATTGGAACGGTTATTCGACAGCCTATTCATTCAAAAAGAAAATTTTCCTCAAAAAGCGGCATTAGCAGCCAAAGAAGATGGAGTATGGCGATCTTATTCGACAGATGAGGTCATTGAAATTGTAAATGAGCTATCTAATGGGTTGTTGCAGATGGGAATCAAACGCGGTGATAAAATTGGCTTAGTGTCCTATAATAGACCTGAGTGGGTGTTTGTAGATTTAGCTATATCGCAAATAGGCGTTATTAATGTTCCTATGTATCCGAATTCCACGTCAGATGATTACAACTTCATTATAAAACATGCTGAAATCAAACTTATTTTTTGTGGAGATCTAGAGATTTATGATAAACTAAAATCGGCATCTTTCGATGAATCAAATATTTACACATTTGATGCCTCAAATCGTACGAACCATTGGAAGTCCATTTTAAAATCGGCGGATGAAACTTCTTTAAAAAGTATAGAGGAACTAAGAGATAATATCAATAGGGAAGATCTGGCTACCATTATCTACACCTCAGGAACTACTGGTGAACCTAAAGGTGTAATGCTGTCTCATGAGAACATTACAAGCAATGCCCAAGCTGTGGCCCAGGTTATATCTTCCATAAAACCTGGAATGAAAACACTAAGCTTTCTTCCTCTTAGTCACATATTTGAACGAACAGGTCTTTATACTTATATGCACATGGGCATTGGTATTTATTATGCTGAGAGCATTGAAACTATTGGAGAAAACTTGAAGGAGGTACAGCCTCATTTCTTTGCTTCTGTACCACGACTTCTTGAAAAAGTGTATGATAAAATTGTGAAGAAAGGGTATGAACTTACCGGAATAAAAAAACAATTATTTTTCTGGGCCCTGCATCTGGGTCAGCGATTTGAACTTGATAAAAACCTGGGCTGGTGGTACAACACTCAAATGAAATTAGCCAGTAAACTGATTTTTAGTAAATGGCGAGAGGCTCTGGGAGGTAATATAGAGTTTGTAGTTTCTGGCGGCGCTGCTCTTCAACCCAGATTGGCAACTATCTTCTGGGCAGCTGGAATTAGAATATTAGAAGCGTATGGACTTACAGAAACTTCGCCCGGAGTCAGCTTTTCAAGAGACGATAGCATAAAAATAGGGACGGTAGGTCCAATGCTAGATAAAGTTCAAGTTAAAATTGCTGCTGATGGTGAAGTATTGGTAAAAGGTCCTAACGTGATGATGGGCTACTACAAAAACGAAGAAGCTACCAAATCTGTTTTAACAAAGGACGGATGGTTTCACACGGGTGATATTGGAGAAATGGTTGATGATACTTTCCTAAAAATTACCGACCGCAAGAAGGAGATGTTTAAAACTTCTGGAGGGAAATATATAGCTCCTCAGCTTTTAGAAAACTCTTTGAAGGAATCGATGCTTATTGAACAGGTAATGGTAATTGGTGAAAACAAAAGGTTTCCAGGAGCATTAATTGTTCCTTCCTTTGAGTCACTTAGAGACTGGTGTGAATTACATAGTATTGCGTATACCACAGATTCCGAAATTCTTGAAAATGAAAAAGTAGTTGCGAAGTTTCAATCAGAGCTTGACCATTGCAACAGGACATATGCTCAATATGAAAAGGTCAAAAAATTTAAGTTGCTGAATGAACCGTGGACTGTGGAAGCTGGAGAACTCACGGCAAAGTTAAGTATGAAACGCAGAGTTATACTTAAACGTAATCAACAAGCGGTCGAAGAAATTTACGCCCACGAATGATAATTGGAATTGGTGGATGCAGCCAATCAGGTAAATCTACACTGGCCCAGAAACTGACGGATAATCTTCCAGGCGCGCATTTATTTTCTTTGGACGATTATACTTTTCCAAATAACTACCTTCCGCTGGTCCGGGATCGCTTTGATTGGGAGATACCTGAAGCGTATGATTTTGATAGGTTGATTTCTGAAATTCACGAAAGCCAATCAAAAGGTCAGGCCTATATAATTGTAGAAGGAATCTTAATATTCTACGATCCTCGCCTTGTCAATTTATTTGATAGGCGTCTTTTTATACAGATCGATAGGCAAACATTTTACAAGCGACGAAATAAAGAGCGCAGATGGGGTATAGAGCCGCAATGGTTTGTTGATTATATTTGGAACAGCTTTTTGAAATATGGTTTACCAGCAGATTTAGATAATTACAAAATTTTGAATGGAGAAGTGCCAATTGAATCGGAACATTTGTCACGCGAGATTATAAACCACTCGTAAAATATGAGCCACGACTTTTCCAATTTAGTTAGTAACATCCGGCGTTATGTAGAACTTAACTCAGATGACGAAAATGAATTCGTTAGAATCGTAACCACATCCCGAGTCAAAAAAAGGCAATTTATTGTACAGCCAAGATTTGTATGCAGACATCAGACCTACGTGGTTCGTGGTGCTTTACGTTCCTATTTCGTTACCGACAGCGGAGAAGACCACACTATTCAATTTGCCATTGATGATTGGTTCATTAGCGACTTTAACAGTTATATATCTCAAACTCCTGCGTCATTATATGTTGAGGTCCTTGAAGATTCATTAATTCAACAAATTGAATATAATGATGTAGAAAATTTGTGTTTATCAAATCCCAAATTTGAGCGGTACTTTAGATTGGTATCACAAAAAGCCTTCGCCTTTTCGCAAAAAAGAATTTTATCAAATCTTAATAAAACTGCGGAAGAGAGATATTTAGAATTTCAATCCAGTTATCCTGCTATAGTCGAAAAAGTACCACAATATGCTTTGGCATCCTTCAGGGCTTTCTACTTCAACGGACCCTCAGGCTACGCAAATTAATTCCCTTCTACAAGCGGCGAACTTAAGTGCCGTTTGGTTTCAGCTATTTGAAGCACCAGCAGGAGCTGCTAAGTCCAATACGCCTATTGGTGGGAAGTCAGGCAAAAATGGTCGTACCGCCGAAAGTGTCGTGGTTTATACCTGGACGGCGGATGATGGGGCCGGTAACACTTGGACCGTAGCCTACCAAATTGGTGAGTCCGGGAGTAACTATACATTTGAAATCTTCTTCCAATTTAACGAGAGCGACTTCGAACGGATTATTTATGCGGAGGAGTCGAAAGATGATCTTGCAAACGGGTTTATGGAAATTTATTCGCTCAGTCTTTTTGGTGACGAGATTTCGGATGATGATTACTTCTTTCGATTTGAATGGACTGAGAACGCGATAGGTCTAAAAACGTTTACTTATGAAGATTCCGAACAGTCTTTTCAAGTTTTTATAACCGTAAATCCTGACGGTTCTGGTTCAGTTTCAGCGAGAGAAGCAACACAAGTCTATTATGAGGCTACCTGGAATGCCACTGGAACGGCTGGGACATATACATTTTATGATAGTTCAGGGGAGATTATAGATTCAGGTGTTTGGCCTGAATAAATGCAGTAAACTGCTAATAAAAAACCGGTAATCGCCGGTTTTTTGCTTTTGAGCGCAACCTGATTCTACAAAATAGAGTCATAGTTAAAAAACATTGGCTATGTTAAAAAACTATCTAAAAGTTGCGGTTCGAAGTCTGCTCAAGAATAAAAGCTTTTCAATCATTAATGTCTTTGGTCTTGCCATTAGCATGTCCGTATGCATAGTTGTCATAATGCTAATTGCCGATCAAGTTAGTTATGACCGTTATAACAGTAAAGCCGACAAAATCTATCGGATAAATACAGAACGAGACGATACCAATGACCTTATCAATATTTTTGCAACAGCACCCTTACCTTTAGCTGATAAACTGCAAAGTGAGTATTCCAGTGTAAAAAATGCCGTTAGAATTAGAAGAGGTTTTGGAAATAGTTGGATCGGCATAGGGGATGATGTGAATATACCCATAGGAGGGTTTTTTGTGGACCCGAGTTTTTTAGACGTTTTTGAATACGAGCTAGAATATGGAAATCCGGAAGTAGCTCTCAGTACTCCTAATTCTGTTGTGCTCACAAAAAAGGCAGCTGAAAAACTTTTCGATGTTGAAAATCCAGTTGGTGAATTTATTAAAGTGGGTGAACTCGGAGAGTATAAGGTTACCGGTGTATTGAGACCACTTTCAGGCAAATCTCACATTGTATTCGAGGCGCTTGCTTCAATGTCAAGTGTAACGAATCTAGAAGCGGATAGTACTTTGTCATCGACGTTAAACGAGTGGAAAAACAGTACATCAGGATGGGTGTACCTGGAACTGAATGAAAAAAGCACATCAAGTCAAGTGGAACAAGAAATTGCCGAGATCAATAAGGAGATCTATGCTAACATGGAGGATCGAAATTATAGATTTTATCTCCAGGGTATTACGGCGATAACTCCTGGGCCATTATTAGGAAATCAGATAGGTCCGGGACTTCCATATGTATTCGTTTATTTCCTGGCCGGATTAGCGCTAATTATCATGCTATCCGCATGCTTCAATTATACCAACCTTACTATAGCTAGATCGCTGACACGTGCCAAGGAAATTGGGATTCGAAAAGTGTCAGGAGCATTTAAAAGACAAATTTTTTCACAGTTCATTTGGGAAGCCATAGTGATCTCTTTGGCGGCACTATTCTTTTCTTTTGTGTTCCTGATTGGTTTAAAGCCTGCCTTTGAGAACCTTCAGTTTGCTTCACTTTTAAATTGGAAGCTCGATTCTACACCAATGGCGTATGTTGCGTCCTTGGTTTTTAGTATTGCTGTAGGTCTTTCCGCGGGATTGTTTCCGGCGATTATGCTTTCATCATTCAAGCCCATAAGTGTTTTAGGAGGATTATCAAATGTTAAACTTTTTTCTAAAACGGGTTTAAGAAAGGCTTTAATAGTGGCCCAATTTACTTTATCGCTTGTCTTTATAATTTCAACCACTTTAGTTTATCAGCAGTTGGACTATATGTTGGGTGCCAATTATGGCTTTAATAAAGAAAACATTCTAAATGTAAGGCTAAATAATGCTCCCTTTGAGTCTCTAAAAACGGAACTTGATAATTACAGTAGTGTAAAAAATGTGGCGATTAGTTCGCATATTCCGGCCAGTGGGATTACTTACAACGCCGATACTAAACTGGATCTAAATAATGAAGAGAGTATTGACCTTGCCTATTTTGCTGTTGATGAGGGATATATTGAAAATATGGGCCTTACATTACTTGCCGGAAAAAACTTTGAGCCACAATCACAAGAGAATGCGGAAAAGTATGTAATTCTAAACAACACCGCCATCGATGAGTTTGACTTAATAAGTCCAAAGGATGCCATTGGCGAACTAATTTATGTTGATGATAGCATCGCTCTTCAAATCATCGGTATAGTAGCTGACTATAATCATCAAACTATGATGTCTACTATAGCCCCAATGGCGTTGCGGTATTTTCCGGAAAGGTTCAGCCTTATTCAAGTAGCCTACAGCACGGGCAGTAGAAATCAAGCGATGGCCGATGTTAAGACCGCCTGGGACAAGATAAACCCCACCTACAAACTGGATATAAAAGATTTTGATGAAGAGTTGAAAAGTTTCTATCAACTTACCTTCGGTGATCTTGTAAGCGTTGTGGGATTTATCGCCTTTATAGCTATCATAGTTTCATGTCTTGGTTTATTAGGAATGGCGACCTACACTACGGAAACAAGATTGAAAGAAGTCTGTATCCGAAAAGTTCTGGGAGCTCCAAACGATAGAATTGCGGTTTTGCTATCTAAAGGCTTTTTAGTCTTGCTGCTGGTAGCGGTAGTTTTAGCGGTGCCCTTGAGCTATTTTTTAAATTCTCTCTGGCTTAACAATATTGCCTACCGTGTTGAGATTTCTCCGGTTACCATTTTATCTAGTACCTTAATCATTCTTATACTGGGTGTATTGACCATTGGTTCGCAAGTAATGAAAGCGGCTATTGCCAACCCAGTTGAAAACTTAAAAATGGACTAACGTATTGCGGATGTGTCTATTTGTCTCTTAAGTTTATCTTAAATCAACATCGCCAGCTACTAAGGCTAACTATATCATTTAGAAGCAGCGCTGTTGAGTTATTAAATAATTCTTGGTGCTACGTTTGTATATTCATTCAAAATAATTTTAAATTCAAGATTTAAGTGATAACCAGCTCGTTGTACAGGTATTAAGATTAAATGATATGTTGCAGAGAAAATTTGATAAAGTCGTAAAACAGTATTTTCCGGATGCCAAAGATGCTAAGGACACTTCCATACATTATTTGGGAAGAATGCAAATTGAGCATGAATTAGACATTTCGAGAATATTGATGGCTACTTCTGTATGCTCAGATGATATCAACGTGCCTTCCACCACCTTCTTTAATGTGTTGTTTGGTCCTTTTATCATGGGAGGCCTTGGTGGCTTACCCTTTGCAGGGAAAACGGGTATGACAGCCTTCGCCCATCATATTCCTGATGAGGGGAGTGCATTTATTTTTTATGGACCTCATATAGGTATCACTCTTGAAGGTGAGTTAGGAAAGATGTATCGACCACGTCAAGAAGAAACCGGCAACTCTTGTGGAGCACTTATGTTAGCGTTGAGTAGGCTTCAGGATAGCAAATACAAGCCAGTTTTAAACGATGACGACTATCAGCAAATGAAGCTTGAGGAGAGCCTATTGCCATACCGCGATCAAATACTAGAAAGTGGTAATCAAGCTAAGGCAATCACAGAAGCTACTTATGATATTATAAATAAGAAAATTCACGAGCATGTAGAGACTTGTAAGGATGAGTTTCCGGTAAACAAAGTGACTCTTTTAGGCGGAATAATTATTAATACGGATTATGGATTAGACGATTACTTTGATTCGAGGAATTTTGAAGTTATTGATCTCAGAAGCCTTTGATTTAGGCCGTTGCAATTCGAGTTAATTGTGGTATAAGTTTAATACCCTGCCGCCTGTCCGTCTTTACGACTTTCAGACGCGCCATGATAGACCTTGTTTTCATGGTTCCACATAATTGCCTGATAACCTCCATAAACACCACGCGCCGTTCCTATTCTATGGCCCTTATCCATTAAGCCGCGTATAGTCTTGTAAGAAATTCCCGATTCAGCCCTGATGGTACCTGTGTTCTGGGTAGTTCTTCCCATTGGGCTTGCTCCACCTGTGTGGTCCCATCTTGGGGCATCTCCGGCTTCTTGTAAATTCATACCAAAATCGACCAGATTCATAACGATTTGTGTATGACCCATTGGCTGAAAATCTCCTCCCATAACCCCAAAACTGACGTAGGGTTTACCATTTTTAGTAACGAAGGCCGGAATAATGGTATGAAATGGCCGTTTGCCCGATTCGTATGTATTGGCTTGCCCACGTTTCAAACTAAATAACTCACCACGATCCTGCAGCATGAAGCCTAATTTAGGTGGAGCCATACCGGAACCCATGCCTCTGTAGTTACTTTGTATCAATGAAACCATAGTACCTTCATTATCGGCCACAGTCATATAAATCGTCTCTCCGGCTGAAATTTCCCCTGCGGTATAGGTACTTGCTCGTTCGCCGATCAGCTTTCTGCGTTCATCGGCATACTCATCAGAAAGCAATCGTTCCACAGGGACATCAAAAAAGTCCATATCGGCATAGTATTTGGCCCGGTCCTCAAAGGCAAGCTTTTTCGCTTCGGTAAACAGATGAAGATGTTCTACGCTTCCAAATTCAATTTGGGAAAAATCAAAACCTTCCAAAATTTTTAACATTTGAAGCGCTGCAATACCTTGACCATTAGGTGGGAGCTCCCAAACATCATACCCGCGGTAGTTAATCGATACCGGTTCAACCCATTCTGATTTATGAATGGCTAAATCCTTTGCTGATAGAAATCCTCCCTGTTCTTTGATAAACTTACCAATGGTCTTTGCTATATCACCTTTATAAAAAGCATCTCTTCCCCCATTAGCAATTTTTTGATACGTCTCGGCTAAATATGGGTTTTTGTAGATCTCTCCCTCATTAGGTAGCCTCCCGTTATTTTGTGTTTTATACGTGTCTTCGATATTTGGAAAGCCTTTGGACTCGAAAAAGGGTATGGTTCGTTGCATATACCAGGCAATAAGCTCAGTCAAGGGGAAGCCCTTTTCAGCGTAATCAATAGCTGGGGCCAGGATCTCAGTCATGGGTTTTGATCCGAACTTATTATGAAGTTCAAACCATCCATCTACGGCTCCTGGGACACTCACCGGTAGTGAGCCGTGAGAAGGAATTTTTTGCATTTTCTGATTTTCAAAATACTCAAGTGTCAGTTTTTGAGGTGACCGACCACTGGCATTTAGGCCATACAACTTTTTCGTTTTGCCATCCCATACAATAGCGAAAAGATCTCCTCCGATACCGCAACCCGTCGGCTCCATAAGCCCGAGGGCTGCATTTGCCCCAATGGCTGCATCAATGGCATTACCTCCACTTTTAAGGATATCCAGGCCAATCTGTGTCGCTAAAGGGTGGCTTGTGGCTACCATTCCGTTTTGACCCAACACTTCCGAACGTGTGGCAAAAGACTCTCCCGTAATTCGATCCTGAGCGATTGAATGCTGAGTGATAAGAAGTAAAAGGCAGTATGAGCAAAAACGTTTCATTCGATATATTTTATTTATGGTGTAATTAAGATACAATTTTTATATGCTTATGACCATTGAATGTATTACCAGAACTTATTGTCGAGCATTGAGATAAGTGACATTCCAGCCGCGGCTCCGGAAACAAAAACGTTCCACTCTCGGTGCTTGACTTTAACTACATTGAGAAAAATAAAGGAGATCAAGATAATTACAAATACCATTAACAACTGACCTAGTTCAATTCCAATATTGAAACCTAATAAGGGAACTAAAATTGACGAATCACTCATTAACAACGCTTTAAAGTAATTAGAAAAATCCATACCATGTATGAATCCAAAAAATAATGCCATAAGATAGTTTCTTCCCATTTTCGCGGACCTTTGAGTTGAGTGATTGCCAATTACGTTATGCAAGGCGGTGATAAAAATAGTGGTCGGAATAAGAAACTTGATAATATTTGATGGAATAGAAAAAGTACCAAATGAGACCAGGGCTAATGTAACACTATGACCTATGGTAAAAGCAGTAACTAAAATGAGGATGTTTTTCCATTGTTCAATTCGATAAACAGCACAAAGTACAATAAGAAATAGGATATGATCGTACCCGGCTAAATTTGATATGTGTTCAAAACCAAGCTGTAGATAAAAAGGGAAAGAATGCATGTTAGAAACTCAACGTATGTGTGGAGGTCTTCTTGTTGAGCATTAGACTTTTAGATTCTCCGTTGGCATGTACATAGATTATGTTGTTTTGATCGAAGAATAAGTCGGTGAAAACAGCGTTTTTGATTTCTAGAGAGCTGAGTGGTTGCTTTTGCTCATATTTAAAATAAATACCTAAAGCCACATTGTCACCATCACCACTAAGCTTCTTACTTTCTATGTTTAGATCTATTTTTTTTCCATTGGTTTTGACGTAGAAAAATTGGTTTAAATAGTCTAACAATAGTTGATCAGCTTGAGCAGACTCATTGGGTTGACAAAAGGCCAGTTCATTACTGTCCGGGTCAAAAACCAGTGCTTCGTTTACATCCATTAAGAATAGCTTGAGATTGATGGTCAGTAGCTGTTGGCTACCTATATATTCAATCTCACATAGTGATAATCTTAGAGGATGCGCATTCAGCTGATGGCATTGTCCAGATAAGATAAACAAAAAATACAGCCCGCAAACTCTCTTGAATTTCACCACTTAGGACTGACCACCAGATTGAATTTGTGCAGCTACGGCCTGTACTTCTTTGAATACACGGATCAAATTACCGCCCCATATTTTTTCAATTTGACCCTTAGTGTATCCTCGTCTCACGAGTTCAATGGTAATATTCATTACTTCACTAGCATCAAACACTCCTTGGATACCTCCTCCACCATCAAAGTCACACCCTATCCCTACATGATCAATTCCGGCTATTTTAACTATATGGTCAATATGATCTACAACATGCTTAACCGTAGCCGGTGGAATGGGATATTTTTCGTCCAGCTCGTTAAAGGCTTGGCGTAAAGCCGTCCTTTCCTCTTGAGTCATTTCACCTGCGGGTTTCCTCCTCGCCCGGAGTTCTGCTACCGCAGAATCCCGTTCTGGGTTGACCGGTGTTTCCCGTAAATAATTGGCAAGCATGGTAAGCTGCACCACACCTCCATTTTCTGCCATTAACTTCAGCATTTCGTCGGTCATGTTGCGTCGGTGGTCAGTGACCGCACGTGCGTTAGAATGACTGGCAATAATAGGTGCTTGAGACATCGTAATTGCGTCGTAAAACACACTGTCGTTTCCATGAGAAACATCCACCATAATTCCCAGGCGGTTCATTTCTTTAACTACTTCTTCACCAAATTCACTAATGCCGCCATGCTCCGTGCCGTTAGGGTCGGTGGCGGAATCAGCCAAGTCATTATTTGATGAATGCACTAGAGTGATA
The DNA here is from genome assembly GCA_039025475.1 of Bacteroidota bacterium. GTDB lineage: Bacteria > Bacteroidota > Bacteroidia > Cytophagales > Cyclobacteriaceae > Fulvivirga. The sequence continues at coordinate 7,367 of JBCCOE010000080.1, read as the reverse complement.
TAACGCACCCCTTTGTTAAAATACTCTTCAACATTCGAGATATCATTTCCGATAGGATACCCATTTTCAATACCAATATAAATAGCCCTTTTGCCTGCTTTTTCAATCTCGTATGCGTCATCAGGATTTAGCGCCAGTCCTACCATATCGGAATTTCTTTCCGTAGATGTCCTAATAGAATCAATCATCTGAAGGCATAGGGCTTTAGCTCGGGTATTGCCATCGTCATCACGAATATCTTGTGCTACAAACGCGGCAAAAAAGATGGCATCTAATCCGCCTTCCTTCATCCGTGGATAATCCACCTTCGAACCAGTATCTTCAGGGTCATGCCTTTCCGCCATGTCGAAACCAGGTTCAATCATGCGAAGTGGAGTATCAGCATGGGTATCTACAGTAAGCACCTGCTCATGAATTTCCAGGGCCTTTGAAATAAGTTCTTCTTCCGGGTCAGTGTTGGCTTCGTTTTCACTCGGTTTTGATGTGCAACTTATTATCAGGAGTACGATAAAGGAATAACAAAAGAGACTTCGATGTAGATTACAATTCATAATTTGATGTTTGGTTGCTTTTAGAATCTCAATTTACACTAGTTCCACAAAAGAATAAAATTGCCCATGCTCTCAATCGAATTATAGCTTAGAAATATTTAAATAAAAAAAGAGGCTATCTGGGAGCCTCTAAAAAGCTTATCGATTTTCTTTAGCCGGAGGTTTAGGTGCTCCTTTGTAGTTTACCAATTGTTCATTGATGTACTCAATGGCTTTTTGAAGCTGGGCATCATTACCTTGCGCTAGCTGGCCCGGATTTTCCTTTACCTCCATATCGGGATCTACTCCATACCCTTCTTTGAACCATTCACCACTAGGGTCATACATTCGAAATGTCGGAACCGTTACGCTGCCTCCATCGATAAGTGAAGGAGCACCAGAAATTCCGATAAGTCCACCCCAGGTACGGGTTCCAATGAGTGGTCCCAATCCAGCTTTTCTGAAATAATCAGGGAATGCATCCCCACCGGACCCACTCCATCCGTTTATCAACATGGCTTTTGGTCCAAAGTTGCCACTAGGTGGCCAAGACCAGGTTTCTCCGTCACGTACTGCCCAAAAAGCCAGAGGTTTACGATCCAACATCTCAATGAATCGATCCGGTATTTGGCCACCGCTGTTGAATCTTTCGTCGATAATCAGAGCTTGTTTATGAAGTTGTCCGGTGAACTGTCGAATCAACTCATTCTGACCATCAATCCCGGTGCTCCTTACATAGATATACCCCGCTTTGCCATCCGTAGCTTCATCTACTTTTTTGCGGTTAGCTTCGATCCATTCCAAGTGCCTAAGTCGCGACTCACTCCTCAATGTTTTAACTAGAACCTTACGTGCATCCAACATCGAAGGAGTAGAGTTCACCGTTAGCTCTACCGTTTGGTTAGCCATTCCCTGAAATGCTGAATGTGGACTTTTGGATCCGTCCATCGGTACTCCATTCACTGCCAAGATGTAATCTCCGACTTTAACGCCTACACCGACTTCGTCTAAAGGTGATTTAACCTCAGCATCCCACGCTGCACCACGGATGATACGACCAACTTGGTAATTGCCATTTTTTTCTGCCCAATCAATACCCAGGTAGCCGACATTGACAGATTTGCTTCTTTCAAGATCTCCTCCTCCCCGATAAGTATGGGAAGCATTCAATTCGCCAATGAGCTCACCTAAAACGAAACCTACGTCCCAACGAGTAACGCATTGTTCAATCAATTTTTCGTATTGTTTGCCTACGGACTTCCAATCCACCCCATGCATGTCAGCATCGTAGAAATAATCTCGTTGTAGCCTCCATGATTCCCAAAAAATTTGCTTCCATTCATTTATTGGATTAATCATCATTGAGGCATTAGACATATCTACTTTCTTATCCATCTTCTGGCCTTCAGCAATACTGACTATGGCCACTGACCCACGGCTAGACACCGCGACCTTTTTTCCGCCGGCAGCTATTTCAAAGCCACTAACATTGCTCATTATGGTTTTTACCTCACGGTCCTCGATGTCATAATATTCAAGGGAAGAACTACGGCTGGCAGAACCGGTATTAGGATAGTGCATATAAACTACCTTTCCAGATACTGCCTCAAGTCCGCCATAATTACCTCCATCGACTGGCAGAAGGGTAATTCGATTTTCGAAGCCCGTGAAATCAATCTTCACTGAAACATCCTCAGGCTTGTCATCCTCTTTTTTCTTTTTGTTCTTTTTTTTATCAGCCTCCTGAGTCCCTTTTTCCTCTTTCTTGATCTCTACCTCATCGTTTTTTGGAGCAAGAAGATGATCCGCGGCTGATGTAAGGGGTACAGCCGCGATCATAGTGCTGTTGGGATATATGAAAGTATTATCTAAATCCGAATAGAGTGGCCTTATGTTTCGGTTGGTTAGAAAAAACAGGTAGTTATTATCCGGATCAAAAGTGGGAGAAAAATCATTGTAAAATTCACTCGTTACTCGCGTACTTGTTTTGGTACTCGTATTATACAGGTGGATAGATGAATTCCGATTCGTGTTTTCCTTCGAATAGGCAATCCACTTGCTGTCTGAAGACCATGAGAATGTATAGTTACTCAATGGGCCGTGAAACATGTACAACCCCTGATCTATTTTGGTAGTTTGTTCTGTGTTCAAATCAAAGTAGCTCATTTCCATAGCTTGATTGACAAACGCCACCTTTTTACTGTCTGGTGACCAAAATAAGGCATACTTAAAACCGGAAGTATAACTGGTGACCGGATTTGCTTTGCCGGTTTGGGTATCATGAATAATTAGCTGATATTCCCCCGATTGATCACTCCAGTAAGCTATTTTTTTCCCATCAGGCGACCAGGACGGCGTTCGATCATGAGCACCATCAGAATTTGTTAAGTTACGGGTAATACCATTTTCTGCGGGAATTGAAAATACATCGCCCCTTGCTGAAATGATCAATCGCTTGCCGTCCGGAGAGATATCGTACCATTGCATATTATTTCCGACAGCTACTCGCTTTTCTGCCAACGTAATTTGATCCGTGATCACCGTAACCTTAACTTCCCGGCTCTGTTGAGTGGCAAGATCCAAAAGGTACAACTTACCTTCGTTCTCATAGATGATATCCTTAGGGCCTAAAGATGGATAGTGGATATCGTATTCGGTATAATTCGTAATCTGAGTATTATTTCCTGTATTCGTATCGTACATCCACAAGTTGTAACGATTATTTGGTCCATTATCCGAGCTATAGTAGATCTTGTCTCCCGCCCACATCGGAAATTCGTCGCTAGAGGCATTATTGGTAATATTTTCGGAAGTATTTGTTGATAGGTCATACATCCAAAGGTCAGGAGCCCAACCCCCTTTGTACCGTTTCCAGGTTCGGTTGATTCTGGATTTAAAGTTGAAGGCCATTTTAGTCCCATCCGGAGAATAGGATCCCAAACTTCCGTAAGGTAGCGACAGTTTTTGCGGCTGTCCCCCTTTGACACTAATTTCAAAGAATTGCGAGAATCGTTGACGTCCACTCTGTCGAGAGGAAGTAAATAAAATTTTAGACCCGTCCGGATGCCAATCTACTACTTCATCGTAGCCACCATGACTCGTCAACCGCTTAGGCAACCCTCCTGTAGAAGAGATCACATATACATCCCAGTTTCCATCGTAGTTAGCCGTAAAAGCAATTTGACTGCCATCCGGCGAAAACTTTGGAAATTTTTCGTTACCGGTTGGCGAGCTCAGTTTTGTGGCCACACCTCCGGACTTCGAAACGGTCCAGATATCGCCAGCATATACAAAAGTGATCATGGTCTCCGATACATCGGACTCCCTGAACAGCCTTGCATTAATTTGTGCATTGACCTCGATGGCCATCGCACAGATCAGTGTTATGATAAATGTTTTTTTCATATTGTCTATTTTGAGTTTTAACTAAATGCTTGGTAAAAGAGGAGTCCGTTATCAAAGGACTTACTTATTTGCTATCAATTTGCCCGAGTAACAATTCTACAGACTTTTTCAATTGTGCATCCTGCCCAATAGCTCGACTTGCAGGGGGATTATCTATAATAACATCGGGTACCGCCGGGCCATTTTCCATATTTTCTTCTGTGGCTTTTACATACCATGCTCTGAATGGCATTCTTACAAATGAACCGTCTAGCAACCCTTGTCCCCCAGTAGAGATCACCGCTCCAAATGTTGGCATGCCCACAAGTGTGCCAATGCCCAAGGTCTTGTAGGCATGTGAGAAAATCTCAGCATTAGAATAGCTACTCTCATTGCACATGGCGATTGAAGGTTTGGTCCATGAAGAAAGAGGTAGTCGTTCACTGTAAGGATAATATTGCGTAAAATTCTTGTTTTCGTCCAGGCTCTTAGCGGCACCTCTCGGAATGGTATAAGCATGTTGCTTTACATTGAGAACAGCCATTAAATAGTCTGTTGTCCATCCTCCACCATTGTATCGCACATCAATAACAATCCCTTCCTTGCCCAATCCACTGGCCATGAGCTCACGCTCAAAGCGCTCAAAACTTGGCAGGTTCATACCTCGGATGTGGATATACCCCAAACGACCATTAGAATACTTTTCAGTCAAGGCCTGTTTTTCTTTAATCCACTCCTCATAAAGTTGAGCATTTATACTACGCGATGGTCTTATGACGACTTCTCTCGAGCTACCGTTTGTGCCTTTTATTTCTAACAAAACTTGATTCCCGGTCTCTTCTGCAAGTAATCCGTAAAAGTTTGCATCGGATGCCATTTTCTGCCCATTGACAGAGGTTATGACATCACCTACATAGAGCTTACTTTTTACTTTATCAGCGGGAGTATGGGGAACAATATGTACGACTTTTACACCTCCCTTTTCAGGCACTACTTCTATGCCCAATCTTCCTGTCGACTCTCGCTGGGTTTTTTCATCATTACCACCAAACAACCCCATATGGCTTGCATTAAGCTGTCCCAGCATTAAATTAAACACGTAATAAAAGTCTTGAGAGGTTGATGCCGCTAGTGCCCACTTTTTATACTTCTTTTTCAACCCTTTCCAATCTTTACCATGAAAAGCAGGGTCGTAAAAACCTTCATTGAGAGCACTCCATGCTTCCTCAAATACTTGCTCACGCTCATTGTTATGATCAATATTTATCTTCGCGCTGTGCGGTAGTAAAGTGGCTTTACCACTTTTGCTATCCAGCTTTGACAAGCTGCCTCTTTTTAGGAAATAAAGTCCCTTTCCAGTTGGTTCAAGGGATATACCATACGGGTTTTGGCCCCCTTTGGTCAACTCTTTGGTTTCTTTGCCATCCCATTTTACACTATACAAATCTCTACCTGAACTTACATCACTGCCCGCGGTAAAGTATATTTTTTCACCATCTTTTGAAACCACAGGGGACCCTTCATTACCAGGTCTTGAGGTCACCTGAAATAATCTATCGTGGATATCTTCGAAATCAATTTGGATAGGTTCTACTTCTTTTTTCTTGCCGTCTTTCTTCTTATCATCTTCAGGGTTTTTTTCTTCAGGCTCAAAGTAGTAACCCTCATCTCTATCCCTTTGCGTCTTTTCCCAGTCTTCTCTTTTTAACCACACAAACCAAATGTCATCATCTCCATTATTGCGATTAGAGGCAAATGCTAATTTAGACCCATCTTCACTCCAAAATGGAGCTCTATCTCTCCTGGGATGCATGCTGATATTAACTGGTGCTTTGCTATTATCAACAGGGTGAATATAAATGTCACTATTAAAAGTGAGATCGCTGAGCGCATAGGCAAGCCATTTACTATCGGGGCTCCAGGTAGTGCCCGAAGGTGTTGACCATCCGTCAAGTAAAACTTTTTCATTTTTTAACTTACCTTCCTCGATATCCGCGACAACTAATTTTCCTCGACCCCTTCTGAAGGCAATCTTTTTCCGATCAGGAGAAATTACCGGTGAGGATTCATTCTCGTCCGTTTTGGTCAGCCTCACCAGTTCAAATTTTAAGGTTTTAAAAATATCGCTCTTATTTGGATCAGCCGATTTTGCCATGTAGAGATCATACTGACCATTTCTATCAGATGTGAAAAGTATCGTTGAATCACTTAACCACACAACACCTTGATCCCTGTAGGAGTGATTCGAAATATTGATTGATCTCTTCTTTTCCTTATCATTCTCTTTAACAAAAATTTCTCCCCTAATCACCATTGCGGTAAGTTTATTATTTGGAGATACCTGATAGCCACTAATACCATTGGTAAAAGTCTTTTTCTCGATAGGGTCGAAACGGTAGTCGGCCTTGATGTCGATATTTATAACCTCAGGCTTGCCTCCTATATTCATTTTATAGATCCGGGTATCTCTTTCAAACACCACTATATCGTTTTTCACGTCAAAGTTTCTTACCCCTTCACCTTTGTAGCTCGTAAGTGGAGTTGGAATGCCGTCTGAGGCACCATTACTTTTAATTTTTAGGCTATGGAGATTATATCTACCGGATGAAACGCCAATAAAGATTAACGTATTATCATCTGCCCAGCGCGGCATGTAGTCGTTAGTTTCGTTTTCTGTAATCCGAATATACTGCCTAGTTTTTACGTTATAGATCCATACCTCCATATCGGCAGGTCCGTTGTAGTCTTCACGCGAGATTCTACAAGAACCTCTTACGAAAGCAATTAAATTACCATTAGGGGACATAGAGGGCATTTTACCTACGGCGTCTAAATACCTGATCGGTGTGCCTCCCTTAGCAGGCACCGCGTGAATTTCTGAATCCCACTCAATTTGTCGATAAGCCCTGGATGAAGAGAAATAGATTGTATTATTATCGGCCCAATCGGATAGTATATCATTGCTAGAATGATAGGTGACTCTAAAAGGTGTTCCCCCATCTTTATTGATCGTGTAAATGTCTGAATTCCCCCATCGATTGCTATTAAAGGCAATGGATTGGCCGTCTGGGCTCCAGATTGGATTAATTTCATGAGCTTCATGGATGGTCAACCGCCTGGGCTCTCCACCACTTATGGGTATTCGCCAAATATCTCCCTGATACGAAAAAGCCATTGTGGTACCATCCGGACTCAGGGCAGGAGTCCTAACCAATGTAATGTCTGGTTGAGAAAAACCTGTGGAATGTGTGATTAGTAGTGCTGCGATTAAAATTAAATAAAGTCTCATAAGAGTAGGGTTGAGTATTATAAGCTCCAAAAGAGTGATCAGAGCATTTATCAACAAATTAGATTAAGAATTTCAAAATAGAACTAATGTCATAATAAATGTGATAAGCGGTTCATGAGGTTAGGCTCGCTTTTGTTTATGTATCATTAAGTACCCTTAAAGGG
>JBCCOE010000079.1:0-20156 GCA_039025475.1 Bacteroidota bacterium | reverse complement strand
GACCTCCAGCCCACACAAACGGTACTCTACCCGTAAATACACCTAAACCGCCTCGCACTTGAGTCGTTAAATCTCCGTTAACATCCCAGTTAAATCCAAAGCGTGGAGCAAAGTAGAGTTGTGCATCCGGAACCTGACCTGGCTCCGCACCATTCAAATCATGCAATTCTGCAACCCTCGGTAGCGTTGTTTCAAAAACATCGTCAGCAAAAGCGGGATCAGTAGTTATGACTGGAATATCAAATCTAAGGCCTCCAGTCAACTTCAATTTGTCATTAACCTGAAATTCATTCTGTATATAAAATCCAAGTTGATAAGCATTAAACTCAGCCGCTGCACCTGATGCATCTCCATCAATGCCATCACCCAGGGAAAAAGACCTTACATAGGAAAGCGGCTCAACTTGATTCAATAGATCATCTACCGACTCGTAGCGATAAGCTCCAAAGTTTTGAGCTATAAATAGATTAGTAAAAGAGTAGAATTCATTATGCGTACCAATTGTTATAGTGTGATTCCCCTTAAACCAATTGAAATTATTAGTGATAGTAAAAACATCTTGTTCGAGAATATTTGCCGTTGAGAATGGCTCGCTACCGAATCTGTAATTTACGTTACCACCTTCTACAGTAACGTCAGGAAATGGCGAACCTGCAAAGCCTCTGTCATCCTCTACAGTAGTGTAACCAAGAATTAAACTATTCGAAAAATTATTCCCGAAATTACTTTTAAGTTCCAATGCAGAAGAATTGGTAGTACTTGGAAAAACTTCAGAATTGTTTTCAAATTGTATGGTGTTCACATTACTAACAAAACCATCCGTATTTTCGGCATCCACATAACTATGACGAAATGATAGTTTGTGATTTTCATTGATATTCCAATCAATTTTTGCAATTATTTTAGTGCTTTCTAGCGTGCCTTGGTTATCGTTAAATCCACCTGTTTCGTAACCGAAATTGTTACGTAAGAAATTTCTAATATCATCTATATCCTGTTGAGCTAAAGCTGCCTCATCTTCATCAGGAGTGTCTGGATTATCAATTGTGCTTATATCAAAAGGTTGTGGAGTCACATTATCCTGAATTTCAACATTGGCAAAATAGAACAGTTTATCTTTTATGATAGGGCCTCCTACACGGAATCCGTAAGTCTCGGCGGTAAACTCTGGAAGATCTGTTGGATTATCTGTTAATGTTGGAGGAGTCTGTCCCGCTAAAGACTCATTCCTCAAGAAGTAATATGCAGAACCTTCAATGGTATTTGTCCCGCTTCTGGTAACAGCATTAATTCCTCCTCCGGTAAAACCACCTTGGGTAACATCGTACGGCGCAACATTTACCTGAACTTGCTCAATAGCGTCCAGACTTATGGGGTTAACCCCCGTCTGACCACCATTTGTACCTTGTGCGGCAAGTCCAAATACATCGTTGTTAACGGCACCGTCTATAAATATAGCGTTATATCTGTTACTTTGACCGGCTATTGAAATGGCTGGACCATCATCATCACCGTTATCAACAAACGCCTGCGGCGTTAGTCTAGTGAAATCAGAAAGATCACGGCCTACGGTTGGCAGAGTGTTAATATTGTCCTTACTGATTTTAGTTACAGCACCAGTAACATTTCCATCAATAATTTCGTCACGGTTTGCTACTACTTCAATTCCTTCCAGCACAAGTTGATCTTCGCTTAATACGGCATTGAATTCGAGAGTCTGTCCTAGCGTAAGATAAATTCCGTCCCTAGTGTACTCGGAATAACCCACATACGTCACGGTAATCGTATAAGGTCCGCCAACCCTCATGTTAGCAATCCTGTACTTACCTTCAACATTGGTTGCGTTGCCGTACATTGATCCAGAAGGCTGATGTACTGCCCTGACTGTAGCACCAATAAGTAACTCCCCATTGGAATCGATCACCGTTCCACTTAATGCGGAAGTAGTAGATCCTTGCGCAAAGATGACCGTAGCAGATGTAATAAATACAACCGTCATCAAGCCAATCATTCGTAAAAGTTTAATCATAATTTTTAATGGTTAATAAATAGATATGCTCAATATAATGAGTGATACAAAGCACGTCAATTAATAACTCGCCAAACTCAGTTTTATATTAAGTTTAGGTTATCAAACCGTTTATAAAATGAGTACTCCGTTCATAAAGAATACTGTGTATTTTCGCCGTTTAATAAACTCATTGACTGATGATCAAGCGCTTCTTAATCACCTCTGTTAGCATTGTAATTACAGCCCTTACGGGTATGAGCCAAGGTAATATTGAACTCCAATATTACCTCCCAGACGGTATGAACTATGATTCTACCCTACCTACGCCTAAATCAGTCATTGGGCATGGGGTGGGGGAATGGCATATTAGTCATGATCGGTTAGTTAATTATATGTATACCGTGGCCGCTGCCTCAGATAGAATTTCGATTCAGGAATTTGGCAGAACATTTGAAACACGGCCACAATTGTTATTAACCATTACATCATCGAAAAATCAGGCAAACATTGAAAAAATCAAAGACGACCATATCCGTCTTACAGATCCGTCAATATCCGGGTCTCTTGATATAAACGATATGCCCGCTGTCGTGTACATGGGTTACAGCATACACGGTAACGAACCGAGTGGAAGCAATGCCGCGTTAGCACTCGCATACTATTTAGCTGCTGCTCAAGGGCAGGAAATAGAGACCCTTCTCGATAATGTTGTCATCCTACTGGATCCTTGCCTTAACCCCGACGGGTTGAATAGATTTGCGCATTATGTGAATTCCCGAAGAAGTAAAAATCTGGTTTCGGACCCCAATAGCACGGAACAAAATGAGCCCTGGCCGCGGGGGCGAACGAATCATTACTGGTTTGATATGAATCGTGACTGGCTTCCTGTTCAACTACCAGAATCTAGAAATAGAATTAAGATGTTTCACGAATGGAAACCTAACGTTCTCACAGACCACCATGAGATGGGTAGCAATTCAACGTTCTTTTTCCAGCCTGGCATACCTTCAAGAAATAATCCTCTTACACCGGCTAACAACTACCGGCTAACCGAAAAAATGGGTGAATATCATGCCCGTGCCTTAGATCAGATTGGTTCGCTTTATTACAGTAGGGAAAGCTTTGATGACTATTATTATGGTAAGGGTTCTACGTATCCTGATGTGAACGGCGCCATAGGAATCCTTTTCGAACAGGCAAGTTCCAGGGGTCATTCAAGAGAAACAGTCAATGGTATTTTGAAATTTCCATTCACCATTCGTAATCAATTTACCACATCGTTATCCACCCTGCAGGCCGTTCACGAATTGAAGAATGACTTTCTTGAGCATCAACGGACTTTCTATAAAAACGCTATTCAAGAAGCCTCGCGAGATGTAAAAAAGGCTTATATATTTAGTTCGAAGGATAAGCAGAGAAATTATCATCTAGCAGAAATGATCGCTCGACATCAAATTGATGTCTATAAAGCAACCAAGGAAATCAAGATTAACGGGACATTGTATCCAGCAAAAACCTCGTATATAGTTCCCCTAAATCAACCGCAATACAGGCTAATTAGAGCAATGTTTGAAAAGAACACCACTTTTCAAGACAGCCTATTCTACGACGTATCCGCCTGGACCCTGCCTTTAGCTTTTGGAGTAGATTATGAAACCATTTCAGGCAAGTCATATTCATCTACATTATTGGGAGAGAAGTTTGACCTAAGTATGAAACCCACTGGTGCCTTGGCAGATGGCAAATCAGACTATGCTTATGTGTTTGAATATTACAACTACTATACACCTAAAGCCCTGTATGAATTATTGAAAAACAACTACAAGGTAAAGGTGGCCAATGAGCCCTTTTATCACCCTAACGGGAAGAGGTTTGAAAGAGGTTCAATTTTGATCCCGGTAAGTATTCAAAACAAATCCTCAGATGAGATCTTTAATGATCTCAAAAACATATCCGAAGAAAATGGTTTAGATATCTATGCGTTCAATACCGGGTTGGATTATAAAGGAGTAAGCCTCGGTAGCCCGAATTTTGCTAACGTAAGAAAGCCAAAAGTGGCTGTTTTAGTTGAAGGCGGTGTTAGTAGCTATGAGGCTGGCGAAGTCTGGCACTTATTTGATCAACGTTATGATATCGATATTTCGTTACTCCCTCTTACTATTTTTAACCGAACCGATCTGAATCGCTACAATGCTCTTATCATGGTAAACGGCAACTATTCAGCTATATCCGATAGGGGCCGTAGTAAACTCAAAGAATGGGTGACTAAGGGAGGCACTGTGATAGCTTCAAAGAGTGCCCTGCGCTTCTTAAATAATAATGGAATGGGAAAATTTCAATTTGAAAAGACGGCCCTAAAAGATTCATCCCAGATGAGGCCTTACGCCGATATACGCAAGTTTTTTGGAGCCCAACAAATAGGAGGAGCTATATTCAGCACTAAAGTGGACCTTACCAATCCATTGCTTTATGGCTATAACCGTAATGAGGTACCTATTTTCCGAAATTCAGAAGCGTTTATGAAAACGTCGGATAAGCCGTTTGCAAACCCTATAGTATATACATCTCAACCCTTGTTAAGCGGATATATATCCGATCCAAATCTTGAGAAACTAAGGAACAGTAGTGCTGTTGGTATTTCAGCGTTAGGTCAGGGCCGTATAATCGGTTTTACAGACAACTTAAACTTCAGGGCTTTTTGGTACGGTACTAATAAGATTTTTATGAATGCCGTTTTTTTTGGAAATCTTTTAAGTCGTTCGTCGGCACGCTAAGATAAAATGGAGCAAAAAGGCACGCTGAATTGTAACTCATCGTTAATAGTCTTAATTTGAGATATCAAACTCAATCGTTGGCACAGTTTTGGCCGACAGTTAGGGTTGATTAATAAAAAATGAAAAAGGCGGTATATATTACTACAGTAGCTTTACTGGTCTTCACCTTCGGGGTACAAGCCCAAAGTGAGGTGGTTGAGAGTATAAAAAAAGCCATGAAATCAGGTAGCTCTAAGGAGTTAAGCAAGTATTTTTCTCAAAATGTAGATGTAACCATCGATGGGGATATTCAACCTTTCAGTAAAACACAGGCCGAATACGAGTTGAGGGACTTTTTCAAAAATCATGTTCCCGATAATTTCACGATCATCCATCAAGGCGCTTCAAAAGGAGGATTACATTTCGCAATTGGCCAATATGTGAGTAAGTCGGAAACATTTAGAATCTTCTTTCGCATTAAAGGTACTGAAGGCAAGTACCTGATCCATGAGATCACGATTGACAAGGATTAAAGTCAAGCCTGTTTTCTTTTCTGTAATTTTGATTGATGCAATTATCATATCTTACAGATGACGCTTTAGAAAACTTTATAGTCAACGCATTTAGTGAAGATGTCGGAGACGGAGATCATTCAACATTAGCTTCAGTACCTGAAACGGCCATAAATTCTGCTATGGTTTTGTTTAAGGATTCCGGTATAGCGGCTGGAATGGAAATGACGAGAATGATTTTCAATCATTTTGATCCTTCGGTTGAGCTTAATTTTTTGGTGAATGATGGTGACGAAGTGTCCCAAGGAGATATTGGTGTTAGAATACATGGGTCTTCCCAATCTATTCTTACCTGCGAACGTTTATCGCTGAATTGTATGCAAAGGATGAGTGGAATAGCTACATACACCAAGAAATTGAAAACCCTTATTGGACATACTAAAGCAGAATTATTGGATACACGCAAAACAACGCCCAATTTCCGGTTAGCAGAAAAATGGGCTGTAGCCATTGGAGGAGGAACAAACCACAGGTACGGGCTCTATGATATGGTCATGCTTAAGGACAATCATATTGATTTTGCAGGAAGTATTGAAAAAGCAGTATCAGCTACAAAAAAGTATCTTCAAAAGACGAATAAGCAGCTTAAAATAGAAGTGGAAACAAGAAATATGGATGAGGTCAACCAAGCACTAAAAGCTAAGGTAGATGTGATCATGTTAGATAATATGAGTATTGATATGATGACCGAAGCGGTCAAAAAAATAGGAAATCTTTGCAAGACCGAAGCTAGTGGTGGTATCACGGAGAAAACAATAAGCGCCGTTGCTGAATGTGGTGTAGATTATATTTCAGTTGGAGCATTGACTCATTCTACAAAAAGCCTGGATATAAGCTTGAAAGCAACGAAATAGATGAGAGGGAGAAGAAATATCATTCGCATGTTTATTGAAGTCGCTGTTTTCACCATAATCTTTGTATCTATTTTTTATCATTGCACCTGAATTGGGAGTAATTACATGATCGTAAAGACAAAAAAATACAAACTGGAGAGTGGTACCTACATTAAGCTGGCCTTACTCGGGGTTTTAAAACAGCAATGGTGGGTAAGTCTAATTGTTGTGGCGCTATGTTGCGGCTATTTCTGGCAACCAAGTAATTGGTGGTTCATAGGGACGGGTATTGCTTTAGTACTTTATATTTTATTCTGGCTTATACAATTTGCCGGTGTAACTCAGCTAGAACAGACGAAGATGCTTTTCGAAAAGTTATCTTATGAAATCAGCAGTCAGCAGGTGCTAATTAAGCTTAATTCAAAACAAGGAATGCCAATAAAATGGGATCAAGTCAAACGCGCCACTATCGGGAAAAATTACATCTTATTAACGGTAAACAAAGCTCAATTAATCCATCTGCCTCATAAAATCTTCAACTCTGACAACGAGCGCAAGTTTGTCGAAAGCATTGTAAAAAGGAAGGGGTTGTCATAGCATAGGGTGGATGTACGATCCGGATAGACCGAAAAAAAAGAAAACATACTCCAAACAAGACGCTAAATTAAAAGCCGCTGATTTTTGTGCTTATCAGGAGCGATCGCAACAAGAAGTACGTGACAAACTCTATGATTATGGCCTGTATCAAGAAGAAGTAGAAGAAATAATTTCAATACTAATTACAGAGGGTTTTATAAATGAGGAGCGATTTGCCCGCGCTTACATCAGAGGAAAATTCCGAATTAAAAAATGGGGGAAAAATAAAATAGCTCAAGGACTCGCCCGTCATAAGATCACTGACTATTGCATGAAAAAAGGTTGGGAAGAAATTGATGAAAACGAATATCAAGAAGTTCTGTTGGCGCTGATGGCCAAAAAAAATGACACGCTAAAAGAGTCGAACCATTATATCAGAAAACGTAAAGTTGCCGAATATGCCATTCAAAGAGGCTTCGAGCCCACTCTCGTTTGGGATATTATTAGAAATTTCAAATTGTAAGTCCTGCGACAAAGACAAATTAATTCATAACCTTGGTTACGGCAGGTCAGTAAATACATTCATTATCCAATACCCCACTAAGATGAAAAACACTTTATTGTCTTTATTTCTGATCATCAATGGAGCTGTATATGCTCAAAACACCCAGATAAGATCAAAACACTTTAACATTAAAAAAAATGTCGCTATTCAAGGCTACGATCCCGTGAGCTACTTTAATAGTAAACCAGAAGAAGGTGACGATGATATATCATTAGAACACAAAGGAATCAAATACTATTTCGTAAGTTCTGAAAACAGGAATACGTTCAAATCCAACCCTGAAAAGTACGAACCGCAATATGGCGGATGGTGTGCCTACGCCCTGGGCGAAACAGGTGAGAAAGTTAAAATCGATCCTGAAACCTATAAAATAGTTGATGATAAACTTTACCTGTTTTATAACTTCTGGGGAACTAACACGCTTAAGAGCTGGAATAAGAATGAAAGCAGTTTAAAGGAAAAGGGAGACCAAAACTGGGCCAAAATCATCAATTAGTGAATAGAATAGAGTTAATGTTAAATTAACATTATGCTATATTTGCCCCTTATCGAGATTTTAGAATGAAATTAGTAGAAGCTTGTACGGATATATTGGGCCAATTAGAGGCGGTTATTCAAGACTTGAAGGATAACGACTTTACTTTACCCATCCAAACCTTAAATAACTCCACGATCGGTCAGCATATGAGGCATACATTGGAGTTCTTCACATGTCTGATGAATCATCATGATAAGGGTGTTATTAACTATGACAAGAGGGATCATGATAAAGTGATCGAATCTGATCGTACCATAGCGTTAGCTCTAATCCAAGACTTAAAGAATTTCATACAGGACGTAAAATCAGATGCTCCATTAAAACTGGAGGCTAACTACAGCATGGATCGTGACGAGACGATTTCTATTGACACCAATCTTTTCAGAGAGCTCACCTACAACATTGAGCACGCTATTCATCATATGGCGATCATTAAAATAGGTTTAAAAGAGGTAGCCCCTTATGTAAGCATTCCGTCTCATTTTGGAATAGCCGTTTCCACTATAAAGTATCAAAAAGGTGCTGCCTAGTTCATAGCACCTTACCAATGTCCTGGTTAAAACGGTCATGGAGGAGTAATTTCCTAATTAAGCTCCGAAGTTGGGAATATTGGCCTTTTGGAGTGGTCTATGCACCTGTTTTCGTTTACTGGATTTGGCTATCCTTAAAAGCAAGATCAATATTCTTTTTCAGCGCCTCAAATCCTTCAATAGAGAATGGAGGGATGCTTGGTGAATCCAAGATGAAGATCTTCGACCTTATCCCTGAAGAGTTTAAACCTGTGACGCTATCTTTTAACAGAGAGTCTTCTGTTGAGACTGTCAAAAATGGAATGAAGGCTTCAAATCTAAGTTATCCTGTTATTGTCAAACCGGATATTGGTGAGCGTGGATGGATGGTAAGGAAGATCGGAAATGATAGTGACCTTGAAACGTATGTTAATGAAGTGCCGGTCCGGTTTCTTGTTCAGCAGTTCCTGGATATGCCGATAGAAATGGGAGTTTTTTATTATCGATATCCCGATGAGCAGCACGGCGAGGTCACCTCAATAGTAATCAAAGAAATGCTTTCGATAACGGGGGATGGCACTTCCACCCTAGGCGAATTAGTTTACAACAACGATCGGGCAAAACTACAGCTAGATCAGCTAAAAGAAATATATATCCAAGAATGGGATCGGGTGATTCCTAAGAATGACAATCTGGAGCTGGTATCGATAGGTAATCACTGTTTAGGCACGAAATTCCTAAATGGGAATAGATTGATCAATGAGAAGCTCAACAGAACATTTGATTCAATCAGCGAAAAGATCAAAGGGTTTTATTTTGGCCGTTATGATATTCGCGTCCAGAACATTGAGCAATTGTATCAGGGTAAGATTAAAATAATGGAACTCAATGGGGCAGGTGCGGAACCTGCCCATATTTATGATCCTGGTTTCCCATTCTTTAGAGGAGTAGGGGTTCTATTAAAGCATTGGCACATACTTTATAACATCAGTGTGCAAAATCATAAGAAAGGAGTTCCATATTTGTCATGGAAACAGGGCATGGTCGAATACGCCAAGGTGCGTGCCCTGAATAAATTAAAATAGGTGTTTTTTACTTTTTTTCTCGGCTTTGCCTTCAGCTTCATCGGTTCTATACCACCTGGAACGTTGAACCTAAGTGTACTTCAATTGAGCCTGGAAGGCCATAAACCCGCAGCGCTCCGTTTTGCCTTGGCTGCCGCTATCTTTGAATTTCCTTATGCTTATTTGGCTGTGACATTCGAAGAACTTATTACATCATCTCCATGGGTGATCTCCAATTTCCGTCTTCTGGCCGCGCTGGTGATGCTTACCCTGGGCACCATCAATATCGTTACCTATGTGAGGCCAGGGTCATTACCAGTGGAAAACAAAAAAAATGGATTTAGAAGGGGCGTTGTCTTAAGTATTCTTAATCCATTGGCTATTCCATTTTGGATGGGGGTAACTGCCTACCTTAAACATCAAGGTTGGTTGCAACTCAACAGCACAATTGACGATCTAGGTTATGTCTCAGCCATATCAATAGGTACATTTTCACTACTTGGATCGTTAGCTTTGCTCGGAAATGTATTAAGCCCTTATTTCAAAAGTAGAAGGATACTTAATATCATACCAGGGGTAGTTTTTCTGATTCTTGGGCTTTATGCACTGGTACAATATTTAATGAATGGTTGATGTGGAATATCTGGATTGACACAGGAGGAACCTTTACCGATTGTATCGCCCTAACTCCTGGGAAAGAGCGAAAACGACTAAAAATCCTCAGTAGTAGTGTACTTCGGGGTACAGTAGAAAGTTTTGAAGGTAATCAAGTCAAGGCCAGTTTTTCATGGCCGGCTCAACATGATATATTCAAAGGATTCTATTTTCGATTACTAAAACATGAATTTAACGCCGAAGTGGTTTCGGTAGATCTCCAGACAGGTGTTATTCGCTTAAGCAAAGACCTTCCAAACGAGGTGTTCAAAGGAGACTTCGAAATTACAAGCCTTGAGGAAGTACCTATACTTGCAGCGAGACTTCTCACTTCTACACCTTTATCAAAATCACTGCCTGCTTTGTACATGCGACTGGGCTCAACTAAAGGCACAAATGCACTGCTGGAGAAAAAGGGATCGTCTGTTGCTTTTATAACTACAAAAGGATTTAAAGACCTTTTAATGATTAGGGATCAGCAAAGACCTGATCTATTCAGCCTTAACATCGAAACACCTGATCCACTTTTTTCTTATTCAATAGAGATAAATGAACGCATAAATGCGAAGGGAGAAGTTGAACTACCCATAGATGTAAACCACCTTCCCGAAGAACTTCTTGCGTTGCCACCAGACACCGCAATTGCCATATGCTTTCTTAACAGCTATAGGAATACCACCCATGAGAAACTACTGAAAGATGTTCTTACGAGAAATGGCTTTTCGTCAATTAGCTGCTCATCGGAACTTTCTAACAACATCAAACTAGTCCAACGAGCTGACACTACTGTAGCTAATGCCTATTTAGAACCTATTATCTCCAAATACATTACAGGAATATCTTCAAAGATCGACTCCGGGAAGCTTTGGATCATGACAAGTAGTGGATCGATCGTTGATTCAAAAAACTTCAGTCCCAAGGATAGTTTATTAAGCGGCCCTGCTGGAGGCGTTGTTGGAGCTGTAAATGCTGGCAAAAGATCCGGTTTTAGCAGAATTATCACCTTTGACATGGGCGGTACAAGTACGGATGTCGCCATTTATAATGGGAAATATGAATACCAGTTTGAAACAAACGTAGGGCAGGCTAGTATCCAAAGCCCTTGCCTTCACATTGAAACTATAGCTGCAGGAGGCGGTTCTATTTGCGAATTTAAAAACGGATTACTCCAGGTTGGGCCTGAAAGCGCTGGAGCCGAGCCAGGACCAGCCTGCTATGGAGCAGGTGGCCCTTTAACCATAACCGATGTTAACCTACTGGCAGGTAAACTTATTCCTTCTTCATTCGGCATTCCTATTAGCGTGGACGCGGCGAATCAAGCTCTCGAAAACTTAATTGAAAAAATACAACAACATACGAGTGAGAGGTATACACGTTCAGAATTGATCAACGCTTTGACCTCCATAGCCAATGAAAAGATGGCCGAGGCCATTAGAAAGATATCACTTGGGAAAGGACATGATCCCAAAGAATATAGTCTTGTCAGCTTTGGCGGTGCCGGAGGTCAGCATGCCGCGGGTATTGCTGAAATCCTTGGTATTAAAAAAATAGTTATTCCGTATGAAGCCGGTTTATTAAGTGCCTATGGCATTGGAACAGCGGATATTGAAGCGTTTGAGGAAAAATTGATTTTAAAGGTTTGGCCCGTAAACAACATTCTCTCTGAGTGGGAAGGCCTTGAATTAAAAGCTGTACAAAGACTTGAATCCAGTGGGTTCGAAAGGGAGGCATTGTATATAAAATCAAGGTACTACTATTTGAGATTTAAGGGTCAAGAAAATACTATTCAAATTGACCCATCAATGGATAATATCATTGCTGCCTTTAAGGAGAATTATATTAGTCTATTTGGACATTGGATTGAAAACCATACCATTGAACTGGAATCAATTAAGCTGGTAGCCTCAACAAAAAGGGAAGACACCGGTAGTAATTCAACACAACACTTGAAGCATGTAGCTTCCCCGGTGATGAGCCAAAGAGTACTCATAGGTCAAGATTATAAGGAATTATCGGTGTATCAATGGGAAAAACTCGCAAACGGAGCGGAAATAAGGAACCCGGGAGTCGTTATTAGTACTAATTCGACTCTGTTTGTACCTCCCGCTTGGAGGTTTGTCATTGATGAAAATAACACAGCCATTCTCACACAAAACAGGGGGGATGAACGGCAAAAAAACGAATCGGATCTAGGCAAACTCGAACTGTTCACGAACAGATACCTATCCGTGGTTGAAGATATGGGTACCATTCTCCAACGTACTTCTTTTTCAGTAAATGTGAAGGAAAGAATGGATTTTTCATGTGCGTTGCTTGATGCCGAGGGTTATCTGATAGCCAACGCACCCCACATACCAGTTCACTTAGGAAGTATGGGGATATGCGTACGTAGCGTTGCCA
The DNA here is from genome assembly GCA_039025475.1 of Bacteroidota bacterium. GTDB lineage: Bacteria > Bacteroidota > Bacteroidia > Cytophagales > Cyclobacteriaceae > Fulvivirga. The sequence goes on along the minus strand of JBCCOE010000079.1, from coordinate 7,681 downwards.
AAGTACTCCCCATGCGACAGGGTGACATTATCATCACCAACCACCCGGCATATGGAGGGTCTCATTTGCCCGATGTCACTCTAATAGCCCCTGTTTACTTTGAGGATCAGCTTATTGGGTATGTTGCTAACCGCGCTCATCATGCCGAAATAGGAGGTAAAACACCCGGTTCTATGCCTGCTAATGCCATTTCACTTTCTGAAGAGGGTGTAATTATTGAACCACAATACCTTGTAAAAGAGGGTGTCGCAAAGTGGAGGGAAATAGAAGGAGTATTGACTAACGCTGCTCATCCAACAAGATCGGTTAGTGAAAATTTAGCTGACTTTCGGGGAGCTGTCGCTTCCTTACAAAATGGTATAGCATCTGTTGTGAAATTATGTGAGACGCATGGAACCGAATCAGTAACAACACATTTCAAACTCTTAAATGATTATGTAGCTCAGTGCCTAAAGAATTCAATTGGCACTTACAACGGTACCTATTCAGCTAAAGAAAAACTGGATGATGGCTCAGAATTAAGTGTTAAAATAAACTTTCATGAAAAAATTACTTTTGATTTTTCTGGTAGTGCCACTGTTCATGCAAACAACCTTAATGCTACAGAAGCGATAGTCAGTAGTGTGGTTTTATACGTTTTGCGGCTATTGATTAATGAAGACTTACCTCTTAACGAAGGTCTCCTGCAAGAGGTTGAAATCATTAATCCAACCGGGCTACTCAACCCTGATTTTAGTCAAAAAATGCTGCCCGCCGTCGTGGGTGGTAACACGGAAGTGAGCCAAAGGCTGACGGATACCATTTTGAAAGCCCTCCACTTATCAGCCTGTAGTCAGGGAACTATGAACAACCTTTTATTTGGGAACGAGAAATTCGGATATTATGAAACTATATGTGGTGGAACCGGTGCAGGTAAAGGTTTTAACGGCCATGATGCTATTCATCAACATATGACCAATACAAAAATTACTGATCCCGAAATCATCGAACATCGCTATCCAGTTCAACTGAATGAATTTTCCATTCGGAAAAACTCAGGTGGAAAAGGTCGGTTTGCAGGCGGTAATGGTATAATCAGATCCTTTACTTTTCTTGAAAATTTAAACCTCACTTTATTAACACAGCATAGAAAAGAAGCTCCCTATGGTCTCAATGGAGGTAATAGTGGTGGGTTAGGTGAGCAACATCTCATATCGGATGGTAAGACCTCAGCGCTGGAGGGTATTGCGAACATAGATGTGAAAAAAGGAGATGAATTGATTATAAAAACCCCCGGAGGGGGAGGTTGGGGAGAGGCTTAGTAGCGTACTGGTACAAATAGCTATCGCGGAGAATTCGCAATAATGGGTAATCGGCTTATTGTACTGGGTTTTTGAGTTGTGGGATGCTGTTTTCCATCAGTCAACTCAATGGTTCTTTCAGAAACATAAAAATCGAGCTCGGGAAGATAAATGACACCGTCCTCTTTAATGTCCGCCTTACCGTCCCTCAAGCCTTCAATCAGCGCTAATGAAAAAGCGCCATGTCCCCACTCGTCACTTTCCAGCGCTACTTCTTCACCCGTTGAGGCTGCCATAATGACTACGCCGTTTTCTTCAGATGAAATGCTCCTAATGGCCTCCGTATTCGATGAAGTAAATCGACTAAAATTACTCCCCAGTTTACCACTGTGGCATGCATCTAAGAAAACGATTACTTTACCGGGCAAGACTGAAAGCAAGGAAGATAATTCATTCCAGCGGACGGTAGTTTCCTCCAAATTATTTGGGTTACCATCATGTGGTAGAATGAAGAATTCCCCATCCTTGTTAAATCCGTGGGAGGCGATGAACAAGCATGCTACGTCATTCGCTTTTACACTATCAGTCAGCCATTCAAATGCACTCAAAATATTGGCCCTGGTGGCAGATTCGTTGATGAGTTTACGTGACCATACATGGTTGTATACCTTTTTGGGAGAATCGGTAAAGACTCCTGATAACGAATTGGCGTCATCGTCTGCGAAATTGAGATTATACTTCCTCTTTTTAAATTCAGAAATTCCAATACTAAGTAGATAGAGATCAGGTTTTTGATTAAGATCAATTATTTGCAGAGAGTTTTGATCCCCACGATTCAATTCCACATCTGAGGTGACTTTGATTACCCTTGCTTCTGAAACAAGTCGAATATCTTTACTTTTTACAAAAATCTGTATCTCATTAACTGGACTTATTAAGTTTATTGTTTCCTCAATGAAAATCTGATTCTCCACCATCCTGTAGGTTTCAGAATTCCTTTTTGTGGGCAACGGACGTCCATTAATTATTATCCTTAAAAATTCAATTTCGGATTGAAGTTTAACACTCGCTTTTATTTTAACACTTGCGGTTGCGCTCTCTGTCTCATACATTCTAGGTTCAATCCAGTCAATACTTGATATAGCACTTAATTTTGATGTAATATCGGCGGATATGCTGTCATTGGCCTGCAATGGATCCTGGATACCCCTTTTTGTTAATTTATGATGCGAAGATTGAAACGTGCTTGACCGATAAAAGTCGGATAGCTTATTATTTGCATAGTCAACTTGCCACCCCAGGTATTTTTCACCCCCTGCGGAAGCTTCATAATATCCATTTTCATCCCATGATATCCATTCATCATCTGACGATAAGAAAAATGAAAAGCTGTTTATGCCTGTGTCAACATCCCAAGCCCTAATCGTATAATCACCGCAAGCGGCAAAAAGCAGGTTCCGGGAAGCATCATAAACCATGTTCTTTACGGCTCCATTATGACCTTGAAGTTCCTTTACAAAGACCCCATTCCGGGAATAAAGTTTGAGGGTATGCTCACTCCCTACTGCTATCATATCTTCATCTAATACACTGTAAGAATATATTGAACCATCTAGTTCTATATCGTTTTGAACTTTCCCTTTAAACCCGGTACTTAAAAGGTAATTGTCCATCTTCACCAGCCGGTAACCGTTATCCTCCACCATGCCTACTTCATACTCGCCGTTATCGAATTTATCCCACAAATATTGAAGGTTGTTGTAGTCAAAAGCTTTCTCCAACCCATCGTTTCCAAAGGCAACGATTCCTTTTTCATTGATACCAATTTTGTCAATTTCTACCACAGAAGATTCAACAGAAAATATACTTTGTTGATCTTCATGGTCATAGATATTGATATTTCCAGATTCCCAGGCAATAGCGGTCAAATTTTTTGAACAAATCACACTTGACACGTTGCTCACGTCGTCAGACATGAAGGGTTCCACGTTAGAGTTTGAGGAATTTAGTATGCCCAGGTGTTGAGAGGCAACTATTAACTTACCAGATACCGTAAAATCTAATGACGTGATGGGGTCATCCCGAAATCTATATCGCTTGACATAAGTACCGGTGCTATCCCATAAAACCAGATCCCCTTTACTGCCGCCAGACATGATGTAATTCGTGCCTTTTGATACCGCTAGACTGTTCACCTTATCTATGTGCAATTTCATAATGACGGGATCAATTCTACTTTCAAGGGACCAAATGCGAACAGAGCCATCATTAGAGCATGAAATGATTTTGTTACTATTAATAAAGAAGGCCAAATCATTTATGGTAGATTCATGTCCGCTGAAGACTCGAACCGGTTTAGTATTGATGTTGTCCTTGTTGTCAATTCCCCAAACCAGGACATTACCGTCAACTCCTGCGCTGGCTAGTAATGTCCCAGTCGAATTGAACTTCACCGAGTTGATAACATCTTCATGTCCATAGAGCGTGGTTACTTCTTTATCATTAAATAAATCGATAATTCGAACCTCATTCTCGCTGAAATATCCGGCAATTGCTAAAAACCTACCGTCTGGAGAGACATCTGCAGCGTATATCCTACCCTCAAAACCGGATTGCGCATATGGTCTAAGTACTCTTGGAGATGTATAATTATCGATATCCCAAATACGAATGGTCTTATCATCTGATACGCTTATTAACTTGTTTGACGTGCTGAATACCAAATCATTTATTCGGCCAAGATGAGTATCAGCGTTAATTATTAACCTGCCTTCATTGTCGGATATTACATCGGCGAATGGTAAAACACTTAGAAGTATTAATAGACTAATATGCCTCATGAGGGTATATGGATACTACGGGTGAATTTAGTGAATTAAAATACAAAAGAGTAGCCGAGTTGTATCATTGACACTTCTTTCGATGGTCAGGATGCTATAAACTAAGATGCCTATAATACTTTGAATTTCTACAGGGCAAAGGCTAATTGACTCATATGCCCCTTAACTTCGAAATCCACTTCACTCATCAAAGGAATGGAATAATTGGGAATCTCATGTCCAATAGGAAAACCAAAGCCCAGCGGATAATTATATTCTTTGACTTTATCCACCATAATTTCTTCTAAACTTTGGCCAAATGGTATTTGAGTATCTTTCATTTGTGAAAAATCCCCGATAACCAAACCTTTCAACGTCTCAAATTTTCCAGCTCTTTTTAGCTGGGTCAGCATTCTATCTATCTTATAAAGGTATTCATCAATCTCTTCAAGAAACAAGATCTTATCCTGAGCATCAATTTCCGAGGCAGTGCCGAGACTATCTGCTATCAATGAGAGGTTTCCACCAATAATAGGAGCACGAGCACACCCAGCTCTATTTAAGGCACTGCCTAAGGCATCGATTTGACCTTTACCCTCAAACAATAACTTTCTTAAACTTTCAATCGATTTATCCGCATCAAAATAATCAAACTGCACTGGCATTAACCCATGTACAGAAACAATACCTATGTTGGCCAAGGCTAAGTGCAAGGCCGTTATATCGCTGAAGCCGATAAACCATTTGGGGTTTTCTGTTAACGGACCCAAATCTAGCTGATCAATTATTCTGGTTACGCCATATCCTCCTCTAGCGCAAAAAATTGCCCTGATCGATGGATCATGAATAAAGTGTTGAAGATCGTCCAAACGTTGGCGGTCAGTACCCGAAAAATAGCCATAGGATTCAAACAAACAGGAACCCTTTCTAACGTCCAATCCCCACCGACTAAATATTTGTTCGGCTCGCTCAATTTGATTTGGCTTGATGACTCTTGATGGCGCTACAATTCCTACAGCATCGCCCGATTTCAACATTTCTGGCAGTATCACAGGATTAAGGTAATAAAAAGAAATGGGAGGCCATAAACAATAAAAGCCGTTATAAAACGGCTTCGAACGAGAAGTGCCTTATTTCTCTAAGAACCTGTTTGTAAAAAGTAACGGTGTGAAGGAGTCCGTTTCATTTTATTCCGGCATGATACCCTATCCGGGAGGAAGCGAACAAGAATATGGATTTGCGATTGTATTTTTTCATAGTGCAACAGGAAGATTAAAAGTCGTGCCGCAACATCATATTGTAGGTGAGTCTACAGCACAGTGCGAAGAGCTCTAAACCTTAACAGTCCCCTAACTATTGATGCAGGCACCATTGACAGCCTGGTGGATAACGGGATCACTAAATCCAAAAAGAGCAGTTATCTTTTTAAGGAATAAATCCATCCTTTCTCTGCATCACGGTTTTTCTACAAACAACCAAATCGATCCTTTCCATTGACGGTACCGGCCTTTGACGATATTAATTATCTCTGGTCCCTTATGCTTGTTATTCTTAAAGTTTCCCTAACACAATCATAGCGACGGTAGTTTACGCCTTGTATAGCGCCCATTGGCTTCAGGGGTGGATGTATAGGTATGATCTGTGTTGTGCGATTTACTATATTTACTTTTGTAAAAAGAACCTGCTTATTTTAGAATCACTATTAAACAGTAAAATGAAACGATTCATCCCTACCTTGTTGTTCCTGTTGTTCCTTTGCGATGCCCTCTTTTCTCAGATCTCCGGAGGGATCAAAGCAGGATTTAATATGGCTAACCAATCTATTGAAGATGATAGACCGGTACCTCTTTCACCTAACAACAGACATAGTTTTCATGTGGGGATTTTTGCCAATGTCCCGCTCGGAGGAATGTTTAGTTTACAACCAGAAGTACTGTACTCCCAGCAAGGGTCAGAGTATCGAATATTTTCTGAGGTCACGGATAAAATTGATTATATCAATGTGCCACTTTTAATACGGTTCCAGCCAATTACCTTAATAAGTATTCATGCCGGGCCTCATATCGGATTCCTTACCTCTGCTCAATCTACATCAGAAGACGTTTCATTTGATGTTAAGGATATTATAAAAAAGAGAGATTTCGGTGCAAATTTTGGGGCTCAAGCGGATTTCAAGTTTGGTTTGATCATGGGTGTTAGATATACTGTAGGGTTGACGGATATCAATGATAATGAGTTGAGTGACCTTGATATCAAAAACAGAAATTTTCAGATTTATCTTGGGTTCAAACTACCGTGCAACTGAGCGCGTTTGCCTTGTTATTAATCTCCATAATTACTATGATCACGTTCATGTGAGGTCATTCAATTATAGGTCATAGGATCGCTACGCTTAACCTACGACCAGTTAAGGCGCGCCCGGAAATTATAAAGGCCGATACCTTGATCAAACTCCCCGCCTACACTTTGTTTCGGACGGGCAGGCTGTCCGGTGTACTTATAAGCCGTGGTCTCACTGCCTTCATACCTTATTTGCTTGCCGTACACATCGTAATCATACCTCGCCACTACGCTGTTATCATCGCGTATCAATACCCGGGTACTGCCCAGGTGGTCTTTGGAAAAGAAATACAATTGATCCGCAGACGATACAGTCATTGTTAAATCATCAAAAAATACATCCTGCGGCCGGTCGCTTTCATGGCTCACAAAAGTGTACAAATAGCCATCCTCCGAGGCAATGTGCTCCAGCCCTAGTTTTTCGTGCTCGGTAACGGTACCGTCTTCCCGAGCCGCTTCCGTCATTGTGAGATACACGGTTTTCGTACATGCCATATCCCAATATTGGAACGCTCTATTTCAAAACTTAAAAAGAAACTGAGCCGGAGTCTTTAGGTATAGCTTACTTTTCGGTTTTATAATCGAGGTTCAAATTATTTAATTTGATCCCCGTCAATTTCAAATTGACCATCAACGTATGGTCATCAAGTACATCAAAAATAAGCTTGTCGTAATGAAATTCACTTTTTATTATATAGATATTTTTGCTCGATTCTTCAACAGAATCAATTAAACTCAATTTCCCACTAATAACGTAGCTACCCTGATCAAGAATTATCTCACATTTATTTAATTCAACAGTCGATGATGATGGAATCACTACTTGTATTGTTGACCAGAAAAGACCTAAATTTCTACTTCGTCTTTTATTAGGAATCCATGCTTTGCCATCAATATTAATGGAATCTGCCAATGGCTGAGTTTTATCCACGTAGTATTGCTTTGGAGAGAAATCATTGACCAGAAAATAGTCTATAAAAGGTAGGTAGCCACAAGAGGATGCCAATGAGATACAGATCAACGTAAGTATTAGTTTATTCATTGGCTAGTTCTTTTTTGACCATAAATATTATAGTAATATCCTAAGTTTTTCAAAGCATATGTATTGGCTCCGTACTCAAGGGTATCTGGAGTGCTATAAGTATTAAAGGCTCCGTACTTCAAATATTCCTTAAAGGTTCTGAAATAGAACTTACCAAAACCCATATCCATTTGTTGCTGATAATGACCAGTTTCAGGAGG
>JBCCOE010000078.1:0-20490 GCA_039025475.1 Bacteroidota bacterium | reverse complement strand
GCGGTGGGCATGGCGAGCTATATGCGCTCCGATCCAAAGAACGGTGTCACCGAAGTTGGTTGCGTTGGCCACGGTGCCGCGATGGCCGCTTTTATGAGAATCAATATAATTATCAGTTAAGAACCAAGTTTTCTATACGGCCCAGTAAGAAGCTATCGGCTGATATCCAATGGAATTATTTTGGTTCAGGAAGGAGGTTAAATACCACATCTGAGGTCTTTAACTTTATGAATATAGCAATGCGCTATAAGGTGCTGAAGAATAATGGAACACTCAGTGTACGATTTAATGACATCTTCCGAGGTAACATCTATGAAAACCAGCGCCGAAGTGATCAGATAGTTGAAAATATGAGATGGCTTGGACAAACTAGAATTGCTATACTATCCTTTAACTATAGATTTTCTAAGGGTAGCGTGAAGAAGCGAAAGCAAGCTAACAAGAACTACAATGAATCCGGCGCACTGGAGTAAGGGTTGATTTATTGTAAATAGAAGTGTTATTTCAGAGTAATTTTCAGATCTCTGGTATGACCTTCCGAATCACTCCGAAATTTAAGCGAAACGTATTAAGGATCATTCCTTTTGGGATGATCTGGCTCTTTACAGGGTGGATGTTTTTACTTTCCGAGGCACTTTATGAGGGAGGTCAGGTAATAAACTCTGAGACGGAAATAAAATTAACGCTGCCTGTATTTCTTTTTGCCAGTGTGTGTATTTTCTTACTCGGGGTTCTGGTTGGCATCATTGAGACCCGTACTCTCCAAAAGTACTTTTTGCGATATACCTTCCTAAAAAAAATAATACTCAAGTTTATCATCTATTTACTGATGCTGATCTCGGCGATCTGCCTTACCTATCCTACTGCGGTCTTTATCGAAATGGAATTTGTATATGACGGCACGAAGATATGGGGCCAAACAGGTCAATTTTTGCTGAGTTCAATGTTCTTAAATACGCTTTTGCAACTATCTTTCTCACTTTTTCTCTGTCTGCTCTATTCAGCGGTTAGTGAAAATCTGGGCTACAGCGTACTGCTGAATTTTTTTACCGGTAAGTACCACAAGCCTGTAGTTGAATGCAGGATATTTATGTTCCTGGATATGAAAGATTCAACCTCTATCGCAGAGAGTTTAGGACATGATCAATATTTTAGGCTTCTTTTTGATTACTATAATTTTATGTCTGTGCCCATTATAGATCACATAGGGGAGGTATATCAATACATTGGAGATGAGGTGGTAATCACCTGGAAAGCGCAACAAGGCTTCCAGGTTAATAATTGCGTTAATTGCTTTATTGAAATAAAGCGGAGTTTTGAAGAGAAGAGATCTTACTTTTTAGAGCGATATGGGATGGTACCGGATTTTAAGGCTGGGATGCACGTCGGAGAAGTCACGACGGGTGAGATTGGGGCTTTAAAAAAAGAAATTGTATTTGTCGGCGATGTATTGAATACTGCGGCCAGAATTCAGGGAATGTGCAAAGAGTACAATTCAGATTTGATTATTTCTGATGATATATATACTCAACTAGATAAGAACTCAGTTAAAGTCCATCAGTTAGGAGATGTTACTCTTAAAGGGAAAGCAAATCGCATCACCGTTTTTTCCGTAACGGTGGTGACCTGATTTCGAACTTATCTTACCAGTTAATATCGGTTGAGTTCTTCACTGATCTTTCTCACCGCTTCATCCAGCTCTTTAGCACTATCTTTCAGGGATTTTATAAACGTATCTCCATCCAGATCCTTTTTATCCGATAGATGAATAATTCCTAATATCCTGGCCAATGGCGCTCTTAACTCGTGGGAATTAAGAAAAGCGTATCTCGAAATAGCATCCTTGGTAGATAATAATTCGGTAGTACGCATCTCAATAATTTCTCGTTGCTTCTGATTTAGCTTCTGTATCTCAAGCCTTTGTTTGTTAAGAGCAACATTCTTGTTTCTAATCTGTCGGTAATACCATAATGTAATCACCAAAATGACGGCCACGAAACCTAAGATCATCAATAACCGAAATTGGGCTGTTTGTTTATCTTCTATAATTTTATCGAACTCAGCTTGCTTCAGTTCTTGTGCTCTCTTTAATTCTACCTCTCTTAAGTCGTAAAAATACTTGGTAGTAAGTTCTTGTATCTTGTTTTTGGTATTTACCTCATTCAGCGAGTCACTTTTTTGTGCATACATGTTATAGTACAGAGCCGCCTTTTCGTATTGTTTTTTTTTGTAGTATATCGTTGCCTGTAACTGTAGGGCGGTTATGGTGGAAGTTATGTTTTGCTCTATCAAATAAGATTCGCATGCATCAACACTAAGTAAAGCTAGATCCAATTTACCTTGTTCGAGGTGTATCTTAGCCTGCCATAGTTTCATTTCAACCCAAAGAAACCTGGCATTTACTTGTTCCGCTAGTGTCAATCCTCTGGATACGTAATTAGTGGCGGAATCCAACGAGTTCCGTAGGAAGTAAAGCTCCGTAAGCATCCCATAAACACTGGCCATTCCCCAGAGATCACTATTCGCTTTTTTCAATGCTAAAGCTTTGTCTAGAAAGTACTGTGCGGAGTCATAATTGCCAATTTGATTGTAGGTTGATCCTAAATTTGCGTAAGTACTTGACAGCCTGACGCTATCTCCGATAATTTCACGTAGACGCAGTGCCTTATAGTGAAAGTGCAGAGCTTTTTCCGTATCTCCCATCTCATCATAGAGGATTCCAAGATTGTTATAACCTATTGCTATTTGTAAAGTATCTTTAAATTCTTCCCGAAGCTCAACTGCCTGTTGATTAAAACGGACAGCCTCTGCTAACTTACCTTGCTCTTTCAATACTAATGCCAAATTGCCCAGAAGCTTAGAAACCTGCTTTTGATCGTTCATGATCTCCCAGGCTTTAAGAGAACTATTCCAGTAGTAATAGGCGCTGTCGAATTGGCCTTTGAAGAAGTTTAAGGCCCCCAGGTTGTTATAACTTAAGGCCTTTCCTTTCTCAAAAAGTAATTTTTCACTCAGTGCTAAGGCCTTATTGGCCAGAAGCCTTGATGAGTCCGGATTGGACCTCCAGAGTTTTGCGGATAAATCATTCCATGCTATCGTTGTTACAGTATCGTGCTCCGATTGTCCAAAGGAGCAATACGCGATTGAATTTGTCATCACAAATAGGATGACAATCCTGCCTGGGTAAAGCGCTGATTTTAACATTGATAAAGCCAAACTACACCCTGAAGATAGTAAAGATTACTCTTTTGGTTTGGCCTTGATTGGGGTTTCTAAGGATCTTTTATTCAGCTACATAACAAAATGAACAAAGAGCTTGATATAGTTTAAAAAAGACCGTAAGTGGGATGTAAATTATTGAGTTAATGAGCCTCATTTGGCTAGACTTGCTGGTAAATCACGGTTAGCAAAGCGTCTGATCTGCTTTAGAATTAGATTCGTACCTCTACAATTTCTTAAGTTAGGGCGGCCAGTTAGGATGTATACAACTCAATCAACATTTCATCCTAATGGCCACCATTATTAAGAGAAGATTCTTGGTTTAAAGTTCAACATATAGTTCGCTGCCACAAGTTATTTCAACTTACCGGAAGAATTGCTAAACCATCCGTTAAAAGGCACTAACTTATACCTCTAAGAAAGTAATTGTACGAATTGACTATTTGGTTGATACAATTAACCTACTGGTTGATAATAGGTAACTGTGCTAAGAGTACATCGTTGTTTTGTCTAGTATCTGATAACTCAATGAAGATATGAACAAAACAATTACTGCCTTCGCATTTTTGCTTATCTCTTGCTATCTAAATGCGCAAAATAAGGCAGTTATTAATGGTTATGTCAAAGACGTCAGTAATGGCGAAGCGCTTATTGGCGCCACGGTATTAATCAAAGAATTAGGAACCGGAGCCGTAACCAATGTTTATGGATTTTATTCCGTAACAGTACCTCCCGGTGAGTACACCATTGAATATTCTTACATCGGTTATTTTCCAGTTACGCGAACTATTGGTTTGTTGGTCGATCAAAAAGTTGATATTGAGCTTACCGCAAGCGATACTCAATTGGAGGAGGTCGTTGTGACGGCTGAGGCTCAGGATGCCAATGTGACCGATGTACAAATGTCGATAGCTAAGCTAGATATGAAAACAATATCCAAAATGCCTGCACTGCTGGGTGAGGTAGACGTGATTAAAAGCATTCAGCTGCTTCCAGGAGTTAGCACTGTTGGTGAGGGCGCTTCTGGCTTTAACGTCCGTGGTGGAAGTATAGGTCAGAATTTAGTGTTGTTAGATGAGGCCCCTGTTTACAACTCATCGCATTTATTCGGATTTTTCTCAGTTTTTAATCCTGACGCCGTAAAGGATGTTCAACTATTTAAGGGCGGGATACCTTCAAAATATGGTGGGAGGATCTCATCAATATTGGATGTTAGAATGAAAGAAGGAAATGCAAAGGAATTTGAAGCCAATGGTGGGGTAGGTTTAGTTTTTAGCAGGCTTGCGGTTGAAGCTCCTATTGTAGAAGATAAAGCGTCATTTATTTTGGCAGGAAGGAGATCGTATATCGATGTTTTGGCCGCACCGGTATTGGACGATGCCTCACTTTTTTTCTACGACGTTACCGGCAAAGTAAATTATAACATCAACGAAAAGAACAGGATATATCTGTCTGGATACCTAGGACGCGACGTTTTTAACTTTGACGAAAACCAAGGATTTTCCTGGGGCAACCAGACAGCAACCCTACGATGGAACCGGTTGGTCAATAGTAGGATCTTTTTCAATTTAACAGCGCTCTATAGTAATTATGACTATGAATTGGCCTTCGAACAGAACAGCAATAACCTGTTTGAGTGGGAATCACATATTGAGACCTACAATCTGAAACCAGAGTTTACCTACTTCCTTAATCCTAAGAATGAAATGGCCTTTGGGGGAGACCTTATCATGTATCGTTTTCGTCCAGCTGAAGCCACCGCCGTTAGTGAGGGTAGTGGTACCGATATTGGCTTAGATGATAAGCGTGGTATGGAGGCTTCCATTTATCTTGGAAACAAGCAAACCATTAATTCAAAGCTATCAGCTGAATATGGTTTACGGTTATCTTCTTTTAGATACCTGGGCGCAACGACGGTTTATGAATATGAGGATGTCACCCCGGGTATCAGACCGGATGTAATAAGTGAAACAGAAGTAGGGGAGGGCGAGGTAATTGAAGAATTTTATAATCTTGAACCTAGGTTTTCACTTCGATATCAGTTAAACCCATTTTCTTCGGTTAAAGCCAGCTATAATAGGATGGCTCAATATATTCATCTGGTTTCCAATACTACAGCGTCCATACCGTTGGATGTTTGGACACCCAGTACGAACAACATTGACCCCCAGATAGGTGACCAATTTGCTTTGGGATATTTTCGAAATTTTGGTTCCAGCCAGGATTACGAGTTTTCAGTAGAAGGATATTTTAGAAATACGCAAAATGAACTCGATTATATCGATGGAGCGGACTTACTGCTCAATGAGTTTATTGAGGGCGAAGTTCTAAGTGGTGAGGGAAGAGCCTATGGCATTGAATTCTATCTGAAAAAGAATACAGGTAGATTCAACGGTTGGTTAAGCTATACTTTAGGGCGGTCAGAGTTGCAAATTGAAGGGATCAATAATGGAGATTGGTATGCAAATCGTTTTGATCAGACTCATAACTTTAAAATCGTGGGGTTTTATGATTATAGTGAGCGTATATCTTTTTCAGCGAACTTCACTTTTACCACGGGTACGCCTACTACTTTTCCTACTTCCCGGTACGAGGTGCAAGGTTACACTGTACCACACAATGACAATCAAGCCAGGAACGATGTACGGATACCCAATTATCATCGTCTTGATCTTTCAATGACTCTACAGGGTAAGAAATTTGACAAAAACGGGAAGAAGCGTAAGAATAGGGATTACTGGACGTTTGGTATCTACAATATTTACGCACGAGAAAATCCGTTCTCGATTTATTTTGCGGAGACTGATGGAGTACCTTCTTTAGGACAAGGTCCGGACACGCAAGCTTATCAATTTTCAGTTTTAGGTAGCATTGTACCTTCCATATCCTACAATTTTAAATTTTAAATAATGAGAACAGTCGTTTTGAGTTTACTTGCTATGATGGTTTTGGCCTGCGAAAGTGAGATTGACGTAAATCTTGACGAAAGTACTCCTACTTTATCTGTGGATGCGTTTATAAATAATATGAATCAAGAGCAACGGATTGTACTCTACTTTTCTCAGCCCTACTTCGAAAATAATATGTACGAGCCTGCTACAGGCGCTTCAGTTGTTGTTACGGACATAACACAGGGCATTGATTTCACTTTTGAAGAAAAACAAGATGAGCCTGGTATATACCGTTGGGTACCTCCTTCAGAGGATGAAACTTTTGGTAGTGTAGGGTCTTCCTACTCTTTGACCATAGATTATGATAATGTTGCCTACAGTGCATCATCTGCCATGAGTAGAGTGCCAACCATAGACAGCATCCGATTTATCGAATCTATTGGTCCACAGGCGGATGATGACGATTATCAAGCCGAATTTTTTGCAATTGATTTTGAAGGAGAGGGCGATAGCTACTGGATCAAAGCATATAAAAATGGCGATTTTTTGGACGAACCAGCTGAGATTAATTTGGCTTTCGACGCGGGTAATAGTTCAGGAGCAGCAATAGATGGCGATTTTTTTATTGTTCCTGTGAAACTGGGTATTAATCCCGATGATTCTGATGAAAGTTATGTATTTGGAGATCTGGTGAGCGTCGAGATCCATTCGATTACTAACGATACATTCGATTACATGACTGAACTTGCCATTCAAACGGATAATGAGGGAGGTTTTGCCCAGCTTTTTGCCGCCCCACCTTCCAACTTGAGAACGAACATATCTTCCAGTGACAATAACATCAGGGTACTTGGGCATTTTTCGGTATCGGCCGTCTCTGGTTTAGAGCAAGAGTTTACGATAGATGTTTTAAGAATTAACTAACCTCCTAAGACCATGTCATTAAAGCGTTTTTTATAGCTATCACCTATGGGTAAGTATTTTTCCCGCACCTTCACCTTACCATTCCTGATCTCCTGTATCCTGTCCATGGCGATAAGATATGATTTATGAATCCGGATAAATCGATTCGGTTCCAGTTGCTCTTCAAGGGACTTCAAACTTTTTAAGGTCAATAATGGGTGCTTTTCATCCGTATGGATCTTAACATACTCTTTAAACCCTTCAATGTAGTAGATGTCCTTAATATCCAACCTTATCATTCGGTGTTCGGATTGAACAAATAGTGCGTTTTGAGAAGGTTCTCGATAAGTGGTTTGAGGAGGTTTGGTATGATCAATCTTATTCACTGCTTTTAAAAATCGATCAAAACCAAATGGCTTTAGCAGGTAATCAGTGGCATCCAATTCAAATCCTTCTACGGCGTATTCTGAGTAAGCTGTAGTAAATATCAGATTGGGCACCTTTTTAAGTGATTTTACTAGCTGAATGCCCGTTAAACCCGGCATATTAATATCCAGAAAGGCAATATCTATAGATTCATTGTTTATTACCTGTAAGGCTTCAAATGGGTTTTCAAAAGTACCCTTTAACTCCAGAAAAGGTACTTTTTCTATGTAATCTGAAATTACTTTTAAAGCCAGTGGCTCATCATCGACGGCTATGCACTTCATTATTAATTATTAGGGTCACGTCAAACGTGTTCAACGACTTCACAATGGACAAATCATGGGTTTTAGGGTAGATTAAAGCCAGGCGTCTCTTAACATTTTCAAGGCCAATTCCTGAATTCTCCTCCATTTGCTCCTTGTGTTCACCAATTGAATTCGAGCATTTAAAGATCATGGTTTCATCCAATTCAACAGAAATAGTGATTTCTATCAGTGTTTGTTTGTCGTAAGAGTGGCTATGCTTAAAGGCATTTTCGACAAAAGGCACTAACAGCAAGGGTTCAATTTTGTACTCTTCAGTATTGCCGGTGAATGAGAAATCTATTCGTTTGCAATTTTTTTCTGACCCACGGAGTTTTTGAAGGCCTATGAAGTCATTTATGAATTGAATTTCTTTATTTAACGAAACTTTGTCAACGTCACTTTCATACAGCAGGTATCTCATCAGATTTGAAAGTAATAAAATAGCCCTTTGCGTATCATAACTGTCTATGGCGGCTAGTGCATAAATACTATTCAGTGTATTGAAAAAGAAGTGCGGATTTATTTGAGATTTTAGGAATGAAAGTTCGGCCCTTACTTTTTCAGTCAGGGTTTTTTCGATTTGTTTACCCCGATTTTCATAGGCAAGAAGCATTTCTAAAGTAGTTCCGATTAGCATCATCAGCGTAAACGGAATCATGGGTGGAATGGGAAATCCAGGTAAAGATATTGGCTCACCTTCAAGTCTTACTACTTGGATTCTTCTCAGATCAAAAGGAATCGTAATCTTGAATACACTAATGTAAACAATCATCGTTACCATTAGGGCCAAGAAGTACTGCAGGTGTTTCCCTCGCTTAAGCAGTTTAGGGATTAAGTATTTTATGTTAAGTATATAGAGTGGTAAAGATGCTAAGCATATAATAAAGACGCCAAAAATACTATTACTGCCGAAGTCCGAATTAAGAAGTAAGAAAAATGGTGGCGTAAAACCAAGTACTACTGCCAGTATATGTATTAGTATGCGGTATTGCTTTCTGGACATTTTTTCAACAAGTGCTCTTTAGTCGTCTTCATCCTCCTCTTCGAAGGGTTCAAACTCCCAAATATCGTCAAAATATGAACTTCCAATTCTACCCGTGGCTATAAATGGCCTCTCGCTTAAAGTAAACGCTATAGCATCCCTTCTCGAAGGGCCTTCAAGAGGTGTTTTTTCTAGCCAGGTATCGTTATCAGGATCATATTCCCAAATACTGGTAGTTTCTGAGCCCCGGGTTCCGGTGGCTATATAACCCAACCCATTCGCGGTGAAGGCCACCGCATTTTCCCGCTCAATTTCGTAGTCGTCCTCTTCATCAAGATCAGTAAGTTCTATCCAAGGGAAATCAGGCAATAGCGACGGGTCGAATCGCCAAAAATCAGTTTCCGCTCTTCCGTTGTCAGAACCGGTGCCAACATAAGCGAAGTCCCCAAGCACAAAGACAACCGCATTTTCTCGCTTACTTCCTCCTATGCTTGGTATTTGCGACCAAGTATCAGTTTGTGGGTCATATTCATAGAAATCTTTCAGCGTGTTACCGTCATCTCCCGTTCCAACATACCCCTTGCCACCTACGGTAAAGGCGATTGCATTTCTTCTGGCGCTTCCGGCAAAATCGGCAATCTCATCCCAGGAGTTGGTGCCGGGATCATACTTGTAAAAATCCCTTAGCTCATTATCCCCGTCATATCCAGTTCCCACATACCCGATTCCGTTTAGGCTAAAGGCGACCGCAGCGCTTCGTGCTACACCGGGAAAAGGTGCCATCTGCTGCCAAAAATTTTGTGCTACGCTATACCTCCAGAAATCTTGATAATATTCATCCTCTTCTCCGTTAAAACCGGTGCCTACGTAGGCAAAATCACCTATAGTAAATGTAACAGCACTGGATCTCCTAAATCCCTCAAAGTCAGATCTTTCGACCCAATTCCCAACAAAGTCATCCACGTCATCATCATCACCACATGCTACAAGGGATAGCAGTCCAAATACACCTAAATACACCAGCCACCTGTTCATTTTCATCTTCTCAATCATCAGTTTTCAATTATGTAGTCCAAAATAAATAGCTCCAGTTTTGCTTCATACTCATTGAATCTATCACCGACTACTAGTTGCTCCACCGAAATACCTAGTGTCTGTGGTGACCCTTCTATTAAAATCGATTGTTCATCCAAGGCCACTTCATCAATTTTTTCCTGTATGAAATCGGTTATTTCAATCCTGTACTCGGTATCTTCATCAAATTCATCGTCTATGAGTAGTCCTCCTTGAGCATTTATTCCTTGCTCCACGCGATTGAGTTTATCCACTTCGTTAAATATCAAGGTCTGAGGTAGAGGATTGTCGTTCGCATAGGTTGACTTTACAGGTTTTAAGATGAGATTAGCTTCAGTAATAAAATTTGACTGTAATACAGATCGGATATCTCTTAAGAATGGTATCTCTACCTTAATGCCAATTCCGACACCATTATGCATATAAGCTTGATTCGCGGTTGAAGTAGAAGGTACGTCTTCTCGTACTGTACTCAGATCTCTGAGAGTGCCTTTACTTCGGTTGTTTAAGATCTGATTAAACCGCAATCCGTTCAATGGAAATACGAGTTCTTGATCTTCACTGGATTCTCTATAGTGAATGATCAATTTACTCTGTAATGAAAATCCGTAGAAAGAACTATTGGTTAATGTATCAGGTCGAATTACGATGCCAGGAAACAACTCTTGAAAATCGCTTCTAAAATCACTTTCGGTTAGCTCCAAAGCAGTGTTAAATATGGATCGGGCATACTCATCATCAATACTCATAGTGATGTCTCGCCTGCTTAATGGACGAGGCTGTGTACTGATATCACCTATTAGTGTATTTCGGTCATAATTGAATTCGGCAATGTTGCTTAAATAGTTATCATCATTGAGCTCCATTTCTTCTTGAAGCGGATATACATTCAAAGTGAACAGTGCGGTAGTATCGTAATGGTAGTATTCGTCATGGATCAACTCGAGTTCGGCATATTGATAGACCGCTGTTTCGCCCGGTAGATCCAGTGATTCTAAGGAAAATTGAATGTAGGCCGAAGAGGTTACTGCTCCGAAATTCTCATCACTATGGTGACCAATTAAGTGCCTTACGAGGTTTGAAGTGGAGATAGAATCGAAAGCTACGGTAGATAATTTGATACCCAAAGTATCAATGAAAACGATATCTAATACCTCACTCTGTACAATATCTTCTCCTAGCGGAGTTGGGAAACTACATCTGGAAAAAACAACAGTGAGTATTATGAAACAGTGTTTGAGATACCTGCACATGGCATGAACTGAGAATTAACGTAAATCGTTAACGTCAAAGCAACGAGGATTGGTAAGCCAGATAAAATTTATTCAACCAACGAGCCAATTGGTTCCATACAACCACCGCTTGTATCAATGAAATAAACCAATAGCATATCACCACTTTCATTGATAATATCTACGTATACGTTGATCGGATCCAATTATTGATCTAGCCCTATTTAATTAGTAACAAAAGAGACCATAGTTTAGAATTCAAATAGGTTATTCCATTCACATTTTGATGAAATATTTATTTTTAAGCTTTGGGCTAATTCTAGTCTCTTTATGTGCTGTTGGACAACAAGCGCCCGGTTCCCCTTATACCTATTTTGGAGTGGGAGATATCAACAACAAAGGGCTTAGCCAACAACTGATAACTGGTGGTACAGGCATTGCCAGTAGAAGTGGATTTTCTATTAATAACCTAAACCCTGCATCTTATAGCTCTATAGGATATCCCTTCAACTTTCTGAATGAATTTGGCACCAGTCTTTCTTTTGCTCAGAGAGATGATGGCGATGATACAGGTTTTCAACTTGGTTTGGAGTTTCCATATTTAGCGATGGCATTTAAAACAGGAAATAAATCCGGTGCTTCTTTTGGCTTAAGGCAATACAGTAATGTAGATTATTTCATTTTTGGCAGAGGTGACTTCAACGGTATTCCTGGCACTTACAACATTCTCTATGAGGGCTCCGGTGGATTGAATGAGGCATACTTTGGATATGGCAGAAATATTAGCAATAGGTTATCGTTAGGTGCGCACTTCTCCTATATTTTTGGTTCTATTAATAATAGCCAGCAAATCAACAGTTTTGATAGAAATTTCAATCTTAAAATTGAAGATCAAAACTATCTTACCACAGTAAAACTAGACCTTGGTATACAATATAGTATACCCTTGAATAAATCAATATTAACCCTGGGAGCTACCTATGACCTTAAAAGTGATCTTTCCAGTTCCAGGGAACTGACAATTACTGAAACCGCTCCGGGGACTACAACGTCAATTGACAGCGTAGCTCGTGAAAGCATTGATTCCGAAGATTATTTGCTGCCACATGGTTTTGGTCTCGGTGTTAACTATAATCATAGAAATAAATATCAAATCAATATGGATTTCCAGACTGACTTCTGGTCGGAGTCATCCTTATCGGGAGATGACTATGCGTTAAGGGATAGCCGACGATTTTCCTTGGGCTTTGAGAAGCTACCAAATTACAAAAGTGAAACTTACTTTAGCCGTGTAAGCTATGGGTTTGGGTTTTTCGCCGAGCAGACGTATTTGCTTCTGGGCAATGAGGGCTTGAACAATGCAGGTTTTACGGGTGGACTAAGTATGCCTCTCGGCGGACGGGGGATTTTTCGGATTGTTGGGGAAAGAGCAACACGAGGTAACGGCCTTTCTGATTTTTTCTCTGAAAGTTATACCAAATTAACTTTTAGTTTAATCTTCATGGATTTCTGGTTTCAGCAAAGGCGATTCAACTAAAGCTCGAATAACTTTATAAAGCGATAATCCACCAAAAGAATGAGTGGTAGCGGACTCGTGATAAATTTCAATTTTTTGGCTTCTTTCTTATCTGTATTATTGTCGTGTTGGGCTAGGCACCGATCATAAAGTTGTTTTGAAATATTTTGCAAGGATTTTTTATGCTCGTTAAGCACCGGCATAATATCTGCATAGCAAGACCTCAATACCAAATCTAGGTTTGATGAAGTAATTTTAGCTTCAAAGGATTGTTTAATCTCCTCTATGAGTTGTAGTTCTTCGATTGAAAACAAAGTATCAATTTGATTACGTTGAGAAAGCAATGTATTAAACAGTTCTTTCTCATTCTTAGTAATTGATGGCAAGCAGAATGCATCGGTCAAAAACAATACCACTACAAATGGGGGCAAATAAGCTCTGATATTCATGGGCCTAAGTTCTAATCATTTTTTCCGGCCTTGGACATTCAGTGTTCTACCTGAGGCTTGGATCGTGCCAGTCATTTCAGCGCCTTTGACGATCATTAAATACTTGGCTTGCATGCTCCCCATGGGAGAATCGACGGTACCCGTCCAGGATAATTGATCGCCCTTTCTTGTAATTAGGAAGTTGTCTTTGTTCGTTTTACCATTATATTGATCACCTTCGAGTGAAATAGTAAGCTCGTGGGTGCGGTTCCCACGCGGCGTTTTAACACTCATGCTCCATGTACCTACGACATCGTCCTGATGCACTGAGTCGCTGGTTTGCTGATCTTCCCAAATCGCGCGGCCCTGGGACAAACTGCTGTAGCTAGATTTTTGAGAGGCACAGCTCAAAATGATAATTGTTCCCACAATTAATGCTGTAAGTTTCATACCCGAATGGTTTTACCAAGATTGAATTACTTATGTTCCGTGGGCAATTAAAACTTTAATCAACCAACGCGACCGAATTATCAACCACTGCTAACGGCTTGCGGGAAACACGGGTCAATCCATCATAGCATAGTCTTATCCGATCTTGAGTAGATCGATGAATCCAGAGGTGATTTCATTTTCGGACGCTACGCGAATATGATGGGCATATTTGTTAGGGTATTTGGCGTACTTTTTTATTAACTCTGAATCGACCCTTTCGAAATTATAGAACTTCACATCCAACTCTTTTTTCATTGGACGTATAATTAGCCATGCTTTTTTATTCGTAAATACAACCGATTTTGTAGATGCGCCCATGTAATTGGGTTGCCATTCTAAAACAGCTGTCATGATGGAATCAAAGGTTACTACCAGCTCATCAGATTTGTCCAGGAAAAGCTCTCCTGTATCTTTTGTTGTACAAATATGATGTTGGTTACTCGATTTAAATTTTCTGTTACATTTAGGGCAGGTCCACATTAGCTAACGGCCATTTTGAAAGTACTACAGAATGCCTTTTACTAAACTTAACACAATTATTAGTTTGGCATAGATAATCTCATAGATTTAAGGTTTGACAAGCAGGGGTCATCAGGAAGTGGAATTTTATTCAACACCTCCTTTGAAAAGCTACCGTTGTGAACTTTTCTGTAAATAGTCTTTTGCAAACGAATAAGATCGGCCTGATTGACTTTATCCGGAGGGTTCTTCATAAACTTCTTTAAACTTTCATCAAATGCTTTGATGGCTTTAATTTCTAAATAATCTTTTGGCAGGCCATAGCGCCTGGATTGCCGTAAGTCTTCGTAAAAGGTAAAAATGTGATAATCGTGATAAAAGAATATTCTGTCATCGAACTTATTGACATGCTCCACTGAAAATAGAACACCCTGATTTTTTAAAATGAATGTTCTAATGCCAAGAAATACTTTCAGACTTTGATGTGTGCTCGTTCTTTTTGACCTCCACCACCCCAATCCTACATTGATATCGGACTGTACCTGAAGTGTAGCCTCTTCAATTTCGGTATAGACGATTTCGCTAGTTTTGGGTTCCTTCACATAGAGATCTATAAAGGATTTTCTCTGTACTGAAAGGTAGGGCTCCAATTGGGTCAACACGGAGTCCTTTTTCAGTTCCTCTTTCCATTGCAGCTTGTCGGTACTGGTTAGCCCCAAAATTTTAAGTTGTTTAAAGAACAAGGTCCAGTTTTCTTTAGAATGTGTTTGATATGGAATTTTGTACTGTGAATTTTTTTCCAGGGCGTTTACAAGAACTGCTGCCCGTTCTTTATGTAGTCGTTTATTCAGGAGGCTATCACCTTCTATTGAAGCGTATCCATATATAACGGCCTTTTTTAGTTTCGATTTAGAGGAAAGACCAGCTAGAAATCTGATTATTCGGTCATAGTCCTTTTATTATAGCGCGTACGGCCTTTTTCAAAGAACAATGTAAATCTTGTTCGTTTAATCTCAAATAGGTCTAATTTGAACGGGGTTTCCTCAGGATATTCGCTGCCACGTGTGGGTAGATCCTTAAAATATTTTTCAATGCATTCTTTTTGCCCGAATGAGTAGTTTTTTGATAGTACGAGAAGGATTACGAGTATGATTCTTATGGGTTGCATATTCCTCATAACTCTGTTTAAGGAGAATGGTACAGTAAATCAGCTCATTATCGATTTATAGCTGCCATCCAGGACTATAATAGGTGGAACGACCACCTACTATCAGTTTTTGTATTTCAGCTCCTGTACGGTGGCAAATTGCCCCTTCTTTTCGGATGTGAATAAAGTAATTTTCCGGGAAAAGCCGGTACACCGCTTCTTTGTCAATGGCGAGTTCAATCACTTCCTGCATGCGATCGTAGATAGTCTTCAATTCTTCCTTAGAAAGTTGGTTTACTTTCCTTTCCGGATGAATCCGCGACTGATAGAGGATCTCATCCGCCATCCAATTTCCTATTCCTGCGGCGACTGACTGATCCATAATGACCGCCTTGATATGTGTTTTTCTCTTTTTTAAAGAGGAAATAAAACCTTCAAAAGATAGGTCTCTGGCATCTGTGCTTAGACCTACCTGATTTTGGTAGGCTTCAATGCTCGTAGTGAGATCATTCCAGCCGAATTTCCTTCTGTTTAGAAACCCTAAATGGTAACCACTGCCAAAGCTGTAAACAATGTGCGCGTATTTTGGCCTCGCCTCCGGGTCGTAATAATATTCCGGCTTTCCCGTCATGCCAAAGTGCATGACCAGAATATGATTTCCAGTGGTTTTTAGAAAAAGATACTTTCCTATTCTTTGCGTTTGGGTGAACGAATGGCCAATTAACGCTTCCTCGAACATTTCTAAATCCTTTTTCAACAATCTCTGATCGGCACATTCTATGGCGACGATCTTCTGGTCTAAAGAAGTTTTGTCAATGTATTTTTTAAACGTCTCTACTTCGGGGAGTTCAGGCACGTGTTCTGTTTTATTATTCAACCAAAAAGGACGTCTTTGGTTTTACTCTTAACAGGGTAGGGCATACTTTTTAAGGGATTATCCAAATTAATAATACACTCATGAAATTACTAAGAGTAACCTTACCCCATATCTTTTTAAGTGAGCTGCTCAATTTTTAATGTGTTTTCTTCCGCAAGCCCATCTTAATCCAGGTTTTCGCTCCAATAGATATTCTGTGCTAGTTTAACCTCACCAAGACCGCCAGCTAAAAAAAATTAGATTCGGCTTTAAGATTCAATTCTTGTATATTCCAAGATAAGCTTTTAAAGCCATTTTTTACATGGACTTTTTCCCTTATGTCATGGATATATCTTGAGAATATACCAAAGCAGGAGTTGGCTGAGATTTGGTATTTAAAGATATGATTCAGAAAAGCCTATCGGCAGCTTCCGTTTCAATTTTTCACGTGAGTTCGGATTTCATCAGAATTCAGTTGATAAGACTCAGCACGTATATTTAGTTGGGTCGGGTCACCCCGATATAGAATTGAAGCTATTCCGGCCACCGCTTTTACCGGATTTTCGCCTAACAGCTCTCCTTCTCCCAAAAGCTCAAATTTGACCTTATGCTGAGCAACGTGCGATAGGGATCCAAGGCTATCCACTACCTCTGCATGCACGATAATCAAATCATCTGTTTCTGTAATGGTTGAAAAGTTATCAGCAAACAGACGGAGTGATTTAGGGTGCCCGGAAGTGCGCACGACATCCTGACAAACCGCCTTACCGCCAATCTTACCCACTGCAATCAACTCTCCGGCGGTAAATGCACCAAGATTAAACTGAAAGGGCGGAAAAGCAAGATGTGAGGAATACCTATCACGCTTTGGACCACTTTTAGAAATCAAAGCATCATTAAGGTAAAGTTCTACCTCCTCACAGTTACTAAACACCCTAATAGTAGGATTGGAATCTGCATTCCAGTAAGAGGCTATTTTTACCATGGGACCGGTGCCTTCTCGGAGGGCTAGCGTATCTTCCGGGGGGCGCTGGCTTTGGTAAAAATAATGGACGAACTTTGGTATTCGAAAAATATCACTGATTCCAGAGGCTTCAATATCATCCGCATAGCCTCGGTTATAATCAAACATCACCCAGTTGGCATGACCAATCGTATTGGATCCTTTTCGGTTTGAATTGGCTGCTTCCTGAAAGTTAAGCGATTGTTGCAGCAGCCGTTTTTCGCCGTAAGACCTTAGTTGACGGCTATTTCTTTCGTCCGCTTGTAAGTTTTTGAAATTACTTTGATTAAAGCCTGCATTATGTGCGTAATACTCCCAATCGCCATATTCTGCAATGAATAACGGTCGTTCGTTCGACCGGTAATTATTCCAGTAATCCGGGGCTTTTCCATGTTGCCTGGCCGGGATATAGAGATCGAAGGCCTCGTGATCAATCCAGCCGGCGGAATACGTATCATCAAACGGAAGTTCTTCTTTCAAGATCTGGTTGGCCCGGGTCATGTACGCTTCGGTCATTGAAGATTCATTTAATGAAACTTCCCAAAACACCACGCTAGGGTGATTCCGGTCCCGGCGTACCATACTTTGTATGTCTTGATAAGAGTTTTGGATGAATGCTTGATCCCCAAAAAATTGCCATCCGGGGATAGCGTTCATCACCAATATGCCTAACTCGTCACAGGCTTTTAGAAAGTCTTCATCCTGCGGATAGTGTGAGAGGCGGACAAAATCAAATCCAGCCTGTTTGATTTTTACCGCATCACGGTAGTTAGCATTTTTTGATATTGCATAACCCACGTAAGGATACTCCTGATGCCTGTTGGTACCCCGTAAATAAACCTTTTTATCGTTGAGAAAAAAACCCGAGGAAGTCAACTCTATTTTTCGAATACCAATGTTTTCTACATAATCATCGACCAATTGATCATAATGATCGAATATTTCTATTTTCATAGCATACAAATGCGGGGTTTTGATAGACCAAAGGAAAGGATCTTCTACACGTAAGTTGAGGCTAAGGTCTGTATCTGAGCTTCGAGGTAGTTCGGTGATGGCGCTGTTAAAAGCAAGCGCTTTTCCCTTTGGGTCTGTGAGAGTGGCCTTTACCTTAAATTTTGCTTTTTGATCTCTTTCGTTTCTAACATGCATACGTACCGTACCCTGAGCGAATGTCTGCGAAACTGAATCGAAATGGCAAAGTATTCCACCGCCTCCGATCCGGTCAACTTGCAGTGCGTGGGTAATGTGTAACTTATTGGTTTTAATAAGATTTACTTGCCGATAAATTCCACCGTAATAATTAAAATCCAGACCATTAAGTGGTTTCCCCGGCGGTATGCTGGGATTATCTTGATTATTCACCCATAGTGTAATCTGATTTTGACCCGGAATTAGGTAGTTAGAAATATCGGCAAAAAAAGGAAGATATCCGCCAGCGTGGTTTCCGACGCTAGTGCCGTTTACCCAAAGTTTGGCTTCGTGCATAACACCTTCAAATTCCAGAAAATATTTGGTAGACAGATCCTGGATCTGCAATGATTTTTGATACCACAAATCCCCTTGCCATTGCGCGTTGACCACGAGAGGTTCTATCCTCGGAGAATGAGGAAGTTTGGTGTTTTGCCAACTTGAACTGTCGCTACTAAATTTCCAATCGCCTACGATGGCCTTCTCCTGTCTATCGTAATTGGAGTCAGCTTCAAAGGGTACCATTAATCGGGCAAAGAGTATTAGAATACAAAAAACTATTCCACCGAAAATAATATGTCGATTCATACGCTGTTCAATTCTGTATCTCAAAATTCTTGAATATGCGCTTGAGGCGGGTGACGTATTCTCGGCTATAAGGGTATGAATATTCGTTTATGCGAACTATGTCTAGTGGTTTTTGAGTATCCTGAATGTGTTGGACTAAAACTTTTACCGGTAGAAAACACCCACCTCTTTTGATGATTTTGACATATCTGCTTACCGGCAGATAATATCAATTTAGCAAAAGTTTCGACTGTGAAATACACAATACGTTTTAAAAAGAACAGATTATGAAAAAATTAAATGCTTTTTTAGTGGTGCTGGTTGTGATGATAATCGTTACAGTGTCGTGTGGGGACGATGATGAGGCAACCATAACATTTGCGAATCCCACGATTTCTATTATTTCACCCAGTGATTTGTCCGGACTAACGGCAGTTATAGGAAGTCCTATTTCTTTTCGTCTATCCGTTACTGCCGAGGCGGGGCTCAGTTCTCTGAGCTTAAACGGGACCGATATCAAAACTTACACTGGGCAAGAAACGATGGATGACTTTGAATATATTTTTACCAGCAGCGAGAGTGGTATATTAAGTCTAATCTTTTCAGTAACTGATGCCGAAGGTACTTCAACGGCCTTTGATGCGGTCTCTGTGACGGTAGAAGAGGGCCCTACGCTTCTTTTGGATTTTGGTGGGTCAACGACGGGTCTGACTCTCACTCAAAATACTGATTGTGACGACAAAGAACAGACGGGATCTGCGCAACCTGCTCGAATCGCTACCGAATTTGAAGGAGTAGGAATAACCACCACTCCGACGTATGAGGCCTCCAATGATTGGTATCGTACTCCAGAGGGAGAAATATCAACCTCATCTTTGGTATTTACTGCCGGGCAGAATAATCCAGACCAGAACGCTGCTGAGGCATTTCAAGGAAGTACAATGGCCTACTCCAAAAAATATGCAAGATGGAGCTGGGATCGTTCGATTATTAGTTTTGATAACAGGCTTGATGCAGAGGATGTGGACGCACTCCCTCAATTGAATGGCGATTTGACTGGACTTACCGAAGGAACCAAGGTGATTAAGCTGGATGCCTATTACATGGATACGGATGATGCACCTTTTGACGATGTTGTCGGCGTGGAAGATGGCTATAGACTTGATATTATTTTGATTGATTATGATGTACATAAATGTAATCATGATGGATCGGGAATGTATATAGGTTACAGCGCATACATTACGAGCGCTAATACCTGGCAGACCATTACCTTTGATCAGTTGTACGTTCAGGGTGGCGTCAACAACTATTTAGCGGGCGGCGGTACTAATTCGCCAAATTCTGATGGTATTGATGGGATCTCGATGCTATTTGGAATCAATAATGACGGAGACTTGGGTTCATGGAATTGGGATGAAGACCGATGGAATAATGTTGGGCCGGATAATACTACTTTCTTCAGGAATTTACGAATTGAAGATATTGAGTAAGAGTCAGAATGATGGTGTTTGCGCGTGAGAAAGCGGCGCGAGGACACGGTCAGGGTAAAACCTGGTTTTAAAATATTACTTCAGGTAAACAAAAAGGGGGTGCACCCCTTTTTGTTTTTTTACTACTTAATACTTAACCTTTGATTTTGCAGCGTTGAAACCAGTTTTAACCATAGCCTTATTAGTAGTTTACCTGTGCGCCTACGGCCAAAATGCTACGGTCTTCACCAACCTGGCAAGATCATCTGGTTTACCCGCCAACTCAATCACTGCCATAGACCAGGATCAGACCGGACTCATATGGATAGG
>JBCCOE010000077.1:0-20681 GCA_039025475.1 Bacteroidota bacterium | reverse complement strand
TTCAGTCTCGTTAATTATTCTGTCCTTCTTAACTGTTTTGTATTTGGGCTTACCTTCTTTGTCCTTACCGTCTTCTACACTTTCGTCCGTGGTTCCAAATTGAATTTCTACGGGTAGAAATTTGCAGTATTTATCAAGAATACCCTTGATTTTCCACTCATCAAGAAACTCTTCGGAATCATCGGCAATATGTAAGATGACTTCAGTCCCTCTGTCTGCTTTTTTAGCTTTACTAATCTCGAATTCCGTTGATCCGTCGCATACCCATTTGGCAGATTCTGCCCCTTCTTGATATGATTTTGAAATGATTTCAACTTCCTTCGCTACCATGAAAGCCGAGTAAAAGCCTAAACCAAATTTTCCAATAATATCTTTAGCGTCGCCTTTATCTTTGAACTTTTCAACGAACTCGGTTGCCCCTGAAAACGCGATTTGATTAATGTATTTTTTGATCTCATCAGCCGTCATACCAATGCCACGGTCTTTAACCGTAATGGTCTTCTTTTTTTTATCGAAACTTACCTCTATTCGTGTACTACCGATATCTTCTTTGAGCTCGCCCAGTGAAGACAAACGCCGTAGCTTTTGCGTCGCATCTACTGCATTTGACACTAATTCTCGTAAAAATATCTCGTGATCAGAGTAGAGGAATTTCTTAATAATGGGGAAAATGTTTTCGGTGTGAATCGAAATAGTACCTTTTTCTGCCATGTCAGTTATATTTTGTAGTAATTTTTATCTGGCACGCGAAAGTCAAATACCATTCCATTGAATCAAAAAATGACATAATGACAGCACTGGTGCGTTAGCCTGTGTGGTACTGGCAGGGATTCACTGCTTAGACGGCCTGGAAATCGAGATGACCGATTTATTTCTGTCATCTAAATCTATTGCACCATCGCCATATCTGTAAAAATCCAGAGTCGTGTTATTTTCCTCCCAGCGTGTAGCGTCAATAATACCCTTCTCCACTGCCTCGAAACTTTTAGCCTTACCGAAATTCACTTCCAATGAATCAGTAAGGCTACGAAAGCCGTTGGGCCCAAGTTTGGAGAAATAAATATCGATGTAGACGAGGAGGTCATCTTGGAAGCCAAGGGTCATCTCGTGCACCTTTTGACCGTAGATTTCCTTGTGATTCTTACTCTTATACTTATAATATTTCAGTCCGTAGGAAATAGTAAGGTCCAGCTGAAGTTTACCTGGGATTTCCTCGGGTTTAGATCCGAACGTAAGCTCGTAAAATGTGTTTTGTTGCATCGCAGATTGACTGAAGAGGCCCTCTATCGATATGAGTATGAAAATCAGCGCCATAGCTGATTTAAGGCCATGCGACCAGATTATTGCTAAATGACTAAAAATGGGCAATAGCTTACACAAACAATAATATACTCCAACGTACATCTAAGCATCTTTAAAAACTGATGTGTAAGTAAAAATACTTACTTGTCTGATTTATAAATAGGCAAAACTACGTATTTATCAGAATTTCTGATCGCGCTAACTTTGTGCAACAACTAACCAAACTAGCCTTTTTATTACATCAAATATGAAGAAAAGTTTGGTTTTATGGTTTGCTCTGATCTATACAACGAGTATCTCTCAAAACCTGTATGTAGAAGATTTTCAAGACCTTGCCTCGGGAACTACAGAAGATAATGGTTTGTCGGGCTGGTCACGTGATCTACGAAACGCAACACTTGGAGGTCCTGATGATCACTTTGAAGTCCGTGTTAACAACGGACTGACTCTTTTCCAGGCAGTAGATGTTGACGGAGCTCCCGAATGGCAGTCAGCTGTAATTGATATTTCAGGAGTGGCAAGTGTTCAGGTATTCGTAGACGTGGCAGAAGCCGGGGACTTGGAAAATAACGATCTCATTAGACTTTATTACGTTCTGGACGGCGTAAGGACACAGTTTGCTATTTTTCGCAATGACTTTGGAAGTGTTTTTCTAACCTCCTCCTCTCCCGTTTTGTCAGGAAGTACGTTACAAGTAGTGGCACGGATAAGAAACAACGCTGATGATGAATTGATCGCAATTGACAATATTGTGGTGACAGGTGTAGGAGGGACATTGTTTTCAAGACAGAGTGGAAACTGGAGTGATCCGGGTTCCTGGTCTCTTACGGGTTTTAATGGCGCTTCATGTGGATGTTTCCCTGGCCGATCATCAACAGCCGTCATAGGCAATAATGATGTTATTACTGTAAGCAGCGATATTGACATCCAGAACTTAACTATTCAAAATAGCGGCAGCTTGATTTGGGCAGGAGAGTTTGAGGTTGATGTATTTAACAACGGAAACATTACCATAGAATCTGGTGGCATCCTTGATGTGGGCGTCAATGTCAATTCGGAGTTCGATTTTGCCGAGTCAGATGGAGAAAACTTTAACCTCACTGTCGAGGGATCTTTTACCGGGGGTGATCTGGACATTAATGGTCTAGGATCTTCCATGACTTTTTCCGGCTCAGGATCGGTGTCATTTGAATCTATTGTTTTGGATAGTGACAATACCACTTTGGTCAACAACCTTTCGGGTACTTTGGATGTCGCCGGTAACATCATCCTGGATGCAAACTCTACCCTTCTTTCAAATAATGGGTTGGTAACCGTGGGGGGAAATATCATTTACTTTAATTTGAATGGCGAGGAAATCTCAAATGCAACTTTTTTAAATGCAGGAAGTGTTACACTTTCCGGAGGCTTGCTGGCCGCAGAGAACAGTTCGGAATTTATTAATACTACTGGTGCCAACCTAAGTCTTAGCGATATTCAAACCTTTTTTGCAACAAGTTTTGTTTTGAATAACTCAGGTACGATTGATCTTTTGGGTGATATCTCTCAGACCGATGCCAATGGAACTTTTAATAACCTTGACGGTGGTGTCTGGAACTACGCCGGCACAACCCCAGATCCTGACGTTCAGTTATTTACCGACAATCCTTCAAACACCTTTCGCTATAACGAACCAAATCAGACTATTATAGCGCCAATAGATGCCTATCACTCACTAATTATTGGTGGTAATGGAGTTAAATCAACGGTATCAACGCTTGATATAAATGGAGATTTATCTTTTGAAGATAGTGGTGTTCTTGACATGACTGTTGGTCAAAATGACCTCTCTTTGGCGGGAAACTGGATTGAATCGGGAAGCTTTGAAGATCCATTTGTAGAAGGGCAGAGACAAGTAATCTTGGATGGTGTAGGACCTCAAAGCTTGGAGGCAGACACACTTTTTGATGTTTCAATAAACAAATCGGCTGGGAACGTGGTATTGACTCAGCCACTTGCAATGATCAATAGACTTCTTATAAGTTCCGCGACTTTATTGGAAACTAATGATCAACTGACACTTGTTTCTACTTCCGATGGAGAAACGGGCAATGGTAGTATTGGTACTCTAGGTGCGGGTGCCTCAATTTCGGGCGATGTAGAAGTACAACGTTTTATGTCTAGTGAGGGCGGTATTTGGAGGTATATTGCCAGTCCGGTCATCGGTACGAACGTGGTTTCCTGGAAAGATGACTTTCCAATAACCGGTACTTTTGATGACCCAAGTACTACGTCTGAATGGGGAATACGACTAGGAAGTCGAAGTCCTTCGCTTTATAAATATAATGAAAGTGCACTTGGAGATTTAAATCTTGGATGGAATAATTATCCCGCTTCAGGTACAAGTTCTAGTAATCCAATTGAATTAGGAATAGGGTATGCGGCTTTTGTGCGAGAGGGAATAGCTTCCGTCACGGTGGATATGACAGGATCGGTTAATCAGGGGGATTTTAATTTTGTTGTGACCTATACGGATTCTGGTACCGCTTCTGACGATGGCTGGAATCTACTAGGGAACCCGTATCCTTCGCCCATCGACTGGACGGCTGGAGGTTGGACCAAAGTAGGACTTGCTGACGCTGTATACATCCGAGATAATGGGAATGCCACTGTGGCCTCCTACGTTAACGGTGTGGGCACAAATGGGGGGACCGGAAGAATTGCAACAGGTCAGGGTTTTTGGGTTCAAACCATTGCGGCTAATCCGGTTTTATCAATTTCCGAGATTTCAAAATCATCACAAGGAGCTACATTTTTTAGAACAGCCGCGGATAAAAACGTAATGAGAATCACACTTTCTAACGGTAAACAAAGAGATGAGGTGGTTTTCAGATTCATAGAAGGTACAAGTCGCAGCTTTGAGCCACAGTATGACGCCAGAAAACTTAAAAATGAAACATTTAACCTCAGTTTTTACGACTCTGGTGAGAACTTAGTAATTCATTCTACCAGTGAGTTTGGCTGTTACGACACATTAAGACTACGTCTTACAGACGCTCAACCGGGGTCTTATCAACTAGATTTTTTAGGAGTCAAATCCTTTGTTCCTCATTACAATATAACACTAATCGATACTTATGACAGCGTAATGGTTGATGTTTCGGATAGCCTTATTTACGCTTTTGAAGTGTTCGAGGATGCTAGCTCTCAAGGTAGTAATCGCTTCTCATTATCTTTCGAAAAGATGGATAATATTAGCTTTAATGTAATAGCTTCGCCAGCCTGCTTAGGCGAAAATGTTCAGCTCAATATAGTCAATTCAAAAGACTTCGTGACATATTCAGTTTATCATAAAGGGGATTTGCTGGCTCAAAGAAATGGGAATGGCCAGACTCTGGTTTTTGATATTGATAATGATAAATTCTCTGGGCAAATCATTGAATTCCATGTTGTTGGATCTGCGGAGTTATGTTCTGAGCTAAGACAGGAAGAATTTATTTCTGTAGAAATTGCAACCCTGGATCATGTTCCTGATCCATTAAATCTTGTAAGTTGTGGTTCAGGGCCGATTGAGTTTGATTTTTTATATGATGAATATAAAGTTCGATGGTACAAAGACTCCGGAGATATCCCGTTTCTGGAAACTAATGCTTACTCCACTCGGTTCATCTCTGAAACAGATTCATTTTATGTTTCATTCGTCAATGATCTGGGGTGTGAATCTACCCGCTCTTTGGTTAGCGTTAAAGTCGAAGAATTAACTCGGGTCACGGTGGAAGCCGTAGGAGTTAATGTTCTAAAGACTTTGTCCGAAGGCAATAGAGCATGGTATTATAATGATTCTTTAATTGCTGAAAACACGGGTCATATTATAATGGAGAAGCCGGGAATTTACAGTCTAAGAGTATCGGCCGGCCCCTGTTCGGATAGTATATCTTATAGCTTTGAAAAACCCTTGGATTCTTGGTTTAGCTTAAGTGAATTTTACCCCAACCCGGTAAGAGATCATATATTCATCCGCTTGACTCATAACGGTACTAACGGGTACAATATAAGTGATTCCAAGGGGGTGCCTCACCTTAGTGGACGCCTGGAGGGGCGCTCTGGTGAGGTGATTAGACTTGATACAAACGACTTAACCGTAGGTTCCTACTTTCTTCAGATCAATGACAAGAAATTTCGATTTCTAAAGCTTTGACCCTATCTGATCCTGTCTACCGACCTAACGAGCTTTTCATCTTTACGGATGTACCTGTTGGCCAGTAGGTTAAAAAATAACGCAGCAGCAGGCATAAAAAAGGCTAGTCCATAGTTGCCGGCTACTTTGAGTTCTTTGACAAAATCCGTCGCAAAATAAGCAGCCAGTATTAAGGATACTGCTATAAGTAAAGAGTTAAGCGCACCCAGTTTAATTTGAAAAAGGCGGTTATTATATCTCGTAACACCAAAAATCGCCACAATAATGGATAGGCCGGACAATGCCGCTATGAATGTATAAGGATAATACTCTTTCGAAATTTTACCCCCGACGTTTTGCTCGTATTGGAGTGAGTACAAACTGTAGTATATATCTTTCTCAGGATCCTCGAAACTCCAGAAAGGCAAGAAAAAAGTCAAGAACATACTAATCGCTACCAATAACAGAAATACAGTTTGAATCCTTTGTAACATAGGTCTTATGACTAAATTTGGCTCTGCAAAGAAAGTCAAAGCCTACTCTAATAACAAGAAACTATGGAAGCTGCCTATGTTATTGACATCGTAAGAACACCGGTTGGAAAATTTGGAGGAACTCTTGCGCCCATTCGTCCTGATGATCTGGCAGCTCATGTTATTCGTGCTCTTTTGGATCGCAATCCTGGCGTTGACCCGTCATTACTTGAGGATGTAATTTTTGGAGCGGCTAACCAGGCAGGAGAAGATAATCGTAACGTGGCACGAATGGCCGTATTGTTAGCTGGTTTACCGATTAGTGTAGGAGGAGTGACTGTAAATCGTCTCTGTGCTTCTGGCTTGCAGTCAATTATGGATGCATCGCGTGCCATTATGCTGGGAGAGGGCCAGGCTTATATTGCCGGTGGTGTTGAAAGTATGACTCGGGCACCCTTTGTCACAGCTAAATCAGAGTCTGCTTTTGGTAGGAAGGTTGATACCTATGACACTACTATAGGCTGGCGATTTATTAATCCTAAACTTGCGGAATTGTTTTATCCTTTTTCTATGGGTGAAACGGCTGAAAATGTGGCCGATCGATGGAAGATATCGAGGGAAGATCAGGACGAATTTGCTTACAATAGTCAGTTGAAATACGAAAATGCCCATAAATCCGGTCTTTTTGACTCTCAGATAGTGCCCGTATTGGTATCACGGAGAAAGGCAGATCCGCTTACCTTCGATAAAGATGAGCATCCGAGGCTTTCACCTTTGGAGAAACTGGCTTCCCTGAAACCTGCTTTCAAAGAAGGAGGCACGGTAACGGCGGGAAATTCTTCGGGTATTAATGATGGATCGGCCGCCTCACTAATCGTGAACGAATCTATTTTGAAGCAATTGGGCGCTAAGCCCATGGCGAGAGTGGTTTCAATGGCTATAGCGGGAGTCACACCTGATTGTATGGGAATTGGGCCTGTACCAGCTACTCAAAAGGCATTAAAAAGAGCAGGTTTACATATAAATGACCTGGATCTTATAGAGTTAAACGAGGCTTTCGCTTCGCAAGCTCTGGCATGTATTGGCGATCTTAATTTAGATCCGGATAAAGTCAATGTCAACGGAGGGTCAATAGCCATCGGTCATCCTTTGGGAGCAAGTGGTACACGGATATCAGCAACCTTGATTCATGAAATGCAAAGACGCAAGAATGTAAAATTCGGACTGGCGACTATGTGTATCGGAGTTGGGCAAGGAGCTGCTGTGATTTATGAAAAGCTTTGACAAGTGGATATTGAACAACTAAAAGTCGTCGCTTTTGATGCTGACGATACGCTTTGGCATAACGAAAACTATTTCAGGGAGGCAGAGGAAAAATTTGCAGCATTAGTTTCGGAATACCTACCCAAAGAAGAAGCTATTAATGTGCTTTTCTCTCACGAGATGAAGCACCTTGGAATCTATGGTTATGGGATCAAAGGCTTTGTTCTCTCGATGGTTGAAACAGCCATTGATATTTCTAAAAACTCTATTTCTGCGGATAGAATTCAGCAGATTCTTGAGATAGGAAGGAACATGATGAATAAGCCGGTTAACTTGCTGGATGATGTTGAAAGGGTATTCAATACTCTCAAGGAAAGGTATCGATTGATTCTAGCCACCAAAGGTGATTTGATCGATCAAGAGCGTAAACTAGTAAAGTCTGGATTGGAACGTTACTTTCATCACGTGGAGGTGATGAGCGAGAAAAAAGAAGCCGATTACCAACGACTGATTGGTCACCTCGATATTAAACCCTATGAGTTCTTGATGATTGGTAATTCGATGAAATCAGATATTGTGCCCGTTTTAAATATTGGCGGCAATGCGATTCATATACCGCATGAGATCGTCTGGCAACACGAGATTGTAGATGAGGAAGACGTAAGGGGGCACAAGTTTTTGACAGTTGACAAACTGTCCGACATTCTGCCCTACTTTATTAACTGAATTTATTCTCAGTTATGAAAAGGTTTTTTTTCGATGTTTCATATGATGGGACCAACTATCACGGCTGGCAGCGACAAGAAAATGCGATTTCAGTGCAGCAGATGGTGGAGGAGGCGCTTTCTACCGTGCTTAGATCGGAAATTTCAATTATTGGAAGTGGACGAACGGATACCGGAGTGCACTGTGAACAGCAGTTTTTTCATGCCGATTTAAATCATATTGATACGAAAAAGCTTCATCTTCGGCTTAATAGTTTACTTCCCAAAGATATTGGCATCAACGCCATTTTTGAAGTAAGGAAAGATGCCCATGCTCGTTTTGATGCCGTCCAAAGAACCTATCAGTATCGAATTCACACTAAAAAAAATCCTTTTTTACGTCAGTTTAGCTACTACTACCGAAAACCAATAGACCTAGAATTGATGAACGAGGCTAGTACGCATCTGTTAGGGCAACAGGATTTTAAATCGTTCAGCAAAGTAAAGACGGAGGTAAATAACTTTACTTGTCATATCACGTTGGCTAAGTGGACAAAGATGAATGAGGACATATTATTTGAGATTTCGGCAAATCGTTTTTTACGCGGGATGGTGAGGGCTATTGTAGGAACATTGTTCTTAGTGGGCCAAGAAAAGATCAGCTTAAGCGCCTTCAGAGAAGTGATTTTGGCTAAAGACCGCAGGATGGCCGGAGCTGCGGCACCGGCACATGGCTTATTTCTAACTGGCGTAAGCTATCCTAAATCAATTTTGTGGGTTAAATGAAAATACTTCTAATTCCTATTTTTTTGCTTCCAATTTTTTTAGGTGCTCAACCACAACTTACAAATGAGTTTTATATACCCTTTGATGTAGAGGACTGTGAATTTAAGACGACTGCTTTTGCCAATGAGAGCTTTTGCTTACCGGAAAAACCCATTTTTGATCTTCAGGTAATAGAATCCATTACGGACATAAATGAACTAGGTAGCAGTGTATATTTTGACCTAAAAATTAAACAAAAAGAAGCTGCAACACTGAAAAGAGTAATTGAACGATTAAATAAAAGCAGTTTGGTCATTGTGTTAAATAACCAGTTGGTAGCGTTAGCCAATTTTGAACAGCTCAGCAGCTATACTACCCTTCGGTTTCATTCGTCAAGTCTTCAGGGTAAGATTAATGAAATACATGCTTACCTTCGCGAGACGATAAACTAATGCATGGAACAAGAAAAAGTAAACAGTGGGAATATTGTAGACTTCAAAGTATTGAGACGCTTGCTGAAGTTTGCAATACCCTACCAAGGTAGGTTTTACTCACTTATTTTTCTGACGATAACATTAGGTATCCTTGCTCCGCTACGACCTTTTTTAATCCAGCTGACAATTGATAATGAGGTAGCCGCCAGCGACTATAATGGACTCTTGACCATGATAGCGATCTTGACAGGATTGTTATTTCTTCAATCTGTGGTTCAATATTCACATACCTATTTAAGTGGCTGGCTTGGCCAAAACATAATTAAGGATATTAGAACACAGCTTTACGCTCACCTGGTAAGGCTAAGGTTGAAATTCTTTGATCGCACACCAATTGGAAGGTTGGTTACACGTACAATCTCCGATGTAGAAACTCTGGCAGATGTATTTAGTGAAGGCCTGGCAGCTATGGTTGGAGACTTGTTTCAACTGGTGTTCATACTTGGCTTTATGTTCTCACAGAACTGGAGGTTGGCCCTAATAAGCCTGTCGACTTTCCCTTTATTACTGCTAAGTACCTACATTTTTAAGGAAAAGATTAAGGTATCATTCAATGACGTTCGGAATGCCGTATCCAATTTAAATACCTATGTGCAAGAGCACATAACCGGCATGAGCATTGTGCAAATATTCGGAAGTGAAGAAAGGGAGTATAAGAAGTTTGAAGAGATCAACCGTGAACATAGACGGGCGAATTTGAAATCTGTACTATACTATTCGGTTTATTTTCCAGTAGCGGAAGTAATTAGCGCCGCAGGGATTGGCTTGCTTA
Organism: Bacteroidota bacterium; assembly: GCA_039025475.1. Lineage (GTDB taxonomy): Bacteria > Bacteroidota > Bacteroidia > Cytophagales > Cyclobacteriaceae > Fulvivirga. Next base: position 10,752 of record JBCCOE010000077.1, on the reverse strand, counting down.
TCTGGTATGGCGGCCGTGGAGTATTTCATCAGATAGATACTGATATAACCTTAGGGATGTTGATTGCTTTTATCATGTACATCCAAATGTTCTTCAGGCCTATACGACTTATTGCAGATCGTTTCAATACCCTACAATTAGGAATAGTTAGCTCATCTAGAATTCTAAAGCTCATTGATAATAAAGAATATATTCCTGACAACGGTGAACATACACCTGTTCATTTGAATGGGGAGGTAGAGTTTAAAAGTGTTTGGTTTGCTTACAATGAAGCCGATTATGTTTTGAAAAACATTTCATTCCAAGTGAAGCAGGGTCAGACCATCGCTTTGGTTGGGGCCACAGGTGCTGGTAAGTCTTCAATAATAAATCTATTAAACAGATTTTACGATATTAATCGGGGGTCCATTTGCATTGATGGAAAAGAACACACTGAATATGATTTAGTTCATTTACGTAGTAAGATCGGAGTTGTACTCCAGGATGTTTTCCTCTTTTCAGATAGTATATATAAAAATATCACGTTGGGTAATCCTAATATCTCGAAAGAGCAAGTACTGAAAGCGGCTGAGCTGGTAGGTGCAAGAAAGTTCATTGAGAGGCTACCCCGTGGGCTAGAGTATAACGTCATGGAGAGAGGATCTACTTTATCAGTAGGCCAACGTCAGCTTATTTCTTTTGTTCGTGCAATGGTATATGATCCGCGAATTATCGTTTTAGATGAGGCCACGTCTTCAGTTGATACTGAAACGGAAGAAATGATTCAAAATGCCATAGATAAGATGATGGCCGGTAGAACTTCAATAGTCATTGCGCATAGATTATCTACTATCCAGCAAGCCGATAAGATAATAGTTCTTGAAAAAGGTGAGATTGTTGAATCAGGTAGTCACGATGAATTAATTTCAAAGGGGGGGTACTACACTCAACTCCATAAAATGCAACACAAAGAAATTGTGTAATTCTTTTGTTTGAGATTTCACATCTTCGCAATTTGCCTTTTCTAATTGTCTCATTCATAAATGCCTGATTTACATAAGTTTGTTGCGCTTATCCTAGTTTGCATTTTAGCTGCGTTTAGCAGCCAAGCACAGAGACATGTGGTAAGAAAGAATTTTAAGCCTATAAAAATTTCGAAGGGCAAAGCACGTATAGTTTGCCCTATTTTTGAAGAAAGTGCATACCCATATCAAGGAATAGGTGTAAAGCTAGGAGATCCTTTCGCTTTAACTTATAAATTTTATGCGCACAAGAATTTCGCAATCGCCATTGATGCGGGTAGCGCGGCGAGTGGCTTATATAACCAATATCACACTGATAATTTTGCAGATGAGATTAGACCGGATACTCTTGGCCTTGCACAAAGTATTACTTACTTAAGTCATGTAGTGAATTATGAGTTGGTAATAGAGGGTAAGGTTCTTTATCAGCACGATGCAACGAAGCTACTTAAAGGGCTTCAATGGTATCTTGGAGCAGGGGTGCAATGGCGTCAAGTAGATATTACGTACGATTATTTATTAGATATTAGTTTCAGTTCATCAGAAACGGGCCAATTTGACGTTAATTATACAACGATGGGACCCACTGCAGTCTTTGGATTTGAATATGCGTATTTTCAGTTGCCTCTTTCCGCGTTTATGGAGGTAGAAGTGTATACCGATGTTATTCAAGATCCGGGATGGATGCGTTTTCAAGGGGGAATTGGTCTCAGAGTAGTTTTTTAACAGCAAAACTTAAATGAAATTAAATGCGAAGGCAATTGTTTGTCTTATTGGCTTATTCTATTTATCAAATTGGACAATAGCACAAAGCTTTGATCAATGGGTTGGGTTGCGAGTAGGGGATCCGTTCGGCTTGTCATACAAGCAATATGGGAATAATAGAACTGCGCTTGAATTTACAATTGGGACTACATCAAGAAATAGACATGGAGCCTACTACAAGGATAAGTTCGGGAAAATCAACGATTTTGACAGATTTAATTACTCCGACCATACTGTGGATTTTACGTTAGCTACTCAAGGCAGGTATCTTCTTCATTACTCCTTTCCCGCTAATGTAGAGGGGCGACTTGATTGGTATTGGGGTTTGGGTGCCCATTTACGTATTTCAACTTTGGAGTATGCTTATTTTGATGAGTCAGAGTCTTTAAACTTTGATGAACGAACCAATTTTGACTTGGGCCCGGAAGGAGTTCTTGGCATGGAGTACGAGTTTCAGGACTATCCGATTGTGGGGTTCGGGGAATTTAGCTTATTGGGAGAAGTTGTAGACCAACCATTAAAGTTCAGATTGTTTGCGGCTGTAGGCATTAGGTACGGATTTTAAATGAAAAAGTACGTTTTAATCGGAGCTTCGTTGGTATGCATTACCGGGATTAGCCTTTATTTTGTCTTGGGAGGCAATGCTGAATTGATCTTTCTTGTGGAAGACCAGCAAGAACAGGTCATTTATGGAGAACTGTTTCAAGGGAGGCCATCTGAACCAAGGCTGGAGGCACTATTCATTAAAGCACGCGACCGAAGCAAGGAAACAGGAAGGAACTTAATGATTGTTACCTATGATCAGGATAGTGTTCCATTGAAGCAGTTCATAGGCACATTACAAGGTCCGCGAGATACTAAGGGCCTGGATACCTTGATACTACCTGCAGGCAAGTATATTACCATTGAAATTAAGTCTCACAATCTGGTTATGCCTCGTCCAGATGAAATCAGAGAAGCGGCCGAGGATTTCGCATTAAAACAGAATCTCAAAATTCAAACTAAATTATCTTATGAGGGGTACGAAGGAGATAGTGCGATGGTAGTATGGTTTCGCTGCGAATAACACCTGAACATGTTTCTGCTATTCGTCTATTGTTTCTTCAGTCGCCATTTGCTTATCATAAAGCTCCCTATAGGTACCATCACGAGCCATTAATTCGTCGTGCGTGCCCTCTTCAACAATCTCTGCTTCGTCCAAGACAATGATCTTACTTGCCAATTTGGCAGATGAGACACGATGAGATACAATAATACTGGTTCTCCCCTCCATTATTTTACTCAGGCTTTGTAAAATGGCGTTCTCTGTTTTTGTATCTACTGCCGACAAGGCATCATCTAAAATCAGAATTTTGGGATTACGACAGATAGCTCTGGCTATCGAGACCCGCTGTTTCTGGCCTCCAGAAAGGGTGATGCCGCGCTCACCAAGCATAGTAGCAAAGCCATCGGGAAAATCTACTATATTGTTGTATACATCAGCGTCCTTAGCCGCTTGCAGTACAGTTTCCTCGTGGGCATCATCCGCTCCAAAAGCAATGTTATTGTATATAGAATCACTGAAAAGAAAAACATCTTGAGGCACATAACCAATCTGACTTCTTAAACTTACCACTTCGTATTCTTCTATTTTATGATTATCGATTACGATTCCACCACTTGTAGTATCATACATTCTGGTAATAAGGTTGGCAATAGTGCTTTTCCCACTTCCAGTGGTACCAATAATGGCTAATGACTCGCCAGCATTCACTCTAAATGAGATGTTCTTGAGAGCCGTAATCCCTGAATCTGGATATACGAAACCTACATTTTGAAACTCAATACTACCTTCAATGGATTCTATAATGTTGGAGCGGCTAATTATATTGTTTTTAGTATTTAAGAATTCGTTGATTCGTTTCTGAGAGGCGGCGGCCCGCTGAGTAATACTGCTTATCCAACCCAATGATGTAACGGGCCAGGTGAGAAGGTTCACATAAATGATGAATTCAGCTATATTACCGAAAGTTAGGGTACCTTGAATAACCTGGGCGCTACCCGCATAGACGGTTAAGATAGTACTTAGGCCTATTAGCCCCAGAATCAGAGGGTAAAACGATGCCTGAACCTTTGTAAGTCGAAGTGATTTTGTTTTATATTCATCACTCTTTTCGGTAAATCGACGATTCGAATCTTCTTCACGCGTAAACGATTTCAAGACACGTATGCCTGAAAATGCTTCCTGTACGAATGTGGAAAGCCCGGATTGGCTCTTTTGAATTTCCTCAGACCTGCGATTAATAATGTTATTAACGTAGTATATGCTTATAGATAAGATGGGTAATGGAATCAGTGCATATAATGTCAGTGTTACGTTAATGGAAAGCATGTAAGGTATAAGCAAAGCAAAAAGTGTAACCATGTTTAGGCCATACATAATAGAGGGTCCCAAATACATGCGTACCTTGCTTACGTCCTCCGAAATACGGTTAAGAATATCTCCGGTATTATTGCGCCGGTAAAAGCTTAAAGGGAGTGACTGATAATGTGCATAAATCTCATTTTTCAGATCGTATTCTACCAATCGAGACATTACAATAATTGTTTGGCGAACCATGAATAGGAATAAACCTCGCATCAACGCCATAAGTACAATTAGGCTCGCGTAGATCAAAATGCCACTCGTAAAAAGCCTATAAATATTGCCTTTAATTTCTAAACCTTCAAAGGAGTTATAGATTGCCATATTGTCGGATACAAGGTTTATTGCATAACGTACAATCGGCGCGGGTATAATCTGAAAAATGTTGGATACGATAATAAATACTAAGCCTAAAAGTAAATGGTGTTTGTACTTTAACAAGTACTTGTTGAGGTGGCTAAGTTCTCTCATAAAACTTTTTGCAGGTCTTTGGTCGGGTTTGAAATTACGGATTTAAGCTTCATTTTATATCAACGTCAAGTCGTATCTTAAGTTCATTGCAATCGATTTCGATTTTGAAATAAGTTGGAAAAAGGTCTACTTTTGCGCCACCAAAAAAAGCTTTGAGGTTGTTTAGTTTCAAAGGCGTCAAAACTACAAAACAAATACTTTAACCCACCTTATGATGGATGTAAATGAATTGGAAAAAGTAGATACCTCAGTTTTCGGACAGGTGTCTCAAATGGGCCATGAGCAAGTCGTCTATTGCAATGATAGTGTTACTGGTTTGAAAGCCATCATTGGTATTCACAATACGGTTTTAGGTCCAGCATTAGGTGGCACTCGGATGTGGAACTATGTGTCAGATTCTGAAGCGTTAACCGATGTACTTAGATTATCTCGGGGTATGACGTACAAAGCTGCAATCACTGGGCTTAATCTGGGTGGGGGAAAGGCGGTTATTATCGGAGATGCTTCAAGGCAAAAAACCGAAGCATTCCTTCGTAGGTTCGGTAAGTTCATAGATAGTCTCGGGGGTAAGTACTGGACGGCCGAAGACGTAAATATGAAAACGAGTGACATGCAATATATAGGCATGGAAACGAGATATGTTACCGGATTACCTGAAAATATGGGAGGCGGAGGAGACCCTTCACCAGTAACAGCCTATGGAACCTATTTAGGAATGAAAGCTGCGGCTAAAAAAGTATATGGTAGCGATGATCTTAATGGAAAAAAAGTTGGGGTTCAAGGCGTAGGCCAGGTGGGCATGTATCTGGTGGATCATCTTACTAAAGAGGGAGCTAAAGTATTTATAACTGATATTTCTAACGATAAACTCAAAAAAGTAGCGGCTTCTTCGGGAGCCACTATAATACCGATGGAAGATATTTATGATCTGGATATGGATGTATATGCGCCTTGCGCATTGGGAGCTACTTTGAATAACGATACTATTCCTCGTTTGAAATGCCAAATCGTGGCGGGTGCAGCTAATAATCAGCTAGCCGATGAGAAAAAGCATGGATATATGCTAATAGACCGAAACATTACTTATGCTCCTGATTTCCTAATCAATGCGGGGGGTTTAATTAATGTATATGAAGAGTACAGAGGAGATTACAATAGGGATAGGACCTATAATACCGCTGAAAAAATTTATGATACCTGCCTGCTGATCCTGAATTTGGCAGAAGAAGAAAGAATTTCTTCCCAGGCGGCTGCAATTCAAATGGCAGAGAGCCGTATTGAGTCCATTGGAAAAATAAAATTGTCACGTTAAGCAAATAGTTTATTGATTTTTGTGATAATATTCGGGTAGTTTGTCTTACTGCCCATTATTTAACGTTATCGTTCTTTATTTTTTGCAATGCTCAATAGACGCACACTACGAATTAAGGCCATGCAAACCATCTTCGCGCTTAGACAAAGCAGGGAAGCAAATCTTGAATTATCAAAGGCTTTTATTCGTGATCGTTTCCTTCCGGACCTTAATTCTATGGAAGTTCAGGATAAAGCTCTTCTAAAAGAACAAAGTAAGGAAGCGCTTAAAATTTTTAATTTCAACTACGATAAACCCTCTTTTAAGAGCAAAGAAAGCAAGGACCAGGTGGTTAACACTGTAGTTAGCGAGGCTATTGAGACATACCATAAGGAAAACAAGAAGGATCAGAAATTATATAAAAATCAAATGGTCTTTGATGCTGAAAAGGTTTACGACCGGTATATTCAAATGCTTAACCTGCTGATAGATCTCAAGCGAATTGCAGAAAGTGATGAAAAAAGAGATCATTCGAACTTTGTTAAAAATTTGTTAATCAAGTCTATTGAATCTAATCCTTCTCGCGAAAGCCTTAGCTTACGGAAGAATTTAGATTGGGCAGGGTATCAATCTGAGATTCGACAGTGGTTTAAAGAAGTAAGGAATAACGATAAGTATAAGGCTTACCTATCTTCAAAAAATACATCTTTTGGAGATGATAAAACCATTGTAAACTACATCGTTAAGGATATCATATTTAAAAGCGAAGTGGTTGACAAGTTCATGGAAGAAAAAGACTTGAACTGGAGTGAGGATCGGGCGATAATTAAAAGCCTGGTTGCTAAAACTGTTAAGTCGATTGAAAAAGATAACTCGAATGATTTCGAGTTGCAAGAGTTGTCTTACAATTGGGAAGATGACAAAACGTTCTTTGTAAAGTTGTATGAGGACACCATCCAGGTAGAGCCCCAATATGAGGATTTGATCGCCAAGAAAACGAAAAACTGGGACATTGACAGGATAGCTATAACCGATAAGATAATCCTTGATATGGCTATTGCTGAAATGATTAATTTCCAAAGCATTCCCATAAAAGTGACGATTAATGAATATATTGAGGTTGCAAAAAAATACAGTACACCCAAGAGTAAACTTTTTATAAATGGTGTATTGGATGTCATCGCTGAAGAATTACAATCAAGCGGAGATATAAAGAAAAGCGGAAGAGGACTATTAGATAATAAATAAAATATGAGTAAGTCAGGAAGTACTTTTTTAGCCTTTTTATTAGGTGCGGCCACAGGAGCAGTATTGGGTATTCTGTATGCCCCGGATAAAGGTTCGAATACAAGAGATAAATTGAGTTATCGTTTAGATAAATATAAGAAAACACTGGAGGACTTGTTAGACGATTTAGTTTCGAACAAGGATGGCGTTTTCAGTGAGGCTAAAACCCATGGCGAACAGGTAGTGAATGATGCAAAAGTAAAGGCTGAAAAATTGCTTGAAGATGTGGATGAATTAATTAGCCATATAAAATCTGGTGATAAGGAATAAGAAACCTTTTTATCCAGGCTTTGTTTTAAGGAAGAATTTGGATTGAATAGTATTTAAAGATTAAAAATTTTATTGAAATGAAAGGATTTAAACTATCCATGTTAGTTGGACTCGTTGTGCTGGTGGCAACCGCGTGCGGCAATAAAGATGCTGAAAAAAGAATAGCTGAATTGGAAAGTCGATTGGCTGAAATGGAGGGTGCGGCTACTACTTTAGCTAATCCTAGTAGTACGCCAGCAGAGCCTGAAACGAAACCAGAAGGTCCACTTCCGGCTTTTGAATTCGAAGAGGAAGAGTTTGATTTCGGCACTATTAATGAAGGCGACATAGTTGAGCATGTTTTTAAGTTTAAAAACGTAGGTGATGCTCCCTTAATTATTCAAAGCGCTAGAGGGTCATGCGGTTGTACTGTTCCTAACCCTCCTAAAGAGCCGATAGGTGTGGGTGAAACGGGTGAAATGTTGGTAAAATTTAATAGCAAAGGGAAGCCAAATATCCAGAACAAAACCGTTACTATTACAGCTAATACTTGGCCTAAAACTTCCACACTTAGAATTAAGTCAATGGTAACACCAGCCCCTAAAGATGACGCGGCGAATGGCCCAGTGAAATAACAAAATATAGACCTTATTTTAGACATCCCAACCTGATTTCAGGTTGGGATGTTTTGTTTTTAAAAGCTTACTTTTGAGCGAAATTTTAAAATCGAGCAATGTTCAAGACTATTTTTTTACAGGCAGCAGGAGAGGGAAGTCCGTACTCCTCTTTAATCTTATTTGGCGGTGTTGCCTTAGTTTTTTATTTCTTTATGATAAGACCTCAACAAAAGAAGCAAAAGGATCAAAAGAAATTTATAGAAGAGATAAAGCGCGGAGATCAAGTGATTACCGTGGGAGGTATCCATGGCAAAGTGCTTGCTGTTGAAGATGATGCGGTCTCTCTTGAGGTGGATAAGGGTGTAAAAATGAAAGTGCAAAAAAGTTCAATCTCTCTTGAAGCCAGTAAATCACCTGTCGATAAAGGAAAAAAAGCTTGAAGAAATTCCTTGATTTAGCGAAAGTACTAAAGCCAGAAGGCACTTATCGATATAGAGTGATCATTCTTTGCTTTTTGGCGGCTGCTACTTTTTGGTTTTTCAATGCACTCAACGAGGATTATTCAGCCAATGTAAGATATCCCCTGGAGTTTATTTATGACACAGATAAATACGTGGCCGTGGATGCATTGCCAGAGGATATTCAACTCAATGTTAGTGGGTTAGGATGGAATTTACTAAGAAATAATCTTGGTATTAAAGTCAGTCCTATTCAAATACCACTGGATAATCCGCTGGAGATAAAAAAAATCAGTGGCTCGGCTATGCCGGCTTTTCTTGCGGATCAGTTAAACGAATTTAATTTGAACTTCGTGATTACTGATACGCTCAACATAAATATTGATAAGTTCGACGACCGTCTGCTGTATGTTAATATCGATAGTACAACTATCGATTTAGAAGGTGACTTTCAGTTGATTTCCAGTATTAAAATCACGCCAGATACGGTTAGGGTTTCTGGGCCGGTATCTGTTCTAGCTGATTTGCAGGATACCATTACTCTAACGATTCCACAAGACGATATAGACGACGACTATGATGAGATTATTCCTGTGACGCTTAGTCACCCGAAAGCAAGATTGCTTTCCAGAAATCCACCTACTGTTAACGTCGATTTTAAGGTGGATGAATTTACAAATAGCAGTCGATTGGTATCTATTTCGGCAATCAACTTTCCTGATAACGCTTCCTTGGATCCGGCAGAGATCACAATCAACTATGTCGTTTTGGTGGATAACGCAAGTCAGATAGATCCTAATGAATTTGAAGTAACCGCCGAGTTTACGACGTTTAATAAATCCGACTCCACGGTTGTTCCTTATTTAATAAAGGTTCCCGAAATAGTTATTGAAGCCAAATTGGACTCAGCTATTGTGAAGGTTGTTTATAATGAATAATCTCCAGATTGGTGTTACCGGAGGTATTGGTTCCGGAAAAAGCCTAATCTGTAAAATATTCTCCACGTTAGGAGTACCTATTTACGATGCCGACTCGCGAGCCAAATGGCTTATGAATAATCAAAAGGAGCTTAAGGCGAAGATCAAAAGTAATTTTGGAGAAAGGGCCTATGATGAAAAAGATGAGATTAACCGGGGTTACCTTGCTGATAAAGTTTTCAATGATTCAAATGCGTTGGACGGATTAAATGCATTAGTTCATCCAGCTGTAGGTCAAGATTATCAAGCTTGGAAAGAACAACAAAAGAGCCATTATACTATCAAAGAAGCAGCTCTTATGTTCGAGTCGGAGTCATATAAAGGCCTCGATTATGTGGTCAATGTATCTGCCCCGGAGGAAATACGAATTCAACGCGTATTGAAAAGGGATACGTTCAGAAGTGAGACTGAAATAAGGGCTATTATTGAAAAGCAGCTCCCTGAGACCGAAAGGATCCGTCGATCAGATTTTGTAATTACAAATGACGGTAAGCAAATGGTTATTTCGCAAGTTTTGGAACTCCACGAACGCTTTTCGAAGTAGGAGGGTAGGCGAAACCAGTGATTCACCGCATCTTTTCCGGTCTCGCCAGCCCTTTTAGGCCGCTTTTTTGGCTTTATGTTTTCGCCACTTTTCTAAAGACCTCAACTTTTTAGGATGCGGCACGCCTTTTTCGGCATAGTGTTTTAAGTCCTCCATAAGACCGTCCAAATCCCTATTCATTTTTGACTTTAACATCCAGCCCATGAAAAACCCGGGCAAGGCGGCCATTTCCATGTTCAGGCGCATGCTTACAATAGAACTCTGGTCTCCGGCGGCTTTTACCTGCCATACATTTTTCCCACTTTTAAACAGGGACGGCAGGCCATCCGCTTCGTAGCTGTAGGTCATATTTTCCTCATCCCAATGGGTGATCATTTCTTGAACGTCACCATAGGTAGACGAACAGGTTCTGCCCACAAGTTCACCCTCTTTCCTTCGTGGCGAAGACTCCGGGATGATGGTGGCCCAATCCCCTATGCACTCATATTTACCGGCCAGCAGTTCCCAGACTTTTTGGGAGGGAATATCTACGGCTATCTCTTTGTCAAACCTCAGTTTCATACGCTTCAGTTTTTAGATGAATACCTTTTCTTGACCTCTTTCCAGTTACCACTTGACGCGTTGACAATTTCTCCGGTTTCTATGTAGTGTTTTAAGCCGGTCAGCGTGTCGTCCAGGGTTTTTTGGA
>JBCCOE010000076.1:0-20879 GCA_039025475.1 Bacteroidota bacterium | reverse complement strand
GGCTTAAAGTGGTATTTTCTCGTCCCTGCAAGAAAATCTGCAATACTCTGACCCGGACTCTTGAATAGCTTTATTAAAGTGTAGAAGAACCCTTTATTGACCAGGAAAACACTTTGGGTCACTTCATTTAAAAAATTAGTGAAGTTTATCTCACTGACCTTTATGCTTTGGCCGCAGCGGCTACAAAACTGATCTTCAACTATTTCCCCGCAATTTTTACAATTCATTTTCTATCTATTAATATATAAGTGTTTGAAAGTGTACCATCCTGATGATCACAACCTTTTTAACCCCTTTATCTCACTTTTATCCTTCACCTCAAGCAAACTAATCGCATACCCACCACCCTGAGCACAGAATTGTGTGAACCTGGATTTACTCGTCACTACGTATTTTCTGATCTCATAAGCTTGTGGGTTGGTTTTGTAATGGGCATCTTTCTTATCGCTGTATATGGTAGCAATGAAGCGCTTGCCTTCAGGCAGGAAACTAAAATTGATCTTAGAAGTCCTGGCGGTTTCATCGTTAGTCCGACCCACAAACCAATTCTCACTTCCTTTTTCCTTCCTGGCATAGGTGATAAAATCACCAGGTTCTGCCTCTAATATTTTGGTATCATCCCAATCGATTCCTACATCTTTAATAAACTGAAAGGCATCTAAAAACTTATTGTAGGTTTCAGGAAGGTCAGCGGCCATTTGTAAGGGGCTGTACATGGTCACGTAAAGAGCTAGCTGCTGTGCTAATGTGGAATTTACGTGAGAATCATTTTCGGAATTGTATTTGCTAATGTCCATCTCAAAGACACCCGGAGTATAATCCATAGGACCTCCTATCAGCCGGGTGAAGGGTAGTATGGTGGTGTGGTCTGGTTTGCTTCCACCAAAAGCCTGGAACTCCGTGCCTCGCGCAGATTCGTTGCCTATTAAGTTCGGATAAGTCCTGCTTAGTCCAGTAGGACGAACTGCCTCATGTGCATTGACCATAATTTTATATTCAGCTGCCTTTTTGACGGCATAGAGGTAGTGATTAACCGCCCACTGTCCATAATGGTGTTCTCCCCGGGGGATTATGTCGCCCACGTACCCACTTTTTACCGAATTATAATTATGGTCGACCATAAATTTATATGCTTTATCCATATGGCGTTCATAATTTCTAATGGCCCCGGACGTTTCATGGTGCATCATAAGGCGGATTCCCTTGCTTTTGGCGTAGTCGCGTAATTCCTCTACATCAAAGTCTGGGTACGGTGTTAAAAAATCGAATACGTAATCCTTTGATTTCCCGATCCAGTCTTCCCACCCTTCATTCCAACCTTCAACCAAAACCTGATCAAAGTTATGTTCTGCCGCAAAATCAATATACTTTTTGACGTGCGCTGTGTTAGCGGCGTGCTTCCCATTGGGTTCGAGTTTTGAATAATCTATCAGACCAAGTTTTACACTTGGTAAATCGGTGTAAGCCCAGGTGCTTTTACCGGTTATCATTTCCCACCAAACCCCGATGTATTTTACGGGTTTAATCCAGGACACATCTTCATAGGTAGTAGGCTCATTAAGATTAAGCGTGATGTTCGACAGTAGGATGTCTGCGGCGTTTTTACTTGCGATAACCGTGCGCCATGGCGTCTTGGTTGGCGTTTGCATGTAAACCATATCACCTTGAGCATTTGGTGTTAACCTGGACTCAAATACCATATTCTTTTCATCCAGCTCAAGATGCATACAGGAGTAGTCAATAAGCGCGGCTTCGTGTAGATTAATATATAGTCCATCGTCGGTTTTCATCATTAAGGCAGTTTGAACAGCATTTTTTGAAAACGGCGTTTGCGAGGCATTAGGGCTAACCGCCGATTCGTGCAGACTACTTATTTCAGAAAGCTTAGAAGTTGTATAATCATACTCTTGTGTATCAAAATCGCCTGCTAACCAGTATGCGGTATGGTCACCTGTCATACTGAACTCGGTACGTTCCTTTTTGATCACGAAGTAAGTCAGATTTCTTTGCTCCGGGAACTCATACCTAAAACCGAGGCCATCATCAAAAAGTCTAAAACGTACGATAATGAATCGGTCGGTGGCGGGTTGTGCCAGTCGAACAGCCATTTCGTTATATTGATTTCTTATCTCCTTGCTTTCACCCCAAACCGGCTCCCAGGTCTCATCAAGGGAGCTTTTTTCAACCTTTTCAATCTCGAAACCCGATAAGAAAGACGCACTGTCTTTGAGTTCAAAACCCATCTTACTCTGGGCAATAACCAGCTGATCGTTCAATGATAGTGTGTAGGTAGGTACTCCATCGGTAAGTTCAAAGTTTAGCGTAAAATTCTCATTTGGAGATTTTAACTCCTGGGCTTGATTTGAGAGCCCGTAAAACTGAAAGGTCAAGAGAATAAATACTTTTTTCATGGAATCAACTTTAGTGAACTACGAGTATACACTATTTTTCTAAAGCATTCCAACCTGTAATTCAGAGCATAAAAAAACCCTGACGCAGACGCCAGGGCTCATCGTTTAGGTTAAAGGTTTACTTTATTTGATAGTAATAACTTGATTAAAAGACCTGCCCGCAGTTTTAGCTACCGCCGTATACATTCCTTTTTCCATATTGGACAGGTCGTACTGCTTCATGATTACAATATCTTTTGACAGCTTTTCAGAGAAGATTTCCTCGTTTTGCTCGTTATATAGGCTGATTGTCAAATTGTCATTTTGCTTGTTAAAGAAGGATACACCTAAAACTTTGTTTTTAATTACCAATTGGGGTTTAAAGAACTCTTTTTTAGCATCTTGATTAACAGATAAACCTTCAGACGTTAGGTCTACAGACCAGGTTTTTATACTAGTATCCCCTTCGACCTGAAGGCTGTAGGTTCCTACAGGCAGTATTTCCAAATCAAATAGTTTAGAGTATTTATCTTTACTTAACAATACTTCTTTATATAATGTATTGCCACTGACGTACTTTAAGGACACAACTACAGCAGGCGCATTTACTTCATTAATAAATAATGTAAATTCTTTGTTACCCGCTGCACTCACCTTTACAAAAGGTTCAGACCCCATAGCGAAAGTTGATACTCCCATCAACATCATTGCTACGACTACTCCGGTACGAATGATTCTTTTCATTGCTTTAGAATTTATTTTTTTAATTATGAAGCAAAGCTAGAGGCTTATTAACGATCGTTACTACTTCTGAATTCTCAACTTTATATACTATATTAACCTGCATAATTAATTAATATATATATGTTGACAATTTAGAACATATTTGAGTTAATTTTGCCAAAGCTTAAGTGATATAGATGATGATAAAGACGAAAGAAAAAGCATCCAACGTGAAGTTAAAAGGAGCACCGACATTCGAAAAGATTGATCCGGGGTTCGGTAATTCAATCAAGGTCCGACAATATGCCGATCCTTGTCGGGATAAAAAGCCATACTGGCATATTCATCCTGAAATGGAGTTGATTTATGTGAATGGAGGTACGGGTAAACGCCATATCGGAAATCAGCTATCTTATTATAAGAATGGTGATCTTTTGTTAATTGGTTCCAACCTTCCGCATTATGGTTTTACAGATCGACTAACACGCAATAAGTCAGAAACCATCGTTCAAATGAAGGAAGACTTTTTAGGGCCACATTTTTTTGATGTACCCGAAATGAAACCGGTTAAAAAGTTACTACAGCGCTCGAAGCAGGGGATTGCCTTTACTGGTAAAACCAAGAGAAAAGTGGGAGAGAAAATTGAAAAACTTCCCAAGCGGGATCCATTTGATCGTTTACTTAAGATATTAGCTATACTGAAAGAGTTAGCCCATTCTAGCGAGTATACATTACTTAATATAGACGGTTACGCTATGGAGATTGAGCCCAGGGACAGCCAGCGTATCAATAAAGTATATGATTTCGTACGTGACAATTTTCAGCGTCAAATTTCTTTGGATGAAATAGCAGATGTGGTTAGCATGACGGAACCCGCATTTTGCAGGTACTTTAAAAAGCTCTCTGGAAAGACTTTCACGCAATTTGTGAATGAGTATAGGCTAGTGCATGCTTCAAAGCTACTCTCTGAGCGACCGGATAATATTACCGATATTTCCTTCGAATGCGGATTCAATAATTTCTCACATTTCAATAAGCTTTTTAAAGCATTCACTGGAAAGAGTCCATCTCGCTACAGACATGAGATGACCACCATTGTCAAGTAAATGAGTAAAGGAGTACTTTATTTAATACCTACATCAATTGCTGAGGGTGTCAATAACGTTATTCCTGAGCAGGTGAGGTCGGTGATTAAGGCTTTGGATTACTTTTTGGTTGAAAATTTGAGAACGGCCAGAAGATACCTAAGTGGATTAAAACTTGGGTTATCTATTGAAGAACTTGACTTCAGGGAACTCAACAAAAACACTTCCGATTCAGAGGTATTCTTATTAATGGAGCCAGCGTTATCAGGTAAAAATATTGGAATACTCTCTGAATCCGGCTGCCCTGGAGTTGCAGATCCTGGGGCGCGGGCAGTTAGTTTTGCGCATAGTAATGGAATAAAAGTAACGCCTTTGGTAGGTCCTTCATCCATTGTACTAGCTTTGATGGGATCAGGATTAAATGGTCAAAAATTCGCCTTTCATGGTTACCTACCCATCAAGCCCTCTGAACTTAAGATTGTTATTGGAGATTTAGAGCGCTCGTCTTTTAAGGAAGGGTTTGCTCATATCTTCATAGAGGCTCCATATCGAAATCAACAGCTTCTTGATAATTTAATTAAAATGGCCAGGGACGAGACCTTGCTTTGTGTGGCACGGGATCTAACAGGGACTGCTGAATACGTGAATACCATGTCTGTAAAAGAGTGGAAAAATAAAAGACCAAACCTCCATAAAACCCCGACTATTTTTATTCTACAGGTTCCATCCTAAGATAGGCAGTATTTATTAGATCGAACTTTTAATAATAAGGTCAATAATTCTACCTTTGCCCGCTCTAATTACGACATACAAAGACTTATGCCTTATTTATTTACCTCAGAATCTGTATCGGAAGGTCATCCGGATAAAGTTGCAGATCAGATTTCAGATGCATTAATTGATAACTTTTTGGCCTTTGACAAGGATTCTAAAGTAGCTTGTGAAACCCTAGTTACAACTGGCCTTACCGTATTAAGTGGTGAGGTGAAATCGGATGCATACCTTGATGTACAAAAAATTGCAAGGGATGTGATCAACACTATTGGCTACACTAAAGGGGAGTATATGTTCGACGGTAATTCTTGCGGTGTTATTTCAGCAATTCATGAACAGTCACCCGACATCAATCAAGGTGTTGATCGATCAAACCCTGAGGAACAAGGAGCTGGTGACCAGGGAATGATGTTTGGTTACGCAACCAATGAAACAGAGAATTACATGCCTTTGGCTTTAGACCTCTCACACAAGATTTTGATAGAATTAGCCACTCTGAGGCGAGAAAATAAAGACATTCCTTATTTACGCCCTGATGCTAAGGCTCAGGTCACTATAGAATATTCAGATAATGATCAACCTCAGCGTATTGATGCGATTGTAGTCTCAACACAACACGATGAATTTGATACTGAAGAAGCGATGCTTAAAAAGATCAAGGAGGATATTGTAAATATTCTTATTCCAAGGGTCATAAGTCAGCTAAAGCCAGAACTGCAAAATCTTTTTAATGATGATATTAAGTACCACATTAATCCTACCGGGAAATTCGTAATTGGTGGTCCTCATGGAGATACCGGACTTACCGGAAGAAAGATAATTGTTGATACATATGGAGGAAAAGGAGCGCACGGTGGAGGTGCCTTTTCTGGTAAAGACCCGTCGAAAGTAGATCGTTCTGCGGCATATGCTACACGACATATTGCGAAGAATTTAGTTGCTGCCGGCGTAGCAGATGAAATATTGATCCAGGTTTCATACGCTATAGGTGTGGTAGAACCTATGGGGGTTTTTGTTAATACATATGGAAAGTCAAAAATTGGAATGACAGATGGTGAAATCGCTGAAAAAGTAGTCAAGATATTTGATATGAGGCCCTACAGTATAGAACAAAGATTAAAGCTTAGAAACCCGATTTATTCTGAAGCAGCGGCCTACGGTCACATGGGCAGGGAGAATGAGGTGGTCAATAAAACATTTACATCAGCGGACGGTACGACTAAAGAATTGGCGGTAGAGCTATTTCCCTGGGAGAAACTAGATTACGTGGATCAGGTAAAGGAAACCTTTGGGTTATAACCAATAAGAGATTCAAACAATAAAAAAGGGGCATTAAGACCCCTTTTTTGCTTGATCCTCTGGGATCGATTAATGAGTTGCGTGTTTCATTTTAAACTTCTTGATTTGTCGCCGCAAGGCATCTGTTGCCTGGTCGGCGGCTTTTTCAAATGAATCTGCTTGCTCTTTAGCAAATAGCTGATCTCCGGGAATATTTAATTTTATTTCAACCGTTTTATTCTCAATATTATCATTATTCAGTCTTAGGTAAACCTCTCCGTCAACCATTCTGTCGTAGAAGGTTTCTAGTTTATCGACCTTCTTTTGAATAAAATCCAACAACTTCTGGTCGGCATCAAAATGAATGGAGTGCATTTGTAACTTCATAATTTTAAAGTTTAAATAGTGATAAAAACATTAAGCTTTAGGGTGAGCCTGATCAAACACAGCTTTCAGTTTGTCCATTGAATTATGCGTATAAACTTGAGTAGCTGCCAAGCTTGTATGACCTAACAGATCTTTCACTGCATTTAACTCAGCTCCTTTGTTCAAGAGATGCGTAGCAAATGTATGTCTAAGCACATGAGGACTACGCTTCTCAATGGTGGTGAACTGGTTTAAGTATTTTTTAACCGTTCTATAAATTAACATTGGATAGCACTGGCTTCCGTTTTCTGTGATAATCAGGAAGTCGTTGCTTTTTTCAATCTCTTTTTCTTTTTTCTTCTGGTATTGCTCAATGACTTGACTCATACTCTTGGAAAACGGAATTACCCGTTCTTTATTCCGTTTTCCCAACACTTTAATGGTGTGATTCAAACGGTCAACATCCTTATCTTTTAAATGAATGATTTCAGATAATCTAGTACCTGTTCCGTAAAGTAATTCCAGTATTAGTTTATCTCGCCATCCGATAAAGGTATCTTCAAATACGGCGTTGTCGAGAAGCCTATTAATATCTTTCTCATTTAGAAACTGGGGGAGCTTTTTGGATGTCTTCAAAGCTCGTACCTTCTGCATGGGATCTTGATCAATAATATCACGTTTAAGCAAAAACTTGTAAAAGGTTCTTAGACAAGCTACTTTACGATTTACAGATCTTGCATCCAGACCTTGATCCATAAGGGAAACCATCCAGCTCCTCACCATGGCATGGCTGGCGGATTCTGGCGTTAATACTTCAAATTGTGATTTCAGAAAAGCACTGAACTGCGTTAAATCGTTATCATACGATTTTAAAGTATGGTCACTGCATCGCTTTTCAAATCGGAGATATTTTAGGAAAGTTTCCTGCATAAAAAAAGTATTGACCGACTCTACACGACCAATACTAATTTAATCATTTTGACAGGAAACTACAGGTAGATCAATAGTTTTCTTCAGCGTATTTTGACTGACGATATTTAGCCCTAATTATTTCAGCCCTTCTGGAGACTGAGGGCTTTTCGAAAGCTGTTCTGGATCGAAGCTCACGTAAAACACCGGTTTTTTCGAATTTCTTCTTAAACCTTTTCAGTGCCTTATCAATAGATTCGTTTTCCTTAACGTTTATTACAATCATGTTTCAAATCTTTCAAATGGAGCGCAAATTTAGAACACTTTATATAAAATTCAAAAGGTGAGTGTATATTATGTCTATTTTAGAATAGCCCGTGATATTACCAGCTTCTGAATTTCGGAAGTGCCTTCTCCAATGGTGCAAAGTTTTGCATCACGATAGTACTTTTCAACGGGATAGTCTTTTGTGAAGCCGTATCCACCAAATATCTGTACGGCCTCATTTGCAGTTTCTACAGCTACTTCTGAAGCATAGTATTTGGCCATTGCGGACTCTTTGTTCACACTTTTTCCTTTGTTTTTCAAATTGGCGGCTTGATGTGTCAACAAACGAGCGGCTTCGATTTTAGTAGCCATATCTGCCAACTTGAAGGAGATGGCTTGAAATTTTGATATCGACTGATTAAACTGCTCACGTTCTTGTGAATACTGAACGGCCGCTTCATAAGCCCCCTGAGCGATGCCTAGACTTAAAGCTGCAATGGAGATTCTACCTCCGTCTAGCACTTTTAGTGACTGAATAAAGCCATCTCCAACTTTACCAAGAATATTTTCTTTGGGAACTTTACAATCTTCAAATATCATTTCAGCGGTTTCCGAACATCTCATACCCAATTTGTTCTCTTTACGTCCACCTGAGAATCCAGGAGTGCCGCGTTCAATTACGAATGCCGTCATACCATGGCTATCGCCAACCTCACCAGTCCTTGCTATGACTACTGCTATATCACCCGAGATACCATGAGTAATGAAATTTTTAGCTCCATTAAGAATATATGAATCACCATCTTCAATTGCTACGGTCTTCATATTTCCGGCGTCCGACCCGGTATTCGGTTCGGTAAGCCCCCAGGCGCCAATCCATTCTGCTGTCGCCAGCTTTGGTAAATACTTGGCTTTTTGGTGCTCATTTCCAAATTGTAAGATATGTCCCGTGCATAGCGAGTTATGTGCCGCCATGCTCAAACCGACCGACCCATCAACTTTTGACAATTCTTCAATGGCAGTCACATATTCATGATATCCAAAACCTGAGCCTCCGTATTCCTGAGGAACTAAAACACCCATGAGCCCTAGACCTCCCAACTTTTTAAATATATGTATCGGGAATTCTTGCGACTCATCCCATTCCATCATATCAGGTACGATTTCGCGCTCAGAAAAATCTCGAATCATTTGTGCTATCATCACCTGATTTTCACTCTCTTCAAACCCAAATACGGTTTTATTTTCTTCCAATACAGCTTCCATAAATAGTTGCAAACGTTTTCGGCAAATATAGAGACATTTATCCGAACGAATGTTAGTTTGGGTAAAAATTGATTTAAACAGACTTCAAGATACTATCCTTTTTTCCATTATTTTTGGCGCGATTTTTTAAACCATGAAATAATTATTAATGAAAATAGCGGTTGTTGGAACGGGATATGTTGGGTTAGTAACAGGAACCTGTTTTGCCGAAACAGGAAATAACGTAACCTGTATAGATATTGATGAAGAAAAAGTAAGAAGTCTACAGAATGGCAAAGTGACTATTTACGAGCCAGGCCTGGAAACTATATTTGAAAGAAACATTGAGCAAGATCGGCTTCATTTTACTACCTCTTTGGCTGAGGGGATACAAGGCGCCAAAATCATTTTTCTTGCACTTCCAACCCCTCCTGGTGAGGACGGCTCGGCAGATCTTAAGTATATTCTGAAAGTAGCAGAGGATCTTGGGCCGCTGCTTAAAGATTATACCGTTATTGTAGATAAAAGTACTGTCCCTGTTGGTACGGCAGATAAAGTAACTGCGAATATTGCTGCCAACACAAACGTTGAGTTTGATGTGGTTTCCAACCCTGAGTTTTTAAGGGAGGGAGTTGCTCTTGAAGATTTCATGAAACCCGATAGAGTGGTAATAGGGACAGAATCGGAGAAAGCCAAGGAACTCATGAATACTTTATACGCACCTTTGGTGAGGCAGGGTAATCCTATCATCTTTATGGACGAAAAATCTGCGGAGCTTACTAAGTATGCAGCTAACTCCTTTTTAGCAACCAAAATCACTTTTATGAATGAAATCGCCAATATGTGTGAGTTGCTCGGGGCAGATGTAGACGCTGTCAGAAAAGGGGTAGGCACCGATAGCAGGATTGGTAAAAGATTCCTTTTTGCGGGTATAGGATATGGAGGTAGCTGCTTTCCGAAGGACGTTCAGGCATTGGCAAAGTCGGCTGGAGAGGTGGACTATGATTTCAGAATCCTAAAATCCGTAATGGATGTTAACAGGGATCAGAAAATTAAAATGGTACCGCGTATCAAAGACTATTTTGGAGGGAGTTTGGAAGGGAAGACCATAGCCTTGTGGGGACTGGCCTTCAAACCCTATACGGATGACATTAGGGAAGCACCAGCGCTTTATAATATAGATGAGTTAACTAAGGCCGGGGCGAAAGTTAAATGTTATGATCCGGAAGCAATGGAAAACGTGAAAAAGCAGATCGGTAACAAGGTGACATTCTGCCATGACGCTTATGAAGCTACTGATGGCGCAGATGCTCTTTTCATAGCTACGGAATGGCCGGTATTCAGAACACCGGACTTTGACAGGATCAAACAAGGGCTTTCAAATCATGTGATCTTTGATGGTCGAAATCTGTATTCTCTAGATGAGATGGATCGCCAAGGATTTACCTACTTTAGTATCGGTAGAGCCACAATCCATGGATAAAAAGACTGTTCTTATTACCGGTGCTGCCGGATTCCTGGGATCACACTTATGCGATCGGTTTATTAAAGAAGGCTTCAGAGTTCTGGCCATGGACAATCTTATTACCGGTTCTCTTAAGAATATAGAACATCTCTTCAAACTTAAGGAGTTTGAGTTCTATGATCATGATGTTTCCAGGTTCGTGCATGTCCCGGGTGAATTACATTACATTCTCCATTTCGCTTCCCCTGCAAGCCCTATTGATTATCTCAAAATTCCCATACAAACCCTGAAGGTGGGTTCCCTAGGCACTCATAACTTACTAGGTTTGGCCAAAGCCAAAGGTGCTCGAATGCTTATTGCCTCTACCTCAGAAGTCTATGGTGACCCCGATGTTCATCCACAAACAGAAGAATACTATGGGAATGTCAACTGTGTAGGTCCCAGGGGAGTGTATGACGAAGCTAAGCGTTTCCAAGAAGCTATGACTATGGCTTATCATACCTATCATGGCTTAGAAACGCGGATCGTTAGAATATTTAATACTTATGGTCCCAGAATGCGGTTAAATGACGGCCGTGTATTGCCCGCGTTTATCGGGCAGGCACTCCGGGGAGAAGACCTGACTGTTTTTGGCGACGGGAGCCAAACCAGATCTTTTTGTTATGTAGATGATCTTATCGAAGGGATTTATAGACTTTTATTGAGTGATTATCCACATCCAGTTAATATTGGTAATCCCGATGAGATCACTATTAAAGAATTTGCAGACGAGATTATCAAACTGACAGGAACTTCCCAAAAGGTGATATATAAACCACTACCAAAGGATGACCCGTTGCAGCGGCAGCCCAACATCGATAAGGCCAGGGAATTATTGGCATGGGAACCAAAAGTCGCAAGAAATGATGGGTTGAAGATTACTTACGAATACTTTAAATCGCTGTCTCAAGAGGAGCTCTTTCAAAAAGACCACAACAGTTTTGAAGGTTACATAAGAAAGTAAAAAGGGCGCTGAAATACCTCCAGCCCCTTTCATCAGACAACCAAATTCAGCTAAGCACCTTCGTATTTGTCTAGATCAATTGTAATCGTAATACCAGGTGCGCTGATAGTCAAAATATTATCACAACTTCCTTCACCATAGTCTACCGTAGCAGAGTCCTCATTAAATGAGAACTTTTGAACCCCACTCACGAATATATCTGACTCGCAGCTCAAGCTATAAACCAATGATTCTGTTACCTCTGACAGATACTGGTCGCCAAAGTTATTGGTACCATCAACACTATGTTCTCTTATAATGTACTCCTCTTCATTACCTAAGGCCTCTCCGTTAGCTTTGATATTTTCAATTTTTCCATCCTTGTAATCCAGTTGAACGTCAAGCTTGTATGACTCAGAGTAGTTGAATCCAGCCTCAGGATTCCATGCAAAACTTCCCTCATAGCTACCATTGACCACAAATGGGTCATCATCTTCTGATCCATCAACAGGTTCTTCAGAGAAGTTATCGAATTCGACTTTTAACGTACCTGTAGAATCGGTCTCGTATCCAGTAAAAGTGGCGATACCTTTAATTAGCGTTTCATTATCAACGCATCCTTCTTCACCGAAATCCAGAATTAAGGAGTAGCTACCATCAGCATTTTCCTTGATAGTTACCAAAGCACAGGTGTCGTCGTCTTTAGCTCGCCCATTGATCGATTTGCTTTTTGAGCGTCCCAAAGTTGAAAGCTTGTTAAATCCTAAATCTTCGAAGTTACCATAAACGCCTCCTATTCCAGTGAGTGAGTTAAGCCCTTCTTGTAGAATTACCTGCCGGGCAGTCTGGTCAACAATTTCATCATTTTGGTCTGGCTGAACAGATTCTTCTGACTCACAAGAGAAGAGGGTAAAAGCTGCTAAAGCCAATACTGATAATCCATTTTTCAATTGAGTTTTCATAGTTACATTCATTTTTAGTTATACTCTTTAGTTTTAATAAATTCTGATATTGTTTGTATCGATGATTTTGTAGGAGATTCCCATAGGTAGGCAAACCACTTTTAATGCCTCATCTATATCCTTATTGGTGAAAAAGCCGGTATAACGCCTTGTCAAGTCAATTTTTGGAGAGCTGATTTTAACGTTATACTGCCTCTCAATGGTGGTGAATACGCTGGACAAAGGCTGTGATTCAAAATAGAATTCACCCCTTTTCCATCCAAAGACATGACTTTCTTTGAACGGTTTAGTAATAGTGGATTCACCCAAATTATTGGTTGATAGTCCAGCAGTCAATATCTGTTGCGATTTACTGGGCATATCTACCTGCACGCGACCACTGGAGCAACTCACCCGATAGTCTTCGTCTCGTGAATAAATATTGAAGCTTGTTCCTAGTACCTGTGTAGTTCCATTCGAACTATTTACGGTAAAAACACTTCCTTTTGCCACTTCGAAATAACCTTCACCTTCAAATTTTAAAGATCGACTTAGCATCCATGAAAGCTGGTTGTAATGTAGCGCACTTTCTACGTTGAGCAGGACTTTTGAGTGATCTGGAAGTGCCACCTCTTTTCGTTGGGCGCCGTGGGTCACAACGGTCACGTCAAAGGCCTGATAAAGCAAGTAGAATGTAATGTAAATAACACTTATACTCGCTGCGACTCTCATCCAAACATGTATTTTGACAAGCTTTGTTGGGCCGGTCAGTTTGGAAGAAAGCACGTACCAGACCTCTGCAGGTGCCTTCGCAGATGGTATTTGTAGCTTGGATGCCAGATCCAGGATCTTTTTGTTTTGCGCAATATGGTCTGTTCTGTCGCTCATGGCTTGTATATGCGATACATGCCATCCGCATGTTACCCTACTGATTTTGCAAAAAAACTTGATGATTGTTTACAATAACCTGGTAATCAGAAACTTAAAATGTAAAATTCACAAAGATAGAGGGTGTAAAATCTAGAAGTACAAGGTCACGATAGGTAACTTGTGGTTGGTTAGTAGTTTCGATGGCAGCTTGAAGTGCTGCTACGTTCAGCCTTCTGGTTTTAAGGTTTCGGCGTCCATAAGCATTGAATATGGATAGCCCAACTTGTCCCTGATTATCATTCCAATAAAAATCGTACGCTGCAGAAAGATCCAAACGATGGTAATCAGGTAATCGAGCTGTATTTGTATTGGTTTTAGCTACAGCAAAATCAGCCACTGTGCCGTCATCATTTGTTAAATAGCCCACCTCGAATTCAGTGTAGGGTCTTCCGCTACCATAGATCCATGATGACGAAAAATGCCATCTACCTGTATTAAACATGTTTATAAATTTGAATTCATGTCTACGATCCTGTAGCGATGGATAATATATTCCGTCATTGACCTGATCAAACGACTGTTCAGATTTGCCCCAAGAATAGGCAACCCAGCCTTTATACTTCCCAATCTCCTTTTGGACTAAGAAGTCCAACCCTCGCATTCTACCTGATCCATTTACAAGAAACCCAACATCGTCGAACTCGTCGGAGTTGAAAAAAGGAACAATGCTAAACTCTACCAAACCGTTGAGGTTTTTAACATAACCTTCGACATCAATCAAAAAGCCATTAAACTCATAAGTAAAACCACCAATAAGATGATCGGATTCTACCACAGGTGCACCCTCATCATTTGAGAAGACCCAAAAATTCTGATTCCCCTGGTAAGGGTCGTCATACACAATCTGATTTACGAACTGATGGTATTTACCTGCTCCTAATTTAAGCCTGAGAGATTTTGATACTTTGTAGTTAAGCCCGAACCTAGGCTCATTATAAGACTGATCATTCGTCTCATGATAGTTCATTCGAGCACCTATTGATGCCGATAGTTGCGGTGTTATGTCAGCTTTGATAGTGGCATAGAGGCTCGAAACGGCACCTTCATCGCTATCATCTCCAACCAAACTTTCGCCAAGGAAGGTCTTAAAACTGATTTCATGATTGACTATTGAAACACCGGCATCGAGTTGTACTTTGTCACTGATCAAAATTTCGTTATCAAAGCTCAGATTAACATCGTCGATATTGTTTTCCTGGCGAAAGCCGGTATCGAATAAAGTCACTGAGTCCGCAATATTGAGCTCGGATGAATAGTTGAAAGTATAATCTCTAAAAAAATTACCTGCAGATATCCTAAGATTAGAGTAATGAATATTATTCCATTGACGCCCCCATTTAAGACTTAAACCATTGTTTCCCCATTCAGTAACCTCACTCAGTGTTTCTTCAAAAAATGCAGGTACTTGGAGATCTTCAATGCGCGTCGTGGTGTTACCGGTGAGATTATCTGCTCCTGCGTACATACTCAGAGAAATTATGTCCTGATCACTAGGCCTGTAACTGAATTTACCATTGAAGTCTGTGAAGAAAAAGTCGGGCTGTATTTCATTTAACTTGGGGTCATCCAATGGGCGCGCTATTTGCTCATCATTTCTTCGGGCTATGTTAAATAATTTGTTATAAAGACCGCTTTGAATAACGTCTGTAAACGCTCTTCTCAATGAAACCAGCATATTGAACTTACTACCAATGGGCGTTTCATAAGTAGCTCTGGCACTAATCAGATTTAGGCCAAGATTCAAGGTGGGTTTGTTTGTATTTCCCGATTTACCAATGATATCTACAACTCCTCCGACGCGACCTCCATATTTCGATTCGAACCCTCCTTTATATACCTGAACATCTTTTACCACATCGGGATTCAGCGCACTGAATAAGCCAAAGAAATGATCCAGATGATAAATAGTAAATCCGTCCAGCAGAACGAGGTTTTGGCTTGGAAGGCTCCCGCGTATAATGAGGTTAGCAGATGATTCATTTTCACCACTGACTCCCGGCATCAGTTGTATCGTTTTAAAGAGGTATAGTTCTCCAAGCGATGGAAGCGAAGTCATAGATCGTGGATTAAACGCGGTTTTACTAACTATATCGGTCACTTCGATTGACTTGTCATAAGTATCTGATACAGTTATGTCCTCTAGAAGCTTTACATTCGTCTGTAAGTCCACAGTCAGGTTTTGAAGATCCATTTCTGGCGTAAGTCTGATCTTTTTTGACATGTATCCAAGGTAGCTGATATGCAAAGTAGTCGTGTCACTAGGAATGTTAAGCAGCGAGAAGAAACCGTCTACATTACTAGCCGTGCCTTTTGATGTGCTACCAATTTGTATAGTGGCATTTGGCAGCGTTTCTCCCGTATCCACGTCTTTTACCCGGCCTTTTACCGAAAGGGTTTTACTTATTCTTTTTTCGGGTAACTCGACTTTTGGAACCCTAGGTATAATAGCAATCTTATCATTGACCGTTATAAAGTCTAATGAGGTTCCTACCAATATGTCATTCAAGGCTTGGTTTACAGGCTCATCAATAAACTCTTTACTCACTTCGATATTGACTATAAGTTCAGCATCATAGGCAATTTTGAGGTTATACTTTTTGCGCCATTGTTTTAGAATTTCTACAAGTGGTTTCCGTTCATAGTTTTCGTTGATTTTTATACTATCAAGTGATTGGGCTCGGGAAATAGAAGAACCAATAGCAAGAATAAATACTGCTATAAGCCATCTCAAAATCATTTTATTACGATGGTTGATCCTTTCTTTTCATATTGATAAGACATCGGCGGAAATAATAGCTTTAGCGTTTCCTGGAGGTTTTTGTTGTTAAAGTAACCTGTATAGGGTCTACTGGTCATCGTATCATAAACAACCTTTAGATCATACTGCCTTTCAAACTCTTCTACTACCAAGGGAAAGGGTACATCTTCATAATAAAATTCTCCCTCACGCCATGTAGCCGTTTTCTCGATATCAAATTCCTTTGGCTCATCAATTTCTCCCTCAATAATTGTTGAGGCTTGATTGGCATTCAATATGATCTCTTTAGCTCTTGATGTTATCAATTTGACTTTACCCTCAAAACAAGATACTACTAACATATCGCTACGATTGAAAACATTAAAACTCGTTCCCAGAACCTCAACACTTCCTACCTTGGTTTTTACAATAAAGGGTACGCCTTCTGCTACTTTGAAGTAGGCTTCACCCTCTAGTTTAACCACACGGTTTGTTTCCCAGTTGGACGTGTCAAAAGAAAGAGAGGTTTCAGCATTCAATAAAACTTCTGTCCCGTGGGGTAGGCTGTACGCCATTTGTTTTCCAGATGGGGTTTTGAAAGAGGTCTCGGAAGAAAGTAAAAAATATGCTGCTAGTATTAGGGTAACAGCAGCGGCAATACCAATAGGTACAAGTGAACTCAGCTTAATTAGCTTTCCTTTCTTTGGAGCGGGGACTTCATCTTCTTCCAGCTTATCAACTATTTCATCCCAAGCCTGCGATTTGCTCTTTGTATGTGGAGGTACGATTCTATTTGTAGCGGCAACAATAGTTTCAAGCTGAGCAATAGTTTCGCTATATTCAGGGTTCTTCTTCAGTTCATTGACCCTTTCCTGGCTAATAGTTCCCTCTATCCATTCTTGTATGAACTTTTCTTTGTTCATATTTTCTGAGTTATATGTTCTCGTAAAAACTTCAATGCACCATGCATGCGTTTTTCTACTGCCTTTACACCAATGCCAAGCCTTTCAGCTATTTGTGGATAGGTGAGATCATCTATTCGGCTCATTAAGAATACTATTCTCTGATTTTCAGGTAACTGATCCAGCACATCATTCAGTTTCATGGCAAACTCTTGTTGCTCCATTTGATATTCAGGTGTTTCCGAAGTAGGCCTTTCTTCATTTTCAAGCTTGAACTCGTACTTCTTTTTGGCACTTTGAAAATGATTAATTGCCAAATTACTGGCTATGGTATATAACAGGCTTTTTACGGTTGAGATCACAATTTCATCACGCTTATTCCATGCTTTTATAAAAACCTCCTGGGTGATGTCTTCTGCCTGATCGATATCTCCCAATTTGTAGTATAGAAAATTTCGGATTACTTCATAATACTGATCGAATATACTCTTGAAGCTCTCCTTATCCATTAATTCTCACCATCTTCATCCCAGTCGAAATAGTCATCCTCTTCAAGCTCAATGGTCTTCTCTTTCCTCAATCCCTTTTCTTTAAAAGCTTTTTTTAATTCTTGTACTTCTTTCTTCAGGTCGCTTACGATTTTATTCTTCACACTTTCTTTATCGTAAAGTACTCTATAATCTGAAGTAGTCCCAAGTATTTTCAAATAGAGCATGGTCTTTCCATCCGTATTCTCCTCTATAGCCCCGAACGCTTCATCTTTGTCAATTTTTTTCCTATTTCTTAGAGGCGCTATTAATCGATAGTCAATCTTTTGATCAAAGGTATGCTTACCGCTGATTTGTATATCTGTAACGTTTGACCCAACGGTCATTTCCGGTAAATAAATCGTTTTATTCTCAATAAAGATGTCATTTTTCAACTCTGAGAATTCTAATTTACTTAAGCCGTCCGTGTCCAAATACTTATCAAGACGCTGCAGGGGTTCAAAATTGTTTAATTGTCCCCCTTGTATACTTGTCGATATTGTGGAAGTAAGCGTTTCTGCAAAAAGATCGAGGTTTTCATCAAAGTCCATCGAAGCATCTACATCCGCTTGCACCTTGCCCCTTAGATGGCGATCTTCCAAGAAGCTTTGATTAAAATTTTCGAGCACGTAAAAAATGCTGTCAATATTAAGATTGTCAAGTGAAAATGAAGTATTTACTTTTATGTCTTTTTGGTTATGAGCATCTACGAGGCCAGCCATATCAATTTTCCCACCCATAGTTCTGAAGGAAAGTTTATCTGTTAAGGCCAACTGATCTTTGATCTTGAGGTCACCAATAATATTTCGTGCTTTTAGCCTTCTGAATTTCAGCTCTTTTACATCACAGCTGAACTTAAGGCGTAAATTTGGAGAGAGGAAAAACGCATAATTTGGTTGGTCAGAAGCTTCACCATCGCTACTTAATAATTCATCCATATTTATGAAATCCGATTCAAGTTGTGATTCAATCCCTACAGGTTCGTTTTCAAAAAATACGTAAGCCAGGATATTTTTAAAAAAGCCATTTAATTTGAAATGACTGTTGCCCAAATACCCTTCTACCTCTGAAAGTGCAAGATCATTATTATTAAACAGGAGGTTTCCATTTAATTTTGAAAGAGGAAGGCGAAGTGTATTCAGTGAAACAAATAGGTCTTTCATAAGAATATCACCAGACGTCTTAAACCCCCTGGTTCCCGATTTTGATTTTAGATCATTTAACCTGCCTTCAAAAGTCATATTGATTAATAGATCACCTGACGCTTCCTCCAGATCTTTCAACTCATAGAAATCAAATACTGAATTTATGTCAAATTCGCCTTCGAGGTCTAGCTTCAAATAAGGATCATCAAAGTTTTCATAATCCATATTCGCCAGAAAAGAGCGATTTTCAAGCTTCCCCTGGGTCTCTCTTAACCTTAAGCCGTAAGTAGAGGGTTTCGAGAGGTCTGCTGCTGTGAAGTTGCCAATGGCCGAGGCTCCGCTGATCGCTACGTCGTTATCAGGATATATAAGAGTACACTCTTTTAACCCAAAATCAACTTTAAGAGAAGGAGAGGTCATAGCCGAAATTTCGCCATTTAGAGACAAGTCAAAATATACCTCTCCGTTGCTTTTGTATTTTTTAAGACGAGATTGATTCTGGGCTGAAAGTAGCGATAGTAGTGTCTGAATATTCGCATTTTTTCCTGACACATTAAGATCGATTGTCTGTGCGGTCAGAAAATCATAAGAGCCATTTACTAAAAATTTGGCCTTACTGAGGATGAAGTCCTTGGAGGAGTAAATGACTGATTTTGAGCTGTCATTGTAAGAGATTTCCGCTTCTATATCTAGTTCTTTTTCCGTAGCCCATACTCGATTCGCTAAAGATATAGTGTTGATATAAAAAAGCCCTTTGGCACCTATTTTATAAAGTTGGTCCTGTGCGGAAATACTCGCCTCTGCTTCAGTAGCTTGTATTTCAAGACGTGCTGATTTGATTTGATTTGAATACTTAAAATCTACATTATCAAAAAGAACTTTTGATAGATCGAAGGCCACCATACCATTACTTTTTGAATCTTTAGATTTAAAAATAGAGTAATTTACTCTACCTGATTCATCAACTTTAAGATGACATTTAGCATCAGTAATGTGAACTTCTTCAACCAAATACTGACCCTCGATCAAATTCCAAATGTTAAAGGTAAATTCCAGAAGCCCTGCCTCTAACAAAGGGTAGCTACTGTTTTTATAACTTTCCTCAATAATAACCTCTTCGAAGACGAGTGTGATTTGTGGAAAATTATCAAACGCGGATACCGATATTTTCTCCACTTGGATAAGTGTATCGAGGTTTTTGTTTGCTTCGCGAATAAAATGATCTATCAGTTGGTCTTTGTATAAATAAGTGGCGATAGCTGTGGCAGTAACTATGGTAATCACCAAGAGCATGCTGTATAGCGCTATTTTTTTGAGGACCTTTTTCACTGAACAGAAAGATTAAAAAATAGGATTTGATCCTGACCGAAATCTACAAGTTTTGTACGACAAACATTTAACGCAAATGATATGATTAAATTTTGGAGTTTTGAAAACCAGGGCATTTGGAATAAACAAAAACTGTACTACATTTGCATTCCATTTCGCAAAAGGGCGAAAAAAGAGCTCAGGGTTTTTAGCTCAGCTGGTTCAGAGCACCTCGTTTACACCGAGGGGGTCGGGGGTTCGAATCCCTCAAAACCCACGATAAAAGCTATTCACACTTTCGTGGATAGCTTTTTTTATCTCCATCTTCTGACCATGTGGTACGTATATGTTACACAAAGCCTAAAGTCTGGAATTCATTATGTAGGCATGAGCCAAGATGTTGCTCAACGTATTAAGCACCATAATGTGGGGAAATCAAAATTTACAAGAGGCCATACTCCATGGCAACTAATTTACCAGGAAGAAGTCGGTAGCACCACAGAAGCACGAAAACGGGAAAAGTATCTGAAAAGTGCCGCGGGAGAACGCTCCTTAACTAAGTTGTTGAACGGGGGTTCCCTGCCCGGCTGAATTCGTTTTAGAAACAGTCGTCTGACCACTTGGAGTGGTCTGACGACTCAGCACGGGCTCGCCTTATCTGCATGGCCTTATTCGTAATTCAAGCTTACTAAGCTTCAAAAGCTTAGTAAGGTTAAAGGTTCTTTGGTAGACAGGTGGTACACGAACTGGTCGTAGCGTCCGCTACGATCTTATACCCGATTGAGCGTCCGCTCAAAATCCCGGTTATGTGGTAGCACTGCTCTCACTTAGACATCACCTGGCAAACCGGTAACGCCTAACCTCGCTACAAGAGGGATCGTTTTAGAAACAGTCGTCTGACCACT
>JBCCOE010000075.1:0-21029 GCA_039025475.1 Bacteroidota bacterium | reverse complement strand
TGATCGTGTAATTCGCCTTCGCGTTAAAATCATAAAAAAATACGCGCGTCCCTTTAAATAGTGGTTCTACCCTTCCTATGGCCCAAAACAAAGGTTCAGCATACGTTCTTCTCCCTGAGACCATGAATGATCCTTTGCCCTTTCGAATGGGTGCGCCCAGGGTAAGTTTTGCCCCACCAACTAAGCTGATTCCTGCCTCACCACTCAATGCTTTAGTATTCCCTTCTTTCATTCTTACATCCAATACGGAGGATGCACGCCCACCATAGCGCGCTGAAATGCCGCCTTTGTAAAACGTTATATTGTTTATTGCATCGGTATTAAACACAGACAAGAAGCCGAGAAAATGAGAGGGGTTATAGACAGGAGCCTGATCCAACAAGATTAGATTTTGCTCCCTTCCACCTCCACGTACAAAAAACCCTGTCGAGCCTTCTCCAATGGTCGTAACACCAGGGAGCAGTTGTATAGATTTTATAATATCCGGGTTTGAACCAATCGAAGGCATATTCTCTATAGTTGCTACCGAAAGCTTGTGGGTACTCATCGTCTTAGAAGTGATATGCTCCTCTAACTCGACGTCAGATATCTCTATGGTCTTCAGTTCAGTAGTTGACAGTGATAATTCTATATCCAGTTTTACATCCTTCGTTAATTGAACTTTTTTGGTTATTGTGGAGTAACCAACGAAGCTACTTCGCAACGTGTAATCACCTTTGGGTACGGTCAACGAGTAAAACCCATAGGCGTTGGACGAAGCTCCGGTCGCAAGTTCAACTATCCAGATATTGGCGCCTAAAAGGGACTCCCCGTTCGCCACATCTCTTAAGTAACCACTGAGGGTATATTTGATCTCCGTACTTTGTTTTTTACTCCCGTTGTACTTAAGAATTATCCGCTGACTTTTACTGTAATATTCAACATTACCGTTTGGAAACAACTGATCCAAATATGCGCTTACTGATTGCTTCTGACCTTTTAAAGTGAACTCACCATCAATTAAGATTTGATTGCTGTAAGTAAAGTTAAAACCTCCTTTATCACTAATTTCTCGTAAAAGCTGTTCAATAGAACCTGTGTTCTTTGTTAACATAATTTCCTTATTCAGAAGGTTATCTTGGGCAATGGTTTTTACCAGGGAGATAAAGCACAGAAACAGAGCTGGAAAAAAGGTTCTGAAAGTTTTTATCATATACCTATTTACAACCCACTCCCGTAAGGATGATGTTTCTCTCATTATTTTGAACCTGAATAGGTAATACAAGTTGCAGTTCGGTTAAAACATCTTCGAAAGACTGCTGCTTAAAAGTCGCCGTTAAAGTGCAACTCTTCAGAGCGGATGAACTGATTTTTAATGACTTATTATAGTACTTGTTAAGATCCCTAATGACTTCATCAATTGAGGTGTTTTGAAAGATGAGGGTACCTGTTTTCCAAGATAAAAAGTTGATATCTTCATTCACTGTTTTGGATAATTGCAATCCGTTTTTCAATAAGCCTTGCTCTCCGGGAACAAGAGATAGCTTTTTCTCCTGGTTGCCCTCAGAATAAAGCAGCACCTTACCCGTCACCACCGTAACCAGTACTTTATTTTTTATTCCCGCATTAACGCTGAAAGATGTACCCACTACTTCTGTGGTAGCTTGACCGGACGTTATTAAGAAGGGACGGGACGGGTCTCCTACCACATCAAAAAAAGCCTCCCCTTTTAAGGTCACCGTTCTGGTTGTACCATCGAATTGTTCCGGATATATCAATCTCGAATTCTTATTAAGCACTATCTTACTGCCGTCCGATAATATCACGGTAGAGGTATCGGTTAAAGCCGTGATGGTTATCATTTCAGTAGAGGTAAAATCCGACAACATCGGCCAGGTTAAATAGGCCGCCACAATTAAGGTGACAACGGCCGCCACCTTTATCAAGCGGCTGAACACACTTCCTTTTCCTGTAGTATTAGGAGGCATTGACCGCATCTCAGGGGCAGTACCAATTCTGTTTTTAACCTTTTGCCAATCATTTTTAACATCAACGGAAGACGCTCCTTTGGCTTTACTACTCACCTCCCATAACAACTTCAACGCATTGAATTCTTTCTTATTCTGATCATTGGCATTAAGCCATTGCTCTATAACATTATTTTCCCGGGTCGTTGTCTCTTCAGAGAAGTATCTGACCAAAAGTTCCGTATCTACAGGTTGGCTGGATGAATCACTCATAGCGTTGTATATTTTAATGACAATTAACAATCACTTTACACGTATTAGAAATATAAAAAAGGATCAGGCGGCGGTAGTAACCAGTAGAAGGGCAGGCATTAAATGTCCTAGATTCTTACGAAGTATTTTAAGTGCCTTGCTTATTTGTGTTTCCACAGTACGTATGGAAATCCCTAGTTCTGCGGCAATTTCCCGGTTTTTTCTACCCTCCAACCGATTCATTTGGAATATATTACGACATTGTGCAGGTAACTTTTGAATTTCCCCCAAGATACGTGCTTCCAACTCCGCACGTTCCATTGAATCATGGTCATCGCTTGCTGAATGCTGTGATGCAATTTGAACCTGGTGCCATGCCTGAACTTTGGTAGACTTTAAATGATTGAGACAAGCGTTGCGAACTGATCGGTGTAAGTAAGCCTTAACTGATGATTTGATTTCTATGGAAGATCTACTCTCGTAGATGGTCACAAATACATCCTGGGTGATGTCCCTCGCGCTTTCCATGTCCTTGAGCAGCCCGAAGGCATACATACAAAGTGGTAAGTAATACGTGTCGAATAAGCTTTGAAACGCATCTAAATCCCCTTCCCGGATGCATTTAAAAAGTACCTCATCTGTTTTTTGCAAGCAGCAGTTGAATTTGGTCTCAGGATGTCAAGATAACGAAAGAAGCTGGTAAACGTTGTCATGCAAATAGGATTGGCTTTCAAAACTCAAATCCAATCCTTCTGAGGGTTACTTCATGACGATAATAACTACCCCATTGTTGCCATCTGCTCCATACTCGTTGAATGCACTTTCATTTTTTAAAACTGTCAGGCTCTGTATATCACCAGGGTCAATGCTGTTAAGATTACCATCTATCACTTTTCCTTTTCTATCCTTTATAATAATTAAGGGTTGTGGAGCATCTTCTTCGCCACTGATTTTAACTGATACGCGCGGATTTTCATTCATGGAGGCTACGAAATCCAGACTGGTATCGCCATTCGCCGACTTAAATTCGTGAAGCTGCAGTTGTTGTTTTGCGTTAAGCAGATTTTTTAATTTCACCATAGTTTTACTCGTGAAAGATATAACCGGCTCTGCTTTTATTGATTTAAATAGCCGAACGAACTTTCTGATGTATTAACGAGGTCAAAGTAAATGGCAAAAGTTTCAATTGTAACTGAAACTTTTTTACTTTTACCATAAAGTCTCATATACAATTGACAGAAATAAAAAAATATAGAGAAAGGAATTTATACTTCGAGCATGTGGTACCCTATATTGGCAAAGCCTTAATTAAGGTGTTTAAAGGTCAAAGAAGGGTAGGAAAAAGTAATATACTTTTTCAAAGTATTGATGAAATCAAGGTAAGAAACCCTGAAAAACAGATAATTTTTATTGACAAAGAGGACTACACTTTTGACATGATAAGGGATTATCACGACCTTATAACTTATGTTCACCAACACGCCAAACCTAACATTAATGTTGCACTCTTTATTGATGAGATTCAAGATATTGATCAATTTCAAAGGGCGCTACGCAGCTTGTTAGCAGAGGGAAGATTTGATATTTATTGCACAGGCAGTAACGCGAAGTTACTTTCTGGTGAGCTTGCATCATTACTAACAGGGCGATACATCGAGTTCGATATTCACCCACTTTCTTTCCTAGAATTCCTAGAGTTTCATCAGTCCGAAAATACTGACCATGCACTTCAACGCTATCTTATTCAAGGAGGAATGCCATATTTGATACACTTGCCCAATGAGCAAGGTGTGGTAATGCAATATTTAAAAACAGTTTTTAATACCATTCTCTACAAGGATGTAGTAGGTAGATTCAATATTCGTAATACTAACTTTCTAGAAGCTTTGGTTAATTATCTAGGGGATAATCTAGGAAGTCTAATCTCTGCTAAGAAAATAAGTGATTTTCTTAAGTCGCAGCGGGTTAATATTTCCACACAAGTGGTCATTGAATACCTTGCCCATCTGGAAGCTTCTCAGATAGTTAGAAAAGTACGAAGAGCGGAAATTAAAGGAAAAAAAATTTTTGAGATTGGCGAAAAATACTACTTCGAAGATTTAGGGATTAGGAACTCCATAATAGGATACAGTATAGATAGTATTCATAAAATACTAGAAAATGTAGTCTATAACCATATGATCATATCAGGTTATCAGGTATTCATAGGAAAAGATGATCAACGTGAGATTGATTTTGTATGTCAAAAAGGAAAAGAGATCAAATACATTCAAGTGGCCTATTTACTTATCGATAAAGAAACTATAGATCGTGAATTTGGCAACCTCCAACGCATAAAAGATAACCATAAAAAATATGTAGTATCCCTTGACCCAATCATAGCAGAAAGCAATCGTGATGGCATTATACACCTTACCTTGAGAGCTTTTCTCTCTGAATATCAATAGTGAATTTGACTCATTGGCTGAGTCTGGCTAGGTCAACCTCTGCAGCAATGTAACCAAATGCTGACCAGTGCTCTCCAGCTATCACTTTCTTAAAAACTTCAATAGCTTTTGTGGTGTCAGCGTTATACAAATACCAATTTCCTACACCATAGCCCTGCGTAGCCAACGCCAAATCAATGTCGGCACTATCGTCCGACACAGTCAAGACTGAATCAACGGGTATGTTGCCTTTATATAACTTCAATCTTTTAAAGTAAGAATCGTTCTCAATAATAGCCATATTTTCATGTATTGATTTAAGCTGGTGTTCGGCCTCTTTCATGAGGCCCTGCCTTCTGTAGGTCATATACAACCAATCGATTGTAGCTGTTTGTAAATCATCGTTGACCGAAACTTTAAGACATTCCTTATAACTCCTAACCGCTTTTTCGAAATCTCCCTTCAGGTAATAGGCCAGTCCTAGATGGTACCAAACATTGAATTGAGTGGATGAAAGGGGTGTATTCATTCGATTAGGAATACCGTCTGGTTCAATTTCAATTCTATCTTTTGGCATTATATCAGCTGCCTTTTTAAAATCATTTATAGCCTTGTCAAACTCCCTGATAGAAATATACCTATGCCCTCTATGACGGAGTAATTTGTAAGACTCCGGATAGCGGGTGAGACCTTCACTAAATATTTCGATAGCCTGTCGATACCTTCCAGTATAAGCCACTCTCCTTCCTAACCAAATTGTGTTGATCTCGGAAGGATCGTTTTGCCAATTTTTATCGGCTACATTTAGATTACTATCTAGCTTAGATTTTTGTTCCGGTGAGTATTCTGGTGTATAGAGTGTATCTCCCAGCAAAGAGACAGCCTGAAAGCTTTTACTCTTCTTTTTAGCCACTTCAGTCGGGGGTGCATCTTCATCTTTCTTTTTACCCGATTCACAACCAAACAACGAAACCAAAAAAATTAATAAGACTGATCTATTCATTGGACATCCCCGGTTGAGTAATCTTAAAACCTATTTTTTCTTTTTCTTCTCTTACCATTTTTTTTACATCCGCTAAAAGCTGTTTGGCATTATAGATTACGCCACCTTTGATAGTGTACTTAACACCTCCTACTCTTACGACTTCATTATCCTCGGTAAGCTTAATCGCTCCCGTTCCGTACAAAGATTTCAGGTTTTGAAGCGGATTTTCTTCTACAACTACAAAATCGGCCAGTTTACCTACCTCAACCGTACCAATTTCCTTATCCATGCCTAAAGCCTCAGCACCATTAAGTGTAGCGGACTTTATAACTTCCAATGGATGAAAGCCAGCTTCTCTCAATAATTCCAATTCTCTTATGTAAGCAAATCCATACAATTGAAAAATAAAGCCGGAATCAGAACCTGCCGTAACACGACCTCCTCTATTTTTATATTCATTTATAAAGGTCATCCAAAGTCGGTAGTTCTCCTTCCAATTGACCTCTTCTTCCGTACCCCAATAATGCCAATAGGAGCCGTGAGATATCTTGCTGGGCTGATAAAACCTCCAAAGACCGGGCATAGTGTACTCTTCATGCCATTCCGCTCTCCTGGCTCTCATAAGATCACGACTCGCCTCGTAAATATTGAATGTAGGGTCAATGGTAAAGTCTAGTTCTAACAACTCATTCATTACGCTATTCCAGTGGTCAGAATAGGGTTCAGCCGCTTGTTTCCATAAGCGACCGGCTTCTCCAAATCGATCTTGTTCATTGTTATAGTTGTAGTCAAGAGGATAGTGTTGCACCACTCTGTCCGTAAACCAGGCTTCCGGAAGGCCGTACCAATGTTCCATGGTTGTAAGACCCGCACGAGCTGAATTTAGTACATTCCAGCGCACCACATCCATTTGAGCATGATGACATGCAGATCTTAAGCCTAGTTTTTTATTTTCATTCAGTGCCGCCGCCATAATATCCGGGGCAGCACCAAAAAACTTGATCCCATCTGCCCCATTCTTAGCATTATTCCGAACCCATTCCCGGGCCATTTCAGGAGTACTAATTGGATGTTCACTTCCTTGACCAAAAGCGGTATACGCCAGAATACGCGGTGCTGTAATTTTATTCTTGGCACTTTTCTCTTTTTGATCCAATACCCAATCCAACCCATTGCCCGCCGATGGATCTCTTACCGTCGTAATACCATGGGCCAACCACAATTTAAATACGTACTCAGCATTAACTCTTTGGGCCTTACCTCCAATATGACCGTGCATATCTACAAACCCGGGTAGAAGATACATACCACTGGCATCTAATTCCTCACCCCCATTTTTTAAACCGGGTCTGCCGGCTGGATCAATCTCAACACCAGGGTAGCCCACAACCTTGACTTCTACAATCTTATTATTTTCTACTACCACGTCAACAGGTCCTATAGGGGGTGATCCATCACCCTTAATTACCGTTACACCTCGGATAATAAGCTGTGGCCAAGGACCCTCACCATCATTTACTTCAGGTGCTTTGGGTATTTGAGCGAATAAAGGAAATGATATCAGAAATAAAAGGGCCAAAAAACTGTTCTTCATCATATTTAGGTTGGACTCATTAAGATAATCATCCCTTTGGATCAAAAAAATTGTGATGTTGTGAACGGTTACTTTCTTTTTTTCTCAACTCCAATTCTTATTCCCTTGAAAAATAAACGGTCTGGTAAAATCCTTCTCATGAAAAGCAAAGCAGGTGCTCCTCCTCCCACAGGATATCTCAAGCGGTAACCACGATCTGTAGCCGCTTTATATGTTTTTCTGGCGACTACCTCGGGACCCACGGCTGAAGCGCCCATATCCTGAATATTGTTAAAAGCCCTATCTACATAGCGATCATAGATATGAAGACCCTCTTTTTTAATAACATCCATGGAGCGATCATAGAAATCGGTTTTGATAGCACCTGGTTCTATCAATCGCACCCTTATCCCAAACTGTCTTAACTCATATTGTAACGATTCGGAAAAACCCTCTACGGCCCACTTTGTACTGTTGTATAATCCGTACAATGGGAATGACAGTCGTCCACCTACCGAAGTCACATTGATTATCGTACCACATTGACGCGCTCTAAAATGGGGAATAATAGCACGAGTTACATTCATCAATCCAAATACGTTAGTGTCAAACTGTCTTTGTATTTGATCATCAGTGGAAGCTTCAAATGGGCCTACCAAGCCGTAGCCTGCATTATTTACAACAACCTCAATACCCCCAAAATCATTAATTATGGCTCGAATAGCCACAGTAATAGTACTTTTATCGCAAACATCAAGCCTATACAGTTTAGTATTTTTTAAATTCTTCAGTTCTTTTTCATGCTCAGGGTTACGCATGGTAGCAGCGATCTGCCAACCTCTTTTTTGGAAGTATTTAGCTATAGCCTTACCAATACCAGAAGATGAGCCTGTAATTAAGACTGTTTTCATGACGATATTATTTTCATTTCGAAGGTACTGAACTATTATGGGTTCAATATAAGCTAGCTCGTCATACCGGAAAAATCAGTTTAAGAAAAGTTTATTTTATACAGTATCTCATTGGGTTCGTGCAGGAGATTGCGGATATTTTTCCTCCCAACAGAAAATTATAGAAAGAAAAATTCCGCAATGACGTACAGCATAAAGGTTTTGTTTCGAACTCAGTTTAGCAAAATATTTTTCAATGTCTTGTTTCCATGGTTTCACTTGACAATGTATCGCCGTCTCACGTACTTTTCTATTTTTGTGGTCATGAATATTGTCTTGTTTGACGACCCTTTAATTCGTACTTCTCTCTTGCCCTTGACATTTACCCGGCCCGTAGCTGAAATCCGAGTTGGTATTCTCAAGATTGCGGAAAAATGGGCTCAGCATTTTGAACAGGTTTCTTATAAAACCGAGGATTTTTTGTCCAAAAAGTATCCGAGAAAATCGACGTCGGATACGGTGTATGTCAATGGTGCTGTTTGCCCGTCAGAAGATACCATTAAATCGATCAAAACAATTCAAAAAGGTGAGTCGCTTTGGCAGGGAGAAACGTTGATTGCCAGCTATGATCTATTTAGTCTGCATCAGACGAATAGGAAACAAATTAACTATGATCTAGTGATCATAGATAAGATCTGGAAAATATTCAAACTAAACGGAGCTGAGATTCGATCAGACTTTGCTAAGATCACGGAAGGTCGAGAATCATGCCCAATCAATGACCCGAATACCGTAATTTACAGTCCGGAAAATGTGTACATTGAGCCCGGGGCGACTATAAAAGCAGCCATTATTAACGCAGAAAATGGTCCTATTTACATCGGTAAAAATGTAAATATTCAGGAGGGTGCCATTATAAATGGAACTCACGCATTCTGCCAGGGAGCCGTTGCCAATATGGGAGCTAAAATGAGAGGTGATTCTACGATTGGACCTTACTCAAAAGTCGGTGGAGAAGTGAGTAATTCGGTCATTTTTGGCTATTCGAATAAAGGTCATGATGGCTTTCTCGGAAATTCTATACTTGGAGAATGGTGTAATCTAGGTGCTGATACCAATACCTCCAATTTAAAAAACGACTATGGAGATGTTAAAATCTGGGATTACAAAAAACCAGGCTTTGCTCCTACAGGAGAAATGTTTTGTGGGTTAATAATGGGAGACCATTCAAAAGCTGGTATAAACACCATGTTCAATACGGGCACCGTAGTTGGTGTTTCTTCTAACATTTTTGGCTCAGGCTTTCCAAGAAATTTCATCCCATCCTTTGCCTGGGGAGGAGCAGCTGGATTCTCCACCTATCAGTTAAAGAAAGTGTTTGATGTAGCATCAAAGGTTATGGAACGTCGGAATGTCATTTTTGACGATATCGAAAAAGAGATTCTGGAAGCGGTCTTTAAACTAACCGCTAAAAATCGAATTTGGGAGTCATGAGGTTTGTAGATATTGGTGGTCTGTCTGATGTGCAAAATAAATTGGTAAACGCTGCAGCTCATGGTCAAGTACCCCATGCTCAACTTTTCATGGGTAAAAAAGGAAGTCCTAATCTTAGTATGGCATTGGCTTATGCTACCTATCTGAATTGTGAAAGTCGCACAGAAAGCGATTCTTGCGGTTCCTGTCCATCCTGCTTAAAGATGAGCAAATACATACATCCGGATGTTCACTTTGTATTTCCAGTCAGTTCCACTAAAAGTATTACGGGGAAAGATGTTATATCCTCCAGTTTTTTAAAAGAATGGAGATCTTTTCTTATAGAAAGTCTACATGGCGATATTGGCGAATGGGCTGCGGTTTTCGGAGGTGAGGATAAACAAGCCAACATCTCTAAGGAAGAGAGTCGGCAGATTATCAAGAGCCTTTCTTTGAAGGCTTTCGAAGCCAAATACAAAATAATGGTTATCTGGCTTCCCGAATATATGCATCCTTCGGCGGCCAATGGTATCTTAAAAATACTAGAAGAACCGCCAGAAAAAACTGTTTTTCTATTGGTTTCCAGTAATCATGAAAAGCTTTTAAGTACTATACTGTCCCGAACCCAGATTGTGACCATCCCTTCATTCACAGATCAGGAACTCTCTTCAATATTGATAGAAAAGCACGGTCTTAGCAATAGTCGGGCACAGCAATTGGCTCATCTTGCCGATGGAGATCTAAGTGCCGCATTGCGGTTCATGGATAACGTTGAAGACGACAACCACCAGTTGTTTGCTGACTGGATGCGAGATTGTTTCAAGCGTGATTTTACCGGCATGGTACAACGTGCTGATTCATTTCATACGATGAACAAAGTGGCACAAAAAAGCTTACTACTTTATTCAATTACCATGTTACGCGAGTCAATTATACGAAGTACAACACCACAACTTGCGCGCGTTAATGGTTCAGAGGGAAAATTCCTGGAAAACTTCAGTAAGGTAATGAGCATAGATAAAGTATCCTCTATTTCAGAAAAACTAAATCAGGCTCATTATCATTTAGAGCGTAATGCTTCTGCTAAAATGCTGTTCCTGAACCTATCATTGCAAATTTCAATGATCATCAAATAATGGATACCATAAGAATAGGAACGCGTGGGAGTAAACTAGCTCTATGGCAAGCTAAATATGTAGAAAAAAAATTGCAGACCGTCGGGTTCAACACGGAAATCGTAATTATTGAAACTCAAGGCGATAAAATTCTAGATGTTTCCATTTCTAAAATAGGAAGCAAAGGAGTGTTCACGGAGGAGATTGAGGAACAGTTGGCTATGGGCATTATTGATATCGCCGTCCATAGCGCAAAGGATATGCAATCTGAACTACCGGAAGGTTTCGAGTTAATTGCCTTTAGTGAGCGGGAAAAGGTCAATGATGTATTGGTAAGCGAGCAAAAAAACTATAGGCTGGAAAACAAACCGGTCACTGTAGGAACCTCTTCTACAAGACGAGTAGCACTTCTCAAGCGTCTTTATCCGGAAGTCAAGACCATCCCAGTTCGCGGCAACCTACAAACGCGGATCTCCAAGATGAAGGACGGCGCTTGCGATGCTCTAATGTTGGCTTATGCAGGTATGTATAGAATGGGCTATTCAGACCTGATTGTCCAGGAACTGGATCTGGAACAATTTACACCCGCTGTTGGTCAAGGAAGTATCGCCATAGAGTGCGCCATCAACCTTGATGATAAGAAAAAGAAAAAAATCAGGGTCGCCATTAATCATGAAAAAACGGAGATACGAATACTTTGTGAGCGGGCTTTCTTGAAGAAATTACAAGGCGGATGTAGCATACCGGTTTATGGACTGGCATCACTCAGAGGTAATCAAATAAACATGAAAGGTGGAATTGTGAGCCTTGACGGAACAGAATTGGTGGAAAAGGAGCTTTTGGGAGAAGCCAATGAAAATGAGTTAATCGGAAGCCAATTGGCGCAACAGGTGCTGGAAGCAGGTGGTAGGGAGGTTTTGGAAAAGATTAAGAATACTATGAAGTTGGAAGACGGAAGCTAAAAGTTGGAAGTATGAGTTTCAAGTTTGAAAGTTTAGGAATATGGCAGAAATCAATGGGTTTTGGAGAAGAAATCCACGCCATCTCGAAAAAATTCCCGAAAGAAGAAATATACAATTTAACATCTCAGATCAACCGAGCGGCTGATTCTATAGCACTAAACATCTCTGAAGGATCGATTGAACAATCTGGGCCTGAATTCAAAAGATTTATGAGCTACTCTATCAGATCGCTTGCCGAAGTTGTCACTTGTCTTCACAAAGCAAAAAACAGGGCATATATTCGCACTGAAGAATTTGATAAGCTATATAACGATTCCTATAACCTTATGAATATGATGGTGGCATTTAAAAAGAGTATCAAATAAACTTCATACTTCCATCTTCATACCTAAAAAGTAAAAAACGAATTATGAGAAAACTATACGTCTTTGCATTAATTACTCTGATAACCGCCTCGTGCGCCACGGACAAAGATTACATTGTTACTATAAAAACCGAGTACGGAGACATGAAAGCCGTTCTCTACGATGAAACTCCTGAACACAAGGAAAACTTTATCAAACTCGCTCAAGATGGGTTTTATGATAGCCTACTATTCCATAGAGTAATGAAGAATTTCATGATTCAAGGCGGTGATCCAAATTCTAAAAACACGGAACCTGGCACACCTCTTGGCAATGGTGGTCCCGGTTATAACGTTCCTGCTGAGTTTAACACAGACTTTTTTCATATGAAGGGTGCATTATCAGCAGCTCGACAACCAGATCAGGTTAATCCTAAGAAAGAAAGCAGTGGCAGCCAATTCTTTGTGGTTCAAGGTCAAACCTGGACGGAAGATGAACTGACCACTGACCAGAACAAATTAAACCAAGCGGTTCAGCAATGTATGCAACGTGGTGATCAGGATTCTGTTAGACAAATGCTCATGAATATTTACAAAGAAGAAGGACCACAGGCATATGGAAAGAAAATAAATGACATGAAGGGCTACTTTGCAGACGTAATGCAAGTTAATCTGGATAAATCGATTGATCCTGACCGCCTCCAGGCTTATACTACTATTGGTGGCACTCCTCACCTGGATGACGAATACACTGTTTTTGGTAAAGTAATTGAAGGGTTAGAGGTCATTGATAAAATAGCGGAGCAACCGACAGATAGAAGAGATCGACCCAACAAGAATATAATGATGTCCATGGAGGTGGAAGAATTGCCAAAAAAGAAGATTACCAAACTTTATGGGTATGAATACCCCGGTTCAGAAAAGTAATTTTAGATAGGGATATTTAGGCGTTTTCAAACACTTCTTGCAGGCCAATTTTCAGGTCAGGAAAAATGGATGAGACTAATTCATCGGTCTCTACGAAGGGTTTTTGTCCCTGAAATACGCCTTTCTTATTTAGCAGGTAAATGATTACATTTCGATCCAAACCGTTAACTATCCAGTATTCGCGTACTCCTGCCTCTTCATAAGCTTCAAACTTTTCCTTCATTTCCCTTTTTGAATTGCCCGGGGAAAGAATTTCCACAACAAGATCCGGAGCACCATTGCAACCTCTATCGTCTGTCTTAGCAGGGTCACAGATGACGGATAGGTCAGGTTGCACTACTGTTTTAGCCTTAGAATCAGATATTTTTGATCTTGAGAGCCT
Organism: Bacteroidota bacterium; assembly: GCA_039025475.1. Taxonomy (GTDB): domain Bacteria; phylum Bacteroidota; class Bacteroidia; order Cytophagales; family Cyclobacteriaceae; genus Fulvivirga. Next base: position 7,755 of record JBCCOE010000075.1, on the reverse strand, counting down.
TACATCAAAAGGGGCTTCGTAGACCTGGCAAGGGCTTTTCCTAAAATGATTCCAGACCATAGCACTTAAAGCAGTAGAAATGCCTTGGTGACCGCGAGAAGGAGCCGGGGTCATCTTAAAAACCTTACCTTTTATTACCTCTACTCGCTCTTTGAATTGCCAGGTAAGGTAATCTGCATAAGAATAAGATTTGCCTAAATCTAGTTGAGAGAATTTAGTAATCATATTCAATACATAGTATTCACACAATGAAGGTACAAAGAAATCAAAACTTACTAATTCCTATCCTTTTCTTTTTTGATCGCTTTCACCAGAAAGAAAACAAATCCTCCGACCACCAGGCCCAGGATCAAGATCATAGATAAAATTGCTGAAGCACTCACGACTTATTCTGAACAAAAGTTTTATAAAGATATTTATTCACAACAAATCCTATCAGCAGCAATAACACCCACTGTGTGATGACCGAGGCATTACTGTAAACATCAAAAAGATTCCAGTTCCCCTCGGCGTTAAACCATGGGTACTCCGCATATCCCTGACTCATCCACCAATATATTAAGAAGGCACCAAGACCCACATTAAAAGTCAGTGTCCAAACAAAATATAGCTTTGGCACCGTAATATCTGAGTCTTGGTCTATAAAATCGGTCTTAAATTTATGGGCTCCATACTTCAGCACAGCGATTATAATAAGCATTCCTGAAATAATAAGGCCGATACCCCATACCCAATCCTGATTATTAAAGAAATCCAATGAGTAAGCCGATGGAAGTCCAAATACAATGCTAAAAACGGCTGCACGCAACGCCGCTCCTCGTCGCGTTAAACCCATATCTCTCAAATTACTTATAAACAACTCCAACATGGGGAGCAAAGAGCTAAAGGCCGCCATAAAAAAGGCTAAAAAAAATATAACCGAAAGAAACGCTCCTCCGGAAAACGTTGAAAACAATTTAGGTATAATAGTAAAAGTTAACGCCTGATTACCACTTTGAAGAAAAGAAACCGCCTCTGATTCATTGGTTGATAAGGCGAAAACGGCAGGAAGAATAGCCATGGCGGCCATCAAAGAAGCTGTGTTATTCCCAAAACCCCCAATGAAGGTGTTGAGTACTACATCTTCTTTTTTTCTGGAATAAGAAGAAATAGTCATAATCAAACCCCAACCGGCTCCAGTGGACCATGCGGACTGCGAGAGGGCTTCTATCCAAATAGTGGGATTCGAAAAATGATGGGTTTGGATAGAAAACATGTATTCCAATCCCTGAAATCCATTTTCCATGGATAGTGATAATATCGTTATTAGAATTAGTAAAACGAATAAACTTGGAATCAATATTTTATTTGCCTTTTCCAGGCCTTTTTGTATTCCCCTTGTTAGTACGTAAATACCTATTATCACAGAAACTATATAAAGGGTTATGGTCAACCAACTTCCATTCGAAATACTGATCCAATACTCATTGAGATACTCAGGATTTTCTCGAAGTTGACCTGCAATGGTATCTTTACCTGCTAAATATGATGCTAGATTCTCAATAGCCAGACCCAGATAACGTAAGGCCCAACCAGTAACTACTGCGTAATAGAAGGCTATGCCCAAAGTACAAGCCGTAATAAAGAAACCACCCCAGCTCAATCTTTTACCGGCCAGACTGGAGTAGGCACCAATAACCCCCAGTTTGTATTTCTTCCCTATGGAAAACTCTGCCATCATCAAGGGAAGGGACCAGGCAAGCAGAAAGAATATCCAAAGAATCAAAAAGGCACCTCCATACTGTCCGGCCAATCGTGGAAAACGCCAAAGGTTTCCAGCACCGATGGCCATTCCTAAAGAGGCTAATACTATACCCCAGCGGTTACTAAATTCTTCGGCTTTAGACATTGTGGAACTTCAAGTTTAATCTTTTATTAGCAAAAACTTTATAGTATCCTTAAAGGAATAAAGTGAATTAGACAGCCCTCCTTCGATCATTGCAATAGGTTATCTGTCACAATAGATTAAATCATAGTCCAAAGCTTCAAAAGCTTGTTTTCGAATTACTTCGCCGTTGTTGTCATAGTAAATGACCACATAAAACTCTGCTTCAGCTATATGTTTCTCAGTAAAATAAACAGGATGATCAACTGGACCTAACGGCACAATGTCATTAAATGAAAGTGGGATAATCTCACCATACTTGCTACTTAGAATTCCATAGCCTTCGGAACCAAGCGCAATAATTCTACGCTCACCCTCCTCCGACCTAATATCGTTAAAAGACTTGATACTCAGGTCTTGCCATTGATTCTGATATATATCGTAAAACTTCCAAACTCCATCTTTCTTGACCAGCGCCAACGAATCCTGCCAATATTCAATAGCTTCTACATTATTCAACTTGATTAGTTCACGACCATCATTATCAATAAATGTGTATGCATTTTTCTTTACTGCCGTAAACAAGATCTCGCCGTATCCCTTGATACGTTGATCGTAATCCGGAGCTACTGTAAAACCATACTCACTTGAATGTAGGCCAAATTTACCGTCGCGAAGCAGGGTCAAACCTTCATCTTGTTTGACAATGGCATCATAACTTGCGGATAGTAATATTTGATTATTGGCTATAGCACCTTTCTTCCCGTCCTTATCGACGACTAAAAACTCTCCTGTAGCGGTAAAAGCCTTATAACCACTAACCTGAGTGGTTGTGATCTGCTCATCTACTATAAAGGTATCTTCATTGGCTTTGAGCAAAAGAAACTCTTTGGAACCAGTAGACTTTATCAATTCAAACTCCACCGGAAGAGAAACTGTCAATTTTTCAGGACCAGGACCATAAATGATCACACTATCTGGCATATACCCAATGGCGAACTGGTTTCCGAAGAGTTCTATTCTATTAAATTGAGCTATTTCAGAGTAATTATTAATTCCGATTAGTTTGGAAAGGCTATCTGATTCCAGGACTATGTAGCTTTGATTATTTCTTATCTTACTATAGACTTCATCACCAACTATTTCAAACGAATTACTTAAAAGCTGAAACCCTTTGTTCCTTTTGATTGAATAACCAAACGGAAGAAAGCCTATTTCGTGTTTCTCATAAGGAATGAGCTCATTTAATTTTTGGTCAAGGACTACTTCACCATCGGCAGATTTTAACCAAATAGAACCATTTTCGAGCAATTCATAATCCTCAAATACATACTGAAAATCAATCGGATCGTTATCCGCGGATACAATTAAATGTTCAGCTACTTTTAGATCCAATCTATTGTTCTTCTCGAATAGAATAAACTTCCCAACTTCATATACGCCATCGACTTTTGAGGTAGTAAGTGGTAGTCCAGAAACGGTAGTCAATTCCCATTTTCCCGCAGATTTCAACGCAACAAACTGCCTTAGGAGTAGCTTTATATCTTCATACTCCTTGTTTCGAAGTACATAACCTGATTTATGAACCAGATGAAACCTGCTACCCCTTTTAACCTTAATCAAACCGGCTCCCAGATCTTCAAACGATTCAACACCAGAGGTAATTTTAGTCCCGTCCAGTGCGTAAAGTGCTTGCCCGGATAGGAACACATCATTGTACAATCCATTACACAGGTACTCAGAGTACAGATCTTCAAAAATGGCTGGAGCAATTACCTGACCTTGCACGCTCATTAAGCCATATTTTCTTCCTTGCAGGTAAAAAAGCAAAGGCGTAGGGAATTCATTGAGCCTGCTTATAGAATCTTTGAAGTATCGCGAAGTAAACTGGAGTCCATTTTCCTTAGCAACATGATACTCAAACTGCTCGGCCAATCTGGCAGATTTATTATCTGGAAATTGTCTTATGAACTTCTTATAACTTTGAGCGAAGTGATCTGCGGTCATCACCTTAAAAATTCTCCATTCTAACTCTTCACGATACGGAGTTGCCGGATGTGTTGCTAAGAACTTTTTAAAAGAGCTTAGTTTACCATCAGAAGTACTTTTCTCGAAGTATAGACGTTCGTAGCGACTTTCAGCTTCCTTATATTGATTCGATCCAGGGTATTTATCCATAAAATTTCGATAACCCTGATAGGTGTGTAAGTCTAAGGCTTTGTCAAAGGCGCGGGCATTCCTTAATTCAATGATTTCTTGCTCGTAAACAGTAGCAGGATAATTTTTTAAAAAGAAGAGGTAGCCATCTTCGGTATCTTTTGTTTTAGCTCTTTCAAAAGCTGCGCTATCAATTTGATTGGTTAGTCGAATTACCTTTAAAGAATCCATACCTGCCTTCGCCAGTTTTAAGATATCTTTAGTTTCCAATCCTTCGGACAATTGCCGCCCTTTAAGCAAAAAAATATGTGCGGAATCAATGTTAGACCGATTATATCGATTATCTATATAAAGTTGTGCTTTGGTGTAGAACAACCCTGCGTAGATACTATCCTTATCCTGAATCTTGGCTAGGGTGAGTTCAACTTTAGAGTATTCCTTTTCAGAAAGTTGCTTTAAAGCCCGCTTAACCAAGCCCGCCTGACTGTAACCTCGCAAGCTCACTAAACTAATAAAGAACAAAAACAGGTATTTCTCCATTGAAACTGAAGTAAATAGCAATACTATATAATCTGTACTAACATCAAAACGTGAGAAAAAATTATTGAGCTTGGTCAGTGGTCGGTTCGAGCAATAATTTTTAAGTTTGCAAACCTTTCGGAATGTGGCGTCGGCCTGCGTTGCATTCCGGCTGACAGGCAGCCCGCGGTCACTGGGTGAAGTCGAATATTCTTTAAAAGGCCCTGAATGGTCTGTATTGATCATTCTAGAATTTCGGGATGTGGCGCAGCCCGGTTAGCGCACCACTTTAGGGTAGTGGGGGCCGCTGGTTCGAATCCAGTCATCCCGACAGAGAACAAAGCCTCTTCGTAAAAGCGAAGGGGCTTTTCTGTTTGAGACGAACCAAACGTTAGTTTGAGTGAGCTTGCGAATAGAAAAAATATGCTACGGCATTGGCTTTACTCTTGGAATTTTCGGGTTACTCTGGATCAAAATAGTTAACCGATAAGAGTCAAGCATCAGCTAGTAGTTGCGGCTTTGTTGTATTAGGGAGTAGACTTATTACACCTTAAGACATCAACAGATTAAACTCCTTTTTTTCGAATTCAACTCCATTGACAATTATCGACACAGCGTGTTTACCAGAATAATAGATCCTGGTTGTAATCGGTTTAAAATGTTGTTTTCTTTCAATGGTAGTGGTTGAGCCAGGCGAGTACTCTTTTTCGCTGATCTTAAATACCTTCTTTGAAAGCGATCCATTGGCTTTTTGGTAGTAAACCGCGTACTCTAACCGGATCTTGGTCAGCTGCTTTGCTAGGTTTTTCAATTTAAAAGAAAACTCCAGATCACCACCGAGTTGCACTTTCGGCGTGTGTACGGTAAACGATTTTAACTGGATCTGATCAACTGAACTAAAACCAAATAAAAGCATAAGCTCTTTATTGCCTTGCTTTAGCAGTGTTCTTGAAGCATGTTTTATCACCCAATCTGTATTAGCGGTCTGACCCTTCCATTTTTTCACAGTATCAATTACTACATCGGGATGGTCTTTAGCAATATCATTGAGGTTGTTGGCCACACTTCTCCGTACAAAGTCATATTCATCGTTTTTAAGGTTTTCCAAAATGGGCTGAATAGGTGAAGGGTTGCGTTTTAGATCTGGCAGTGCCATGGCCCATGGCAACCTAGGACGGCAGCCTTCAGATGCCAAGCGTCTTACTTTGTAGTTTTCATGTTTTGACCAAGCCAGCATCTGAGTTATCATTTGTTCGGGATACTTAATTATGAAAGGTCTGACCGCAAATTCGCAACTGGTAAATTGGGTGACTTCTTCCATCGTTTGAATTGAAATTTCCAAGTAATTTAGACCATAGCACTCGATGTAATCCGGAAAGAACATATACTCTACACTGTGTTCTTGAAGGCCATTATTTTGAAGCTGTTTGATACAAGCCAAAATGATTTGAGTGCTTTCTCCAAAACTCTCTGGAAATTGCTTGTTCAACCCTGTAGTGATATGGCGCATTCGTTGTTTGAGCTCTCTTTGACTCCATTCATCATCGTAGATATGATCCATAAATACAGACGGGTCGAAGTCAGAATATACCTGCCGGACTGCCTGACCAAAGAAATCAAAGAATTGATCGTTATACAGGTTTTTGAAAAGCCCCATGGTAGATCAACTTCTTAAAACCAATTCCGATTCTACTATTTCGTTAATAATTTTCAAATGATGCTTTGTATGGATAATCAGAAACTTAATTGCCTCTTTCTTCTTCAACATACCCATACTGTAATGAGTAAAATGAGCATGCTTAGGTATAAGTGCAAATTTCACTACATTGACCTTGGCTTGATCCAACAGGTCTTTAATTTGCCCTTTCTTAATTTCCTGACCAGGAGTCACGGCCTCAGGCGAATGAGCAACACCTCGCTTTATTTGTTTCTTTGTTAGGACAATATCACGAACTCTATTATCCTCTTTAACATATTTATTTGGATCGGATACCAGCAAGGATTCCGTTATGTTGTTGATAACCAACAAGCTATGAATGAGATGCCAACCAATTGAAGCTTCTGAGATAGATTTATTCTCAAACTTCCTATTCTTTAAGTGAAGAGCTAACTGCGCTAACAGGCTAATCAGTTTCATGGATCCGTTTTATCAAGGTCGCTAAGTTACATTAACATAATATTAAGTTAACCCGTTGTGCTAGTTAATTTATATGATTTTGATTTGAAAAATGAAGTGCAATAGACTGATTGTCAGTAAATTAAAGGTGTGAAACTTTAATTTATCAACCAAGCTATGCACAACATTAAAAGCAATTTCGATAAGATTTATCAAACCATCAAATCCCTGAACACAGGCCTGTTTAATCAAGATGATAACATACCCAAAAGAGGAAGTACTCCTCAATTCTCTGATTTAGAGGTAATTAGCTTAGTATTGACGGCGGAATACATGTCAATTGATAGTGAGAATTGGCTTTTTAATAAAATAGAAGCCGACTATGCAGATGATTTTCCCCATTTGATTGAACGGACTCGGTTCAATCGTAGAAAACGACAACTTTTTCCGGTCTTCGAAAAAATCCGCCAGCAACTAGCTTACCATTTCCTTGAATTTGAAGACTACTTTATTGTCGATTCTATGCCCTTGGAAGTGTGTAAGGTTACCCGGGAAAAGCGAGCAAATATCTGTAAAGAATCTTTTGAAACTGCCCCCTCAAAAGGATTTTGCGCCTCACAAAACCTGCATTTCTACGGATACAAGTTACAGGGGATTTGCTCTGCAAATGGCATCTTCCATTCCATCGAACTCACAAAAGCAAATGTTCATGATATTACTTTCTTAAAAGAATTCAATACCCAACTCTCTGATTGTGTACTACTTGGAGATAAAGGGTACCTTTCTTCTTCACTACAACTTGACCTGTTTCAAACCGCTCGTGTTACCCTGGAAACGCCTATGAGGAAAAACCAAAAAAACTATAAAAAGCAAGACTGGGTATTCAGAAAAACCAGGAAAAGAATAGAAACCCTTTTCTCTCAACTCTGTGATCAGTTTATGATCCGAAGAAATTATGCAAAGTCCTTTGATGGATTTAAAACCAGGATACTCTCCAAAATCACCTCGCTAACCATAGTGCAATTCATCAATAAATTCCACTTTCAAAGATCAATCAATAACTTGAAAGTAGCTTTGATTTAACTAGCACAACGGGTTA
>JBCCOE010000074.1:0-21035 GCA_039025475.1 Bacteroidota bacterium | reverse complement strand
CCCACCTTTCTAAAGAAGATATTTACGCAGCCCTGACTTATGCCTCTGACTTGATAGCTAATGAGGAAGTTATCATTCCGCAAGCTTCATGATATTAGCGGATGAAAACATAGATACCCAAATGGTATCTGTGTTACGGTCAAAAAATATAGAAGTAGCACATATCAAAGAAGATTACCGAGGCATTCCTGATGAAGAGGTAATACGGTTATCCAAAGACCCCCATAGAATAATTTTAACAGAAGACAAAGATTTTGGGGAATGGGTATATGCCCATAAAGAAAATGACATAAGTGTAATCTTATTGCGCTACAGCTTTTCAGAAGTCGAAACCATACTATCCATATTAATCAATCTTTTAGAAAGCAGAGGGAAAGATTTGTATGGAAAATTTACTACTATCACTACGCAAAAAATCAGGATCAGATCTTTAAAGTAATAGTTTGATTTGGCATTGAGCTTTCGAAAAACTATGCTCCTCGTACTATCTCGGAGCGGTAAATCGGTGTGGCTGCGTGTCCTCGGCCAAGCCGCGTTCCAGTAAAAGCAAGGCTATACAAGCTCCCTTGCAAATTCTTTATAAATTCTGAAATAAAGCCTCCCAATATTGGGATTCTATCTTCCTAGTGTTTGATGGTGATTCTATCCTATGATAATGCATGTTACTATGAGTTCATCCACTTTATTCACAGTAGATACATTTTAGGTTTGGGTTGGTTTCCAATCTAGTCTTCATTGCTTTCTTCTTATCCTGAAGAAACCGATCTTTTTCGGGCTTTGCTCCGGATAACACCTCCTTAGGTGTAAGACCGTACAAAGAACTATGTGGTTTTGTATTATAATCAGGAATGGCCACTTTTAGGTACTTTTTTACAGCCCTTGAATCAGTAAGAGTTTGGGTAAAGAGATAGCGATACTTCAAATGCTTATTCACCGATTCTACCATGCTATTCGATTGAATGATGTCGCGCATGGCTACCTGGCGGTGAATAGGACTAGCGTCTGTATAATGCCTCAAAACGCCTTGGTTTTCCGGACCTCCATCTAGAATTAAAGAGGTATTGCACAATTTATAACGTTCAACGGTTTCTTTCAGGTTTTCTAAGGCTATATGACTTCATACTTTGTCACTCACTTTCTAGTTAAGGATCGCCCTTGAATAATTGTCCACAATGAGGTAGATAAAAACTTTTTGAAGATCTGCAGGCTTATATTGAGTAATGTCCATATGAATGACTTCCAAGGGTTTATTTGCGCGAATGCCTGTAGTCGACCTTTTCTTTTTTATTCTTGCCCTTTCGATTCCGAAACGTTTGGCATAAGTGTACCACGTACTGACAGATGCAAATAGTTTTTGATCTCTCATCGCCTGAAAGCAAATACTCGCTGTACTCCAATGGGTATATTGTTTATTGGTTAGATAAGATTTTAGGAGTACCACCTCCTGCGGTAATAATTGTCTTGGATATCTGTTTCTGCACATCTGTAAAGTGGAGCCTGGACACTTTTTAGCTCGTAAATAGTAATAGTATTTTCCAGGATTGACCTGTAGCCATTTGAGTATCATAGCAACCGAAATGTAGCGTGATGCGTTATTTATCATCCTTTTGAACAATGGAAAGTGATGAGCTAAAATCTTTTCGTAGCCGTTTATCAGAAAAACTAATTCACTTAATCCTTTGGATAGATGATATAGACCCTTGGCCAGTTTTAGCAGGCGTTTATGTCGGATCAACTGAGAAATGAGTTCTATTTCTTCGGTGGGAATATTTACACCATAAATTCGGTTAATATCCCGTCTTTTCCAGTTATGAAGAGTGCCTCTGGGAATGTGCTTTCTCCAACGTGGTGGTAAGGCATTAAACTTGTGCATTAACACTAGGTTCGTGTTATAAGAGGACTTGCTCATGGGTCAAAACTAGGATTTCTCATCCTTTGGGATTCGAAATGACCGGTAGATTAAGAGTGATGTCAAGTCAACAATAGTCTGCGAGGATGTATAGTGTTTCTTCTACTCGGAACACCTAAAAAAGGACTCTGAGTTTATAAACAATTTTACAACCTTTGCCATTAGATCTAAAACAAAAAACACTCTGGATTACTTGTTAACCAGAAGGGAAATATGTTCTAATTTTACGCCATGCAACGACTTTTTTTATTGGGTATTTTATGGGGTTTGATTTCATGTGGTAAGGATAACGAAACCCAAAAGCAGCGCTTTTTACTGCGTGGTAATGAAGCTCTAAAGCAGCAAAATTACCGGGAAGCCAAGCGCTTTTACGACGAGGCCCTGGTTCTGGACTCATGTTATGTGCCGGCCATTAACAACCTGGGTATCTTGGCCTACCAATCTTCCCGCTACGGAGAAGCAGTGCTTCACTACGATCGGGCCATAGATTGTGATCCCACGTTTATGGACGCACAAATCAATCGGGCCAATGCTTTCTACGAATTAAACGAGCTGTTTCGGGCGTTGGATGATCTGGCATACGTAGAAAAGCAATTACCCGATACGTCTTACGTTCATTTTATGAAAGGGCTGGTACTGACGAAGATGCGAAAATACAAAGAGGCGTTGATGGCTTTCAACCGTACGGTTACACTGGATAGCGCCAACGCCGAAGTTTGGGTCAACCGGGGCTCTGTGCACTACTATCTGGGTGAGTTAGACAAAGCACAGGACGATCTGGATCAGGCCTTGCAGTTAGACCCTCTGGAATCGAATGCGTATAACGCGCTGGCGTTGATTGAAATAGACCGGGGCAATTTCGACGAAGCGCTGAAGCTGGTGAACAATGCCCTTGATTTTGAACCCATTCAACCTTATTTTCTGAATAATCGGGGATATATACATCTTTTAAAGGGTGATTTTGATTTGGCCAGAAAAGACATCGATCAAAGTATTACTATTGACCCGGAGAATGCCTGGGCGTATAGAAATAAAGGCTGGTACTACTTCAATCGTTCCGAGTTTGGAGAGGCCATTCGATTGTTAAAGCAGGCCACCAAACTAGATCCTTTCGTGAATAAAGGGCATCAGTATTTAGCAGAGGCCCATTGGGCCAATAATGATAAAGTACTGGCCTGCGATCTGGTCAGCAAACATGGCCTCTCGGTCAGCTTTAGCTGTTACTGATTATTTTAAGAATTTCCTGGGGGTAACTACAAATAAGCTGAAACCGTAGGTAAAAGCGATATTTAGGTTGTTTTCAATAAGACGCTCGGAACGTATAGTAGGAGAGTCGGTCAGATCAAAATCAATATTGGTCCTGAACCCCGATTCGATGCTGAACCATAACCAATCGTGGATCTCTCTTTCCCAGGACAACAGAAATCGTACTTCAGATTTTTCCAAAAAGGTGATCTGATCATTTTGATCCTCCAACCTGAGACCGTAATTCGCTCCATCCAGTTCAGCTTTCAGATACATATAATTTTTTTGGTTCAAGGTGTTATACCTGAGTTTGGCCTCTGCCGGAAGTACGGATTCTACACCCCATTGGTTATTAAATGTCTTATTGTAGACTAGGATGGGAAAAATACTTCTTCGCCCGAAGCTGTAACTATAGCCTACACCTACGGCGTAACTTACGTAATCGTTTCTTTTCCAGCCCATCAGTGGGGCTATTGAAAAACGTAAAAAGTCACCGGTAGGGGCATTGCTCACCGTGTAATCTCCATTTAAACCTGCACTTACTCTAAGCAGAAAGTATTTATTGGTCCTCGTGGGCTTCATCACAAATAAGTCGCCCCTGAGGCTTTTTAGCGACTTGTCTTCCAGGTTTTGGTAAAAGGAATAATTGGTGGGCTCCGGATTTTCAAAATTAAACTCCTCGACAAAATATTTAATACCACCAGCGATACTGATGTTATCTTTTAGCACGAGCGGGAACCGTAGTTTGAAGCTATACCGCCGGTTTCTTATGACATCTGCTTCAGCGTTACCATATTCTTCTTCCGAAGATGAGCGTATGGCATAGTCCCGCACCACTTCTCGCTTAATGACGATCCCTTTGCTACGCGGGAGCCCTATAACCCCGGGTACGCAAAATGCCGAATCCGTACAGTTGATCACACTCTCCTGACTGTAAGCCAGGTGGTGGCTTACCCAAAGAATCAGAAGGATTGAAAAAATAGATCGAGTCATGCGGATTTTAAACTGAGTATATTACCTTCGAATTTAAAGATTTAACTCCCAAAACAAATTCGGACAAGCACATGTTTTTTTCGCATGAGATTTCTCGTTACCGGTTTGCTTTTTTTGATCGGGTGTAAATTTGTTCCATACAGCGGAAACGATAGGTACACCGATAAGGCCGATATTACGATTGATGAGGCACCACATATTCGTAATTCACTCGAATGGTGGTACTACACCGGACACCTTACAGACACTTCCACACGCCAGGGGTATGGGATAGAGTTTGTTTTTTTCCACTTTAACCCTCGCAATAACAAAGACTATATCATGGTAAATTTTGCTGTTACGGATTCTTCTAACCAAAGGTTTTATTTTGACTATAAAATAAAAACCCTACCCGATCTGCTTGACAACGACTTGCCTATTAATCTGAGCTACGAGGGAAAAAAAGAGAGTTACACCCTCACCGGTCAAATGGGTGAGTATAAGCTAAGCGGTAAAATGGGTGAACATGATATTGCCATAGATCTAACCACCAAGCCAGATAAACCGGCGGTACTTCATTCCGGCACCGGGTATGAGAATTATGGTGGGTATGCTACAGCCGGTTATTACAGCTACCCACGTCTAAACGCTACGGGATCTTTACAAATTGGAAGCAATAATATGAAGGTAGATGGGGAATTGTGGTATGATCGGCAATGGAATTGTATTGGGGTCTGGCAAAAGGAAGTGGCCTGGGATTGGATCTCTGTGCAACTTGATGATCCTAAAGAAGAACTTATGTTATACCGGGTGTATCATATTGGTGATCAGGCCACCATTTACGGAGGTACCTATTTTAAGGCAGATGGTACTTTTGTAGACCTGGAAAATGATGATATTGTTTTGAATGAATTAGAATACTGGTACAGCAATAAATCAAAGGTTCAATACCCGGTAAAATGGAGTGTTGAAGTGAAGTCGCTGGCGTTAACTATGGAACTAACATCCGTTTTACCTGAGCAAGAGCTGGCGCTCAAGTTTTCTCCGATCCACCGGTTGTATTATTGGGAAGGTATGTGTGATGCAGTAGGCAGTCTGAATGGTAGATCTGTGACGGGTAATTCTTATATTGAAATTACGAACAGATCGATAGTGGATAAATAGGCCGTAATGATAAAATGACCGACCTCCTGATACAGAAGTTAGAGAATAAACTGACACGACCTCTGCCAGGTACCAAGGCCCAAAGCAGAATGACGCCCTCCGGTTTCTCTGATGTACGATTTAATCGGGAGCTTATGGATCAGGCTCGCCTTAGCGGGGTCTTAATTCTGCTTTACAAAAAGCAAAACGAGTGGTATTTTCCGCTAACGCTGCGACATCAATATAACGGCGCCCACAGTGGGCAAGTCAGTCTTCCGGGGGGCAAGAAAGAGGATACCGACGAGAATGTAGTTCACACGGCGTTAAGGGAGGCCCGGGAAGAAGTAGGCATTACTCCCGGCGATCTGGAAGTTATGGGACAGCTCACGGACCTGTATATCCCGCCGAGTAACTTCAAAGTTACACCTACGCTGGCCTATACCCACCAACCTCCACGATTTGAAATTGACACGTTCGAAGTAAAAGAGCTTATTGAAACGCCTTTATCCATGTTAGCCGATTCTGGACGTATTAAAACCAAACCTATGGAATTTGGTAAAGGCTACTCGGCAGAAATGCCATATTTCGATGTGTATGGTCATGTGGTTTGGGGTGCCACAGCTATGATTTTAAGTGAGCTGGCCGCTCTTGTAATGGACTAGTTATTGTCTTTACATTTCTTTAGTTTGCACGTTTATTGGACGATTTATGGAGCAAGCTCACACGGAACCTTTACTGACGAACGATGCTGTAATCTTCGGTATTTTAATGCTGATCTTAGCCGCTATTTTTAAGACAGCTTCCAGCGAAAGCCCATTTTGGAAAAAGTTCTATACCTACATTCCAATTATCTTACTGAGTTACTTCTTGCCGTCCTTACTCAACACGTTTGGAATTGTAGATGCCGAGGCGTCACAACTGTATTTCGTGGCTTCAAGATATTTGTTACCCGCTTGTCTGGTCTTACTTACCATTTCTGTGGATCTCAAAGAGATTATCCGATTGGGTCCAAAATCGTTGATCATGTTTTTCACGGCCACACTTGGTGTAGTCTTTGGTGGTCCTGCTGCCATCTGGATCGTTAGTCTTATAAATGCAGATTTTGTCGGGGGTGTGGGTTCTGAGGCGGTTTGGAGGGGAATGACCACCATTGCCGGAAGTTGGATAGGTGGCGGAGCTAACCAGGCCGCAATGTATGAAGTATTTGAACCCTCGGACAAGCTTTATTCAATAAGCATAACCGTGGACGTAATTGTGGCTGAGATATGGATGGCGGCTTTGCTTTTAGGTATTGGTAAAACCAAGAGCATTGATGCCTTCCTGAAAGCCGATAGTTCGGCTATTGAATCTTTAAAGAACAAAATGGAAGAATTCAGTAAACGCATCGCTAAAATTCCTTCTACTACAGATCTGATGTTCATCATGGGTGTAGGTTTCGGTATTACCGGCTTTGCTCATTTAATGGCCGACATTATAGCACCGTATATTGATGAGAATATGCTGTATCTCCATCAATTTAGTTTGCAGAGTAAATTCTTTTGGATCATCGTAGTCGCCACAACCATTGCCGTGGCCTTGTCGTTTACAAAATTGCGTCAAATAGAGGGCGCTGGAGCTTCAAAAATCGGGTCCGTGTTTATTTTTATCTTGGTGGCTACTATAGGAATGAAAATGGATGTGACGGCTATTTTGGATAATCCGGGCTTTTTTCTGGTGGGGTTGATTTGGATGATTATCCACGTTGGGCTCTTATTCATCGTAGCTAAATTAATTAGGGCGCCCTATTTCTTTTTGGCCGTCGGTAGTAAAGCAAATATTGGAGGCGCCGCCTCAGCGCCCGTCATAGCGGCAGCATTCCATCCTTCATTAGCTCCTGTAGGAGTATTATTAGCCGTCTTAGGATATGCATTAGGGACCTATGGGGCATGGTTATGTGGAATATTGATGAAAAGTGTTTCTAACGGTATATAGCTCAAAGAAATCATTAATTGACTTATTCAAGTAGTGGCTATAAGAAATTGATAATCCGTCTGATGAACCAATGAAAGCGCAGTTTATGATGAAGAACTCATACATATCTGATCAGATAGTCCCGGACACTTTCTTCTGCCGATAGCTCAATTTTCTTTTTAAGTCGATTTATGTTTTTCTTGACCGTAGAAAGTGCGGTGTTGGTAGCTCCGGCAATCTCCTTATTATTCATACCTACTTTAATGTAAGCGCATAGCTTTAAGTCGTTCACTGAAAGTGAAGGATAGGCCTCCTTTAAGTTTTCAAAAAAGATCGGGTGTACCTGGCTAAATTGATGAATAAAGCTATCCCAACTGGCTGAATGATCAATATTTGAGGTGACAAGCTTTTTTAAACTTTTGAGTTCAACTTTTAAAGATTCATTCATTAAAGGGTTGATCCGATTTAGCTCCTTTTCTATGGTTGAGAGGATCTTGTTCTTCTCGTGATTGATCATGGCCGTTCCGGCCAACTCTCTTTCTTTAAGGTGGATCGTTTCGCGAAGTAGTTTCTTTTCTTGTTGTTGGTTAGCGTAATCCTTTTCCCTTAATGCAGATAGTTCCTCATTTTTAGCACTCAACTCTTCATTTTTGGCTTCAATAGTTTCATTCTTAAAGCTAAGGAGTTGATTATCTCTCTTTTTTCGAACATTCGACCTGTAAATCAACACCGAAATTATAACTAACAATACGGCGGCACCAACGGCGGAATAAATAAGCCATCTCTGCCTCTGCAGTTCTTGCTCATATATGAGTCGTTGTCGATATGCTTCTTCCGCCAAAAGTTCTTTCTCTTTAGTGAACTCAAAATTTGCCTCTAATCGTGCTATTTTCAACGAATTCTGTTGGTTGAAGAGCTCATTGTTCAATTGAGTGGAAATAGCCAGATATTTCAAGGCATTTTTATAATCTCCTAATTGTTCCAGGGTTTGATATAAACCTTCTGCAAGAACTTCCATTTTTGGTTTTAAACTATCCGCGGTAGCTACCTCATAGCCCTTAAGAAATTGATACTTCGCTTGGTTGAAATCCTTTTTTTTAAGAAAAAATCTACCATAATCATGATAGGTGCTGCTGATGTTATTGCTGTTTTTACAAGGAAGCGCAATAGATAGAGACTGTCGTATGAAATACTCAGCAGAGTCTAACTGATTGTTTTCAAGATATAATTCGCCCAGCTGCGTTAAGGGTAGACTAGTCATACACTTTGACCCGCTTTGATTACCAAGTTCAACGGATTGAAAATAGTACCGCTTAGCTTCTAATGGTTTTCCAAGTGTAACTAATACGTTTCCTATATTGAGCTGCGTATGTGCGCGACCCCCAACATTGCCAGTTATACTATCGTATTTCGAGGTTTTCTTGTAGTAATCAAGGGCTGTATCGAAATCAAGTTCCTCCTGGTATACAGTGGCTATGTTATGATAAGTATTCGCTACACCACCCCAAATCTCAAGCGAGTCATAGACATGAGTTGCTCGTTGGTAATAGCTGAGCGCCTTGGCGTACTGTCCTTTATCTTTATAAATCACGCCTAAGTTGCCATATGAAGCCGCCAAACCTAATCGGTTATCTATCTTTTCAAAGATCCCTATAGCGGATTGTAATGCTGATATAGCTTCATCATATCTTGAAGTAGCCATATAGGTGGTACTCATAGTATTCAGGGCATCTGCCTGAATTTGCAGCAGATCAATTTCACTTGCTAATCTTAAAGCTTCTGTGCTAAAATAAATGGCGGAGTCATAGTTACCTAAATATTTGTGCGCCAGACCAATGTTTCTGGTCGCTTGGGCTACTCCTTTGTCAAAACCAAGCGTCTGAGCAAGGGTTTCAGCTTCCAGGGCATAACTCAGCATTTCTTCCGCCTTGATCACCCGATATTCAAACGCTAGCTCGATCAAGGTGTTGACCCTGGTGGTATCTCCTGGCAAATCAGTTAGTAAGGTCTGTAAACTATCGATTTGACCGGACTGTGCGTTGGACTGTGATTTGCAAAATATCAGACCCGAGACTAAAATGATTGTAACTCTAAATGAACTTCGCTGAAATAATCTAATCATAATAAAAATTATAAGCACCTTCTAAAATAGTAAATATGTTGAAGGTCGTAGGGTACGAGCTAAGCTCTGCGAAACAAAGGTTAGAAGCCACCTAAATGTCACCCATAGTAGCCCCTTGAATGCAATTTATCACGTATTGACATCCTATTGGAATAGGAACTGGAACCACATTAGGACGCCTTTGTCATAATTGCGTTTGTGGGACATCCAAAGGTAAAATTTGTTATTTAACTATACCTTTTGTTAAAAGAACTATCATTACTGTCTCCCATTTGCCACCCCGTGAATCTGAAATAGCAGTAACTAACAAGCTATATTGTTTAAGAATTGAGAATATTATTAATCTATAACTTAAACAAATAGGTTATACTCTAAACACTAAATTGTAGTTCTATGGTTACTGTCCCACTTATTTTATTAGCTTCATGGTTATTACTGAGTGTTATCGTATTTAATCTTGCCGCAAGGAATGAGACAAAATGATTTGCTGCTGATGAGCTCTTCGGTAGCTCAACGATACGATAGCCTCTAATTTTTTCAACCTACTTAACATTTTTATGAAATCGTATTTCAACCAAATTCTAAGTTTATTACTTATTACTTTTCTTTTTGTAGTGTCCAGCTGCGGCGACGATGACGAAAATACACCGTCCAATAACAATCCAGGATCATTTTCTGCGACTGTTTCTGACATTACCACTACTACTGCAACAGTCAGCTGGACGGTTGCAACTGACCCGGACGGCGACAATGTTACCTATAGTATCGCGGTAGAAGGCCAGGAGTTAGGTTCCGGATTGACGGCAACTAGTGCCAATGTCACCGGACTTGATGCGGGAACTATGTACAGTGGCGTGATCACTGCGGCAGATGGAAATGGTGGTGAAAGTACAGCCACATTTAGTTTTACTACTTCCAGTGCCATGAATAGTGCTCCAGGATCGTTTACCGTTACGGTTAGTGATATTACTACCAACAGCGCGGATTTATCCTGGACAGCGGCTGAAGATCCCGATGGAGATGATGTTACCTATAAGATAATGTTGGCCGGTAGTGAAATTTCTTCTGGTGAAACCGGTTTAGCCTTTAGTTTCACCGGGCTGGATCCGAGTTCCAATTACGAGGGAAGAGTGATAGCAGAAGACGGTAACGGGGGAACTAGCGAAGATACGTTCATGTTTACGACAGCAACACCGGCTTCCTGTTCTAATGACAACTCTACAGATCAGAATAACCGGAACTGTGACATGGGTCCTGACGCGAATACTTATAATGACGCTAACGTCAATGGCGCCGGGGATCGGGAAGTAGTTACCAACGGTATTCCTACGCACGAATATGGCAATCAAATTCCGGATCTTGTGTCTGAGTTGGACGATAGTGAAAAAACTTATCGGTTTGATAATACGCCCTCCAAGGCGGCCTCAACTACAAGTATAACCAAAGACAATGGACGCCCTGAATGGCGCTTTGGAGTGGCTACAAACGGGGTGGCCATCGACCCTGCGCCTGCTGAACCGTTTATTTTTGTGAATCCCAATACGATGGAGTTCAATTGGGATTGGGTTTTTGAACCGAATAATAATATGAACGCCGTCGGTTTGGACTGCGCCATTGCACACGTGCAGCCAGATGGCCTTTATCACTACCACGGAGACATGGGCATTTATGCGGAAGAGCTTTCTAATGGTATAAGTACTGGAACAGCCCCAAGTGAACCGCTACAAGTAGGCTGGGCCGCGGACGGATACCCCATATTATATTATTATGGACCTACAGCTGATGGAAGCGGCATAGAATTACTTACTTCAAGTTACAGAATTAAAGCTGGTGAAAGACCCGGTGATGGTGTTTCAGAGCCTTGCGGAACCTATAATGGTAAGTATACCAATGATTATGAGTTTGTAAATGGCGCAGGAGACCTTGATGAGTGCAACGGAATAGATAGAAGTATAACACTTTCAACAGGCACCTACGATTATTTTTATGTGATCACAGCAGAGTTCCCAGTTATTTCAAGATGCTTGGTAGGTGATCCTAATATGTCTTTCAAAATTGGCGGTTGATATAAAACTGCGAATGATGAAAATTTGGGTTTTTGTCTTGATTTTTGTTATTGGTTATGACGGATACGGCCATGATATTAGAATGGCTGTATTCGAAATTTCCAGGAGTGAGGGCGAAAAAGACATGGGTATTGCCATCACCATTGATAAGGAAGACTTTCTAAGAACACTTTTTATTTCTTCGGGAGTGAGATCGAGCACCAATGAAAGTCTAAAAAAAGAGGCTCAAAATTATTTCGAAAGCAACTTAACCATCTGGATAAATGGCACCTGTACCTGTTTTAAGATAACTTCAGCAGAGGTTGGCAAGAATAATATTCGACTGAACGGTGTGTTTGAGACCACTGATGCTATTATTCACGAAGTACAGGTAGAAAACTACAGTATGTTTGATGTTGTAGAAGATCAGGAGAATATTGTTCACTTAAACCTGAATGATCGACAACGTTCATTTAGGATGAATAGGGAAAAGATTAAAATCGTAGCTACTTATAATTAGTGTTATAACTATTTCTCCATTCTACCGTCGGCTGGATTTCTTTGCAGAGACTTGGCCAGTTAATGTTCCCGTATTCTCCTTAAACTGCTGATCGAGTTTTAAGACTTTCTCCAATTTTACTTTGGCGGATTTAAAATGTTCCGTATCCACCGGACGTGTATAGTTTTTCCAGAAGTCAGCGTCATAAACGTTGTAATCCGCCATACTGTAGATATTTAGATCCTCATTCCGTTTATCTTCTTTGGGGTAATTACCGGCTTTAATATCAGTGATCAGCAATTCATCCAGGGATTCCGTATCAAATTCGGTCATTTTGGTCTTGGTGTTGAGTACTTTTCCTTTTCTGTGCCAGCTCGCGCTACGCATGTAAAATTTTCCTTCAAATTCCTGGTAAGTATAGTGGCTCTCCTGCCAGTAAGCGAAGAATTTGGCGGTATCCCTGCGTTCCCAAGCCCAGGAAAAGTTATCGCTCAAGTTAGGTTTGAATTTTAAGATGACGTCCACAATGGCCAGGTCCTTCTCACGGATGGTTATCTGCGCATCGTATATAGCATGGCTGTCGCTTTTACTTTTGGCTTTCAATACGTAAAGCAAATCACTGTCCTGGGCTTTTACTTCCAATAGGTCAACATCAAAAAACTTAAGCGATCCTTTCTTTAAAAACCCCCACTGGCCTGATTGAATGGGATGGTTATGTACAAGATGGTTAACATAACCGTCGTAGATTTTCCATTTGTCAGTACGGAGATCTGCTGACTTACGAATGTGACGAAACTCAATACCCTGACGATTGTGAATTTTACCGTTACTATGTACGTAAATGGCTGCTTCCAGGAGTCGCATAAAGGATTTGTCCTGCTGAAAAGTGGTTCGGTAAAAACCTTCTAATCGGTGTGGTTTGGTTTTATAGTTCTTTTTAAAGTTTTCTATGGCTCCGACCAGAATATCTTTCGGCTGAAATTCGTCACTCACCACCACTTCGTCCAATACGAGCGATGATTCCTTTAGCACAATGTCTTGAGGACTTTTCCACTCCCGCAGTGATCGTTCCAGCGATTGAAAACCTATAGCCGAAAAAATAACGATCTCATTTCTATTATCTGCACTAACCTTGAGGTTAAAGCGCCCTTCGGAGTTGCTGACGGTTCCTTTTTGCGATCCTTTAATGTACACATGTGCGAAAGGCACGTAAGCACCCGCTTCATCCTTGATCTGCCCCGAGATAGAAAGTATGTTTTGTTGGGCAAACAGGAGCGTAGTAATTGGTGTCAAGAACACCAGTAAGAGTATTGACTTCATATCATAGGTTGATTGATTTTGCTAATATAGAAGGTCGTCTATTTGCAGCAGTCACCTCAACGTAAAAGGATGTCATAAAGTGTAATGGTTAGATATAGAACTATTGGCGTTTTGAGGTGTTACTTTCAGGCATAGTATTTTGTTTCAAAATTGAACTGTTGTCATGAAAATCAAATTCTATGGTACTAGGGGCTCTATCCCGATATGTGACCGTGATTTTTTAGAGTTCGGTGGCAATACTACCTCTATCCAAATAACTCGGGGTGACGGACGCGTTTCAATTCTTGATGCTGGCTCTGGTATTCGAAAATTAGGGATGGACTTAATCAAGTCAGGATGGAAACAGCCGGAGTTATTTATTGGTTTTTCACACTTCCATTGGGACCACATTCAGGGATTCCCATTTTTTGACCTTGCTTACAATAAAAACCAGATCATAAACATCTTGGCAATGGGAAAAGCACGACAGCTAGAAAACTTGGAGGACATCTTTAGAGGACAAATGCGGTCTGAATATTTCCCTGTACCATTTGAAGGAATGGGAGCGACGTTTAACTTCTTGAAGTTGGATGAAAACGAAACAGAGCTTAATGGCCTGCGTGTAAAGGTGATAAAGCAAAAACATCCAGGGGATTCTTATGGGTACAGATTAGAGGATAACAATAAATGTATAGTGATTTGTACGGATCTTGAACATGGGGATACGGTGTTACCGGAAATTGTAGATTTTTGCCGTGGAGCCGACCTGCTGGTCCATGAGGCTCAATACACTCATGCTCAACTGGCTGATCATAAGGGATGGGGTCATAGTAGTCATGAGCAAGCAATTGAAGTGGCAGAAAGGGCAGAGGTGGGGCATCTTATTATGACACACCACGATCCTCGACATAATGACGAGTTTTTGAGAAGGATAGAAAAACAATGTCAGCAAAGGTTTCCAAATTGTCAACTCGCCCGTGAAGAGGTCGAGCTAGGTGTATAATGCCGGGCTTCACTTCGATCGAAGTAAAGCTTAAAGCCAATCCATAGTTTACCATTCCCAACCTAGACCCGTTCTCAACACATACGCTGTTTGGCTACCGTCAAGAGCAGGCTGGTTATCAAAGTTGAGGGACAGA
Organism: Bacteroidota bacterium; assembly: GCA_039025475.1. GTDB lineage: Bacteria > Bacteroidota > Bacteroidia > Cytophagales > Cyclobacteriaceae > Fulvivirga. Next base: position 6,712 of record JBCCOE010000074.1, on the reverse strand, counting down.
CCCGTCCGAATAAAGAGGTCGAAAGGTAACTCATATTTCAAATCAATATTGGTATCAAAACGAAATCTTGAAAAGTCATTTAACCCCGAGTAGCCAATGTATTCTACCAGGAGTTGTAAATCACCAATGTCATATAAATTCAGCTCCATGCTTATGAAACCTTCCCAGCTGTTCTGATTACTTTGCTCGCTGGAAAAATTCTCATTGTTATTGTTCACCCCGACTTTTAAAGACCAATAGGACGTATTGCTGCTGTATAAAAAATTACCGAGGCCTAACTGTGTATTCATTCTTAAATCCAGTTTTTGTTCGCTATTGCTTAGGATAGAATAACTGGCGATTACATACCAACTTCGATTCATCAAAAAGCGAAAATTGAGTTGACCGTCCTGTCGGATAATATCCTCTATATCATCTTGAAAGGACCTAAGGCTACTGTAATTCGCATCCGTTATCCACCTTTTCGTCCTGTATCCAATAGTAGTACGATTAGAAAACTGACGCAGGTTTTGAGCTCTTGTAGCGTTGAACCCCAGTTCTATAGAAGCACTGAACCGATCAGCGAAACGGTCTTTAATAGGACGCATAAATACAATTTCTCTCAACGTCGTTTCTATAAGTGGGTTTTCAGCATTGAATATTTTGATGCTATCCCCATCAATGGAGATCATTCTGCCTTGATATATTTCTTTGTTGATGCTAATGATAAACTGAGTTTCAGTATATATCTCATCCACCTCAACCCATTTGATCAAAAAATTACTATCCCCATAAGAAACATCTATTTCCAGCACTCCTTTTTGCATCCCTTGAATCTCACCCACTAGAATATTTCCATTTTTGAACAAAAGAGAGTCCGGACCACATATCGCTTGATGATCGATAAAAACAATAAACAGGAAAGCGATTAATATCTTTTTATGCACGAGAACAGTTAGCAACAATGACTACTTATTAAGAAGGTATTCAGCCACGGCTTGGTATGCCGGGAGCGAAGTAGGGTCAATTTTGGCATTTTTAGCTTCGGGGTGAGAGGCAAAACGTACCAATACCATCTCGGCTTTGGGATCGATGTAAATGGTTTGGCCATAGACACCCCGCGCCGCAAATGCCCCGTGTTCATTATGAGTGATCCACCACATGTTTCTGTAGCTCCAGTCGGCAAGAGATGCATAGGCAGAGTTTTTGAAAGCTTCCTGGCTTCCACCTTTCATGATATCCTCGACTAGTTCTTTTGGAAGGATTTGCTTCTTATTAAATAGACCCTTGTTTCTGACCATTTCTCCGAACATGGCCAGGTCCCTTAAGTTGGCGCTAAACCCTCCGCCAGCAAAAGCGATTCCGGCGCCATCTACCTGGTAGTATCCATCTACATGTGTTCCGAGAGGTTGCCAGATGCGTTCGGAAAGGAGTGTAGTCAAACTCTTACCTGTTACCCGGGAAATGATCCATCCCATAGCGTCTGTGTTGATGGTTTTATAGCCAAATACTTCCCCATGATCACCTTCTTTCTTTACAGTCCTGAGGTATTCATAGTAGTTGGTAGGACCGGCATAACCTGCAGGTTTAGGAAACGGATTGCCCGCTGCCGAAAAGGTCCATATTTCGGCCGCTGGATCGGAATAATCTTCACTGTACTTTAATCCGGTGGTCATGTCCAGGATTTGCCGTATGGTAGCATCACCAAATGCGGATGGCTCGAACTCTGGAACATAAAATGACGCTGTTTGATCAGGGTCCAAAACACCTTCGGCAACCAGCAATGCTCCCAAGGTGCCAGTAAAGGTCTTACTGACCGACATAGCGGCATGAACACCGTCCGCTTTCAATTCCCCAAAATATTTCTCATACACAACTTTACCTTTGTGCAGGATGATCATACCATCTGTGTAGTTTTTTGATAATGACTCTTTCCAGGTCATGCTTTCGCTGGCATTCCAGGGTTTGAAAGTAACGTTATCAATGGCGGGGTCCAGTTTGACCTTAAAGTTGTATTGATTGGTGGTTGCCGCCGTTACCTCGGTGGTGGGCATAAATTGGCGCATATGGCAGACGCTGTAGCGTAGGGCAGGAAACTGAAAAAAACTACCATCGATGGCGGTTACGATCCTGTCTTTGGCGGGAGGGAAACCCTTCATCCATCCCATTTTTCCAGGATCGGAATCCTCCGCATTCAAAACCTTCTTTTGGGAAAAAATAGTGTTCATTACCAGCAGAGCCATTACGACTGCTATTAGATTTTTCATATTCTTGAGTAAAAGCATATTTAGAACACAAACACGAATATTTGTCAATTGTTATTCTATCTACGTTTATGTATTGAGTTGATATTTTGCTATCTACTCCATCCTTCAGTGGCCCGTAACTTTGTGTTTCCGATATACCTGTCGCTAAGACGTCTAATAAGAAGATTGTATCATTCATTCGCTTAATTGTTCACGGAAGAGTAGATATTTGCGCCTCAACTCAAAATCAAAAGTCATTACATGTCAGAAGAGAAATTTTATCACGTTGGAGAGCTTAGTTCCGAGCAACCGGCCAAAACACAATATGAATCCGTCAAATTCAATAAAGCACGACATCCGGAACCGTATCGCTTCGAAGTGAATCTGAGTGCAGAAGCTGGTAAAATGCAAAGTAAAACCGGTGTGGTTTCGGTTAATATCCCGGGGTTCAGTCCTGTAAAGTTGTACTGCGACGAGCAGCCGCCAGTGGGAGAGGACACCGCGCCACCACCGTTAGCTTTTTTCTCCGCCGGCATTGGATTTTGTCTTATGACACACCTGACAGACATCTTAACTGCACGAAAGATTCAGGTGGACAGCCTTAAACTGGAGCAGCGTATCGTTTTTAGAACGAACCTGGGCCACATGCGTGAGCATGGCTATATGACCAACGGGGGTTGTGATATTGTGGAAACCCATGTGATGATCGACAGCCCCGAGCCGGAGGAAAATATTAAAGACTTGCTCAATGAGGCTGAAAATGGCTGCATGGCCCATTTCGCCCTAAGAAACCCAATACCGTGGACCACCCGACTGGTGTATAATGGCAAGGAGGCGATTAATCGTTCGTCAGAAGATAAGATTTAAGTGTAAGCGTAATTCCAGCAATGTAACAATAAGCGTTCCTGGAGCTGAACTTCCTTAATTGATTCCAAAAGTCAAATATCGACTGTCGAATAGTTCATTTAAGCCTTTTTTATTACAGAGAAATTCATTGTGATTTTGTCAAAACGCTTTAATTGGTGGTGTAAAATCAAATACTATTACCTCTGGTAAATATTATGTACAATGAATAGGATATTTACACAGTAATCAATGGATTTTAATAATTCTAAATTCCATTATTTTATAAGGCCATATAAACCTTATACTGTGTTGGATTTTCAACCTAGACTTAATGCAAACCAGCAAAGCGCCACCTGTATCCGAAGACAACTTAGAAGCCATATGTCAAAAATGCCTTGAAGAAACTGATTTTTCTAATCGATTAAAGCGTAAATTTCATCATCCTCGTTTAAAAAATCTTGATCGACTTGAAGTACATAAGTCTCGAACCCATCAAGGGCTTCTTGCACGGATTGGGCTATTTTGTGTAGAGTCATACTCCGGTTGGTTGCGCTTTTACACGAGGGCGCATCATACGTTATTTCCTCGTAGGAATAAGATTTACGGTAATCCCAACCCAAACCATTTGGTAACGGGTCATCTTACGTTTGGCAGTAGAATGGCCGATGCAGATTCCCCCATTTTTAACATGCACCTGGAACTCTGGGCAAGAACTTTCTGGGGTGGGTACAGAAAGTTGAGCCAGGGGAAATCGGACCGTGAAGGAAAATTCAGCCTTCCGTATGATTTGTTCTATGTTCATCGGTTCTATATCAGAAAGATTTGGCTGGCTGTCTACCAAACAGGCCATGAACATTTCACAAAAAATGGCAAACATGCTCCTGAATATACTGAGTTCAAACGTGTTCGCATCAATAAGGCCGATTTAGTTGGCATTAACTATGATTGTCGTCAGGTTCAGCTTTTTTATTGGGAATACCGGAAAGATACCCATTTGCCCAGGGTAGTTATTAAGGATCATGACAAAGATGCACCTGATAAATATTCACCTGGGTTCAATGAAGCGATTGAAAAAACATTTGTACCTATTGAGTTGATCAAGCTCAAGCATCTGGAGATGATCAAAATGAACCAGGGGCTTACCTATGAGCAAATCGTAAAAGATTACCCTGAAAACTTAACCGTTTGTATGGAGAAAAAGCAACCGGGAATTACAAGAGGGAATGACTGGTTTGGCCAGCGAATGATGAATGGAATGTATGCCTGTGATTTTGACCGGGACCCTAAGAACCCAGACCTTTACTGGGTTCACCATCATTGGGGATCCTACGAAAAGAGGTATCATTATTATGCCATGCCAGACGTGGACATGTGGTTTGAGCTTAAAGAAGATGGTCTGCCAAGACCTGTAAAGATTACACTTACCGGCCCGTTAACCGTACAGGAAAAGAACGACAAGCAAAAGAGAACGTTTACTCCTGCTGATGGAGAAAAATGGTTGGCGGCAAAACGTATCTGTCGTGCAAGCGCAGGCTTAAATGCCGAGCTTTCCCACCATTTTGCCGGAACCCATATCAATTCAGAACAGTACGCTATTGCGTGCTTTAGAAATTTAAGGCTGAATCCGATCTCAGGATTACTGAAATCCTTTTTACGCTCAGTGGTATTGGTGAATCATACCGCAGACCGGATTTTGGTAGGTAACGGATACATCACTACAGCCTGTGCACTTACACCAAAAGGTATTGACCAGGTAGTGTATAACGCCATGGGGACATTGGATTGGAAGGGTTATCGACCCATGTCGCCCATCAGTGAGGCGCATACCTATGCCAAAGCCTCGAATCTGTTCTGGGATGTGGTCTATGATTTTGTATCCAACTTTATCGAAGATCCCGTGAATAAAGAGCAGATCTTAACGCATTGGTTCGAAATACACTGCTTTTCCAAGGATCTAGTGAAACACAGTGTCCCCTTTTTTCTTTGTCATTACCTGCAGAATATGTTGCTTGACAGCCAGGGAAAACTAAAAGAGGATGAGGCTTCAGACTGGTACAATCAATACCACAGAATGGATTTGCAGGTTGATCGCCCCGAGGTGGATGGAATCAAGAAGGCGGTTTCAAGAATTACTGATAAGACAGAGGGTAATGAAGTGACGGATGAAGATTTGAATCAGCTGAAGCAAGCATGCACATATATGATCTACCAGGCTACTTTTGGCCATACCTGGTCCAACTCCAAACAGTATGACGATATTGGGGAAGTACTCTATTGTAGCCTGGGGATCCGGTTTGGTGATGGCCCGGATGGGGTTATGGGTCCGGAATCGGATCATTCCATAGCTCCCGACCTTACCCGTTCTACACAAATGATGTGGTGGAGTAATATGCTGTCGCACACCGGGTACGGATACATCATAGCCGATGAAGACGAGGATGTTCCTCCTGATTTGAGAAAACGGCTCGAGGAAAAACGACAAGCATTTGCCGATCTCGATTTAGACATAGACATTATCCAATCCCGAACCAATATTTGACAGACTCCAATACATGAAACCCAACCGAACTCCGATTTACAAATTATTGGGTACTCCCATTCATCGTTTTTTTGGAATCATCAGGCTTTGGATCTATACAAAAGCCTTTACCTGGGCACTCACCATCTATGGTAGTATCATCATGCGAGAAAAGATGTCCCACAATAACGGAATTGCCGCTGTAGGCTCCATACGGTTTGTCGATAATCCTGGGTTTCCTTTACACCCGTTTTTTGAGCCGGGAAAAACACTGCCGTGCCGGGTACGGCATGCGGCCGCCTCTTTTATGGATGATGCCATGCGTGTGGTGAGAAGTATGTCGATAAAGATGGCGGATACCTCCAAAAAAAGCCCCATGGATATCGAACTGAATACAGGAGAAACGGCCCTTTTCTGGTCGATAGCCAGCTTTTTTCGATTTGCCAAATACAAAAAGACTCGTTTTGGAATGCAGTATGAGGATTATTACCGAAAATATCCAACCGGAGTAGAAGGAGCTCACGTGGGAATGAGACGAGACCCAACCTCATTTTCTAATCTCAGATATTATACACAAACGCCTTTTATGTATAAGGCTGATGACAATGTGCCGCGTTACATCAAATACCGGACACTTCCAGCGGAAGATGTACCTGAGACAGGTTTATTAGACGACTACGACATGCTGATTCCCACGGAAAATCAACGTATTTTGCCGGGAGAGACGCGGGTTAGAAATTACCTTAAAGAAGAATATGTGGAAAGGCTCAGGACGGGTCCCATAAAATACAAACTTCAGGTTCAGCTCCATGAAGCTTCTGATGACGATGATCCGGAGATCTTTAACTGCTGCAGAAAGTGGGACGAGGCCTCGCATCCGTGGATGGATCTTGCAGAAATTACCATTAACAAGCCCCTGGATTGGGCAGAAAGTACGCGAATGATTTTTACGATGAAGAATCTGCCTAAGGGACTGGGTATAATTCCATCGTATTCCATTTACGATTATAATTCACTTAATTTTCTTCGCAGGCACTCCGACCTGGCCCGAAACGCACGGGTATGGGCCATAAAACTGTTTGGGATGCCTCCGGAGATCCCTGATAATGATGTACGGAATGCT
>JBCCOE010000073.1:0-21593 GCA_039025475.1 Bacteroidota bacterium | reverse complement strand
TGCATTTCTACGCGTGGAAAAAAGGATTGAAAACCGGTATGTATTACTTGAGATCTAAAGCGGCTACCAGCGCAATCCAGTTTACGGTGGAAAAAACCAAGGAAGAAGCGCCCAAAGTGCAGAAGACCGTAGCAGAAAGAGAAACGGCCGCCCTAGCTCAAAAACAAGCTGATATGGCTTGCTCGCTGGATAATCCTGATGAGTGTGAGGCTTGCGGAAGTTAATTTAAAATAAACTAGCTAAAAAGGCTGTGCCGCAGGGTTCAGCCTTTTTTATTATGTATACTTTCTATTCATTTATCACTTACACCTTTTTTAAAACATTCGACTCTTTCCATTTGACAACTTAGAATTATCTGCTACTTTCACTCCTTCAAACTAAATATAGTTTTGCCGATTCAATTAAATAAAGAATTTCAAACAGTCCCTCAGGATTCTAACAGGACTATTATCACTGGCACGGCGCCTACTACTATTACCCCATTTTGGGGTTAGTTTAATCATATCACACGTAGGCACTGGCCAATTTCATTTTTATCTAATCACCATTCTAATACCATGTTGGTAATCAAATTCGGAGGTACTTCTGTCGCTTCCGCAGAGAACATAAGTCTAGTTAAAGACATCATAGCAGATAAAGAGCATCCTTTAATAGTTGTCGTATCCGCCTTGGGAGGGATAACTAATTTGCTAATAGAGTGCAGCAAGCAAGCCGCTACTGGAGATGAGGCTTATTCCGATGCTCTTATTCAAATTGAAGAACGTCATCTTCAAACCATTAAAGACTTAATCTCTGTAAAAGCCCAAGGTAAAACGTTGAGCAAAGTAAAGATCTTATTGAATGAACTTGAAGATATATACAGAGGCGTATTTCTTATTCGTGAATTAAGCGCTAAAACGCTAGACCGGATTGCGAGTTTTGGGGAAATAGCGTCTTCCATCATAATCAATGACTTTTTAATAGACCAGGGTCTGGAGGCACAACTTGCGGCTCCTAAGGAATTCATTCGAACCGATAGTAGCTACGGTCGGGCCAATGTAAACTTCAGTAATAGCAATCGGGCGATAAGGTCTTATTTCAAAAAGGCAAAAAGTATCTGGGTCTGTCCAGGCTTCATAGGCGCTAATCCCCAAGGTGAAACTACTACGCTGGGTAGAGGCGGATCAGACTATTCTGCAGCCATACTAGCTGCGGCCTTGAAAACGAGCCGATTAGAAATATGGACCGATGTGAGCGGCATGATGACCGCTGACCCTCGTATGGTACGCTCTGCCTATGTGATCGAAAAAATTACGTACGAAGAAGCTATGGAACTTTCCCACTTTGGGGCTAAAGTACTTTATCCACCTTCTATTCAACCGGTCTTAGCCAGTAAAATCCCAATACATATAAAAAATACGTTTGATAAAGACCATCCTGGCACTATCATCTCAAAGAAGCAAAAAAAGAGGAATGGGAAAATCATCAAAGGGCTGTCCTCGGTACAAAATATTGCCCTTTTCAGTTTAACCGGAAGCGGAATGGTGGGTATACCCAATTTTTCTCACCGGCTGTTCAAAGCCTTATCACAAGCGAAAGTCAACGTTATCCTGATCACACAGGCGTCATCGGAGCATTCCATTTGCGTAGGAATTGACCAATCCGACAGCGCCATTTCTAAGGAAGCCATTGAGGCTGAATTTGAATATGAGTTGGCTACACATAAAGTTGATGCATTGGATATTGAGATCAATCTTGCCATTGTGGCGCTCGTGGGCTCTAACATGCAGCAACAAGTGGGTGTCAGTGGTAAAATGTTTAGCGTACTGGGTCAAAACGGTGTAAATATTAAGGCCATTGCACAAGGATCATCCGAAAAAAACATCTCCGTGGTTATTGAAGGTGACGAAGTAAAAAAGGCATTGAACAGCCTTCATGAAAGCTTCTTTTTATCAGAAAAAAAGCAACTTAACCTATTTATGATAGGTGTTGGAAATGTAGGGGGCACCCTAATCGAACAGCTAAAGCAGCAAAAAGATTACCTGGCAGAACATCATCATATTAACCTACGAATAGCGGGACTCGCCAATAGTAGGAAAATGCTATTTAAGGCCGAAGGCATAGCACTTGACCAATGGAAGGACGAGCTGCTTAAAGAAGGAAAGAAAATGCGGCTCGAAACTTTTGTCAAAGAAATGGACGCTTTAAATATGCGTAATAGCATTTTCATTGATAACACCGCAGAAGAATCCGTGGCCTCTATCTACCAACAAATATTAGAAAAGAGTATTTCAGTGGTTACACCCAATAAGATTGCATGTACTCAAAGTTATTCATCCTACCTATCGTTAAAACAAACGGCATTACGATACAGGACCCAGTTCCTTTTTGAAACCAACGTAGGTGCCGGACTACCCGTGATCAATACGTTAAGTGACCTGATAAAAAGTGGTGATGAGGTGATTAGGATCCAGGCGGTTTTATCTGGAAGTTTAAACTTCATATTTAATAATTTCAGCGAGAAAACCAGGTTTGTAGAAATAGTAAAGCAAGCCCAGAAAGAAGGTTACACAGAACCAGACCCAAGGATTGACCTAAGCGGTGTAGATGTGATGAGAAAAATACTTATTCTCATTCGGGAGAGCGGTTTTGAAATGGAGTTAAAACACATCACAGCAAGGCCTTTTATGCCCGATGCTTGTATGAATACAGAAAGTGTAGTTGACTTCTTTGAGAAATTGAAAACACATGAAAAAGATTTCCAGTATCTGCTTAAAGAGGCTAAAGATCAAGGTGCCAAAATGAAGTATGTCGCTACCTTTGATCAAGGTAAAGCGGAGGCCGGTGTTGAGATGATCGCCCCAGATCATCCATTTTATAACCTGGAAGGTAAAGACAATATCGTTTTATTCTATACCAAACGCTATCCTGAACAGCCTCTGGTCATAAAAGGTGCTGGAGCCGGGGCAGAAGTAACGGCTATGGGTATTTTTGGAGACATTATGCGTATTGCTCATGAGTAATTCTATAAAAGTTTTCGCCCCAGCCACAGTCGCCAATGTGGGCCCAGGATTTGACATACTAGGTCTGGCGCTTGACCATGTTGGTGACGAATTAGAACTCACCTTCCGCGATAGACCCGGTATTGCCATTGAAATGCCGGGATCCGATTTACCGACAGACCCTAAACTCAATGTAGCGGGAGTATCTGTCCAAGGTTTACTCGATCAAGTTGGCGTCAATCAGGGCATACACATCGTTATTCATAAGAATGTTGCGCCAGGCAGCGGCCTAGGATCAAGTGCATCCAGCGCTGCTGGAGCGGTTTTTGGGGCTAATGAGCTGCTAGGGGCTCCTCTCAGCAAACATGATCTTGTCAAATTTGCTATGATGGGTGAAGCCGTAGCATCTGGCAAAGCACATGCAGATAACGTAGCGCCCTCTTTATTAGGCGGTTTTACACTCGTAAGAAACTACTATCCCCTAGAAGTGGTTAATCTCAGTTTCCCCAAAGGCCTGATGGTAGTAGTCATTCATCCACAAATCGAGGTAAAAACCTCAGATTCGAAAAGAATTCTAAGAAAAGATATACCTCTTGAAGTTGCCATAAAACAATGGGGGAATGTGGCCGGCCTTGTATCTGGTCTAGCTTCTTCAGACTACGAATTGATAGGCAGGTCATTAGAAGATGTTATTGTGGAGCCTGTACGATCTATGTTGATACCGGGATTTGAGGAATTAAAAGCAGCTTCCAAAGATACAGGTGCACTGGGTTGCAGTATTTCAGGTTCCGGACCCTCTGTTTTTGCATTGTGCAAAGAACCTGAAATAGCTCAAAAAACGGTAAAATCATTTGAAAACGTATATGTAAATCTCGGGATTGATTATGAGGTACATGTTTCTGAGATTAATGAGAAAGGGGCTAAAATCATCAGAGTATGAAGTACTACAGTACTAAACAAGGAGTGTCGCTTACTTCTTTTCGTCAAGCGGTTATCAAAGGTTTACCGGATGATAACGGCTTATTTATGCCTACTCACATTCCTAAACTTAATGCTAATTTTCTCGAGAATCTTCATGACCAAACACTAAGTAGTATTGGTCTTACTGTCGCTCTGCCATTTGTTGGCTCAGATATTTCGCAAGAAAAATTACAAGACATCATTAAGGAGACGCTTAACTTTCCTTTACCGGCAGTTCATGTGCATAACCATATATTTAGCCTGGAGCTTTTCCATGGCCCTACATGTGCTTTTAAAGATGTAGGAGCTCGGTTTTTAGCACGGTGCCTAAGTCATTTTTCAGATGAAAAGTTTACGGTTTTGGTGGCCACTTCAGGCGATACGGGTAGCGCAGTAGCCAATGGCTTTTTAGGAGTGCCTAATGTAGATGTCGTAATCTTATATCCAAAAGGAAAGGTAAGCCATTTGCAAGAACAACAACTGACTACTCTTGGCCAGAATATCACGGCATTGGAGGTGGAAGGTACTTTTGACGATTGTCAACGAATGGTTAAATCAGCTTTTTTAGATAAACAACTGAACCAAAAAATGAAGTTGACCAGTGCCAATTCAATCAACATTGCAAGACTAATTCCCCAGTCGTTTTATTATTTCTGGGCTATGGCACAGCTTCACGATCATGATAATATAACATTTTCGGTACCGAGCGGGAACTATGGAAATCTCACAGCAGGTCTGTTAGCGAAGGCTATGGGTTTACCTATCTCCGGATTTGTAGCCTCCTCCAATATTAATGATGTTGTGCCCAAGTATTTAAGAGAGGGCCACTTTGATCCTAGACCATCAAGGCAGACTATCTCAAATGCTATGGATGTTGGTAATCCCAGTAATTTTGGGCGCATGACTGAAATTTACGGTCAATCCTGGTATGAAATAACAAAGGACATTTCAGGCTACAGTTTCACGGATGCTGAAACTAAAGATATAATGAAAAAGGTACATCAAGACTTTGGGTACGTCTTAGACCCACATGGTGCAGTGGGATATCTGGGGTTGAGAAAACAACTTGAAAAATCAGGTGGGACAGGCGTATTTCTGGAAACTGCTCATCCAGCCAAGTTTATTGATACGGTTAATGACGTTATTGGTACAATAGAAATACCGGAACGCCTTTCAGCTTATCTAGAAAACGAGAAGAAAAGTCATTTGATAAAGAACAAGTTTAATGAATTAAGGAGCTATTTGATGAACTAGACTTTGCTTCTCTTCTTTAAAGCTGAGATCTCTCTTTTGAGTCTGCTTACAGTTTCTTCCATCTCCTCGGCTCTGCGGTCACGATCTTCGTTGATGGCCTGCATTTCTTCGAGGTTTTGTTGTAGCTCTTCCTCACGAACAGCAAGTTCTTCAGCCTTAATCTTAGAATCGTCTAACAGCTTTTTAGTTTGCTCTCCTAAAATAGTAGTATTTATTGCAGCTGTCATACGTTGTGAAAAGGTCACCACCAGGTCACGTTTAAACTTAGGGATTGGTTTGAAACAACCGATCTCCATGACACCCAATGTAATGTCCTCATAAATCAGTGGCACAAGTAAGAGGTGCGAAGCGGAAGACTCGCCTAGGCCACTCGCTATTTTCAAGTAGTCCAGTGGTAAATGGTCAAAGTAGGAAACCTCCCTATTCTTAAAACACTCCCCTACCATACCGTCTCCTATGCCAAACTCCCTATTCTTAATTTCATAGCCGAAATCTGCACGTTGTTTTAAAACTTTATCTCCGTCCTGGTTCTCATCGATTAAATAGATTGCCGCCAATCTTACCTCAAGATACTTTACCAGTGTTTTCAAAACATTTTTGCATAACTCACCGATATCATCTTTAGAACTACTCAGTACCTCACCAAGTTTAACAATACCCTGATCAGTCCAAATGCGATCTTTTTCTTTTTCGCGCTGCTCAGCCATCTGTCTTTTTTGGTCTTCAACCTCATTCCGCGCTTTGGTAATTGCATCCTCTAAAGCCTTTTTATCCCGTTTCAATGTTTTCTCTCGTGATTTTATGAACCAATAGACACCTCCACCTAAGGCCACCGCCACCAATGTATAAAACCACCATGTTCTCCAAAATGGTGGAGAAATAGTGATAATCAGGCTTGTGCCTTCTTCATTCCAAACGTTATCATTATTTGAACCTTTTACTCGAAAAATATATCTCCCAGGATCAAGATTGGTGTACGTGGCCGCATGACGATTACCGACATAATTCCAATTATCCTCAAACCCTTCCAGCATATAAGCATATTGATTCTTTTCCGGATAATTAAAATTCAGTGCGGCGAAACTAAAGGTCAACACAGCATCCTTATGAGAAAGATGCATTGATTCCGTATATGAAATACTCTTCTCCAAGATCGAATCAGTACCTATTGGCACGGGCTTATTATAGATCTGAAAGTCACTGATAACAACTGGTGGAACAACTGTATTATCCTTTATTTCTTCAGGCGAAAAAATATTCAGTCCATTAGAGCCTCCAAACATGAGCCTTCCATCCGAAGTTGAACCCACAGCTCCCCAATAGAACTCATTACCCTGTAAACCTTCACTTTTATCGTAGTTTCTAAAGCTTTCAGAAATTATATCGAATCGTGACAAGCCATTATTGGTACTCATCCACAGATGTCCATATTTATCAGCTTTAATACCATATATCACACCGTTAGGTAAGCCGTCGTTTTCGGTGTAGTTTGTAAAGGTTTCGTTTTTAGTATCAAACCGAAATAAACCCCCGCCAAAAGTTCCTATCCAAAGAATTTCATCATGAAGGCAGAGGCTTATGACATGCTCATTTATAAGGCCTTCTGCAGTTTCACGCCAGCTTTTAATATTTCCTCTATCAGGACTTACCTTATTGAGTCCGTTCCAGGTGCCAATCCATAACGCCCCTTCTTCATCTTCCAAGAAGGCTTGACCCTGTATAGTATTGCCATTTAACCCTTCAAAAGTCCGCCATTGCTCGGTATCAATATCAAAAGTGTTTAATCCGTTTTCTGTTCCTACCCAGAAAGTCCCTAGCTTATCCATATGAAAAACCTGTATCCGATCGTCGGAGACAGAATTCGAGGAAGGATCATGATTAAAATACCTGGTTTGGTCATTTTCAAAATCTAATACATAAATACCATCACCCCAGGTACCTACCCAATATTTATTCTGGTGTTTTTTAATGGCCGATATTTGGGAACTCCCGACATAGATAGCCGAAGAACTATCTTGTGATATCTGCTGAATAGATTCGTCTATGGAAAGTATATTAAGACCACCGCCCTGGGTTCCTATCCATATTTTCCCAGCATCGTCGGTATAAAGTGATCTTATCAGGTTGTTAGAAAGGCCCCCTTTAGCATCATAAGTAAAAAAAGCCTTCTTGTCGAGAGTTTTATTTATTCGCCCCCCTTCGTTGCCGATCCAGGTTGAACCAGCTTTATCTACAAAAATAGTACGGGGGCTATTGTTACTTAAACTAAACGGATCGGTAGGATCATTGCTAAAATTATGAAATTGATCTCTGGCCATGTTATATAAATCAAGACCACCATTAGTCGCTAACCATATAAAGCCGTCATCGCCCATGTGAATATCATAAATAGCGTTACTGCTTAAACCCGACACAGATTTATAAAATCGGGTAAAGGTAGAACCGTCATTGTTGAGCCGATTAAGTCCAGCATTATCTGTTGCTATCCAAATAGAACCGTTTTTGTCCTGGACAATGTCCCGAATGTTATTAGAGCTTAGAGAGGTAGAATCACTTGATTTATTGGTGTAATTTTGAATAGTACCCGACATCACATCTAGTCTGTTTAGGCCGCTTGAAGAGTACCAGATGTAGCCGTTATTATCTTCAAAGATCGAAAGGACAGGGTCATTACTACCTTCCGAGAATCGTTCAAATTTATCTGTATCTGGATCCAGCTTATTTAAGCCGTTTGACCACGAACCTGCCCACAAATTCCCTTTGGAATCTACCAACAAGGACCAGATGCCATTTCCGCTAATGGACGCATTATCTTCAGGGTTATGCATGTGGTGTATAAACAGTTCCTGATCAAGAATAAACTGATTCAAACCTCCACTCTGAGTGCCTATCCACAGGTTACCTGTAGCATCAACTGTGAGAGCTTGAATGTTATTATCGGAAAGAGAGTTCTTATTGTTAGCATCGCTTTTATAAATTCTGACACTAAAACCATCATATCGCAGTAAACCATCAGGTGTACCCAGCCAGATAAATCCTTTATTATCTTGTGTTACCGCCGTGACGGATCGGTTCGCAAGCTCAGGAATAGTCGACAAATGGTCGAACTTCAGATCCGGACTTTGCGCTAACAAGGAATTAATTGTAATACTAACCAGCAGGGAACCAAAAAAAACTGGCGCTTTAGATCTAACCATACAATAAAAATCGGAGTAGGCTCAAGGTTAGAAGTTATGAGCGATTATTTCAACGAAATGTAAGTAATGGTTGGAATTATACCTAAAACGAAGACATTTGGTTCAGCCCGGAAAGAATCTCATTTTGAATCGATTCCCGTTCGACCTGGATAGGAGGAGCAATTCGATCCTCACAATCCGGCCAGGCACAGCGTTCACAGGTTGTATTTACCACTCTGGCTTTTATAGCGGTATCATCTATAAATTTAATCCGTTTGCTCAGATCATCATCAATGTAGAATCCAATAGTAACGCTGATACTCTCACGCAGGTTAGAAACGTTTGGAAAAGCCAGGGATAAACAGAGGTAGTCATCTTCAGTACCGTAATACTGCGAAATTTGGGCTCCGGCTATGAGGTGGTTCCCTTTATTTATTCTTGACGCGCTTCGCAACTGTTTGATCATGCGAATAGCGAGCCATCGTCTACAGTAATGCTCATTTAAACCATTGGAATGCGGATTGTGGGTTTTAGAAAGGTGTAACTCCTTGGTCAGATTGTAATTTGAAAAGTCATCGGTGCCCACAAATCGTAGAAAAAAAAGATTTTTGATCCCAAAATGTCGTGGTAGAATATTAGTCAGCCGCTGCATCAACATTTCAGGTGTTGCACGGTACTTAGCCGCTAACTCCGTTATCATATTTTTATCCCACTTCGATGATCTTGCTACTTTCTTAACATCTTTGATTACCTCTTTTTCGGGCATGATCAGCGCGGCAGCAAAGTAAGACGCTTTATAATTATTGAGGATCGTTTCGAAATTATACTCGCGCTGTGGAGGTGTTTCCAAAGGACGCTCCCTTAAACTCAATACCTGATAGGCAACCTCTCTCGCGAGCAGAAAACTTTCTTGAGCCGGTGTTAAACCCTTATTGATCATCAACTGACTGGAATCAGGGCTGAAAAAAGATCTTAAATCACGCAATGCTTCATTCCTAGCCAACGATCCTCGATCCAGTTTAATGGAAAAATCTTTATTTAACACATCCTTCAGCGCGTTTACCGAAGTAGGCACAGTTAATAGAGCACCATGTTGATTGCGAAATGCGTTAGCTGCTTCTTCTAATTCAGAGAAATAATTGTCGTTCATTTCCTGATATGCCCGCAAAGCCGCATAATAAAAATGCTCCCCTCTCATTTTGTAATTTCGAGCTATAGCTATAATCGAAGTGATAAAAGCATTGATCTTTTCGGGATATACTGAAATAAGCTCAATGATCTTTTGAGGTTCCAGACCAAAAGCCTCCAAAGGGAACTCTTTAAAAAAATCAGATTGAAGCAAATTAACGACGGGTTCTAATTTTTTAGAAACCTGCAAGGAAACTAGGTAATCATAGCTGACCTCTAAAGCTTCTGCCAGCGCTATGATCTTATCTCCTTTAGGATATTTCTTACCTTTCTCTATCTCACTGAGATAGGACATGCTCAAACCGGTCTGATCGGAAAGCTCTTGAAACGACAAATCTTTATCAATGCGTAGGTCACGCACCTTGAGCCCTAAGATGTGCTTTAGCGAGAAGTTTCCATTGACCATGTACAAAGATAAGGATATTTTGTAAAAAATTTCTTTTAGCGAATTTTCGCTATTAAAGAATTTTTTCTATATTCGTTTCAGAGTTTCATTTTAAATACTATGAAAATATGATCGAATCTACCATGAAAACTAAAGAGAAGATTAGCTCGATCTTAATCGATGGGGATATGAAGCCACAATACAATGAGATCCTTACGCCCCAGGCGCTAGAATTTATTGAGGTGCTACATCGTAATTTCAATGCGGAGCGAAAAAGATTGCTAAAGGCGCGCGAGATAAGACAAAAAGAACTGGACAATGGCCAGCTGCCTGGTTTCCTTGAGAAAACTAGAAGTATCAGGGAAAGTAATTGGAAAGTAGCTTCCGTACCTAAGGATATTCAAGATAGAAGAGTTGAAATAACCGGCCCGGTTGAACGTAAGATGATCATCAATGCCCTAAATTCAGGAGCCAAAGTATTCATGGCCGACTTTGAAGATAGTAATACTCCCAACTGGGATAACAACATGCAAGGGCAGATCAATCTCAGAGACGCTGTGGCTGGAACTATCTCCTTTGAAAACAAGGAAAAAAATAAAAAATACACTCTTAACAAAACTACGGCTACCTTGTTCGTGCGGCCTCGTGGTTGGCACTTGGAGGAAAAACATCTCACCATTGACGATGAACCAATAAGTGGTAGCCTAGTCGATTTTGGATTGTATTTTTTCCATAACGCAAAAAAGCTGTTGTCAAAAGATAGTGGCCCTTATTTCTATCTCCCAAAAATTGAAAGTCATAAAGAAGCGCGACTTTGGAATAAGGTCTTCGAATTTTCACAGGAGTATATTAGTATACCACAGGGTTCCATCAAGGCGACCGTACTTATTGAAACCATACTGGCAAGCTTTGAATTGCACGAGATCCTTTTTGAGCTTAAAGAGCACAGTGCCGGTCTTAACTGTGGGAGATGGGATTATATCTTCTCATTTATTAAAAAGTTTAGAAACAGGAAAGGCTTTGTTTTACCCGATCGCTCCCAGGTAACTATGAATGTTCCATTTATGAATGCCTATGCTTTGGCGGTAATCAAAGCATGCCATCAAAGAGGCGTTCACGCTATGGGAGGTATGGCCGCTCAAATACCTATTAAGTCAGATCCCGAAGCCAATGAAATGGCATTGGAAAAAGTTAGGGCTGATAAAGTAAGGGAAGCACGTATGGGTCATGATGGTACTTGGGTTGCACATCCTGGTTTGGTACAGGTGGCCGAAGATGCTTTTAACCAGCATATGCCTACCAATAATCAAATCCATATAAAACGTAGAGATGTAAAAATTACAGCTGAAGAACTCATCGCGGTTCCTGAAGGCACCGTTACGGAAACAGGTTTACGCACCAACATTAATGTAGGGATACTCTACATCGAAAGCTGGCTCCGTGGTAATGGGGCAGCTGCTCTCTATCACTTAATGGAAGACGCTGCCACCGCGGAGATCTCAAGAACCCAGGTTTGGCAATGGCTGCAGGATGGAACCCAACTGGATGACGGTAGGGTCATTGACAAAGAACTTTATGAGGAACTCAAAAACGAGGAAATTGAAAAAATAAAACAATACGTAGGAAAGGAAAACTATAAAGTAGGTGAATTCAAGAAAGCTATAAAGCTATTTGATGAACTGGTACTTTCTACTGACTACAAGGAATTTTTAACACTACCCGCTTACAACCTAATTGATTAATACCATGAACAGAGCAGATCAAATCGAACAATTGTATAGCGATTGGATGATAAATCCTCGCTGGAAAGATGTAAAACGTACTTACAGCCCGGAAGAAGTGGTAAAACTCCGTGGCTCCGTCATGGTAGAGTATACCCTGGCGAGACTCGGCGCTGAAAAACTTTGGAATAAACTGAAGTCACAGGATTTCGTAGCCGGACTTGGAGCCTTAACAGGTAATCAGGCTATCCAGGAAGTAACAGCCGGATTGGAAGCTATTTACCTTAGTGGATGGCAAGTAGCTGCAGATGCGAACCTGGCCGGACAAATGTATCCTGATCAGTCTTTGTACCCTGCAGATTCGGTACCTAACGTGGTGAAACGAATAAACAATGCTTTAATGCGCAGAGACGAGATCCAAAGTGTCACGGGCGAAACTGATATTGACTGGATGGTGCCCATAGTGGCAGATGCCGAAGCGGGTTTTGGTGGAAACTTGAATGCTTTCGAACTCATGAAGGCCATGATCCAAGCTGGAGCCTCAGGGGTACACTTTGAAGATCAACTCTCCTCCGCCAAAAAATGTGGTCACCTGGGAGGTAAAGTACTAGTACCTACACAAGAGGCTATCAACAAATTATTGGCTGCGCGTCTGGCAGCAGATGTTTTGGGTGTTCCTACTTTACTAATTGCGAGAACAGACGCAGAAGCTGCTAATTTGATCACGTCTGACATTGATACAAGAGATCAGAAGTTTATAGAAGGTAATAGAACAGCCGAAGGCTTTTTCCATGTCAAGAACGGGTTGGAGCAAGGTATTGATCGAGGTATTAGCTATGCGCCTTACGCCGACCTTATTTGGATGGAAACTTCAAATCCTGATCTGGGCTTAGCAAGAGAATTTGCTCAGGGTATCAAAGAAAAATATCCAGATCAAATGCTGGCCTACAATTGCTCCCCATCTTTCAACTGGGCAGCTAAGCTCTCAGTAAAAGAGATGGAAAGCTTCCGTGAGGAGTTAGCCGCTATGGGCTATAAGTTCCAGTTCATAACACTAGCAGGTTTCCATGCTTTGAATACCTCTATGTTTGAGTTATCTAAAGCTTACAAAGAAAGAGGTATGGCCGGCTATAGTGAGCTTCAAGAGCGTGAGTTTGCCTTACAGGAACATGGCTTCAAAGCCGTGAAGCATCAGGCTTTTGTGGGCACCGGTTACTTTGATGCAGTACAAAACACTGTACAACAAGGCAGTTCTTCAACCACTGCCATGAGTGGTAGTACGGAAGAGGCTCAGTTTGTGAAATAAAATTAAGTAGCCTGTCTACTTTGAGTGGTCGGACGACTAAAGTAATACCGCATAATTCGGTTAGTTTTAAAGTGAGAAAGCGCAGCTTTAGGGCTGTGCTTTTTTTGCTTCTATCCAAAAGTAGTACTTTTAACTTATGGAGAAGCCAGAATTTAATAGGCAGATTTTTTGGGGTGTAGATTATGAAAAACTGGACTTTGATCAAAATGCAGCTTTCATCATTGAAAGGGTTTTTAACCGGGGAGATGTAGAGGACATTCGTCGGTGCCGGAAATATTACAATCAAAAACTCGTTGTTGAAACACTGTTAAATGCTAAACATTTGTCCAAATATCGGCTTTACCTTGCTAGTGCTGTTATTGACCACCCATTGAACGACTTCAGATGCTACATCAACCGGCAATCGAAGAACAAACTTTCTCCCTACTAAGACATCTTCAGTCTTTACCTTTTTTGTCCGACTTCTCACTGGCTGGAGGCACTGCATTAGCTCTAAAACATCAGCATAGTATATCAGAAGACTTAGATCTCTTTGGAGATACACTGGATAAAGAGCTCATCCTGAAGGAACTCATTAAAGAGTTCGGGACAAGGATCGAATATGAAATATTACCCTCTGAATGGGCGTTATTTTGCTACATTGACAAGATCAAAGTTGATATTGTGAAATATGATCATCCCTTGGTGAAACCTATAAAACTGTTGAATTCTATTCGCCTTTTCAGTGATGAGGACATTGCCGCTATGAAAGTGAATGCGATCTTGGGAATAGGTACTAAAAAGGACTTCTGGGACATGTTCGAATTATTGAATCATTTTTCTCTTTCAGATGTCATTTCCTTTCATAGAATAAAGTTTCCTCAACAAATGCTACTCATTTCTATTCCACAGGCTCTTTCGTATTTTGAGGACGCAGAAAATAACCGAGACCCTATAAGTCTAAAAAATCAAAACTGGGAGAACATCAAAAGACAATTCGAAAGCACGTGAGTGAATATCTAAATTGATAAAAATGCTGAATACACTACTACCCATTCTCGTACTTCTTGCCTGTGGTTCAGAGGACAATACACCTCTGGAAGGTAATGCAACCTTTGCGGATGTAACTAAGGTTGAAGTTTATGGCCGTGAGGGTAGTTATCGGTTTGCCGTTACCCTACTCAGCCCGGATACGGGTTGTGATCAATATGCCGATTGGTGGGAAGTACTTTCGGAAGATGGTCAACTGATACAACGGAGGATTTTACTTCACAGTCATATCGATGAGCAACCTTTTACACGATCAGGAAGTAATATTGATATTACAGCGACTAAAGAGGTCTATATTAGAGCCCATATGAACAATCTCGGATACGGTGGACTGGTAATGAAAGGCACGGTTAAGGACGGTTTCGAGCTGGCGGAAGTAAATAAAGACTTTGCTGCCGATGTAGAAAGTCAAGAGCCTTTGCCAAAGCGGTGTGCTTTTTGATAAGACAAAGATACATCTCGGATATATCACGTTACTGTATTCGGATGTTAACAGCTATGAATTCACTAACAATCATGTGTAAAATTTTAATCCTTGTCTGCTCCATTTCTATTATAACAGGTTGTGTTGAAAACACGAAATCAGAAACAGAACCACAAAGTCAAACAGAAATCGAATCTCCTAAAACTCAGTCTGTCTTGACTAATCAGTGCGAAATAGACAAGTTCTTGAATAGTTCAGATATAATAAAGGAGGCCAAACAAATTTGGCTTGAAGAAATCCAACCTATGGATGATGATCCAACCTTTAAAGTTCTTGATAGGATTAATAACTCACCATTGCCTGAATTTCCTTTCTATATTCTAGTGGTAGACAAAATTAATAGAGCATCTGATGGTGCATTAAGTGAGATGATAATGTCTTCAAGCTATAACTTAATTAATAATCGAACTAAAGAATTCTTTTCTACCTTTCAGCCTCTGAACTGCTTGTTAAAATCTCAAGGGCTTAATCATCCAAGTTCTTTTGCTCAAGCTTACGGCGGATACCTAAGCCTAGACTGTGATGGAGCGCCAACAACAGAAGAATATGAAAATTGCACCGAAAATCAAATTGAAGAGCTGAAACAAAAGTGTGTACTTTGCGATATGACTAACTTCTTAATAGCCTTGAAGGGTCGCTTATAAAGCCAGTTAATTTGGTGTAGAAAATATACAAGGCCAATACTCGGTAAATAACCAAGCTTATAACACACTTGCAAAAGCAAACTACGGCCGATAGTTTTACGATTAAAACCAAGATATTAGGCATTAGCTGCTACCCATTTGAACTACATATCCATAAGCTTATATCGTAAAATAATAGATCATGGCATATTTGAGGGGCTTAATCGTGAGACTTTCGAGAACTTGCCCACGCCAATAGATGCCATTGATAACCTACAGGCGGTACCGGCTGATCATTTCTTTGCCCTGCATGAGTTGCTAGATGAAAAGCTAGGGCCTGGTTTTCCGGTACGGGTAGGCCAGCAAATGAAGATGGACGACTATGGTGTTCTTGGCTTGTCCTGGAAAACGTGTTCAAAAGCCAAAGAGATCTTTGAGCGAAGTGAGCGCTATTTTAAATTGCTATCAGATACTTATGTTTTTAAAGTGGAATCCGAAGGTGATCAGTCTAAGATTCTACTTTTCAGAGATGCTCATCGTAGGGGTGTAGAGCTATCCAATGAAGCTACTTTCTCGGCCACCGTGGTAGTTCTTCAGGCCATGACAGAGACTGAACTTCTACCAATTGAGTTATCTCTTAAACATAAATCAGCCAGAGATCTCACCGATTACCATAAAGCCTTTAAGTGTCCAATTAAGTTTGAACAAACACAAAATTATATTGCCTATCGAACCAAAGACCTAGAGACACGCACTGCGAAAGCTGATGAGAGTATAAATCGTTTTTTAATCGAACGTGTCGATGAAGAAACAAAGGGAATACAGATAAGCTCCAATAAAATCCTTGATGACGTCGAAAAAATCATCAGGGACGCATTACCCAGTGGTATCCCTGCCATAGTTGATGTCAGTGAACATTTAGGTATGAGTGGTCGCACACTTACTCGGAGGCTATCGGAAAACGGGATCACTTTTAGAGATCTTATCCAGAAGACACAGAAAGAGATATCCATAGGACTTCTTAAAAACAGCTCTCGAACTATCGCCGAAATCGCTTTTCAAACCGGTTTCTCAGAACAAAGTGCATTTAACCGTGCCTTCAAACGTTGGCAGGGAAATTCACCTCTTGAATTCAGAAAAAGGGGCTAAATACGACAATAATAAATACAAAGAGTAAAGATTTTGAACTTACAGGATTTGAACTCTGGGTCATTATAAAGAATGATATATGAATAGAACTAGCGACAGGTCAGTTAGTCTATTCACCACCTTAGATTTACTACAAGCTTATAACCCTCTATAAATCAATTGTTTAACCAGAACAGTTTTGACAACTTTAATGTGTCTATGACTTTGGTTCGAACAGTAAAGAACATAATTATTCCCAATAGTAAAGCAGCGCTGGTTAACCGGATGTTGGTTATCACTTTTGGGATAGCACTGACCTACTTTCTCCGCTATTTGTTTTTTGACTCAAAGTCGATATCCATCCCGCTACTATCTCCATTTTTAGCACTGCCCGTTGTCATCTGGATCTTAAATCATTACAAAAAGTATAATCTTTCGGCGACCCTGGGGATGATAGGCTTTAACATCGCACTCTTTTTAGTCGCATGTAGTGAATCACGTGATACAGGCGTTTACTTACATTTTATTTCCTCCTCGGCAACCGCGATATTTCTTTTTGAATATGACCAAAGATGGAAAGCAGTTTCCTTTATTAGTTTGTCAGTCTCTTTATTCATTGTTATAAATCTTGTCCCGATGGATTTCATTGCTTATCGGGAGTACTCCCCTGAAAATGAAAGGATTTTCTTTGTTCTTCATACAATAGGCGTTACGCTCATCTCATGCGATTGCCTATTTAGTGTGTTGGATCAGAATTATCACTTTCAGAAGTATTTAAGAAAAAATCAGAAAGTAATCGAACAGAAAAATAAGGATCTCGAAAAAGCCAATACCGAATTAGATAGGTTTGTTTACAGCGCTTCACACGACCTCCGCGCGCCACTAGCGAGTATTCGTGGACTAGTATCATTAATGGAAATGGAAAAAGTAGTTTCCAATAATGATTATACTTCCAAAATAACAAGTCGCATAACTGTGATGGAATCCTATATCAATGATATTGTGCACTATTCAAGAAATGCCCGAGTAGAGGTAAGTCCAGAAGCCGTAAATCTACATGCGATTGTCAGCGGAATAGTTAGCTCTCTTGATCACTTTGATAATGCGTCAAATCTAAAAATTGAAAATTATATTGATTCTAAACTTACCCTTAATACCGACCCATACCGGCTAAAAGTGATACTGAGTAACGTAATAGCTAATGCAATCAAGTATGCAGACCTGAAAAAGGAATGTGCCGTTTGTAAAAATCTCAATGGTAAGAGTTGATACAAGCATGGAATTAAGAATTGAAGACAATGGTATTGGAATTGATAAGATGCATCTCCACAGCATATTTGATATGTTTTATCGTGCCTCACAAGAATCGTATGGTTCAGGTCTCGGACTGTACATAGCCGTCGAGGCGGCGGAAAAGTTGAAATACAAAATTGAGGTCGAATCGGAAATTAACCACGGCACCTGTTTTAAAATTAAGATACCCTTTGCCAGCACCTCCTTTGGGACTACTTCCGGAGATCCCCTAATGTCTTCAAACCTCGCTTCTCGAGTTTCATAAGAAGTTTCATAAGGAGGATAGCTGTACAGTAGGCATCTCCAACAGCTGAGTGTCTTTCCAGAGGACGTATTGTATATCTATTCAATAAAGCGTCAAGCGTATATTCTTTTCGATCTACGGTACTTCGATCAAAGCGCGATTGTTCCAACCGAATAGCAAGCTGGGCAGTGTCCAAGGTAACACTTTGAAGCTGGGCACCCGAGAAATACATCTTAAAAATGTTGTTAACCACAGCCTCGTCAAAATCCACATGCTGCGCTACAAGCACAGTACCTTCAATAAACCCCGTAAACTGCTTGATGGCTTCTGTCGGACTCACTCCGGTTTTAGACTGGCGGTTGGTTATGCCATGAATTTCTACATTTTCAGGTTTTTCCGATTTCTCGTCCCACGAGATATAGCAATCCAATAGATCTGCAACAATCAGTTGACTTGCTGAGCACTTTACTGCCCCAATGGAAAGAACACGGGCATCTTTTTCTAATGATGTGGTCTCCGTATCAAACACTACAAACTCCAACTCTTTGATTAGAGTTTGATTATTAATTTTCTCAAGTGAATCCAGGTAGCTGTTGAAAAAATCGGGTAAATCCTCAGGATGGGACTTCCTGAAAAGACTATGGAGGATGTTCATTATTGAAAGTAACTAAGCTGATAACGCACTTCCAACATCTTCTGAAGACGGTCTATGGGTTCAAAAGTGTTTCTAAGGATCTGACGGTCTAACTTATTGAGTTCATGAATACTAACGTATCTGCCAGAACCTCCATGTTTGAAACCGTGCTGTGCGCGAAAGCGCATTAAATACTCATAGGCCTCTGCTGCCTGAAGATAGAGCTCCCTTTTCTTAGGTTCCTGATCGGCTAAAAACGTATAACGTTTCATGGTATTGGTCTCTTTGAGACTACCACAATCAAGTGTAAGAACACGAGCGATATCAACCAGAGGCATCATTGCACGCGCCTTAATGTCAAATTCATTTTCATGTTCACCAGACCTTTCTACCATAAAGTTTTTAAAGAAGCCCAGAGGAGCTGGATTCTTTAAAGCATTCTTGGCCAAAAAATTCAGAAAAATGCGGTCATCAACGATGGTCTCCGAAATATGAGCCTTCAGTTTTTCTTCAAGCTTCAAGGATCCATATACGCTTCGGAAGTCGAAGAATATAGTGGATAGCATAATAGCCTTTTCCGCAGGTTCTTTAATCCAACCCGAGAAATAGCCCTTCCAAATGCTTAAGGGCTGACACCACCTTACATTTGAGGCCATCATATCTGCCGGGCAGTTTTCGAAGCCTGAAGATTCCAATATGCCATTTACCTGAGAGGCTAGTCGAATGAAATAGGTTTGGACCTCTTCCAACCGTTCAGCTTCGACATCTTCAAAAAGGATCGCGTTGTCCTGATCGGTCCTGATCAATTGCTCCTCCCTACCCTCGCTACCTAAGCTTAACCAACAAAAAGGTACAGGTGGCTCACCATACTCACCTTTCATGTGTTCTAACGAAAGTTCGATAGCGCGCTGAATTAGTACATCGTTAATATGAGTGGTAAGTGAAGATGTCAGAGCCATGGATACATTTTGCTCAAGATAGAACTGTATAAGACCATCTGCCCTATTTCTAAGTGTGGCCAACTGTGAAGTTGAATTAGCTTCCTCCATAGTATAAGCCAAGGCCACCGGATGGTTCTGTTGAGCTGCCATGAGATCGCGTTCACTCAACATACCGATCGGATATTCATTATCTGTAATACAGATATGCCTAATCTTATTCTTAAGCATTTGTAGCAAGTAAGTAGATAGCGGTTTCCCGACCGGCATAGTCACTACATTTTTAGACATGATGTCCGCCACCGGCGAATCCAGGTTTGCCTCTCCCACGCCAACTTTTTTTCTAAAATCTGTATCAGTAACTATACCAATAATATCATCCTCATTGCAGATTACTACTGAACCCACATTCTGTTCGTTCATCAGCTTTGCCACATTTCGAATAGGATCTTTTGGATCAGCGGCTATTAACGCTCGCTCCGGAGGTGTTAAAGGGCGGTTCCAGTTAAGAAGCGAACCTGAATCCTGAAACAGTATTGCCTTGTTCCCGTT
Organism: Bacteroidota bacterium; assembly: GCA_039025475.1. Classification (GTDB taxonomy): domain Bacteria; phylum Bacteroidota; class Bacteroidia; order Cytophagales; family Cyclobacteriaceae; genus Fulvivirga. Next base: position 1,697 of record JBCCOE010000073.1, on the reverse strand, counting down.
ATTGAAAAGCGTTTGCCCTCCGGCAAGACCGGAGGCGAAAAACAAGGCGACTGAACTTTGTTTTTCAAGTAAGGGCTTGAATATTGATATTGGAACTCCATATATAAGACACTCTTCAATGCACCTGGCGTGGAAAACATACGGCTTACCAGTGAGCATAGCACGCACGCCAAACAGGTCACCTTCATCACAAATATCCACCAAGGTGACCTGATCCTTTTCCTGTCGTTCTAAGTGTACAACCCCCTCTTTGACGATGTATAAAAGCTCCGACTTTTCGTCCCCCTGATGAAAAACAAAATCATCTGTAGTAAAATACTTCACCACAACTCCTCCGCTGATTTTATCCAAATCTTCCGGTTGAATCCCATCAAATGGTGGATAAAGCTTCAAAAAATCAGCAATACGTGAAGCTATTAGGTTAGACATTAAATTTACTATGAGTTACCTGATTAATGGTTATTCGTCGATTGCTTAAAACAAACAAATAACTATGGATTACTAACAAATCACTTGGCTCCCTCCATAATCTGGTTTACCACTTCTGGATTTAAAAGAGTAGAGGTATCACCCATATTTCCAGTGTCGGCAGAAGCTATCTTTCTTAAGATCCTCCTCATAATCTTACCTGATCTAGTCTTAGGCAATCCTGGTACAATTTGCACTTTATCCGGCTTGGCAATCGGACCTATGATCTTGTTGACAGTCTCCCTGATCTCCTGTATTAGATTCTCTTCAGAACGGCCCTCCATATCGCAAATCACATATGCATAAATACCCTGGCCTTTGATGTCATGAGGGTAACCCACAACCGCAGATTCAACCACTTTTGGATGCTCGTTGATAGCGTTCTCAACCTCTGCGGTACCCATTCTATGGCCCGATACATTGATAACATCGTCCACACGTCCAAGAATTCTGTAGTAACCGTCTTCGTCGCGCTTAACCCCGTCTCCGGTAAAATAGTATCCTTTAAAAGATGAAAAATACGTCTGCCTGCACCGCTCATGATCGCCATAAGTAGTGCGTAACATGGCTGGCCATGGGAACTTCACACATAGATTACCTTCTACGCTATTACCTTTTAGCTCATTGCCATCATTATCCAGAATAGCCAGTTGAATTCCAGGCAATGGTAGAGTAGCATAGCTTGGTTTCGTCGGTGTTACGCCGGCAATTGGTGAAACCATAATACCTCCGGTTTCCGTCTGCCACCAGGTATCAACAATCGGGCATCTGCCTTTACCTACGTGATCGTGATACCAGTGCCAGGCCTCTTCATTGATTGGCTCGCCCACAGAGCCAATTACTTTAAGAGAGCTAAGGTCATGTGGTTGAATGGGTTCAGTACCATACGCCTGCAATGCACGTATGGCGGTCGGCGCTGTATAGAATTGATTGACTTTGTGCTTATCACAGATCGCCCAGAAACGGCCGGCGTCAGGAAAAGTAGGAACACCTTCGAACATGATAGTTGTGGCTCCTGCTAAAAGTGGCCCATAAACAATGTAGCTATGTCCGGTAATCCAACCCACATCTGCGGTACACCAATACACATCGCCCGGAGAATATTGGAAAACATTTTGAAATGTATAATTGGTATAAACCATGTATCCCCCACAAGTATGAACCACTCCTTTTGGCTTTCCAGTAGATCCCGAGGTATAAAGTATGAACAACATATCTTCAGAATCCAT
>JBCCOE010000072.1:0-21665 GCA_039025475.1 Bacteroidota bacterium | reverse complement strand
GCTCCAGATTGGATTAATTTCATGAGCTTCATGGATGGTCAACCGCCTGGGCTCTCCACCACTTATGGGTATTCGCCAAATATCTCCCTGATACGAAAATGCCATTGTGGTACCATCCGGACTTAGGGCAGGTGTCCTAACCAATGTAATGTCTGGTTGTGAAAAACCTGTGGAATGTGTTATTAGTAGTGCTGCAATTAAAATTAAATAAAATCTCATAAGAGTAGGGTTGAGTATTATAAGCTCCAAAAAGAGTGATCAGAGCATTTATTAACAAATTAGACTAAGAATTTTAAAATAAAACCAATGTCATAATAAATGTGATAAGCGGTTCATGAGGTTAGGCTCGCTTTTGTTTATGTATCATTAAGTACCCTTAAAGGGTTATTCTTTTGAATAGTTTGATTATATCAGGTATATCCACTTTTTCAAGGGGTTTATCTATAGAGATAACTCCTTTAGCATCAATTTCATCGGGAAGTACGATTAAGGTTTTTGTTTTCGGATTTCCACTAAAAAGACAGCGGTAAGCATAGTTACTTACCAATACTTCGCAGGGAGAACTTCTGAACATTTTAATCCAGGCAGTAACCTCACGTTTCTTCGACTCAGTGGATGACAATTCTATCATGTATGTATTTTGAGATCTGTGTTCTAGCCAACTAACTTAGTTAAGATCATAAGCTCGCTACCAGAAGCGATCAATCTGAGTAGTTTCGTAGATCAACACAATAATACCGATTATATAGTTGTCTGCAACATTGTTGCAAGTAAAAACATTTGCATCTTTGCATAATGTTATATCCACCTTTTAAAGCGCTTCCAACATTAATATAAGAACTGTTAATTGATCATGGTCGGTTCTAAGTTAAAGTGCTTCAAAGAAATGGTTGAAGTTATATGGCGACAAAAAGTAAGATTGACAGAGTAAAGCAATTACTATCGGAATATCTTGATCGAAAAGAATTGCGAAAGACTCGTGAACGGTTCGCGATTTTAGAAGAGATCTACCAAAAAGAAGAACACTTTAATGCTGATGACCTTTATGTTTCAATGAGGAATCGAAACTTTAGGGTAAGTAGAGCAACTGTTTATAATACGCTTGAAATACTGTTGGATAGTCAGCTAATAAGAAAGCATCAGTTTGGAGAAAATTTGGCACTTTATGAAAAATCTCATGGCTTTAAACAGCATGATCATTTGATCTGCGCTAACTGTAACAAGATAATGGAATTTTGTGATCCGAGAGTGCATATTATCCAACAGATGATCGAAAGTGTCTATAATTTTAATATTACGGATCACTCCTTAAATTTTTATGGAAACTGCATGAACGAAAACTGTCAAGAAAAAAATAACGCTTGTCGATCGTAATATCTATAGTTCTTCTACCAAGGCTTCTGTAATAACAAAGGCGAGCTTATTGATATTTGTTGAGTTAAGCATGAGCTTACCCTGTACATGAAGTCTTTGGTCTGTTCTGTACCTTGGGTTACTCTTTCCCATTTCCACCATGGCTACAGACTCAATACCTGCCTGCCCGCAAAAAAAGCAACTTGAATTAGGAAAACGGGATATGATGATCACTGAATCCAGCTTAGAGTACGGAAGATAATATCCACTTAGTGTTACCTCTTTTCCTGTATGGGCCAATAGTTCAGAAGTGAAGATAGGTATGCGGTAATAGGCATCTGCCTCTTCCACAAATTTTCTTTCGAGTGAAATCCCTGCAAACATTGTCCAATAGTCCACTGATGTAGATTCTGAAATTACTTCCTGCTCAAGGTGGTTTCCTTGTGGCGAAAGATAGAAAGCGATAGCTAGAATCAATAGCACAGTTGTAGTGCCTCCAACGATATATTGAGCTATCTTTTTCAACGAAGTTGAGCTTTATACATGGATACCCGTAATTGCAACAAAGTTGCTTTGTTAAATTATAAAATTGCGAAATAAGTGGATAAAATAAGAATTGGAATCATTAACGTATCGGACCGCGCCAGTCGGGGAGAATATGAGGATCTTCCTGGCCGGGAAGTACAGCGGCTTTTAAACTTATGGTTAACTTCCGAATGGAGGGCCGTGTACGCGGTGGTTCCGGATGAGCAAACTTTACTGGAAGAGCAGTTAATTAAAATGGCCGATAAGGACTCTTGTTGCCTGGTAGTAACAACCGGTGGGACTGGGCCGGCTGAGCGGGATGTAACACCGGAGGCCACTATGGCCGTGAGTGAGAAACTGCTTCCAGGCTTCGGAGAACAGATGCGACAAGTGAGCTTACAATATGTACCCACGGCTATTCTCTCTCGTCAAACTGCTGGTACCCGAGGAAACACACTGATCATCAACCTTCCCGGAAAACCAAAATCTATTCGTGAATGCTTGGAGGCCGTGTTTCCTGCTATTCCTTATTGTATTGATCTGATCGGTGGACCTTACCTGGAGACTAACGATAAATACATGAAGGTATTCAGGCCGAAATAATCATGCCTAATTCCACAAAATTACCTTACCACCCGTAATATCCTTTTGGTATGACTCCATTTAGTCGCAGATAAACCACACATTGTCCTCGATGGTGAATAATATGATTCTCAAGAGCGTAAAATAAGCGCCAAATAGGTATGGTATCTCCGGCAAAATCACAATCCTGAAGGAGCTCACCCTTAGTTAATCTCTTAATAGACTGCTGAATGAAACTATACATATTTTTTAATTCCTTAACGACGTCTTCCTTGGACATTTGCACGGGAAGTTTTATCGTTTCGTAAGGATTTTTTATCCTGGTGTGCGCAGCGATTTGGCCACATGTATAGACCACACAGTGACGCCATTGCTCGGAAAAGGTCATGGCTTCATTGGTGTATTTAAAGGTGAACATTTCGGGAGGCATTTGTTCTACATTTGTAAGGGTCATCGTTTTGGAGCGTTCCCAGGCTGAAATTAATTCCCTTTTTAACTGATCCGTTTCTTCTTGATTATCACTGTTGCAGGCCTCTAAGCCAAATACAGATATTAAACCCAAACTGCCGATTCTTTTTAAGAATTTTGAGCGCTTTATTTTCATTAATTGTTTACTTGTGTTCGTATACATTGCCTAAGCACTTTTTCAAATCCTTTTGGGCCTAATTTTTTACCTATAAAAACCATTCGGCTCGTTTTGTCTTCTCCTTCCTTCCATGCAACACCGGAGCTCAGCAATAATGATCGGCCAACGGACTGCACAATCACTTTATGTTCTTCTTTCGGATCATAAAAGATGCCCTTTGCACGATATACATCTTTATAATGAAGCAATAGGAGAATGTTCAATCTCTCGGTAAGGGCATTAATATCAAAAGGTTCGGTAAAGCTGAGACTAATTGAACTAATATCGCTGTGTTGATATCCATTTTCCTTCTTTTGATTGGCTTGTAGTTCTTCTTCCGTTTGCTCCCTAACGAAGGCCGATATCTGGTTCAATGGATAGTGATTTTTGTATCCTCTCATGATATGTGCCATCGGGTTGATCTGGACCAACGTTTGTTGAAGGCTATCTAAGTATCTTGTTTGGACCTGGTCGGCTTTATTGAGTAAGAGTATATCACTAAAGGCAATTTGTTTGAATGCCTCCTCTGTGTCCTCCAATTGATCTTCAACAATACAGCTATCCACTAGGCACACTATACGTTCTAATTTAAATCCCATTACGATCGTAGGATCGCTCATGAAAGGTAAGGCAATCCTTGCCGGATCAGCAACACCAGTAGCTTCGGTGATCAATTCATCCCATTGTTCACGGCGCTCATTAAGGCCTCTTAAAATTTCATTGAAATTATGATTGAGTGTGCAGCATATACAGCCATTGTTCAATTCCACAAAAGTATCCTCGGTTTGCTCAATGAGTTCCCCGTCTATGCTTTGCTCGCCGATCTCATTTTCTATAATAGCAAAACGAACGCCTCGCCGGTAGGTCAGGTACTCATTGAGCAGAGTGGTTTTTCCCGCCCCCAGGAAACCCGTAAGCAGAGTGACGGGTTTTCGATAAACGACATCATTTTCTGTTGAAGCCATAAGTAGCGTTTTCTTTTGTCATTCACTTGTATTCCGATAGCAGCAATTCGATCTCAAGCGCTCTTTATCTTCAATTCAGCCATAGTTTGCTAATGTAAAAAAGTACTAAAACCACTCCTAATCCGGCTCCTGCATAGCCAAATAGACGCCTGATGACATGTTTTGGGTGATTGAGCTTCTTTATACTCATATCGTTTTCGCCGATATCTGACATAGAGATATACATGGCTCCAAATATTCCCCAGGATAACGCCATTTCGAAACCATCTATGAAATAGACCAATATGGCTGATACAACGAGAGAAAATCCTGCGATTAGATGCAGTGTTTCGATGGCAACTAGATACTGTTTTTTCATACTAAAAGGCTAACAAACACACTCATCATCACAACAAGATAGATCCTTCAAATAAAAATTATTGCTTTTGTATTCCCGTAGCACCTCCTGTATTTCCTGGCTAGGAATTTTCATTCGTTTTGCTATTTCTTCGGCCACAATGGCAAACCGTTGCCTGAACTTATAGATAAAGCAAAACAGCGCAGTACCATGTTTTACCTGGGGCCCCGCCAAGAATAAGTTGCTCGTTTTTTGAGATTCATCCAGATCATTCAATAATGGATAGCCGTCCTTAAAACCAAACAACTCTTCAACAAGCGTGAGACTGGTATCGAATCCTGTACAGTTAATCGGTTGTTGATCAGTAGTAAACGTATAGCCATTGTCCGTTTTAATAATGTATTTGTCATTAACCCACTCAACCTTTTCCACTCTTGTTTCCATATGATAATCTATATCATCCAGAACATGCTTTATTCTATCTCGAGTAAACGGTGAGAGCGAATAACTGGAATCACTTTTAATCAGTTCCAAATACTGAAAATCATCTATAAGTGTCACGTTTTTCCCAAGTCTCTTCAAATTTACAGCGGCATCAAACCCTGATTCATAGGCGCCAATTACCACATTGTCCTTTCCTTTCATATCTGTAAAAGAACTGACCTCGGAGTAATGTAAGCACAAATTTTCTCCATTAAAAGAATTGGTTTTGGGAAATTGATACTCACCAGCTGCCCATATAACAAAAGTGCTTCCATACGTTTCTTTGCTGGTATTCAGTATAAAAGAATCACCTTTGTCTTCGATACTTTTTACCTCTACATCCGTATCTATTGCCAAATGAAAATACCTTGAGATCTTTTTAAGATATTGTGCATACTCTATTCCGGTAGGATGTTCCGTCAAGAGATCAAATGCAGGGGATGAATTAGGTGTTATTGCATTTAAATCGGGCATTTTAAAAAAATTACCGGTAAATGAGGGAGAAATAAATTGAGTTTCTTTAGGCCATTTTTCAAATGAAGAACCTACAGAATGCTTTTCTAAGATGACATAGTATATTCCGAGTTGTTGTAAGATAATTCCAATGCCCAAACCTGCCGGCCCTGCTCCAACAATAACGACATCGTAGTAATCATCTATATAATCCCCTTGATCATTCATAGTAGAATTGTTAGTCTATAACAAGAGGTGTACTCACTGAGTAAGGCAGTGTTTGCCAATCCTAAGAAGCTCGTAGGCGAGGTGACTGGTTTTCGATGTATGGTACTAGTTTCTGTTGAACTCATAAGTAGCATTTTCTTTGCTGTCATTTACCTGTATTCCAATCGTGGCCAATCTATTACGAATATGATCGGATAGTATAAAGTCTTTTGTAGCCCGAGCGTTCTGCCTGAGCTCTAAAAGAATATCCAAGACTTCCGGTAAAACCACATCTTGTGAAGCGGACTCCGAACGGATACCCAAAACATCAACTAGAAAGCCGTTGTACGTTTTTTTGAGCATCTTTAAGGCTTCTGCTGAAATTTTATTTTCATTATGTGAAAGTTTTTGTGCCTTAGTTAACAAGTCATACAGACAGGCGATAGTTTCAGCGGTGTTGAAGTCGTCATTCATTTTATCATAGCAACTTTGGCAAATTTTCAGTATGTGTTTTGAAAATCGATCTGAAGAGGTATTAATGACCTCATTGTGTTGTAAGCTGTTCACAACCCCCAACCCTTTTAACAATTTGGCGCAAGCTACCTCGGCCGACTTAAGCGCTTGATTTGAAAAATCAATTGGACTTCCGTAATGTGCTTGCAACATCAGGAAGCGCACCGTCATAGGATTGTAGGCTTTATCAAGTAATGGATGTTCCCCGGTGAACATTTGGCCAAGTGTTATAAAATTACCTTTAGACTTTGCCATTTTTTTTCCTTCCAGGGTCATCATATTATTATGCATCCAGTAGTTGACAGGAGCGCAACCAAAGGCGGCATAACTCTGAGTGATTTCAGCTTCATGATGTGGAAATTTTAGATCCATACCGCCTCCATGAATATCAAAAGGTACGCCCAGATACTTGCTGCTCATGGCAGTACATTCTATATGCCAGCCTGGAAAACCCACCCCCCAAGGGGAGGGCCACCGCATTATATGACCTGTTTCCGCTTTTTTCCACAAGGCAAAATCTGCTGGATGCCTTTTTTGATCCTGACCTTCAAGAGTACGGCTTCCGCTCATTAGTTCATTCAAGACCCTGCCAGATAGTTCACCATAATGATATTTTTCTGCATACTCTACTACATCCAGGTAAACCGACCCCTCTACTACATAAGCCAAACCGTTAGAGATAATTTGTTCGATAATTGCGATCTGTTCAATGATGTGTCCGGAGGCGGTAGGCTCTATTGAGGGTGGCAACACATTAAGCCTCTTCATGATGTCTCGGTAAAGATTGGTATAATGCTGAGCCACCTCCATGGGCTCAAGACTCTCAATACGGGCCTTTTTAGCAATTTTGTCCTCACCCTGACCGTTCAGCTCATCTTCAAGATGACCTACATCAGTGATGTTGCGTATATAACGAACCTTGTAACCCAGAAACCTGAAGTACCGGTTTACAATATCAAATGTAATCGCTGAACGGGCATGGCCTAAATGTGGTTCTCCATAAACGGTTGGACCGCATACGTACATACCTATCTTACCTTTTGTGATCGGAGTGAATAACTCTTTCTCACCTGTCAGCGTGTTCCTTAAATGAATTTTTGAGTCAACAAATTTCAAAACAGGTCTCTTAATACCTCTTAAACAAGATCATGCAATCAGATAATATTCTCTGGTTCTCTGAGGTCAGTACCTCTGAATAGGCCAATGATCCTCAAATCCCTTCACCCAAAAATTGGTGGCTAGTTCATCTTCAGTACAAAGGCAAGTGTCTAAATCCGATCTAATCAATTCTTCGTCCATATCCTGGCCGATAAAGACGATTTCATTTTTTCTATCTCCAAAAGCATCATCCCATCCGGATTCAATTTCTTCTTGATTCTCTAAGAAAGGTAAGTACTGGATACGTTCTTTAAAGGGCATACTACTCCACCAAACACCGGCGCTATCCGTTCTTAGAGATCCACCAGCTTGTCCCCAAATTAATGCTTGATCCGGGCGTGATGCAATCCAAAATAGTCCTTTGCTTCTAATGATAGTACTCGGGAATTTTTGTTGGGTGTAGGTCCAAAATCTTGCGGGGTCAAATGGTTTTCGGCTTCTGTAAACAAATGAACTTATTCCATATTCTTCGGTCTCAGGTGTGTGCTCCTCTTTATTTAACTCTTCCAACCATCCGGCACTTTGCTCCGCTTCTTCAAAATTAAAACGCCCGGTATTCAAAATTTCTCTTGGCCCCACTTTGCTAAATGATGATTCTATAATTTTAGCCGCAGGGTTCAACTTTTTGATGGTGGATCGAAGAACACCAATGGTTTCTTTGGATACTAGGTCTGCCTTGTTCAATATAATCACATTGGCAAACTCTACCTGATCAGTTAGAAGGTTCACAATTGTACGATCATCACCTTCCATATCTGTTAAATCTCTATCCATTAACCTCTCCGGGCTTCCAAAATCTTTGAAGAAGTTGAATGCATCAACCACGGTGACCATAGTGTCGATATAACTAAATTTGGAAAGGTCAATGCCATTTTCCTCATCCACAAAACTGAATGTTTGTGCTACTGGTATAGGTTCGCTTATTCCTGTACTTTCAATTAATAAGTAATCGAACTTCTCTTCTTTGGCTAACTTCTCTACTTCAAGCATCAAGTCCTCCCTTAGGGTACAGCAGATGCAGCCATTGCTCATTTCGACCAATTTTTCTTCTGTTCGGGAAAGTATGTTTTCATTTTTCACCAGATCTGCATCAACATTTACTTCGCTCATGTCATTTACGATCACGGCCACTTTCAGTCCCTCTTTGTTATGTAGGACATGATTTAAAAGGGTGGTCTTTCCAGCGCCTAGAAATCCACTAAGCACAGTAACGGGTAATTTTTTTTTCTTAAGCATTTGGTTCTAAAATCTTTTATTGTTTGATCAATTTGAACATCGCCGACGTCGGTTTTATTTTAATTCAACCGTGCATGCATTTTATAGTAGGCCTTTGATGAATTGAAGATTGTTCTCTACCAAATTTACCTCCCGGTAAAAACAGGCCTTTCGGTGATTGCCTTGCTGGTTCAATGTGTGGCAAACACCATTACCGAGTAGTGTTACTTGATAGACAAGTGCGTCTTGGTCACAATCGATCAATATGTTATTTACCCCGAGCATATCACCAGAAGTTTCTCCCTTGGTCCAGAGTTGGTTGCGGGATGTACTCCAGAAGGTGGCCAGACCAGTCTTGATGGTCTTTTGCAATGCTTCTTCGTTCACAGATGCCAGCATGAGTAGTTGTCCGGTATCTACTTCTTGTACGGCTACGGGCAAGAGCCCCCCACGCTTGTCGAATTGGGGCCTAAATTGTAACCCTTCCTCCAAATCGATAGGTGCATAATTATCTTCCAAATTCATATGTCAACTTTTCTTTTTTGGAATAGGATCGTATCCATGTGTACCCCAAGGGTGGCATCTTGCTAGTCTCTTCATTCCTAACGTCAATCCCTTTTTTAGTCCCCATTCGTTTATAGCGTCAATCATATATTGCGAACAGGTAGGCTGATGCCGACATGAAGCTGGAAAGTATGGAGAGATACCCACTTGATAGAAGCGTATGACACCTAAAAACCCGTATTCCAATATTTTTTTCAAAGTGTTACAATTTTAGCTGGTCTTTCATGCAACGTTATTGCAATTTAGCAACAATCAATAAATGCAACATTGTTGCATTGCAAAAAATTTCTTTAATTTTATTCTCCCTAGGAATATATGGTTAACGGAGCATGTGATTAAAATGAGCTGTATTTGAAATGAAGATTAAAACATATTATACAGTATCGTTATCTCTGGTATTACTAGTTTCTAGTTCCTTTACCCACCCCCTTAAATTGACCACATCGCTCATTGAATACCATCATGAAAAATCAATTCTTTACATTCAATGTAGAGTATTCCTGGACGATTTTGAAAATGCCTTGCACAAAAAAGATATGAAATCTTCAAGGCCTGTCATGGAAGATAAGGATGAAATTGAACACTATTTCAATGAGTTTTATGACATTGAGTTAACGGGCAGGAAATTATACCTCAATTATGAATCATCGGATGTTTTTCTGGCAAATAATGTTCTTGTTTTGAAATTCTCGATCACCAATTTACAGATTGCTGAGGGAGATCAGTTATTGATAGAAAATAGGCTATTTTTTGCAGATTTCGGGTCCCAACAATCAAATCGGATGACCATTCGTATTCCACCGTATCTTTCTGAGGATACTCAGATTACTACCCTCTACAAACCTTCAATATCTTACGCATTCTAAAATTTGAAAATGGATAATCTCAGTTCTTTTTTTTACAGTGGATGGGAACATATAGTAGACATCAGGGCATACGATCATCTCTTATTTGTGATGACCCTCTGCGCTGCATTTAAAATATCACAATGGAAGCAGGTTTTAATCATCATTACCGCTTTCACAATCGGTCATAGTGGCACGCTTATTCTCAGCGCCCTCGATGTAATACCAGCCAACTCCAAAATTGTTGAGACTCTCATTCCATTTACGATCATGATAACTGCGGTTGTCAATGTTGTCAATTATGGGAAAGAGGGAAGGTTTTCAGATACTAAAATAAAATATGGGATCGCTTTGGTTTTTGGGCTTATTCATGGTTTAGCTTTCGCGAGTGGCTTTAAATTTATGTTGTTTGGCGATAGCATCATTATGCCATTGTTTTTATTTAATATAGGCATTGAGGTCGGTCAATTATTTATCGTATTACTTTTTGCGATCTTGCTATGGGTTTACTCAATTATCATCAAGGGAGAGCACTACAAATGGAACTTATTCGTTTCCGGGGCCGGTTTTGGGATAGCCGCGACACTAATTTTAAATGCTCTATAAAATTAAGCTCAAAGCTAGATTCCACGGAAGCAAATCATTTGTTGTGGATCAACTGACAACATGCCTTTGACGCTAAGAAATATTTTTTGATATAGTAATATTTCTGCCAAACGTCTTCTATCAAAAAAATAGGTGTCATCATTTTTATAACAGGCCAGCTGACTCAAAAACTCCGAAGCACTCTGTTTCCTTATGGAACGGGTTTCAGATTAATTGGTAGAATTCATTTCGTAAGTGCTTATCGGTGAACTTTCCACCATACTCCAGTGTAGTCGTGCGACTGGTTTTATCGTTTACTCCACGGGTAGAAACACACAGATGTTCGGCGTCTACTACCACAATTACATCCTCTGTTTGTAATGCGTCTTTGAGCTCATGGAATATTTGCAAAGTCATCCTTTCTTGAACCTGTGGCCTTTTGCCATAATACTCAACAATTCGGTTGATCTTGGATAAGCCTATTACCTTCCCGGTAGAAATATAAGCAACATGAGCCTTCCCTATAATAGGTAAAAAATGATGCTCACATGCCGAGGTAAATGTGATGTCTTTTTCAACCAGCATCTTTTGGTATTGGTATTTATTGTCAAATACCGAAAGCGAAGGTTTATTATCAGGTTTCAGTCCTTCGAAAAGTTCTTTTACATACATTTTTGCCACACGATACGGGGTGCCCTTCAGACTATCGTCAGTGAGATCAAGCCCCAATTCTTCCATAATTCCGGCGAAGAGCTTTTCGATGTTGGCCATTTTTTCCTCATCAGATTTAACGAAAGCATCCTTTCTTAAAGGTGTATCTACGGAAGTCATCACATGATTGTCCCCATTTAATTCATGTTGGGCTCTTTCTATTAATTTTTCGTCTATTTTCATTTTCTTCTCTATCTTTTATGAAGAAGTCGCCACAATTTAGTCATAACTAACAGCGGACGGTGGTCTAAGGTTATGTTCTATTGAAAGTCTTGAAACAATCGACTGGCTTGGATACCCTTGTTGTTTTGGTATTTACCGTTTTGATAAGGGGTGTAATCGCCATCTATGCTGTGAAAATAGATTTGGCATACTTCCACGTGCGGATAGATAATTAAGGGTTGTACTACGAAGATCTCCAAAGTCCAATACCCATTGAAACCCACGTCGCCAAAGCCCGCAGTGACATGGACGAACATGCCCAACCTTCCAATACTACTTCTACCTTCAAGCATAGGTACTAATGTATCGGTGCGTGTTTTTTCCACAGTACGTCCTAAGTAGAGTTTCCCCGGATCTAATCGTAAACCCGCCTCAGGAATGTTAAGTTTCGAGGCCTTGTTATCCTGCTTCATATCTAATACAGGTTCATCGTACATCAACAACTCATCGTGAAGTCGTAAATTATAGCTGTTCGGGTTAAGTTGAGATGGATCATAAGGATCAATTTCTATCTCTTTACCCATTTTAGCTGCTATTTCTAAACCGCTTAATATCATGGTAGTTTAATGCTTTAAATTCACTTCACTGATTATATTCAATTGCAGAACCTTGGAAAGCGTAGAAAGAAAGTCTTAGGATCACTCTTTGATTTGATTGACGCTTTTTTCAATCGCTTGTATTTCCTCAAATAAGTGTTTTTGCACTTCTAGATGTTGTTCAGAGGTTAGATCCGGTTGCTCATCGTGATGATGGTGATCATGCCCCTCGTGATCGTGGTCGTGCTCTTCCTCAAAACCGGGTACTTCTACCAGCTGCTCATCCCAACTTTTAAGCGCATTAGCAATGGAGTCCAGATTCCCTTTGTTAGCTAGTACAAATAAAGAATCGTCAATCGCATTGAGTTTTTCTAGTTCATTACCCAGTTGATTTCGTAAACCAACGGCATCTTCATGTATTTTAAACGCCTGTTGCAGATTTTCATCAGGCTTTTTGTCATGGCTGCAGGCCAACATTATTAGCGGTAGTAATAGCGCTGTCAATATTGGTTTGAATCCTTGGTAAAAAGCTTTGTTAAGTATCATTGTTATGTGGTTATAGTAAACGATCACTGATTATTTTAAGCCCAATTTGTGTAAAGATATACAATTGCTTTCGGAAGTATCTTTGTCAGCCTGTTACAGTATGACGATGATGTTTTCGGTTCAAAACATGTAAAATGACCAGCGCAAAAGCGGGGAGGTAAACCATATCAAAGGGGAACTCAATACTCCCAAACCGCTCATTGACAATAAAGAAACACAACATAAGCAAAGAGATGATCATACTCACTCTAATCCATGCTTTTGGAGATCTTCTGACAGCCAGAATTACGGCTACACTGGAAAAGATCAAAAAAAATATATCCAGCCATCCCCACCAATTTTGACCCTGGACAGCCGCGGAAATAGGGAGTATAGTTAACAATATTGGTGTGGCTAGGCAATGAATAATGCAAAGTATAGAACTAAGCATTCCTAATTCATCCGGTTTTTTGTTTATTGTGGTTATCATAAATTAAAGTCTTGCAATAGAGTTGCAAATATAGATCAATCGACAATAATGCAACATAGTTGCGTTTATAAAATATGGATGTAGTTTTGCCGCAATTTTGTCAAAACATATGGAAGCAATAATAACGGTTGTCGGTTTTTTGGGAGCAGGAAAAACAACCCTGCTAAGGCACCTAGTGACTAACTACCTTAATAAAGGTTGGGATCCATTTATCATTCTCAACGATTACGAAAACGCCTATCTTGACGTTCGACAGTTTGTCGAGCAGATAGATCCAAAGCACGTAATGCCGCTCAACGGAAGCTGCATCTGCTGCAGTGGTATAAATGAACTTAGAGATTATGTGAATAGAATTCCTGAGCGGGTGAACGGGGTTACGCTAATTGAAGCCAACGGGACTTCCGATTCCTGTTCACTTATGGGGTTTCTGGGAGTTGGACTTAATGATCGATTCTTACCTCCGGTTCAAGTATCCGTTGTTGACGTTAAAAACTGGCAAAAAAGAGGCGAACACAATGAACTAGAAGCCAATCAAATTCAGGTATCTTCCCTGATTGTATTAACCCATGTAGAGGACACATCAACAGATAGGCAGGCATTTGTGGTAAGGGATCTAAAGAGGTTTAACCCTTTAGCGGAAATTATCAAGATGGACGAGGTCGACGTTTCACTTCTTCCTAAACTTTCTCCATCCAATAACAAGGCCCAAAAGTTAGATCACCTTAAAGCCCATTGGTCTTCATGCTCGGCCGATCTACCAAATCTGCCGGATAAAAACTGTATTTATGATATTTGCAATGAGTTGCCTAAAAGTATTCTTCGGGTAAAGGGCTGTACGCGAGTTGGAAAAGAAGAACAGTATACCTTCTTTGAAAGAACCCCAGATGGAGAAGTAAGTATCAAAGTATTTTATGGTGAACCAACTACACGTCCAAAACTATTGACCGTGGGCCCTGGGAGTGAATTTTCATTACTTCAACGGGCCATCGAAAGTAGCCTCACTAAGCATAATAGCGCTACTTAAGTTAAATTCACTATTATAATCTTCGAACGAAAATAAAAAAGAAGGATTGGTTGTATCTTTTTTGCAGTTTATTGGTCATCTCTATAAAACACTTAAAATTGAAGACCATGAATGATTGTAAATGTAAAGATTGTGAATGCGAAAAATGTAGCTGTACACCGTGCGCAGAAAATACTTGCCCTTGCTCAAAATGTGAATGTTTAAAATGTAAATGTTGTTAATTCGTCAGGTTCCTTGTTGCAACCGGTGATTAAGGTATGGATAGTCAGGAAATTTATCAGAAGTACGGGCAAGAAGTGTATTTTTTTATTCTTAAAAGGGTAAAAGAAAAGAATATAGCGAACGATATTTTTCAGAGTACCTTCTTAAAAATTCATAAAAGCATACATCAATTAAAGGACGATCAAAAGTCTAGAGCCTGGGCATTTCAAATTTGCAGAAATGAAATTGCCGACTATTTTAACAAAGAATTGACTAATGACAGCCCGGCAGTTTCGTATTCAAATGACAGCTATGATGCCGGTGGAAACATTTGTTGTTTTGATCGATTTATTGACAATCTACCAGAAATTAATAGAGAAGTAATTGTACTGACTTATCTTACCGGGAAAAAACAAGAGGAAGTCGCTGAGATCTTGCAGATGAGCATAGCTAACGTTAAGGCTAGAATAAGGCGATCCAAGGCGCTATTAAAAAAGCAGTTTTTAGAATGCTGTAAATACGAGATTAACGCAAAAGGGAAGTTAATCGGGGTACCGAATTGCTCGGTTTGCAGTTGATTAACGATTGGGTTAATATAATATTAACGTAGACAAAATAATGGCTTATCATTAGAATCGCTTCTTTGCCGAAAAGAGAATATGTGGGATTGGTTTTTGGGCTTAAAAATTAGATTCAAGTTGCTGTTAGCGTTTGGATCTATTCTTTTGGTGTCTATTTGTTTAATCCTGTTTATTATTTCTTCTGCCCGATCCATTTTGGAGTATAGTAAACTCGGGGAGCAAATGGATCAGGTGAACATTCAAGCTCTTAGCATGAATGGGCAAGTGAAAAACTTTTATTCAGAAGGTTTCAAAAAGTCCGACTTCCATTTAACTGGTGAAAGCACAGATCTTTTACGTTATCGAAAGATATTAGGGAAGCAAGACAGCCTGATTCAACTTCTTTCAAACCATAACGTACTCCAAGGCTATATTTATATTGACGATTTAAAAAATTCTGTCAAAGAATATGATAATCATTTTGTGGAGCTCGTAAAATCCTACAAAAAAAGAGGCTTCAAAGATTACGGTGTTGAGGGGGAGTTAAGGAGCGCCATTCACAGTGTTGAGAATGCTGAGTTTGACTATGATCGAGCTGCGATGCTTATGCGACATGAAAAGGACTTTTTTTTACGAAAAGATTTAAAATATCTGGATCGATTCAATGATCAGATCCAACAATTTAAAAATAAAATTCGGCAGTCGGATTCTATCACAACTAAAAGTAAAATTCTGTCAAGTATTGACTACTACCAAAGACAGTTTAATAGTATTGTAGACCTTGAAAAGGTGATAGGTCTCTCGAGTACCTCGGGCTTGATAGGGCAATTGAGTAAGGACTATGTAAAAATTCAAGATGATCTGGTATTACTTTCAAACCATATTAAGCAGATTAAAGATCAACTCATTTCCAGATCAATAATAATAATTTCCAGTCTACTGGCTCTTCAGATAATTGGAGGGCTTATTTTAATAGTGTTGTATTCTCGGGTGCTGAGTAAAGCGGTTCGAGAAATAAGAAATGCGCTGGTCATGCTTTCAAATGGATCATTCCCGGATGAAGTTAAGGTTCGTACTAGAGATGAGATTGCTCAAACCAAAATAGCGCTAAATCAATTAGTTAACCGTATTAAAGAGGCCGTTACGTTTTCCGAGCAACTGGGAGATGGAAATTTAGATCAGGAGTACGATGAAAATTTCAGGGAAGATGTTCTTGCGAAATCCATTATCAAACTACAGGATAATCTTCTTGAAATTAACAAAAAGCAAGAAATCGTAAACTGGACGAATCAGGGTTTAGCTAGATTTTCTGAATTGCTTAAAGATGATTTTGAAAATCTGGAAGGTCTGTCTGACCGGGTGATAAAGCAATTAGTGGACTACACGAACTCCAATCAGGCAGCTATTTATGTTACGAGCGATGAGAATAGTATAAAGCGAATAGCAACTTATGCCTACGAAAGAAAACGCTTCGTTGAAGATACAATTGAGGTTGGTCAAGGCCTAATAGGCCAGGCATTACTTGAAAAAGATACAATTTATC
Organism: Bacteroidota bacterium; assembly: GCA_039025475.1. Lineage (GTDB taxonomy): Bacteria > Bacteroidota > Bacteroidia > Cytophagales > Cyclobacteriaceae > Fulvivirga. The sequence goes on along the minus strand of JBCCOE010000072.1, from coordinate 5,443 downwards.
TTACCGATATGCCGGATAAATATACTAAAATCACTTCCGGTTTAGGTCAAGCCACTCCTGCTAATTTATTGATCGTTCCGCTCAAGGTGAAGGATGAAATAGTGGGCGCAATAGAATTGGCTTCATTTCGAAAGTATGAAACCTACGAAACGAAATTCGTTGAAAAGGTTTCAGAAAATATTGCAAATCTTATCCTCACTCGGATGAATGCTGATAGAACAGAAAGTCTCCTGATGGAATCTCAAGAAAAGGCCAATGTGCTTACTGCTCAAGAGGAGGAGTTACGACAAAATGCTGAAGAGATGCAGGCCACTCAAGAGCAGATTAAGCGAAATGAGGACGAGTCAAGGAAAGTCATTGTCGAGCTTAACGAAAAGCTGTTAAACAAAGAAAAGGAGATAGCCACCTTGAAGCGTAGAATTGAAAATGGCTTCATCGAATGAATATGATTACTCACTTCTCAATGCCTTCACCGGATTTCTAGATGCCGCTTTGACGGATTGATATCCCACGGTTACTAGAGCAATAGTTATTGCCATGAGTCCTGCAATTATAAATAATTGAGGACTGATGTTAATCCGGTAGTCGTAGTCTGACAACCAAGTGGATATTCCCCACCACGATACTGGCACGGCAATAATAAAAGCAATAGTCACCAGTTTGGAGAAATCTTTGGAAAGCATGAGAACAATGCCACTAACAGAGGCTCCCAGAACCTTTCGAATTCCAATTTCTTTTGTTCTTTGCTCTCCCATAAAAGTGGCAAGCGCAAAAAGGCCCAGGCACCCTATCAGAATAGCCAACCCTGCAAAAACCCCGAATACCTTAGCCAATCTTGATTCAGCTCGGTACATGTTGGCAAATTGGTCATCCATAAAAGTGTAATTAAAAGGTAGACCCGTTCCGAATTTATTCCACTTTTCTTCAATTAGCTCAAGACTTGCCGCGAAGTTGTCCGTAGATAGCCGAACAGACATTACGCCGGTGCTTCTTCCAATTCTTAGGGCCAAAGGACCAATACTTTCCTTCATTGATTCGAAATGAAAGTCTTTTACTACACCGATCACCTGATATTGATCAAATTGGTCGGTTAAGACTGTGCCTGTATTGGTATCGTATCCATAGGTTTGGATAGCTTTTCCTTCAATCTCATCAAAGCCAAATTCGCGCATTGCTTCTTCATTTAAAATAACGGCTCCTGAATCCGAGGCGATATCTCTATTAAAATTCCTTCCCTCAACAATTTGCATACCCATCGTCTGAATATATTCATGATCAATCTGCCACATTTGACAACTGACGGTGGTACTTTGATCTGGTGTCACACCCTTTTCCCAATACGTGTTGTCATTTCGGTTGTAGCCATTAATAGGTATGAATCCACTAAAAGATGCCGAAGACACAGGTCCCAGTTGACTCACTTCATCCTTAAAAGCATCTCGGGAATCACCCAGCATATAGGCATCATCAACCAGTAAGACTTGCTCTTTTTCAAACCCAATCTTTTTGTTTTGGATATAATTTAGCTGCTGGTTCACGGCAATAGTGCCGATTATGAGCATGATGCTGATAAAGAATTGAAAGACAACCAATCCGCTTCTTACAACAGAATTTCCGGAGCCTAAGGAGAGTTTACCTTTTAACGTATTGATCGGCTTGAAACCACTTAAAAAGAAGGCAGGATAAATACCGGCTAAAACGCCTGTTATTAATGCAGCAGCTAAAATCATGATAACAAAAAATGGATCCGATTTTGGAAAAACTAGCTGTTTATCAGCCAGTTCATTGAAAAAGGGCAGAACTAATACAACTAAAAAAGTTCCAACAAGGAAGGCAGTCGTGCTTAGCATGATGGATTCGGTTAGGAACTGACGAACAAGATGGGCTCTTAATGAGCCCAAGGCCTTGCGTACACCCACTTCTTTCGCTCGATTAGCGGAGCGGGCCGTCGATAAATTCATGAAATTAATACAGGCCAGACCGAGGATGAATAGAGCAATCGCTGTAAAGAGATATACCGTTTGCAAACTACCGTTTGAACCAATATCAAACACAAAGTCAGAAGTCAGATATACATCCTCGATCGGCTGAAGTTCTAAGGAAATGTCATTACCTGCCGCAAGAAATTCGTCAATGGTTATACCCATGTATTTCTGAAGTTCCGGGTCCGCTTTAGAGGCATAAAAAGAGCTGATTTTCTCAGTAAGCTCTTCTTTTGTAAGTCCGGGAGCAGAGCGGATGTAGGTAAAAAAGTTATTGCTGAGCCACATGGCGTTGTTGGCTTCTTCAAGGGAAGCCATTGACAAAAGGAAATCAAATTGGAAATGAGAGTTCTTTGGCATATCACCAAAAACCGCTGTAACCTCAAAATTGAGATCCCTATCAAGGATAAGAATTTGGTTTAAGGCACTACCATTGGGAAAGTACTTCTTAGCGGCATATTGGCTAATGGCAATAGTATTTGGCCGGGTGAGCGCTGTGTTTTTGTCACCTTCAATGAGGTCAAAACTAAAGAGATCAAAAAATGTAGAATCGGTAAAAGCCAGAGTACTTTCTTTAAAGCTTTCGGTAGCATCGGGGGTTTTCACGAGATAGGTGCCTCGTGAGCGAAATCGCACGGCTTGTTCTATTTCCGGAAGTTCTTCTACCAACCCGCCAGCCATAGGAGCCGGGGATACGGGATAGTGGAATTCATTGCCGTTGAATTTTCCATGTCGAACTATTCGGTAAATCCGCTCAGAGTCTTTGTGAAATTTATCGAAGCTTGTTTCATGAGAAACAAATAGATAAATAAGTAAGCTGCAAGCGACACCTATGGACAGGCCTAGTATATTAATGCCTGTGTAGAACTTGTGCTTAACCAAATTTCGAATGGCTATTTTAAAATAGTTTCTGACCATAATTTTAGTGTTGTTGTTACTGTATTCTATTGTCTGTTTTTGTAATTCAAGTAGTTTATTGCCCTTGTCAAAGTCTGCGATGGTTTGATCATAAGCATCAATAAACCGTATACCAACTGCCATTTTTTCTTCTACAAGAGCACAAATATGGTCCGTTAACTCGTGCCCCAGACCATCGTCTATGATACCGCGGTAAGAGATGTCTTTAACGATATAACTTATATGTTCATCAGTAAGCGTCATACCAAGCCCGGAGAAAGTTGGAGTACCTGAAACATGGTTTTAATAAAGGCTTCGAAATCCTGAATTTTTTGAATAGCCATATTTTGTCCCAGAGGAGTGAGGAAATAATATTTTCTGACCCGTTTACCCATGCTCACTTTTTCGGTTTTTAATAGCCCTTCAGCTTCCAGTTTATGAAGAGTGGGGTATAAGGAGCCTTCGGTAAGTTGTAGAGATTCATCCGAAAGCTTTTTTACTTTCTGAGTGATCTCATAGCCATACATTTTGCCATGGTCAGCTAGTAATTTTAAAATGATCGTTTGAAGTGTGCCTTTTAGTAATTCGGGACTATGCATAATTCTTCAATACATTGGAGTCTTAGGTAATACGAGAAATAGTTGATACGGTTACAGTCCGATATTGAATTATGAAAAAGAGTTGAACTAAAAACTAAAATTTATGAGTTTTACGTTGTCCTTTTAAGGTTCGCAAATTTTGCTGAAAGTGAAAACTATTTACACACTGGTATTTTCTATCCTTATTGGCCCACTCCTGGCGCAGGAAGAAGGTGAAGAAACCACTGATCTTTTTAGTATTAACTCACCCATCACCTTTGATTTGAAAGAGAACGAGGAGGCCGAAGATGAGCTGTACGTTCCAAAAAAGAAGAAACGAAAAAAGAAAGTTTTCTACGGCATTAAAACCAAGAAACGTTTTACACGAAAAGGTATAGGTGAAAAAACTACGTTCGAGCTTTTTTATATTCTTAAAGAATTTGAAAAACCGGAAACACAAGTCCGCGATGTGTATTGGTATGATCACCGGAGACAAGAAATTAGGAAGGGGGGAAAAATAGACCCTAAGTTCGCCGATATATTGCATGGGCCCTATCAAAAAATGCGGAATGGTCAGGTGCTTGAAGAAGGTATATTCTATAAAGGCACTAAGCACGGTCGCTGGATGCAATATGATAAGAATGATCTGTTGGTAGACAAGTCAAAATATTTTAAGGGCTGGCCGAAGGAATCTATGGTGCGTTACTATGACAAAGAGCGCCAAAAAATGAAAGAAATTATCCCTATAGAGTACGGAGAGAAGGAAGGCTACTATTTTTACTTTTTTGAAAATGGCCGCAAAGCGGTTCAAGGGGAATATCACTGGGACCGCCCTGTCGGGGAATGGGTAGAGTTTTATGCTTCAGGGAGAAGAAAAAAAATTGTCCGCTATTCCAAAGATCCGCACGACGACGAGTTCAGGCCTTACATCTATAAAGAATGGAACCCTAAAGGGAAGTTGATTTATCAGAAACGCTAATCAATAAAAAGCATCTTCTAAGTGTAGCAGCTTTTGTTGATCACCGTTAATCACGATAGATATTATATCAAATCGAATGTCCTGATTCCAATTATTTTGAAATATATACTCCTCTGCACCTTCGATTACTTTGGCCGCTTTCTTTTCATCTACGGAATCTTCAGGTTGCCCAAAAGCCACATAGGACTTGGTTTTCACCTCTACAAAAACAAGTAGATTCCCCTTTTGACAGATAAGATCTATTTCTGATCGCTTAAATCGCCAGTTGCTTGCTAGCACCCGATAGCCGTTCTTTTCGAGATAACTTGCCGCGAGTCTTTCTCCTTCTTTTCCTAACTCAGCATTATTCATGGCGTGGGAGCATCAATAGTATTGATTGGAATAATGATATTTGTAATTTACGATATCCGTGAACAAGCGTCCGAATAAAGAGGTTGAGTTATTACAAGCAGGTTGGGATTATCAGATCCAATTGTTCGATTTGTAGATCTGGATAATTTTTTTACCGACATTCATAAATACTTACGTTTTTTAGATGAGGCTTTGATTCATATCTTGCTAGAAAACATCATTGAGAACTCTCAATGATGTACGTTAAATTGGGGGGGTTTCTTTTTGGATTTAGAAATGAAGTAAGTAGTGACCAGCGCTGCGTTACTTCGAAGTTTTTGGTAGTTAAAGTATGAGCAATTTCATTTTTAAAATGAGAATAGAGGATGATTGGATTCTCTTTTTCATAAAAGGACTCCCCGTTGTTGATAATATCACTCATCAATTCTACACTAATAAACAGAGAGTCTAAGTTTTCGTATTGCGTGAGGTCACTATTGAACCTTAAAAATTGATGGCTAAGTTTATCTGAACCGTGAACTACTTGAACTTCTTGATACTTTAACTCATCAGGAATTCCATTATGGACACTAAATAGCTTGAGTCTTAATGAATTATCAAAAGCAGATGTTTTATAAGGGATTAAAATTTCATTTATCCTAAAGTTAGTTTTGGAG
>JBCCOE010000071.1:0-21749 GCA_039025475.1 Bacteroidota bacterium | reverse complement strand
GAAAGTCTCCCATGCCACCAAAGTATTGGTAATAGGGATTTTGGATCCACTGCTCGATCAACTCCTCATCGCTTAGATCGTATAAGTGCTTCAATATCCATAAACTACACATTAAGCGGATCGGCTTGGCCGGACGACCCTGGTCATGATTATACTCTTGAGATAGCACCCGTTCCAGCTTGAGCCTGTTGAGCTGGCCGGCCAGCTTACATAGCGCATGCTTGGGATTAATGATTTGTTTAAGCACGGGAGTAAAGCAATTAAGTTGACCTTGATCGGTCGAATTTTCCTGTAACATTTCTGCAAGGTTTCTTACCCAAGATAAGCATTTACTTGCAGAATTTATCCACATATTTACACCCAAAACCTGTTGATAACTAAGTACTTATGCCGATTTTAAGGGACGACTATCTATTTCCACACTGGCGACATGGGTTTACGTCCTAGGTCTGATTATGAAGAGCCGTATGACAGGAGACTGTCACGTACGGTTCTGTGAGAGGCAAGAGGCTGATCAGTCAGCCTCTTGGCCTACTCGACTCTTAACTTACTTTGTGCTATAAGCCATGAAGGCATTAAATTCGAAATTACCCTGATTAGTTATAGTTACATTATGCTTTCCAGTTCCTACTTTACCAAAATCAAAAACAGCTTGATAACCTCTTTCATTTTCTATATAAGTGTTAATCAGATAACTTTTCCCATCAATTGTTACCTCTACCGACTTTGATCCAGAATTTCGAAGGCAAAGCATACTCAGATATTCTCCTTCAAAGTCAAATTCAATCAAAGAATTGTCAATTAAAGCTCTGTATGCTGAACCAAATCTTGGACTATCTGAAACAAGTTTATAATTAGTGTGTTGATTAATACTTAATTCATTTGCGTAGACCATCTTTGTATTTTGGTATTTATTTTCTGTTAAAGGCACTTTATTTTGATGATGATCATACTTCATAAATGATAATTTATCTACTATCATATTTGAAATCAACTCATGTCCGTTATCATTTGGGTGAACTACATCATTATAAAAGTCTTCCCATTTCAAACCTAAGTGGAGTAAATTTTCTAAAGTGTCCTTTATAGACAGTGTTGGAATTCTATAGTAATCAGTGATCTTCCGATGTTGTTCTTCAGCATTGATGAAATTTTTATTAGTAAAGATCAAGGAAACTACTTCTGCTTGATTCCTGATCTGCCTGATCAATCCTTCATAAGTCTCTGTGGCCTTATCTGACCTAGGATCGTTGACCGAGAAATCGACAAATACCAAATCGGGTGATTTATTCAGTAAATCGTTATAGACTCTATAATTTGCAATTCCTGAAGTAGTTGCTCCAATTCCAGCATTAACTAATTGTATGTTATCGTATTCATATTTCAGTTTTAACTTGTTGACAACCTTATTAGCATATCTGTTTCTTACTGCCGTAGCGGCCGTTCCTTCTGTTATAGAACCACCGATAAAACCAATCACTACGGGTTCTTGAGCCTCCATTTTTTGTATGATACGTAATTGATTTATTTCTTCAGTTGAAACCTCTTGGTTCTTGCACTGAAAAAATAAGCTTGCCATTATTAGAATAAACGTTCTTGTCATATTGTCAAACCTAATTCTGACTAACGTAAGCTAAGTATTTGATTATTAGATGTCATTTGTTCAGCGATTTTATCCCTCTTGGCCCTGGAGAAGCCAAGTTCATCTGGGTTCAATCCCAAGTCTTTGATCTGTTTTCTCATCATACTTACGATGCGTCTTTTCTGATCTAAAAATAGGTAATTATCTTTAGGAGTGTAAGGTTGCTTTTTGGTGACCATGTTCCAGATGATCACGGCAAGCTTTCTAGCCGTAGCATTGATGGCAGCTGTTCTTCCTTTTCGGAAGGCGATCCGACGAAAGAATTTAGTTCAGTGTTGATAGTTGATATTGTTGTGTCTATTTTAAGATGGTAAGTAATAGTTGAATCTAGCTCCTTAGTTTTTTGTAGCTTTTTTGAGTAACCGATTAAAGAGATTAAGAATGATAGTATTAAGATTAATATCTGTTTCATTCACATAATTATTGCTAACGATCAGCTAAAGTGCGTATGCCCACACTTTGCTAATTGGCACTAAACTAGCTGATCTGCGCCACACGCACAACTGTCTCAGAAAACTGCTGCGCTCAGAAAGTGGAAATCCAGAAGCACGATACTTACAGAAAGAATGGTCGCTTCCAGAAGGCGCAGATTGGCGGTTGGACTACACTGAGGTAGGCTAGGGGCACTTTGGCATATGCAACTTTAGCGCTTGTTGTGATCCGTTTTATACGTTCCAGTTGGAGGTTGCAAGTTCCGAAATAGGTTCGTAATGTTTTTGGTTGTTCGTTATAAGAGTTAGGCTGTTCGTAAGTGCAATTCCTGCAATCAGTAAATCTGCTGTTCCAATGGTTATCCCCTTTTCTCTGAGTTCGGCGTAGATGTTTGAAGATGTTCGTAAAGATGAAGTTGAGAGTTTCAATATCTCACAGGTTGATACAAATGCTTCGAATTCTTCTATTTGTTTGGAGGCTTTCTTGAAGGTAAGACCGGACAAAATCTCGAAATAAGTTATCTCAGAAATCATGATTTTTGAATGAGATTTCAGATAGAGTTCAAAGTTCTGCTTAACTGGTTTGCTGCCTTTCAGAAAATATGAAAGGATATCAGTGTCAATGAGTGATCGGTTCAAAACTGCGGAATTCGGTCGTTTTTATCTTATCTGGACTTATGGAGTTCGGTTGTTAGTTCGTCCAAATCCAGTTCTTCAAAAATCCCACTAAAAGACAGGGTGGATTTCTCAGTTGAAAACTGTGATTCCAGATCGTTAAGATAGGAGTCAAGGTTCGGAAGTTTATCGTCCGAAAGTTTCTTGATCTTGTTGAGGATCGAATTTCTGAGTTTCTCCTTAGTTGTCATACTATAAAGTTAGAAAATTTCTGTTTTGAAGACCAATGGATCACAACATCTGTATAAAAGGAACACGTTCCCATTATCTACCTTCTAAATATACTTCTTTTACTTTATCTGGGGAGAGATTGCAACTGACATAGGCGTCGTTAAATGCTACATATGCCAGATGGTATGATCAACCTTTGTTTTCAGTACCCGCCGATAAACTGTTTTGTACGTAAGTACCAATACCCTCTCTAAGGGTCAATACAAATATCATTTATCGTTCGGACCTAAACATTTTATAAGTACTTATAGTCGACTATAAGTACTTATGAAATAGCTCAGATTGTATTCCATGGACAGGTACTCAATTCAACTAGTTAAGTATTCATCTGTCTAAAAGTTAAGTTAATCCTTGGCGTATGCACCTTTTTGGTAGGGGGTAATCTATGCAACCAGTGATCTTGTGTGGTACCTTGCATGATGAGCAGACTCCCGGGTTCCAGTAAGAGTGAAACGGTTTCTTTCGTGGTTTTATGTTTGAACGAAAACTTTCGTTCAGCGCCAAAGCTTACTGAAGCGATTGATCCGTGTCTAACTAATTCCTTCTCACCATCGCTGTGCCACGCCATGCCCTCATCGCCGGTGTGGTATAAGTTGAGCAAGCAAGAGTTGTAGGTAGTCTCAGCAGCTTCTTCAACCTTGGTCTTCAGTTTACGGAGCTCGTTGGTCCAAGTCAATGCGGTTTTGGTGGCGTTGGAGTAGGTGTAGGTAAAGGACTTATCGGCGTACCAGGCTACTTTTCGCTTAGTAATAATGTGCTTGCCAAAAATATAAGCTTCGTCATTTTCCCATGCAATACGCTCGAAAAGCTGTTTTGCATATTCTTCAGACTGTTGATCACTGAAGATTTTACCGTGATAATATACCTCACCATCAAAAGGAAGCAGGTTTTTTTTCGGATCAGTGTAGTGGCTAAACAAACTCATCTTTCCATTTTCGATATTCTTGGATCATACAATGTCCACAAGGTCTGTATCCATAAGACTCAGCTTCTTTAACAGAAATAAAGAACACTCTGTTAACTACTTTTATGCGTTTTCCGGACTTACAGCTTAAGCGACCGTAAATCTTTAGTTTTTGATTTCCGGCTATTTGTACCTGCCCACTTTTAATGAGCTGATTAAATAGCGCTCCGGATAGCTCGTTATGCGGGTACATCCTTTACGTTTCTATTTGCGCCGCTTCCCAACCCATGATGGCGCGCTTTCGCGATGGTCCCCACATATACCCTCCCAATGCTCCGCTGGATTGTATGACCCTATGACAAGGAATTAAATAAGCGATAGGATTGCTCCCTATAGCGGAGCCGACGGCACGGGAAGCTCCGGGGGCATCAATACTATGGGCAATTGCGCCATAGGTTGAGACTTGTCCGAGAGGTATGTGAAGCAGTGCTTCCCAAACCTTTAACTGGAAAACAGTACCTTTTAAATGCAGCTTTATCTGCGACAGGTCGTTAGTAGCGTTTGAAATAATGGCGAAGGCGGCTTTATGAATATCCGTTTGTTTATGAAGGACCTCCGCGTTGTGAAAGTTTTTTGCTAGTTGCCGGAGCCCTTCTTCCTCAGAGCTACAGAAAGCTAGATAGCAAAGCCCTTTGGATGTAGATGCGGCAATGGCTTTTCCAAATAGACTGTCACTGAAACTATAGCTCACGACTAAGCTGGCCCCGCCGTTTTTGTATTCTGCCGGAGTCATCCCTTCGATCGTCACAAAGAGGTCATGAAGGCGTCCCGTTCCGGAAAGCCCGGTATCCATGGCGGTGTCAAAAAGTGTGGTCTGTTCTTCCTTCAGGAGACTTTTGGCGTAGGCCAGGCTGGTGTACTGGAGAAATTTCTTGGGACTTACCCCAGCCCATTCCGTGAACATCCTTTGAAAATGACTTGGACTCAGATGGACCTCCGCCGCTACTTCATCTAAAGAAGGTTGTTTTTTGAAATGGGTATGAATAAATTCAATAGCCTTGGCAATCCTGTCGAAGTCAATATTGGTTATGGTATTCATTTTAGCGTAAATCATGAATACAAATATTCACCATTTGCCAGTGAACCAACACCCGATTCTTGCGGATTTTCTATTCGATGCGTAATGACTTTACCGGATTAGAAATTGCCGCCTTGAGTGCCTGGTTGCTCACGATCAGTAAAGCGAAAATCAGGGCTATAAGACCTGCACTTGGAAACACCCACCAGGAAATATCCACGCGAATCGGGTAACGGTCAAGGTAATTATCGAGAAACCACCAGGAAAGCGGAGCGGCCAAGGCAAAGGCGATTAAAATGAGTTTTGTGAAATCTTTAGATATCATGGAAACTAACTGGATTACCGAAGCTCCCAACACTTTACGAATACCGATTTCTTTTCTCCTTTGCTCGGCGGTGTAAGCCGCAAGTCCGAAAATCCCTAGCCCCGTGATAATAACCGCCAGTAAGGCGTAGCCATTCGCTAGTGTCTGGGTAAGCTTTATGTATTTGAATTTTTTTTCATACTCCACGTCCATGAATTTGTAATCAAAGGGATAAGCAGGGTTAAATTTTTTGAATAGTGTTTCTATAGTGGCGAGATTCTCTTGAATGTCTTGACCGGCGGTCAGCCTCATCGTAATAACGCCACCCCAATTATCCATGATCACGAACATGGGCTTTACCTCATTGTATACGGAACCCATTAAGGTATTACCCAGTACCCCTATAAGCGTTCTTTTCTCGCCCCAGAGATCGAGTTCAGTGCCCAAAACGGGTTCGTCAAGCTGCATAACGTCCAAAGCCGCCTTATTGACTAAGATGGCAGAACTGTCGCTCGCAAAGTCCTTCGAAAAATCACGCCCTTCCAAAATTTCGATGCCCATGGTTTTGGAGTAATCATAGTGTGATGTGATCGTAGAAAAAATGACATGAACATCGTCGGGTTTACCTGGCCAGCCCAGCATATTGTTGGAAGTGATCTGGGTAACAGAACTATTGGATCGTGTCATGGATTCTACGGCACCTGACGTCAGTATTTCATTCTTGAAGGTGTCGTAGTTTTTGTCTAATTCCTTGGTTAAATCAATGGTGACAAGCTTTTCCTGGTTATAGCCAAGATCACGGCTTCGTGCCAGCTCAATCTGCTGATATATTATCACCGTGCTCACTAACAGCACAATGGCTACCATAAATTGAATCACTACCAATACCTTTCTGGGCAGATTTGCATTATCCCCGACCGATACCCCCTTGAGAATCGTAGCAGGTTTGAAGGAGGATAAATAAAAGGCTGGATAACTACCCGCTATTAAGCCCGTGATTAATATGATCCCTAATGATGCTCCCCAGAAACCAAGACTCGTAAAATTCAAGGTAAGTTCCTTATCCACAAGATTATTGTAAAACGGTAAAATGATCAGAACAATCATGATCGCGATAATGTAGGATACCAGGGCTATTACTACAGACTCGCTCAAAAACTGGAATATCAATTCACGTCTGCCGGATCCTACAGTTTTCCGAATACCAACTTCTTTTGATCGTTTGGCGGATCTGGCGGTGGCCAGGTTCATGAAGTTGATACAAGCTATGATCAGTATAATAATAGCTATAGCCGTAAATAGCTGAACATACTCGATCAGTCCACCTTTTTCTTTACCTTCTTCAAAGGTGGAATAAAGTCGCCAGCGCTCCATAGGATAGAGGAACAAAGACGTTTCAATGTCTCCGGGGTTTTTCTCCATCAACATCCCTTTAACACTACTCTCGGCAATCTTATGATTAGCGTTATTATCCAATTCCACAAATACCTGATAGGAGCTGTTGTCCCAATTGTCCTTGTTATCCCTTATCCATTCCCGTGATCGTTCCCCATGCTTCCATGGAATTAGAATATCAAATTGAAAAGTAGAATTGCCTGGAACATCCTCAAAAACTCCGGATACTTTTAAGTCAGAATCGTTATCAAGCCGTATTACTTTGTTGAGAGGATCTTCGTCTCCGAAAAGAGCTTCAGCGGTAGATTCGCTAATTACTATACCACTAGCTTCATCTAAAACGAGACTGGGATCGCCATGAATTAATGGGAATTCAAACATTTCCAAAAACTCTTCACTGGCATAGTATCCGTTTTTGTAAATCCTGGTATCCCCGACTACAAGCAAATGCTCAGAGCTCCAATCTAAAACAACAGAGTTTACAATATGACTATCCGCTGTTTTCATGGCCTCTACGGTAGGCTGGGGTACCGATCTCCATCTGTTTATAGTATTGTCAAAAAATGCCTCTGTCCAAACCTGATACAGCCGGTCACGCTTCGGAATGAAGTCATCATAGGAAGTCTCATCCAAGACCCAAAGTGAAATAAGAATACTACAGACGAGACCAATGGCCAGCCCGGAAATATTAATAATGGAATAGGTAGAACTTTTGAATAGATTTCTGACGGCTATTAACAGGTAGTTCTTTATCATGGATCATTGTTTTGAAAGTATACGTCATAAACAAAAAAAGGTATCAGACCATTTTGTTTTTATTTAACCTGCCAGTTGTCTAACGGCTTTCATAATAACTCAAAGATATTACTATTCGTATTTAGCGGACTTACCGTTAGCCTGGGTATTTAGAATAAATTTGCGCAGATCATCGTTGGCCGATTTTAAGTCTTCGTTCCTTAGGTACATCATGTGACCACTTCTGTAGCCTTTGAAGCTCAACCGGTCCTTCATCTTACCGCTAGGATCAATTTGTGATAGTGTGTACTTGGCCTGAAAATAGTTAGTTGCACCATCGTAGTAACCGGATTGTACCATTACATGCAAATAAGGGTTTTGGGCCATGGCCACTCTCAGTCGCTCACGAACCTCATTATTTTCGTTGTTCCATGGCCTCACCGGGCCAAACATGTTGTACTTAAGGTCGGTCTTGAAGTTGAGATGAGAGCGCATGTAGTAGTTAATGGCTGGAGTGAATGAATGGAGCCATGAGTCCAGTTCAGCGCTGTAGTCCGGGGCGTCGCCGGCTTCTTTACCATCGATCCCAAGATATCGGCTATCCAGACGTCCGATGGTGTATCCTCTCTTATCCCTTAGTAGCTCCTTCCAGAAAAATCGTGTGGGGATGTTCAGGTTCTGTTGCAATACAACTTTTTTCGAAAGTCCGGAGTAGTAGGCTACTTTGGTGGCCACCTTGTCCTTTTCTGCTTTACCGATCATCCCTCCTTTGGCAATGGCTGGCATATATTTATCTATAGCATAGGATTCCACTTCAGATAGAATCTCTAAAAGATCTTTTTCCTGCAATGCTTGGGGAAGAGCTTTGTGGTACCAGGCGGCTGCAGTGAAGTAGGGTAGGTTGAGCCCGTAAGACACTGGCCGGTCGGAGTTGAAGATCAGATAGTCTGCGGGCGATACCATGATTACGCCATTCAGGTACATCCATTGCCTCGCTTGAAGCTCACCGGCTAATCCCATGACCCGGGTACCACCATAACTTTCGCCAATGATGTATTTGGGCGAAAGCCATCGATTGTTGCGCGAAACCCACGTATTGATCCATTCTGCCAGGTATTTAATATCTGCGTTAATGCCAAAGAACAGATCACGTTTCACTTCGTCACCTTTGATAGGTATGGTCCTCGAATAACCCGTGTTTGCCGGGTTTACAAAAACAATATCTGCCACGTCCAGCACGGAGTTTGGATTATCCCGAACGCCGTAAGGCTGAACCGGGAAACCCTCGGAATCGATCTTCAGTACTTTAGGCCCAGTATAAGCTACATGCATCCACACTGAAGCAGAACCCGGCCCACCATTAAAAGATATAAGCAGGGGTCTTTTAGAAAGGTCGGAAATGTCTGATCTCTTGTAGTACGTATAGTGCAGCGCCGCCACCGATTTACCAGCTTCATCCCATACTGGCTGAAAACCTACCGTTGCCGTGTAGTTGAATTTTGAGCCGTTGATGGTTGCGGAATGATTGGTCGTGACTGTGGTGTCTAAGGGGACGTGTAAGGTCTGGCCGATCAATTTAAGGGTGAATGTAGTAAGTAATAATGTGCAGAATAATCTCATATCGAAGGGTAGTATTTAGATGCTCCTTGAATTTCGCATTTTTCAGGAAATCGCAGCTACATAAAACTAAATTTCATTTGAAACGTTTGTTCCAATATGCCGAAGTCAGTTTTATTTGATAAAAGTGAAGTGCTTAAAAAGGTGACCTATCTATTTTGGTCGAAGGGTTATAATGGGACTTCCATGCAGGACCTAGTGGATACAACAGGCCTCAATCGGTCCAGTATTTACAACTCTTTTGGTGATAAGTATAACCTTTACGAGCAGTCTCTTCAGTATTATCAACAATTGCAAGAGGATAAGTTGTCTTCTTATTTCGAAGGTGACAAAAGCCCTAAGCAGAAAATAATTGCTTTGTTTCGTGGAACAGCCGAAGAAATCATAAATAAGGAGAGCACGAATGGTTGTTTTATGTCCAACTGCACTACTGAGCTAAGCAATACTGATCCAAAAATTCACGATTTCCTGGTCCGAAATAAAGAAGCTACCAGTTCCATGTTTAAGGAGCTGATCGTTGAAGCGCAGGAAAAAAAAGAGATCGACCCAACTAAAAGTGCAGAGAAGTTGGCGGTATTTCTTTTTTCAAGCTTACAGGGCCTGAGAGTCACGGGAATGTTAGAAAATAAAACTACTGATATTCAGGGCATTGTGGATCAAACCTTAAGCGTACTTTAAAAAGTTTAATTTATTTGAAACAAGCGTTTCAATATATCGTTATTTGGAATATTCGTTTCAAATAAAAGATATCTAACACAATGGGAAAATTAGAAAACAAAGTCGCTTTAATCACTGGTGGAAACAGCGGAATTGGCTTGGCCTCTGCCAAGTTATTTGCTCAGGAAGGGGCTAAAGTAGTTATTACCGGAAGGCGTGAAGAGGCGCTTAAAGAGGCTATGGCTGATATTGGGCACGATTCCTCTTACATCCTCGCCGATGCGACTCAACTTGATTCTGCTAAAAAGTCAGTGGATGAAACCGTAAGCAGGCACGGTAGAATAGATGTACTATTCCTCAATGCAGGTGTGGCGTATTTCTCGCCCATTGAAGCCATAGATGAAGACCACTTCGACACGCAATTCAACATCAATGTGAAGAATCCTTTCTTTACTATTAAAGAAGCGTTGCCTTACTTAGGGGAGGGTAGTGTGATCATTAGTAATACTTCAGTCGTAGGTCAAAAAGGTTTTGACAATGCCGGGGTATACAGTGCCACAAAAGCGGCATTAAGGTCGTTGACCAGGGTGTTGGCCAGTGAACTAAAAGCAAAGAAGATAAGGACGGTAAGTGTGGCTCCCGGGCCTGTAGAAACTCCGATCTATGGAAAAATGGGAATGGACGAAGCCACAATCCAGGAGATGGGGGCAGGTTTTGCACAATCTGTGCCCCTCGGAAGATTTGGTTCTTCGGAAGAACTGGCGTCAACGGTTTTATTCCTGGCTTCTGATGACGCTTCTTACATTAATGGAGTGGAACTGGAAGTAGACGGAGGTCTGAGTCAGATTTGATTTTTAGAAATAACTTGGATCACAGGCTGCTCATGGTGAGTAGCCTTTTTTGTTTTAGACGAACTTAAAGTCAAGAACCAGCGGCAGCTTCCTGAAGTTTAGTTGCTCTATTTTTCTCAATTACAATTCTACATACCCAAATCACCCAGACTGCATCCAGAAGGAAGGTAAGCTTTTGGAGAAAGGGGAGGTAGTAATAACCAATCTTTGTAATGAAGATCACAAAAACCACTACGCTCATGAGGTAGCATAAGTAGGCCCATCTTTTTAGTGGAGTGTTCGGATATTTTAAAACTTCGATAAAGAAAGGGACCAAAGCCATGGTACCCAGAGCGGCTACAACTACCACAATTTTATCATGATATTCGGTGAACATGAGGATAAATACCGTCATGCTCAGCACACCAAATACCCGAACCAGTTTTGTATTCCTGTTTTGATTTTGAAAAATATCCGGTAGTGTATAAAAGAACATGATCATGGTCAGGCTAAGCACAATATGAGACGTTATAGACAAGGGTCGTGCCGGATTACTTTCTCCATTAATTGCTGTCGCTCCATTGAGATCACAAAGTAAGTTGTGAAAAAAGCTATGTCCTAACATATCAGGATGGCTCTCTGAGCCTCCCGGGTAAAGCGTAGTGGCATAGGTAAACATGACGAGGTAAAGCGCCATGCCGAAAATAGGGAAGTAAGGATAATAGGAACTGATGAATTTCTTCACTGATGTGAAGAAAGTTAATCTCAACTTATTAATTGTGAAATACGGCTAAAATGTGTGCTTTTAAAAAAGAAAACCGTCATTCCTGTGAAAACAGGAATCTCTTAATTAAGAGACTCCTAACTTCAACTAGACTCTATGTGGAATGACGATTGATATTACTTATTTGCCACTAACTGAACTTCCATTCTAAACTCATTGGAAAGAATAGCATTTTCCAGCTTCCAACCGTACATCACTTTGAAATCAGTACGATCTACTTTAATATCCGCGGTGGCCACTACCTTATTATCTGAAGCTTCATCTACTTTGGTATCGAACTGGATTTCCTTGGTGATACCTCTAATGGTTAAATCCCCTGTAGCTTTACCGGAACCATCTACTTTTTTGATGACGAGCTTAGCTTCGGGATGTTTTTTAACCGCAAAGAAATCGTCAGATTTAAGATGACCGTCTAACTTCTTACTGTCTTTCTCGCCTTCAACGTCTTTGTTGGCTATGGTGGTCATGTCAATGACAAACTCACCAGACGTAATCTTACCATTACTGACTTCTACATTGCCTGACTTTAGGTTAACATAGCCCCAATGTTCGTACGACTTAGCTAAGTGGTAACCTGTCCACTTCAATTGACTTTCCGATGCATTAACGGTGTATGTCCCGTCAATGGTTCTGAACGAAACGAGGCTAATACCTACAGCCAGTGCCAGTGCTAGAATTGTGAATTGCTTTTTCATGATGATTTGTTGTCTTAGTTTAAATTCAATGTTTAAACATCAATACTGTAAAAAGGTTTAAAAGGTTGCTGTATTTTTCTGAATTGTCGGGAAAAAGACAATCTGGCTATCCGAAAGATGGATCATATGTTTCTGTTAACCCACCGGTTGATGATCTTGCAACACCCTTACCACTTTCTGGGGTTCCAGACGATAAGTGTAGTCCTCAGGAACGAAATCGAAAATGATTTTTCCCTTTTCGTCTACTAGATAGGTAGCGGGCATCGGGAGTTCATAATGAGTGTTGCCATTGTGCTTGGGCACATCGATATTAAACGAATGGTACACTTCCCTTAAGTTCTCTGGCAATTGAAATACTAATCCAAGTTGCTTTGCATATTGATTGTTAAGATCACTAAGCACTTCAAACGATAATTCATTTTTTTCGGAAGTACTTAACGAATGGTCAGGCATTTCCGGGGATATCGCTACCAGTTGTCCTCCGGTTGCTCTGATTGTATCCAATTCGGATTGCAATGCCCTCAGCTCCATGTTGCAATACGGACACCAGCCTCCTCGGTAAAATGAAATTACCAAAGGCCCGTTTTTCAATAGGTCAACAGAACTTACTTTATTTCTATGCACATTTGGCAGTTCAAAGGCAGGGATGGTTTGTCCGGTTTTGAAGGCCTGCGCGGAAAGTTGGGCATTTTGAAGTTCGAGCGTGCTTGCCTGCATTACTTCATATTTGTCTTTAGGTATTTTCGATGAAGAAGCCAACCTTCTACTTTCCAATTCTTGGGCTAAACTCATAATTAATTAGGGTTAAATAATACTTTTTCAACAATAACAACAGCAGGATAGAAAAGGTCAAGTGCGTATTAAGAAAACCACAAAATGCATTAAAGCTGACATGATTTTATAGTTTGAATAATGCGGGATAAATGATTTTAATTATGCCCAATCGTTAAATAATTCTGAAGGATTATCATTTCCTGCTTTTCAAGTAGCGTATTATTTACGCCAATCTGTAGTTAGGATATAACATAGTAACGACTTAATCGATAATCCTCCATTTTCATACTTCATGGTTTATCAGGCTGTGGTGGTGACGATAACCAAAATATGATTTCCGTAGCTCAAGACTTACCGTTGCTATCGAATGGCCGTAATATAGAATGATTGTGGGCTTTAATGTGGACAATCCTGTTGGCACTTCGCATTCCATTAACAACCGATGGGCTGAAGCCTTGACTGCGGGTAGGCCGCCTTCAAATCGACTGGCCTGAATTAGAACCTTCACCCGGAAACTTTGATGAGAATGTGCTGCAAGAACGACTTAACGACCTTCAGGAGGATGGTCTTAGAAACTTTTCAGTTAATCTCTACCTACGATAGCGAAGGACCTACAGTGCCGGAGGACTTGACAGCAAAGAAATTTGATGACCCTCTACTCATTGCTCGGTTTAATCGACTTATGGACTGGGTCATTCCCATGCTAGCCACATATGATGGCTATGCGATCTCGATCAGTAATGAGGCAGATAATAGCTTTGGCGAGTTGGAAAATCTATCCTCAGAGCTTCTTATTTTTTTGAACAAGGTAAAAAGCCACGTCCATAGTATTAATAATCAAATGGCAGTGACCGTTACGTTTGCAGAGGGAAATCTGGCCGCTAATTTCCCTGGTACGGACGCACTATTAGAGCTTTGCGATGCCGGTTCTTTCAACTTTTATGGATCAGCCAGTACAGAAACTTTTCCATTCAATCGTATTTTGAATGTTTCGGAGATCCGCTCGGATGTTCAAAAGATGCTTGATAAAATGGGTGAGAAGCCCGTTATAATACAGGAGCTGGGTATGTACTCCGGGGGAGGTTTATTGACCAGTAATGAGGAAATGCAACGATCATTTTTCCAAGTGTTTTTTGAAGAGATGGAAATAGAAGAACGGTTAAAAGCGGCGTACGTTTTTCAATTAGTAGATTGGTCACCCGCATTATCCGAAACGTACAGGGCTTCTTTTGATAGAGCTGAAGTGCCTGAAGGTTAGGCCTCATTCATTTTTCCAATGGTCGGAGGAAAGCAGCTTGGGAAGAATTTACTTTTTGGGTAAACCGATTTAGATGAAGTTTTTGTATCGCTGCTAATGAATCGCCCCTCTTGGCCAGAATTTTTTCTTATACCATATAGAACGTGGATCGGTCAACGCTCTTTTATTAGATAACACGAATTTCTTTTTATTCTTGGATGTACCAATTTTTATGAAAGCAAAAGTTTGATTGCTTTGGGAGTTATAAACCTCTATCTCGTTTATCGCCTTCAATACAACATTCTGATACTTAGAATCGCTTACTTTCACTTATTTTATTTCATTTTTAGCCGAAACTATTAATTCAATAAAGAATGGTTTCTTATCTCTATTGATTGGATTATTCAACTTTTTGAGTAATGACTTGGTGTTTTTAATAAATGGCATTGTGTGGAGTTCAAGAGAATCATTAAAATAGCCGTTAAAGAAGTTCTTTCTTCGGGGATAGTATTGTGGGAAGAGTTTAATGTATTGAGTTTTTATATCCTCAATTAATTGCCACTCTTCTAGTTTTTCTATCATACTTAAGGCATTTAAAAAATACCCGTTTAAAAGGCAAAAGTTAATTTTTTCAATCTCATCAAAATGTTGTGGAGAACTGAAGTCTTTTTTAGTCCTTAAAGCAATTTCAGCTCCAACATCATCACCCAATTCTTTAACGTTAAAGAGCGTAATTCCTGATGAGTCGAGGAGTTCATTCATAATTGTAAAATGAAAACCTTTAATTGTATCTACTAAAATGACATCTTCAAATATGGACATTAGTTTAATGACGAAATTATCAGAACGCTTTTCGTAATCAGTGCATAGTTTATTGTATTCCCACAATATGGTAAGATCATCATCAAGTACTTCAGTAGGAAAGGCATCCATAAATACAAATTGGATTTCAGAGCAAGGAAGTGCCCTTGTGATTTGAGTAAGTAATACAAAGCCAATGATTAAGCTTAACCGTTTCATTTGATGAGTTATTTCATCAATGAAGATATCCTTTTTTTGCTACATGGCCGGTTGTATAATCTCCCGGATTGTGGCCCATCCGGTTGGACTGTCTTTATACCTTACATAGGTGACTACCGTCCGACCGCTGAACACCCAAGGGTCACCACCGTCTTTGGGGGTTCCTTTAATAGAAAACCGGGTTTGTTCAATGGCCATATCGCCTTGAACTAGAATACTTTCCACCTCATTTTCTATGAATTCCAACCTGAAATTATTCAGCGTTCCTTTCAAGCTTTGTATTACTTCTTGCCGTCCTGTTTTCAAGTCTTTGTAACCTAATGCTTTCATCACGTCAGGGTGGTGCAATGCTTTGATTTTATCTATGTCTTCGTTGCCAAAGGCTTCCCGGATCACTTTCCCATGATGGAGTATTTCCCTTTTGACGGCTTCATTCGGGTCCTCGGATTTTTTAAGGCGCACAAAACAACCTTCGTAGAACAGGCCGGTAGGCTCGTCATCCTCTGAGTACTGAATGGATCTCATGTGATACTCGTCTTCGTTGACCCATTGATAGTTGTAAATGCGATAAGTCCCTGGCGTTTCACCTTCGAAGGTGAGCTTTAATTCCACGTCGCCTTGCTTATTGATTTTACCTTTGCCTTTCCCTGCCCTAATCGAACCAAAACTTGACAAATGGCCTACTTCTCCGGTCTTCGGATTGTAAGACCAGAAAATGTGGCCGTTAGGTTCCGTACCATCGATGATGGATAAAAGGGAGTTGTCTGTATTCAACTGCTTGGTTACCGTATGGTGACCCGAAATCTTTATGGTCTCCGTTCCATTTCCCCAATTGTGGGTCCAGTCGTCATTTTTTAAGGTCCATTCACCGATGAACTTTCCAAATGGATTTTTATCGGTTTGATCCGGATTTCTGCCGTTAAGCTGATAAGCAATAGTTTCTATTTGGGCCTTGAGGTGGGTAACCGAGACTAAGAAGAACAGGGGAAGTAGGAGGTGGGAGATTTTCATTCAGGTATCATTAAGGTCAGAATGAGTCAACGGGCCTACGGATCAAAAGTTTCCTTAGGGAATCGATAGAATATAATGTTCTACACCGGTTTTCGTAATTACTGATGGTCTATGATGTCGGGCAGGATAAATGAGGTCAGTATTTCATCGGCTTGTTTATGTCCATAGCTCGTACTGTATGCGCTGGCGTTAATTACCACAACGGCGTCCAGCTCTTTGAAGGTAAATATCTTATTCCCGCCATTGCCCGAGCAATAGGCGGTATGATACTTTTTCGAGTTTACCGTATAATCTCTTATCCACCAGAGATATCCGTAGTAATTGGGAATAAAGGATGTTTCAATCCACTTTTTGGTGCTACGCTCTACCCAGCTTTTAGAGATAATTTGTTTTCCCTCCCAAGCACCTTCCTGCAAATATAATTTTCCGAAATCAGCAAAACCCTTGGCATCCGTTCGAAAATTGCCTGCCGTACTAGGCACGTCCTGAGGAGTATAGGACCATTTATAATTTGTATTGCCCAAGGGTTGGAAAAGTTTCTTATGGGCATAGGCCTCTAATCCGTTTGGGACATTTTTGTCAATGATATCACCCAGTATAACTACCCCGGCAGTAAAGTAGTGCCACGAGGTACCTGATTCTCGCAAACTGTCTACCGGGAGATCCAATGCCCACTTGACCCAATTCTCTTTGTCATACATATACTCTTCGTTTCCTGGAGTGTCGAAATCATTATCGTCACCAAGAAAATTACTGCTCATGGTTATGAGGTCTTTGACGGTGATCTTGCCCTTGTCAATGGAATAGTTTTTATAATCCTCAAGATTATAAAAATCTGACAGCGGTTGATCAAGTGATTGTATGTATCCTTCATCTATGGCAATTCCGAGCACAGCCGATGCGATTGATTTACCCACTGACCTGGCATCATGTAAATCTTCCGATTCCGTTTGGTTATAGTATTCCTCAATAAAAACTTCACCATGGTGATATACAAATATGGCGTTGATGTCTTTATAGATATTTTGATTTATGGAGTCTCTCAAAACCGCTAGCATTTCATTACTTTCCTGTTTTCCTTCGTTGTTTTTTGCAGTGCTGCAGCGAAGGCAGAATACAGCAACAAGTAGGAAAAGAATTTTGTATATCTTGTGGGCGTTTGAGTTCATATATTTTAGTATTTACGGGATTAATACCGACCTGAAGTCTGCTTAAAGATGAATTACAAGGGTGGATTATTAATGCTTAATTAGTGCGAAATTCATCGCTAAAAAGGATTAAAAATTGTACGAGATTAACATGTGTACTTTTTCCTTAATGTCTTTCTATATTGGCCTGGGCTCTGGCGAAAATAGTGTCGAAAAATGCGGTTGAAATGGCTTTGATCTGTGAAGCCACAGTCATATGCAATTTGGGTCAGCGAGAGGTTGGGTTCCAATAATTGTGGAACGGCTTTTTTTAATTTTGTTAGCCTTATATACTCTCCCAGACTGGAGGAGAGGTATTTAGGAACCGCTCTCGAGATGTGGACGGGATGAACGCCAAGCTGTTCTGAGAGATACTGAAGACTGACCGTGGAGGTATTGTACCTAAGTAGTTCTTTCAAGTTGTTCATCCATTGAGGTACTTCATTGCGCCCAATCGCTTTTTCTTTACCGAGGTCAGCACAAATCTGCATCAACAACAGTTCGGTAGATATTTGACTATAGGGATCGGCCATCAAAAACTCCTGATACAGTTTTGCAAACAGCACGTGTACTTTCGGATCTTCGACCCGCTGGCTCCCTTCGAAGGTTTTTAGATCAATATCGTTTTTATGAAACCAGCTTTTTTCAAACTCCAAGTGAAAACCTGAAGCCTCATTAGAATGCCGTACCCCATAATGACTTTCCTGCCAGTTGTTAAACATTAAACTTCCTGATGGTAATAGGGACTTCACCTTTTTATTGCAATCGATCATATTCCCATGGAGCACAAACATGAAATAGGGGTTTTCATGATAATGCCAGGGTGTTTTTTCAATAGTGTAAGCATATTGCGATAGAACAACTTCATTAAAAGTGACTTTGATGTTCTGGGTACCGTAATACTTTCCTTTTTGAGAAACTTTCATTCTTTGGTATCGTTGTTGGGATTTTTTAGTACTAATTCAGTTGAGATATAAATGTTGTCTATTCAGTTCACATGCTAATTTAAAAAATGACTTATCTGTCAATAATAGTATGCTCTTTACAGCGCCTAGGTTGCTGTATTGATTCCGTTTCAGTTCGGCTATTTTTTTAAACATAAAAATCACTAGAATCAATCTTTTGACTCTTTTAAATCCCAGGTCAAAATTGTGGCCGTTAGAAATAGGAGGGTTATGAGCGTTGTTCCCCAGGCTGGTCGGATAAAACCGCCATAGGGACCAGGAAGCATTTCTATCAGGGGTTGAGTAATGGGAATTGCCAGTGGGGAAATAAGAATGGCCCAAAATGGAAAATAAGTACGCCGTGAAAAAAGGGCGACAATAAACCAAATGGATCCGATAATTGAAGTTATGCCGATTACTGCCAGAAGTGCATCGTGATAGGAAGTCATTCTTTCCGCTAAGGTCATCATAATCTCTGATTGTGGTTGTTGGTCCTGGGCTTGAAACCCAGCCGCATATAGGGCATACGATCCATGATATCCCGGGAAAAGTGAATATGTATAGCCTAGAATAAAAACTGGAGGGATAGATAACCAACGACCGGCCGGTTTTAAGGCCTCGTAAACCGGCCAATAACCGAGAAGCCACAAGGGTATTGCCGCATTACCTATGATGCTCCCCAGAAATACCAGATCAAAAGGAGCATTCGGTAGGTTTTCATACGTATTCACCGCAGCACGCGCAATCAGACCGCCTTGCAGTAAGTAATCGCTAAAACCATTGACAATGCCTCCCACAACGGCGAGAATGCCCGCTGTTCTTACTAAGTATACTTTGTTTTTCATTATGATTTTAAGGCTACAAGATATGCTACCATCTAATTTAGTCAGATGTCGGTATTAAATTATCTTTATAAGAATTCAATTGGTTTTGAACCATTCGTTCGCCAATTTGCCGCCCCGATAAAAAGATCGCAATGAAAGAAAATCAATTATTAGTTACGCTTGTTGGCTTCTTATTTTTTCAGGCCTGTACAAGTTCCACCACTGAAGAAGATTCACAAAAAATGAGTAGACCGGATGCGCCTGTTGCTATCAAAGCAGATACGTTATTAAAAGAACATGGGCAAACCAGATTAGATCCTTATTTCTGGATGAGATTATCAGATGAGCAGAAAAATGCCGAAAACCCTGACGCGCATACTCAACAAGTCTTAGACTATCTGACACAAGAAAATGACTATACCCAACAGGTAATGTCTCATACAAAAGATTTACAGTCAAAACTCTATGACGAGATCGTGGGTAGGATTAAGCAGACCGATGAATCTGTACCTTATCTATCTAATGGGTATTACTATTATACGCGCTACGAAGAAGGCGGCGAATACCCGATCTATTGCCGGAAGAAAGGAAGCTTGGATGCCGATGAAGAAATAATGATGAATGTAAATGAAATGGCAAAAGGCTACGGCTACTACTCGGCTTACCCGGCCAGTATTTCACAGGATAACAAAATTGTTGCTATTGCCGAAGATACTTTAAGCCGAAGGATCTACACGATTCGGTTTAAGAATTTGGAAACGGGCGAATTCCTTGAAGACCGAATTGAAAATACTTATGGAGGAGGTGCCTGGGCCAATGATAACAAAACATTCTTCTATGGGACTAAGCACCCGGTGACCCTGCTACCGGAAAAAATCTACAAGCATACCTTGGGTGAGGATAGCGCTAACGACCCGTTAATTTATCAAGAGGCGGATGATACTTTCTACACTTATGTTTACAAAACCAAATCCGATAAATATATCGTTATTGGCAATTCAAGCACGTTAGTTAGTGATTATCGAATCCTATCTGCTGATGACCCTGATAGCGAATTCAAACAGTTTATTCCCCGGGATCCAAAAGCGCATGAATATAGCATTTCGCATTTTGGGAATAAGTTCTACATCATGACCAATCGCGATGCTCCTAACTTTAAACTGATGGAGGTATCTGAAGCGAATACGGCTGAAGAAAACTGGAAAGAAGTCATTCCGCACCGCGATGATGTCCTATTGGAAAATCTGGAGATCTTCGCTAGCCACATGGTGATAGACGAACGAAAAGAGGGACTGACCTATTTAAGAATCATCAACCAAACCACGGGTGATGAACACTATCTGGACTTTGGTGAACCTGCTTATACTGCCTATATCTCCAGGAATGCCGAGTTCAATACCACAACATTGCGTTATGGATATACCTCAATGACTACTCCGAATTCCACTTTTGATTACAACATGGAATCGAAAGAGAAAACATTAATGAAGCAACAAGAAGTGGTTGGAGGACATAACCCTGAGGAATATGTGACCGAAAGAATATGGGCCACCGCCAGGGATGGTGCAGAAGTTCCGATCTCGGTCGTATATAAAAAAGGATTCAAGAAAGATGGAAATGGACCTTTGCTTCAATATGGCTACGGATCCTACGGTTCTACGATAGACGCTAGCTTTAGCTCTGTACGATTAAGTTTGTTAGACAGGGGCTTTGCTTTTGCTATCGCACACGTTAGAGGGGGTCAAATGATGGGACGTCAATGGTATGAAGATGGAAAAATGTTCAAAAAGATGAACACCTTTAATGACTTCATTGATTGCTCGAAATTCTTAATTGATGAAAACTATACCTCTGAACAGCACCTTTATGCGCAAGGAGGTAGTGCAGGTGGGCTCTTGATGGGTGCCATTGTTAACCTGGCTCCGGAGCTCTACCAGGGCGTACTTGCCGCTGTTCCTTTTGTAGATGTTATATCTACCATGTGGGATGAGAGCATCCCATTAACTACGGGTGAATTTGATGAATGGGGAAATCCTAAAGGTTTTGAATCGTATGAATACATGCTTTCCTATTCGCCGTACGACAATGTTACCGCGCAGGATTATCCAAACATGCTGGTCACCACCGGGCTGTTTGATTCTCAGGTGCAGTACTGGGAGCCAGCCAAATGGGTAGCTAAGCTAAGAGACCTGAAAACAGACGATAACCTATTGATCCTGGATACAGATATGGAGGCAGGGCACGGGGGAGCTTCGGGGAGGTTCAAACGCTATAAGACTACTTCATTGCAATACGCCTTCCTGATGGATTTGGAGGGAATAAAAGAGTAGCAAAAGAACCAGTGACCTTCGATAAGTGTAGGTCACAGGTTTATTATTTAGTGATCAATTTTCTTAGAAAGGAACCTTAACAGAAATCAGTTTTTCTTTCCCAATATTCACAGCAATCGCATCAATAGGTCACTTTAACGCCATATTCCTTCCCGTTTTCCGCGCCACCGCAAGTGGCGAACTCCAACAGTCTGAAAAACAGCTATATAATAGCCTAAACATTGTGAAAGTGGGTGCTGCAAGGTAGATTTAGACGTGTTCATACGTCGGAATAAAAATCGGAGTGGCTCTTATTCCATTCAAATTATTCAAAAAGTTGGTCGTCGCAATAGAGTAATAAAAACACTTGGATCTTCCTCCAATAGTGAGGAGCTTGAGCGATTAGAAAGGCTGGCATCTCAAGAAATTCGTAGGCTGGAAAAACAAAAGCCATTATTTCAATCT
>JBCCOE010000070.1:0-22050 GCA_039025475.1 Bacteroidota bacterium | reverse complement strand
GTCAGGCAATGGGTTGACGGTGATCGTGGTCGGGGAACTCACTAACGTATTCACACAGTTCGGCGTAGTCCCTAGGTCGGTGATCGAGGTTAAGGTCAAGGTGGTCGTGCCCGTAAAGTCCACCCCTTCGGTTAACGTGGCAAAGGAAACACCACTGGTGACGTTGTTGTAGGCCACACCCTCTACAACGAGGTCAAAAGGGCCTGTACCCACACTCGCCGTAAAGGTTAGGTCGCTCGTACCGCCAGCACAAATAGGGCTCGTACTGCTCAATGTGCCGTCAGGCAATGGGTTGACGGTTACTGTAGCAGTGTTATTCAGTTGTACTTGACATGCACCCCTTGTCGCAAGAATATTAAAAGTTGTGTTAGCACTTAAAGTGCCTGTATTGAAATCTAACTGCCCGGTATTGCCACCTTGAGGGGCACCAATAACTGTAGTTCCATTTCTAAGTTCGTATATAACTCCTACCTCAGAATTCTGGACACTAACAATTGAAAAATCTCCCTCACACACAGAAGTTGGATTGGCTAAAACCGCTAAATTTAAGTCCGGCTCAGGATCCACACTAACAGTTGCAAGCTGAGTCAATTGAATCGGTGGACAAACTCCATTTGTCACTAAAACATTAAAAGTTGTTGATGCCGTCAAGTTTCCAGTTGATAAACTAATTGTATTCCCATCGCCCAAAACAGGTGTACCAATAGGACTGTCATCCGCATCATTTCTTAGTTGATAGCTAAAGCCATTCTCAGAGTTAGCTACTAAAATATTTGTTGAAGTATTCTCACAAATGGGATCATCTTGAGCAATTACACCGAGTGAAGCATCAGGTAATAAATCAACCGTTATCGTAGCCGTTGCGGTCAGTTCCACAGGAGTACAAACACCGCTTAAAGCAAGTACATTGAATGTTGTAGTTGTTGTAAGGGCTCCTGCCGACAAAGAAACTATACCTCCATTACCAGGCTCAGGCCCTCCAATAGTTGAATCATCGAAGTCATCCCTTAGCTGGTAATTCACCCCTACCTCTGAGCCGATAACTTGAATAGTTCCGTTATCCCCCTCGCAAATAGTCGCGGCCAAAGGTGTCACAGCTAACCCAATATCAGGATTCAAATCTATGCCCACCGTCACTGAGTTATTCATTAATATGGACGTACACAGTCCGCTTCTGGCCAATACTCCCAATTCAACACCATCCGTAAGGCTAAACGCTGGAACAGTAAAGTTGATAGCACCTCCAGTACCCGGCTCGACAATATTTGGGGTCAAAGGGGTTTGTCCTGGAAGTACAACGACTTGATAATTAACACTTCCATCAGAAGCATTCAATGTAAATGTAGCATCCCCGTCTTCGCAAACATCTTGGACAAAGGGCGCCAATATGCTATACGTGTTAGGAACAGGGTCCTCGATCTCAATCGTTGCGGTAGGGTCAAATAATGGGTCAATGCCACAGACTGACAAGCTATCGTCCACGGTGATTATATAATCCCCACCTGCCAAGCCTGGAATCACGATTGACGTACCCGTATACGTTCCGGTGATCGGAAAACTCGGATTACCATTGCTTGCCGTAATAGAATAATTGAGAATACCACCCCCTGGTAAATCTAAACTGCCTCCTGTAAAATCCAGATTCAGCTCTCCATTAGGAGATATGCATGACGTATTATCACTTGAGTTATCTATTATCGTCAACGGAGTAAGGTCCTGTAACGTTAGCGTATTACCACCTTGTGGTACGAAAGTATTTATAACATTTACGCCATCACTGAAAATGAAGTCATAGTCGCCAGCAGGCAATGATCCAGGATCTGTGTTAAATATTACAGGAGTCCCTACAATTATAGGCCCGCTAATGACGAGTGCGGCTGTGGGGCCAATAATCGTGTAATTGGCGGTACCTCCATTTGCAGAATTTAAGGTGAGTACTAATTGGCCATTATTTGCACCATCGCAAGGGTGGGAGGCGAAAACATCTACATTGAGTCCTCCCAGAACGTAAGGTGTGACTTGTGCAAGTGAAGATCCACTCAAGCAGAAAAAGTACATTATCAAAATAGACCTAATAGTCATATTAAGAAATCTATTCATTTCCGGTAGGTTTTGATTCAACCGTGAATTGAACTCTTTTCGTACATCCCTTTTTATCCTTGACGATACAGTTGTACGTGCCGTCAGGGACATTCCTAATCTCATTTGAGTCTAAATTATCTCCAACCCTCTCCCCTTCACTGTTAAAAAACACATACTTTATCGGATTACTTAGTCTTTGAACCTCAATCGAAACTATGATCTCATTATCAACCTCAGAAATTTGGGCTTTTGCTGACGTTCCCTTACAGGGTTTATCAGAATTTACTTGACTTTGGCCTGGATAAGAAAGAATAAAAAAAAGAATATTATATACCAACAGACGCTTCACCATTAGAACAAAAAAATTTACTCGTATATATAGTTTAAAAAATCAAAGTAACCTTTTCAAACAAGTCATAAGGTACCTAGTATGCGTAAATATGGTGTTATTCTTGGTTAATTCAAATTAATTCTTGGTCAAAAACAGATTGAACAGTACATCTGGCCGACCAATTGATAGGACTTCTACTTTTTACGATTTCCTGACCTTCTTTTTGACTGGAAGTCAAGGAAGAATCCAAACCGCAAGTTCACTCGTTTCTTATGAATGGAATAATCATCAAATCGAATATTGTATAGCACTTGTCCATCGCCATTGAGGCTCTTGAAGATCTTGTACTTTTTACGGATACCTACTACCATCACATCGGACCATTTCTTTTCCGTTACGCCCGGCGTTACTTCAGGTTGCGCTACAAGCGTACGTTCATAGCCGGCAAAACCAATAAAGCCTTTAAAAGCGTCGTAGTTGAGTGAAGTGCGCAAGCCATGGGTACCGTTCGTATTGACCTGCACTCCTTTATTTATGACCACATTCGTGCGCCAGCCGTACCCGGCTTTAACATGCCATTTTTTAGTAAGCTCATATCCTAAATACGGCGCTACGTCAAGAAAATTGACATCGCTTCGGATAAACTCCATGTCTGCCCCAATCATAAACTTATCCAGGAAGCGGTCATTTTTTACTGTGGTGGCCGTACCTTCCTTTAATTCTTTAATGCTGGAGACCTCTGAATATTTTTGTTTGTAAGCCAATAGCACTTTTTGGCCTTCCAGGATTTTCTCTTCCTTACCGGCAAAGTATTTAGGAGCTTCTTTTTTAAGCGCTTCGTTCAGCTTTTCTTTGAACAACTCCTGGTTCTGCATTTCTCGCATAATCTTTAGCTTGTCTTCATAGCTCACTTGTAGCTCCGTCATTTCTAACTGTTGCCGCTTCATTTTACTCAAGTCATCGCTGACCTCCAGTTCCGTCGCGATCCGGTTTTCCAGAGCTTCAGAATCTCCTGCTTTGGCCGACTGAATATCGGTTTGTACACCTTCCATCTCAGAAGTTACTGATTGTATTCCAGCAGTTTCTTTTTGTGCCTTTTTAGCTAGGTCACTTTCTTTAGCGTCATTAATTGGATCGTTTATTTCGTCTTTGACATCCCCCAGTGGCTTATCAATGGGGTTCTCCAGGTCGAAGTCAACTTCTTCTTTTATGGTTTTGTTCAGATCCAAATCCGGTTTGGCTTCCTTGAGTTCTTTGGTGATATCGGGAAGTTCACTTTCGGGTAGATCGGGTTCTTGAGTTAAACCATTAAGTCCATCGACTTCAACTCCAGGGATATCCTGAGTCTTCAAAGCATCGCCCGGTAGGTCTGCCATAGGCATATCTACGTTACCAAGATCGGTAGCAGGAACATCCGCATCCGGAACGCCAGGAAGTTTATCCGTACCCACCGGCATATCGACCTTATTTGTAATATCCGTGTCCGGGAGTTTGTTCAGGCCCTTTCCGGGAAGCCCGGCGACATCATCAACTTTCTGGCCCACTTTATTTTGGGTACCTGAAACCAGTTGGTCGGCCTTACCTTCAACTTTGTTTTGGGCTCCGGATACGATTTGATTAGTTTTTCCTTCGATTTTACCTTGTGTATTGGTCAGCACCTCATCAGGTTTGTTGGCCAATGTACTGAGGCTATCCTGGGTAGCGTTTACTTTAGAGAACTTCCGTTGTATTCGCGTACTTACCGTGTCTACCGCTTTTTGTTGTAACCCGTCCACCTTGCCGTTGAGTTTATTGATATAGGTATTAGGATCTACAGCCTTGGTGATCTTATTTTGAGACGAATCAAGTTTGTTTTTAATAGAACTTCCGGGCATATCTACCTTGAGTTTATTTTCGATGGCCTTTAAACTATCTGCAACCCCTACTCCGACGGTTGTGTTCGACAGCTCGTTCTTCTTACGTTTAATACTGTCCAGCTTGGCCTGGTATTTTTGGGTATGCAATTCAAGCGCTTTGAGGCCTAGGGAGTCCTGGGCGCGCTGATCTAGGTTTTTCAGGCTTTGCAGATTCGTTTGCAGGCTATCCAATCCCGAAGTACTCTTGTTGGTGGTGTCCTGTTTTTGGGCCTTGAGTTCGATAGCGGCGGCTACCGCTTTGAGCGAATCGGCTTGACGAACAAAGTTCAGTGAGTCTGTTTTTTTTGACTGTTGAAGGCTGTCGAGTTGTGTCTTATTGGAATCTTCCCCATTTTGGGCAAAAGCGGCCAGATTAAGAAGAAAACCGATTAAAAATATAGTGTTACGTAAAGCCATACTATGCCCTGCAAGGTATAAATATTTTACGCGGATTTGAAGATGAAATGTGAATTAAAATGACTGATCTTGGTCAGGATTGATCTACAAGCGGATACCTACCTCAGCCCGCTTGGAAATTGCTTTCGTGCCGATAGGCTCATATTCGCTTATTCATGATATGATCTAGGTTATTTCAAAAACCTAAATACTTCGTCATTCTGAGGAACCGAAGAATCTTATTTAATTGATTACCGGACTCTTAGGAGTGTAAGATTCTTCATGACTGGTTTTTTACGTCATTTCGAATGAACATAGTGGAATGAGAAATCTTATCCTTATTTTGGAAATCGGTACTTATTAATTTAGGCTATGGAGGTTATAAAAACTGACTGACATGGATAAGCAAAGTCAAAGACTTCTTAACTCTCACTTCTTATCGATAGGCTTAAGTCATAGACTTAAGCCAGTTGGGGATATTAAAATAAGCACGCATTGCAAATGCTTTTCTTAGATAAGTCACGCATTTCCGCTATCGCTCAAATGCGCGCAAGTTGGAGAGTTGGAGCTATTGGGTTCCTACTCATGGCTGGCAAGTTATAATTTGCTAGTTATGACTGTCTTTATTGCAAGTTTCAGCCGGTAGTTTGACTTAGATACCACAAGCTACAAGCTTGCGGCAGATGGGGACCTGGGTTTTTACGTCATTTCGAATGAACATAGTGAAATGAGAAATCTTATCCTTATTTTGGAAATCGGTCTTAAGAAAAGCCGTCCACTTGTATCTCGTTCTTAAGAAGAATTACTGAAATAGAAGCCAAGGTTTTTGAACCGATAAAAGGACTGACCATTATTGTTTTCTTTAAGAGAGTACGACCACTTCTTAGATGAACATGTAAGTAATTTGTCCCCGCGCCTGAAGCTTTGTAGAAAACCTTTTCGACGACGCCCTTATTTAACTCAATTCTTAAAAAAGGTCTTAATATATAAGTTTTAGCCACTTGACCCTTAGAAAGAGTTGTCTTATATAAAGAAAAGTTAAGGAATAAGAAGATTATTGCAAAAATTATGAGCCCACTGATCCAATAGTCTAATTTTAGAATCCAACCTGTAAGTACATAAATTGCACATCCATACGTTATAGACGCTAATCCAGAAAAATAATAATTTGGAGAAATTGAGAATAAAACCTTGTCTTTATTCATTTTCATTTAGAAGTTGTTCGCCAGATTGACGGATAGTTTGTATATCAAAGGTAGCATCCAGAGCTTCAGTAGACTGCTGTAACTCTTTTAATGATTTTAGTAATCCCTTACCTCTTAGAATGCCATTTTTTGACCCAAGATCGACGGCACTTGATATAACCTTGGCTAGATTAATTTCTTCATCGGAAAACCCTAAATCTCTCAAAAACCCTGTCCCGCTGGAACTATTAATTTTCATTATATCATCAAGACTAAAAACTATTGTGGAGCCATCAACAATTGCAGAAACAGTTATGGAAGCTATTCCACCAAAACTAACCAAGCTTCCTCCAGCGGCGACCGCCCCTACCGTAAATGCAGCAGATCCGCCACTTGCCACGATTGTACCCACGGCAAGCGTTGTTTTTACCTGTCGATCTACTTTATCCTGCTCAACAAGAATCTCATGCATCCTCTTTAAATGATTAACCGTACGAATTTGGCTTTCCTCAATTTTACGAGCGGTTTCAACAACCTTCAAATGAAGTCCTTCATCAACTAGCAACAAATTTTGTTGACCAGTTAAAGGACCTCTTACGCTAAAGGCTGCATTTGGATCACTTACTGTAATCAGCTTATCTACGTATCCATATTGTCTAAGGGCTTCTGGGTCTTCGGGCTTACGATTCTCCCAACGTTTTAACATAGCTGTCAAAATTGCTTTCTTAGTATCATAAGAAATATCATAACTATCCATTTTCCTCTTAGTAGAATAGAATAAGTCACTCAACCATTTCGAGTGAATTTTATATTCTTCCAAACCATCCAAGTCAATAGCTTGTATGGGAGTATTCCCCGCAAACTGGTAAGGCGTGTACCAGGGATATGAAGATGTAAGAGGGTCTACCGATAGAAAACGACCAACACTTGGATTATAGATCCTAAACCCATAATCATACGTTACCAAACTAGAACCCTTCAATATTTCATCAGTTATTTCAACGAGCTCGAAATTGTCAATGTATATGAACTCATCTGCTGTAAGCGTTTCAGGACTCAGGCGTTTAACATATACAGTAGAGTGAGTGAACTCCCTCGCTGTAAAGTTCAAGCTTATCCGATCGTTTGTAGGTGCGGTGTTTGAAGTGAATACCTGGCTGGTGATCATTTCCTGCGGTCCAAGGGGAGCCGAACCGGTTGCCTTATGTGACCAGATGCTTATTTCCACTATTTCTGTAGAAGCAATCTCAAAATCAAATGAAACCCTATATTTTTTTCCTTCTTCGGTTGCAAAGTGATCTAGTGCATAAGGAACGGCATCGCAACCCGACGGACAACCCGTAAATGCTATTTTTAGCTTGTCACCTTCAATTGACCTGATTGCCGTAGACGAGACATTCCAGCCACAATATCCAACATTTCTAAAGTCGCAGGTTTCGAGATCAGAAGTCACGACTTCAACATTTTGTCCATTTGGGTCTTTTTCCTTACCGTTAAAGCCATATCGGTACGCCAGTAAGTCCGGATCGTAGGCCTCATCCGGCACCAGTTTTTCCAGGGTTACGGTCAGGTCGTCGAAATATACATCTGCGGTTTGCACGCTTTCATTGGAGGTATACACAAAGACGTAGCCATCTTCGTCAAAAATGTGTTCAGTTATGTTGATAGCCTCATAAGCTCCGTCCGCAGCCGCACTAAGGTTCATAAAACCACCTTCGCCGGTAAAGGCGAAGTCATTATTAAACGCCAGCCAGCTTAACCCGGCTGTGACCTCACTATTTGGTTCTTTATCTTCTACGATAGAAGCTAATCCGGCTTCAAAGGCATTACTCAGATCAGTCAGAAGCTGCCCTTCATAAAATCCTGCGCCGCCGTAGGTGTTGATAAAGGAGTTCACCAGAAGTGTCGCTACGTTAAGGTTTTCTACCCGGTCATTGGGAAGCACATATTTACCCCATACCGAAGCATTCAACTTGTCACCGGCCTGCACTTTGTAACTTTTAGCCAGCCCCATGATGTTACCATCAGCCCCGGTCAACAAAAAAGAACGGGTTGAAAGATTATTACTCGTATTGACATCCGGCACAATGTCAATGTCTGTATAATTGTCAAAGTTTAAAATCTCTTCCGGCGCATTTTCAGGTTCTACGGTACCGGTTACAGTTTCAGGCTCCCAACGCACCGTAGGCATGTCCATACCATAGGGATAGTAGGCGGAAGCAGATGCAATCTGCGGTCTAAAATTACCGGCCGTACTTCCGGAAATATCGCTGAGCTTGCGGTCCGTGACTACCGTCCGCACATTGCCTAGATGATCTTTGAGTTCGTACTGCTTCCGTTCCAGTGTACGGGTATAGATATCGGTAGGGGTGGACCCGTCCACAGCTTCGGAACCTCTAACCGTAAAATTGTTGCCATCTATATCATCCTCATAGCTGAACCCGGGCTGGAGGGTCAAAGTAACACCATCGTCTAGCTGATACGATACGCCTTCATAACTGTTCACCATCTGGTCTGCGGTGATCTCAGCCACAGGCTCCTGGTTATTTTCCAGCGCTCCACCCGGGGTGTAGGTACCTAGCCGGTCGCTGCCGTAAATAGG
The DNA here is from genome assembly GCA_039025475.1 of Bacteroidota bacterium. Lineage (GTDB taxonomy): Bacteria > Bacteroidota > Bacteroidia > Cytophagales > Cyclobacteriaceae > Fulvivirga. The sequence goes on along the minus strand of JBCCOE010000070.1, from coordinate 13,560 downwards.
TACTTCAATGACCTCGGCAGATTGCGCTACGCCGCCCACCGTTTGGCTGCGATAGGTGCTCATGATATTGCCGCTAGCATCTCGGATGTAGAAAGTACTATAGGTATTACCAAACTCATCGGTAGTATGTTTTTTCACCCGGTTGCCAGCTGCGTCGTAGGTAAACTCCGTCCCACCGGCTCCTTTGATCACCTGGTCCACTTTGCCATAGACCGTCCATTCAATGTTGGTGCCTGCCTGGGCATCGGCAGTAAGGTTACCGATGTCATCGTAGGAATAATTAGCAGCCGGTTGGGTTTCAAGATCCTCAGGATGTATTTCAGTATCCGATACCGCATCGGTGACCCCCCGCAGCTGATTGTTTTCGGTGATATTGTAGTGGTAGGTCAGCGCATCAAAGTTGACCGCATCAATATTGTTTCTGTTTAAGGTTCTCAGGTTACCGTTGGCGTCTAACGTAAAATCAGCGTGGAAGCCACCGCGATCGAGGAAGTTGGTAGTTTCACGGAATACGTTAAAGCGGCTATCGCGGATACGGTTAAGTTCGTCATAGGTGTACTGGAAGCCGGTGCGCATCCAGCTATCGTCAGAGGCATGGGTAGCCATTTCCCAAGCCGCTATATTGCCATTATACAAGTCACGACTATCCACAGGAGTTAAAGAACCTACGCTGGCCGTACCCTGGTAGTCGCCACTGTAATAATGCAGGGCCATGGCAAAAGCATCCGCGCCGGTAAGCTCAGCATCCGGAATGTCATTCTCTACCGGGTCGTTGATCGCTTTTAACCACCCATGGATCGTGTATACATAATCCAACTGCTGTACTTTATCTTGCCCTATAGTGGCAGACTTGAGTGGACCGTGGGCATAATATTCATAGGTGGCATCGGTATCCCAAAGGTGGCCGTTGGGTGAGGTCATTACGGCTATAATGCGGTTATCACCATCATACTCGTATTTATGATAGAACTGGTCGGTCTGCCCCGGGTTATAGCTGACCCTCAGCACGTTACCACTGATAAGGTCGTATTCGTATTCGATGAGTTTCTCTTCGAGGCCCGGCACACTTTGTACGAGCCACTCTACATTTCCGTGGGGATCGTAACTGTAAATGGTGTACGTTCGATCGTTTAGGGTGGCATCGGAACCATCCTCATCCAGGTAAGTATAGGACACCCGGTTACGCAGGTATCGCTGTGTCCTACCGGAACCTAGCGCTGACGGATAACTTGCAGTATAGTACGTTTTGGTCAATTCGGTACCCGAGGCCGGATAATCCATATCATACACTTTGGTAGCCACATTATTTGCTAGGAAGCCTACACCCTGCCCTACTTCAATGATCCGTCCTAAACGATCGTACTTCGTGTAGGAATAGGTATCTTCCTCCGGTTTGGCTTGATTTGCATTTTGTGAGAAGCGGAGCTGTCCGATGCTATTGTACAAGAAATGTGTCGTGCCGCCATCGGGTGAGGTTTGTTGCACGAGCTGACCGAGGCTGTTGTACTCATATTCGGTCACGAGATCGTGATCCGTAGGGCTCCCTCTAGATAGATTTGCACTGGTAGCGTCGTCTACAGGCAACAGGTTAACGCCTTGCGGTGGCACAGTCTTGATCAGGTTGCCTGCACGGTCGTAGTAGTAGAGAGTGAAATGGTGGAGACCTAAATCATATTTTAAGCTCAGGTCATCGTTCAGACTCTCGGGGGTAGTGCAAGCATAACGATACGCCGCTACCCTTTCTTCTCTGAACGTATTCACAAAATCAGCTTTTTGACCATCTATGGCCTGTTGAATAGCGTCTTTTTCTATGACTTTACAGTCTTTGGCTACGGGCTCATAGAAAGGTCCGGGTAAATCGAAATCCAATTGATTAGTCCAACGGAAGCAGAGTAAATCAAACGCTGAAGACTCTATATCAATATCCCTTTTAAATTCTCTTACCTGACATTCAGTATCGTCTGTCAGAATTGACAAGGTTACAGTGTAACTTCCCTGAGATGCATAAATATGAGTGGGCTCCTTCTCGTTTGAGGAATTGCCATCTCCAAAATCCCAAACAAAACTCTCATTTGGCAAATTACCTGTTGCAGAACTCTGGAACTTGAGCTCTTTTAATGAACAATAGATATCTGTATTAGAAATGGTGATTTGATTAAAACTGGGAAGACAATTCCCGTCAATATAGGCATATCCATAATGTGCACCATAATTACAATCTGCTGTAGTAAATTGTAAAGTAACTTCTTGACCGATATAATCTGATAAATCGATAAAGTTTTTAAACCATGGTCTGTATACCACTGAACCCAAACTCTCAAACCCAGGTATTCCTTGTCGAGCGATCACATTATAACGTGAGCAAGGAATTAATTCTTGATTTGAATCCAACATTTCTACCGTCAAAAATGGTTGTTGATCTTGGGGATGTCTAGGGTCTTGTAATACAACAGCTATATTATATTCAAAAGCACTTGTTTCTTCAGATACTATGAATTTTTGTATAAGACTTTCAGACTCTTTTCCATTATTTGAATTACCCAATCTCACCGAAAATGAACCTTCGGGAGATACGACAGGAAAGCCACCAATTGGATCAACACCATCAGAAACAGTCATTATGCGATGTCGTGGATTAGACCCTTCCAGATCTAGGCAGTTGGGACAGGTACTCTCAGAATTTCCAAATCGCCCTAAAGTACCAAACCAACCATTAAAATTTCCTTCTTCGAAATCCATATTGGTACAAACAGGATTTATTGGGATATCAGAACTATTGACATTACTCAAATGTTGAATTTCATTATGAAAATGATAATGCGCGTGAATGAATGAATCTATTTCTACAGCGTCCAAACCTAATATACTACCCTCAATTCTTAATAAGCTATCTTGTTGCTCAGTTGAGAGAACCTCTACACTATTAATTTCGCTGAGCATTAAATGATGCTCATCTACATAATCATTAAACTCACTTGTAGTGCTACTTAATTGAGAAGAAAGAATAATATCAGGACGAATACTATCCCAACCAGTTCCACAAATATCATCTACGCCTTTCACCTCAACATTAAAATCAAAATGAAAGACCTGTTTAAAGGCTTCTAGCTGCTCAATTGTTCCCAACTGACGCAGGCCAGTGGCTGGGTTGTCCCAATACTCTATGTCACAATAGGTTTTACAGTTCTCAATCAACGCCTTCACCATCGCGTCCAACTCACATTCAGTGTAGTCAAACGCATCGTTATTTACGGTTAGATCTTTTACCCCGGACCAGATCTTACCAGAAGGATCAGTACTAAAGTCCTCTATAAAGGATACTCTATAGTGTTCTATGGTAGCACTTGGATTAGTATTGAAGATATCATTGATCAACGCCTGGCGGAAGGCTTCGGATTTCAGCTCACAGGCTTTGCTGCATTGCCCTATTACTTCAGTTTTGTATTGCTCCTCCAAGGTAGCATCATCCAGACCATTCTCATTTTCATTGAGGCCGTTTCCTAACATTGACATTTGAAAGCGCTCGCAACCTGTCATATATCGCAAAGGACTTATCTCGGCTGCGCCATTAAACTGATCCAAGGTCAAGCCCTGAATATTAAGTGTGCGATCTAAAAATTCTGTATGATCTTCGATTCTTTCATCATAATAAACCAAGGCGTGCGCCTGTTCGAGATCAGGGGCAATATTAGTCCCCCCAATGTGCCCATAAAGGCTTGTTCTCTGCACGTAGTAATTCATTCCTGCATCTTCCGGACACAATTCAAACACGTCGGTACCATCAAACTCCGGGAATTCGGGGGTCGAAGGATCTTTTTCCTGAATAAGTCCGTTCACCTGTCCAATGAAATTTTCGTACAAGCTGTAAGAAAAACTGTAGCCGCTGTTCGGCGTATCTCCCGTAAATTCATCCCAATTAATGCCCTGCCACAACTCATACGTTTCTACCTGCGTCTTCCATAAGTCCCAAATTTCCTGGCAGGAGATCACCGCACTATTTTGCGATAAAAGATTACCCAACATGGTATCGAACTGTGCCGGTGCAAAGGGAAGGGGGGTATTGTTATGTAAATCATTGAAATACACGGCATCACCGAACATATACTGCCCATTGTAATAGGTGTTAAAGAATTCGGAAAACGTTACCTCTACGTCATTTAGGTCGTCATAAAGCACACAGCCAGAACCTGTTTCTATGGCCTCATCCTCACAGATGTCAGGCATTGGCACTACAACAGAGAGGCCACAGTTCAATGGTATGGTACAACTTCCGTCTGCTTCCTCGCAGCCATACGTAGTAAACAAGTGGCTATATAATCCATCAATATTATTGGCATCAAGAAAGGCCTGAATAGGTGCCAGTTGGGCATCAATGCTGATGAGGTAATCGTCAGTTTCCGTATTTACATACAAGGTGTTATCGGCGTAGACGCGCTTTTCAAGCGTATAATTTAGACCTGCAAATGCGGGAAAGCTCATCTCGTGATCAATACTGAGCATCAGGGATGTACCGCAGGCCTGGGTCATATCCACGGGTAATGACCCCAGTAACTCCGATTCCAGTTCACCCACCCGGGGTGAATCACGGTGCAGCCAGATCTCTACCTGGTAATTACAGGTTTGACAAGTTACTTCGCACGCTGAGGCTATTTCCGCTGGCGTAATATTGTAAAAAACCTCTACCTCTCTGTCGGTAGTATATAGTAAGGGCTTTACGGTAGAAAGTGTAAAGGGTCCTAGCTGTGAAGCGCCGTCCACTTTGGTATACGTGGTAATATCCGGACTTGGGGTAACCGGAAGTAAGTTCTCTCCTCCCGCACTTTTTGAAAGGGCTGTCACCAGTACTTTTCCATCTTTGTTTTGATAGCTCACACTAGCCACGTCATTAGCGTCCATGGTTACTATCTTATGCACATTGGCGGCCTCAGGGGCTTCTTCGCCAAACAACATCACCAGGTCCGATTCTTCCGCGCCGGTATAAAATGTTCTAACGGATTTACCATTCACTTTGTGGGTACCGCCTACCCCACCTTGCTCTTTTACGCGTCCCGTACCGTCATTCATAAAAATAGTGCGGGTGTAAGGAAACTGTGCGGCACTGGGTACATCCGGATTGATGACGTTTTCGCCCTCCGCCAAATCAACGCCGCTGTAGTAGCCGTTTCCAATCAAGCCATCCGGATTCAATGGATCTTGATCAAAATTAACCGCACCATAAGACGATGCCTTTCTTCCCAGTTTATTGTTTACTCCAATTTGCGGATAAGGTAAGGTGGAAACGGCATCCCGGCCAGCATAGTCCTGGTAGGTTTCAGTGACTATAACCCGATCTCCAACTTTTGTCTGTTGCTGCTGTACCTGTTGTAAGCCATTGGCAAACGTGAGCTGCTCACTGGTTTTATTTCCTTCGGTGAATGTTCTGCTGTAAATCCAGTTGGTATTACCATCCGGATTTTCCAAAGTAATAGAACTCGTAGTAGAAGCCCATTTATCCGTTAAATTGAGAGGGTTGGTTATACCACCAGACAAACTACCGATAGGCCGCACCTGCCACCGGTACTCACCGGAGCCTTCAGGAATAGTGAGGGTGAGGGTTGGATCTTCTGATTCGGTAAATATTGAAAGCGCTTTAGGCCAGGAATCGTTCACCTCTACCATCTGACCCTCATACATCCGAACCAACTGAAATTCGTACTGAGGTACGCGGTAACATTCATCAGGGTTAACTATTCTCCATGAGAAAGTTTGCTGCCACTCATTACCTATTAATTCGCCATCAGGAACGGGTTCAACCAATTGCAAGTTAGCCGCTGAAGCGTCTATTTCGCGTTCCTCCTCATAGTAGAAAAACAAGCGCACTGAATCAGAGTCCACCAGGTTAGAGTACACATAACTTGAAGGAGTGGGAGTAACTGTAATCGTACGGATCGCATCTAAATTAGTAGTAATGGCCTTATGGAATTGCTGCCGGGGCCGGTCCTTATCGATGCTGAAGTCGACTGTATAAACAAAAAGAGAGTTATCCTGATCATCAAAACCTTGTAGCTGAAATTGTGCCTCAATGGTAAAATCGGATTGCCCCCAATCATAGATCTCGCCAACATCCAACTGACCAAAAAGATCAAGTTTTACCAGGGTTTCCGTGCAGTGACTGCTTCGTTCGCGACAACTATTGATCTGTAAGTCTTCCGGACCGGATGGATCATGTCCAAATTCTACGGAAGCTCTTTTTCTCTCTTCAATAACCTCAAATGAAAAATTCAAAGGATCACCTTCGCATCCATTATTTAGAGGTGTTACCGTAACATTTTTAATGCCTGGCACATTGGAACTCAGTAGAAGTTTACTATTGTCAGAAGTTATCTGTTCTTGCGTGACGGTGCCCGCCGGGGTAATGCTCCAGCTGAATTCAGTCGTATTTAAGGCATCTACTTCAAAATAGGTCGGTACCCCCTCGCAGATCTCTGTGGGACAAACCACACTGGTCACATTGGCAGGAACATTATTAATCACAATCTGGATGGGATCAGCTTCTTCTACAACACAGCCATTTATTTTTGGAATCAAAGTGACATATCCGTTAGCTGTAAATTCTGTAGTTTGCAGGAAGCGAATATCGGCACTACTGGCCGATACGGGCACCGGATCAAGATAAGGCCCTCCGGCCAAAGGTTGTTCTTCCCAGGTGATATCATCAAAGTCTCCCAAAACATTTACTTCGAAACGCTGAATATCATTTACACAGCCCTGACTCACTGAAGTTGTGTAATCGATAAAAACCGGTTGATCTTGCACAGTTACGGTAAATGGAGCCGGTTCGGAAAAACAAATAGCTTGTGTATTAGTCACGGAAACAAGGTAGGAACCAGGGTTTGTATAGATAACATGTAGTACACCGAGAGGGGAAAGTTGAATCGCACCTCCTGGGGCGTTCCACTGATAATTTTGAGGATTGTTAGTATTCAAAAGGTTGAAGATTACCACATTACCGGTACAGGCCTCTGAGTCCGGGCCGGAAATAACTACACCTGGCTCACAAACCGAAGCAAAGTTGACAATGTAAGGATCTCCCAGGTCCTGCCAGAATTCTCCATTGTAAAATTGAAAATGAACAACAGCTTGTGAGGCTTCAGGGCTACCGGACCAGGTAATTTCAACGGTTTTGGTATCCAGTTCAAGCATAAAAGCCACGTCGCCCGGGGGTGTTACGGACCATCGATATTGTGGGCCATCGAGAAGAAGACCCTCATATTGATAAATAACCACGGCCCCTGGCTGCACCGGATCATCCGATGGTGTAGCGCTAATACGTTCAGCCTGAATCTGGGCAGAAGCTTTAAATGCGAAGCAAAACAGCCCGATTAAACCAATGAAAATAAATAACCTATTCACTTCTTAAATCCTTAAAAGTGTAACCGGGATAGCGTTTTTTGAGCTCCTGCGGATTTTTCAACAGCATCATTTCCTCCAACGGCTCATTGTTCTTTTCCCATTTAATAAATTCCAGCTCCAGTTTCTTAATTCCCGGTCTATTCTTATATTCTACCATCATTTTCAGAAGCTTATCCTCCACCGTAGAATAGGTTACCTTTTGGACACTGGCATAATCTTGAAAAGTACTCGCTGGGGTCAAAACAGTGATGTTGATATTGACATCGTTCTCACAGACCTCATAGCACTCTAATACCCTTGACCTGGCAATCAACGAGTCTAACAAGGGGACAAAATTATTTACATCGTAGTTTCCCTGGTTTGATGTTCCCGGGGTAACGTTGATCTGCTGAAGTTCGTGAAATACACGAATAGTTAAATCAGGACCCTTGAACAGAGTTAAACCTTCGGTCTGCATGTGTGTAAAACCATCTCTAACTTGCAGCCTTACCTCGGAGGTGAAAACCGAATCTATGTTACTCGGCCAGGTTCGGGAGATGTAATAAACACTCTGATTAGACTGATCCACACTTATCATATTTTCCAACGCTACAGACACTTTACCCTTGCAAGGGTCATGGATCCGGGGCGTTGTATACGACCAAATCGGTAAACTCAATATGAGGCAGCAGGCAATCTTACTCATTGTAGCTATTGTAAAAAGTTTCTTGAATGGTTTTTACACCTCGTTCGGTTTCAATTCTTTTTCGAATCAATTTACCTTCTTCATTATACTGATAATACAGCCCAAAATGCTGGTCATCAAATACAGCCAATAACCTCAGTGTAATAGGGTCGTAAACATAGCAGTTCATTTCTGAGTCCAAGGGTTGGACACGGATATCGTCAATAGCCGCACCTGGTGTTGGGTCGCCATCATAATAAATCCGGAGTCTGTATTGAGTTATACCATTTACGGGAATTACTACGCTGGCCAAGCCCCACTCTCCACTTCTTGACATCACAGCCCAGGAATTACTGGAAATACTATTCCCGGATTCGTCGTACAGATCTACGTTCAGGTCCGAGCTAACCTCTTTTACCCAGGCCTGAACAATAATATCACTACTGGTGCCACTGACTGTCATCAATGGTGTTTCCAGGTGAATTCCGTCTGTCGCTCCGGGTAGAACTACTAATGACGTCAAACCGGAATGCCCGAAGGGCAACAGGCCCGGGAAATTGTCGACAGTTTGTGCGCTGGTACGTAAGCCGCTTTCAAGTATTCCATCATAATCCGTCTCAAAACTTTCGAACAAAACGGTGTTATAGGCTGCATTTTGAGCAGTTAAATACGGTAGAGCGCCACGGTAACCAAACTTTGCCGTGCTTGGGATGTCTAGTGCATTCACCTCTTCCAACGCATCACCATTGGGCGAGTATCTCAAGACATTAGAACTTCTTATCCAGGCCGGTAATTTAGCAAAGGTATTTTGTCGATTGAACACCTTTAAGCCATACGTCCCGGTATTGTAATTTTTATCACGTTGCAAGGCCGCGGTATTGTAGGTATAAGCTTCCTGTGGTCTCCATTTCCCTTTCAAAGAGGTCTCGTATATATTGGCTGAAGACAAGTTTCTACCTGGATCAACATAATCTTCCTGAGGCGGCCAGTAGTCAGCGACAGTAGAAGTGGACGCAGTAATCACCCTAGGAATTTCAATCGCTGGTCCTACGAGGCAATTGAATGGAATATCAATCGAGCAATCATCGCGTTCGTAAAAGACACCCCCGGTGAGTTTATCCATCTTAAACCGACCGGTTCCAACATCATCATCGGATACAGTTGAAGTACAAAGGGAAAGAACAATGGTTTCAGAAGATCGGGAAACCTCACAACCGAGATGGCTTACTGATACGGTGATGGTATACTCACCTTTGGCGTAATAATGCTCCAGGTAAATGGAATTCGTACTTTCAAAGGTACCATCGCCCCAGTCGATATCCCATCCCACTGCGGGATTACCTCCGATAATATTCAGCACCACTGGGTCGCCCAGCGTGGGACATGGGTTGTCTACGAAAATATCAAAATCCAACCCTCTGAAATCAATTTCTACAATATCCGTGGAATTTTCGCAGCTCTGACCACCTCCTACGTCCCACTCCATTTCATAAATACCTGGCTCCGAAGCAGCAACCGATGCATTGGGGTCAGCGGTATTTGAAAAGGTCAAATCTCCGGGGCCGGTAATTTTACGCCAGATACCCGAGCCGATACTACCTGAAGCAGAAAGTCCGTACTCTAAGGAGCAGGCATGATCATCATCACCGGCAAAAGCATTATTCTCCACAATTACTGAAAGTGTGTCCGAATAAATATTACAAGAATAACATGGTAGCGCAGAATTTACTCCCGGTTCAGAATTAGTATCCACATTACCGTTAAGCAATGGAGTTCCACAGTCACCATCTATAAATACTGAAAGTCGCGCCACATATTGCCCGGATACTGTAGCATTGTAGGTCATTCCAGAGCCTATATAGCTTCCGGACCTGAACCAAAAAATATTGAAAGGTTGAGTCTCATGTCCATTTACCGAAGCGGTCAGATCAACAAATTCACAGCCAATATCCTCACCCATAATGGAAATGGTTGGAGTAATCCATTCAACCTCAAAAACTTCTGATAAAAGTCCGAAATTAACACCATCCTCCGCAATTGAGACTTGATATGAACCAGGTTCAGTAATTGGAAATACATTATTTACACTTGTCTGAACTAAGCTCCCATCTTTATACCATCTATAGGTAAAGGGCGGACTTGAGGGTTGAGCGATTAATCTCAATACACCTCCACTACAAATTACACTCGATCCACTTAAGGTAATGATTGAAGGTCTGTCACATTCATCAGATATATTTACACTAACATTTCTAGTGAATGCAGGGGCTGCACCTTCAGGGTTCACAGTAACACTGTAGGTGGTATTAGCAATTGGACTGACCACTTTAGGATTTCCTGTACCTAATCCATTAGACCAAGAAATTGAGGCTTCAGAATTCGAATAAGAAAGATCTATATTAACAAAAATTGAAAGTCCTCCCTCATAAGTTTCCCGAAGCGTGTATGTACTTCCGTCACATTCCTCCTCAGAGGAACTTTCCAGTTCACTTAATGTATTACCTAAGCCATAAGATCCAGCAAAACTATCTCCATTGCTAGGTCGAACTGTTCCCAAATAATAGTACTTCGATCCAATCTGGCCAAAGTATAGGCTAAACTCTGAGATATTGCATTCATCACCCGGGAATTCTGTTAAGTACTCTTTGGATACATAATGCACCTGGACACTAGTAAAAGACGCCTCGATATTAGTGACCGCTAGTGTACTGGAAGAACCACAGGTTATCGAAGATGGGTTGGCCGTAGCACTGAAATTAGTAGATTGAGCCATCGCCAACTGACCTGAGATAATAATTGGGACTAATGTTAAAAGCTTCTTCACGTTATTGCACTATTAAATAACTACCGGAATCGTTACACCAAACTTTAAACCGCTGCAGCACAAGTTTTACAGCTCCTTCCTCCACATAATATTTGAAAGTAACCTCTGTAATTTGGCTACCGTATAGGTCAAGATCACAATCAGGTAGTGGGTATTGCGACATATTCATGTTTTGATACACGCCATTCAAAGTAAATTCACCCTCAACTCCCGTTACTTCATTATCAAGCGCTTGGCTAAGATCTTCCAGTAACAATGAACCGTCTGCGCTATTTCCACCTGCGTAAGTCCACCGGTCAGTTCCTGAATAATCAAGGCTTTCCATGGTAAGCGCTGTATTGTTTGAATCATGGAAGGTATATCCTTCCATAGCTACTCTTAATTGGTTATTTCTTCCGCTTTTTAGTATTTCTAAACGGCTTACGGATCCTGAAATAATCGCGCTGGCCATGGCAGATCTCCTCAGTACTAATCGGTCTTTGGCAAGATCAACGAGCGATACGTGATAGAGACGTCCGGATCCCAGATCAATCAAGTCACCCTCGCTAAAACTCTCCAAAGCACCACAAGATGACTCCCCTTCGAGCTTTAAGTATGCAACCGACCAATTCGTGAATAGCGTTGACACGGACATGGAAAGATCGTCACCGGAAGATAATACGAGACGTTCGTTCGATGATCTTTGTTTAAAATTATTATACCCCCAACTGGCCGGCACATTTTGATTGAGGTAACTACCGCTAAATTCATCAAAGGATTTCACAGCTACGGGTTGTCCGGTCTGTTCGTTGAAAGCGATATTCTCGGAGGTATGGTAAATGCCATCCTGATACGTAGTAACGCTTCTTTGAATGGCGGGGTATCTAATTACTTTCGAATTGGTGTGCGTGTATAACTTACCATCGGTATTCGCTTGGAAAGGCCAGAACGTGACAAATGGGATTACAAAAAGGACATATATGCCCAAGGTGCCGTCAAATTCCACATTCATATCGAACATGGTTTCGTTTACGGCCTTCTGGGCGATACTAATATCTACTTCCCTGCCTATATTTTTGTCTTGGATAGTTCCAAATGCGGTATTCAATACGGGTACCTTCTCACCCGGATCGAAATAATCATAGACCTGCTCGGTTGTGACAGCAGCACTCATCTGAGAAGGAATATCTTGAAATACTCCGGAATAGGTAGCAGAGCGCTTGGGCTGTCCGTGCATATTATTCAAAATGAAACTGAACCCCTGGGTTGCATATTGATGGTTGACGAGTTTATTATTAAACCCATTGATCTTGATCTCATTACGCTGTCTGCTATCATTGATATGGGTCATATCCACTTTAACCGGGTGATCCTTGGCCGTAAAGAACTCTTCTACAGCATAGCCTGGGGCACTTATCCCCTTGTGAATATTAGAGGTGATTACTTTAGAATATCCCACAGAAGGGGCTGGAAGTATACTTTCTCCTACAGGTCCCTCCGCCTGTTCAAGGTCTTCTCCATAGACTAACTTATTGATCTTACTTTGTCCTTTTTTAGGAATATAATCCACAAGAATATTCTCTTCCCTCATCACCTGGGGCTCATTGGTAGCGACACCACTGCTGATCACTTCTCCGTCCTTATCCAGCGTTTTATATTGATATTCATTCCCATAGAGCAGGGTCTGATCCAAGGTATTGTCGAAAGTGAGCAAGCGCTTCACACGAATTCCCCCGCCTCGCTTAGACTGTACGACGGGCACCCTAAAGTAAGACAGTGTTGGATCTATGGTACGACAGAGACTGGATGGATTGAGATTTGCACCCAGGAAATTAAGCAGCTGTAAAACAACATTCTCCGGATTCGTGCCATCATTTAAAGCATCCACCCCGCAGTTATCGTCATTCAGCATTCCTACCCGCTGTCGCTTCACAAACTCCTTACATACCTGTCCCGGTATAGGTGTATCCGTAGTTTCTAGCGTTATTTCTACGACGTCAGCATTTACTGCTACTTGATCCACGTCCGCATATCCTGTTATGTATTCTACATTGCAGGTAGATCGATCTGGTGGATTATCAGCGAACGGGTCATCATCCTTAAGCGCATATAAAAACTTGAAAAATATTTTTTTGTCTGTCCCTATATACCTTTCAGAGATTAGTTGTGCGAGTCCTTCCGGAGACTCTACACCTACTTTAGTGTGATCTAATCTGAATTTAGTAACCTGACCATCCGTTTCAGAGGATATTAAGGGCATCATAATATGGGCACGCTGATCCTGCACATAGACATAATCGTCTGCTTCGTATTGCACATGAATTTCCCCTCCGGAGGGTAACTTAATAGCTTTTAAATGCCAGGCAGCGGGGTCATAGTCTAGGTTAGGTGTTTTAGACTGATCCAGCCAGGTCTTCAGCTCATCATGTTGATAATCTCCATTAGGTTGATAGTTCCCCCAGGCATCCGCATTGTGAACACTGTAGGTCGGGTTTTCATCATATCCGGGATTCTTCGGTGGATCAGTTCCGAAATTATCCATATTGCTATAGGGGCTTGGATAATCTACTGTCGGATATTCATAGCTAAACTTATAAGGACTAAGCCTGCGAAGGCCATTGTATTCAAACTGGACTTCGGAGAGGGTCAATTTACCTTCCGAGGCGTTTGGTGCGCCATTCATTAACTGTTGAGGAGCACC
>JBCCOE010000069.1:0-22996 GCA_039025475.1 Bacteroidota bacterium | reverse complement strand
GACCTCTGCTTCCGTTATTACCGGTCGGGACTGAAGGTAGTGGGCATAGACAAGGTTTTACATTATTGGCGTGACCGTTCTAATCGCATTTCCAGAACTTGGGAGGAATATGAGGACAATCGCTATTTCGATTTGAAACTTAGGTACTTCTACGAGCTGGACCGCGACAGAAACCGTCCGCTTGTGCTTTGGGGTGCAGGAAAGAACGGGAAAGACATGGCAAGATTGCTCCAGAGCTATGATGATACTTTTCATTGGGTCTGTGACAACAAACGGAAAATAGGCAAAGACATTTACGGCGTACACATGGAACATCTGGATGTGATCCCCTCATTAGCGAACCCGCAGATCATGATCGTGGTTTCATCGCCTGATGGTAGGGTGGAGATCCAACGGATGTTAGAAGAATGGGGAAAGAAGGCGGTGGAGGATTATTGGTTTTTCTTGTGAGCAAAGGGCTTAGGGCGTAGAGCAAAGGGCATGGGGTGAGTGACTAGCTTGTAGCTTGTAGCTTGTAGCTTGTAGCTTGTAGCTTGTAGCTTGTAGCTTGTAAGATGAACGTTATAATTAATAGTTCTTAGCATTTGATATCGGTATTCTGGAATTTAGCATACCTATGCACAGATTTGTTATTGGCGATATTCACGGTGGGTACAAGGCATTGATCCAATGTCTTGAGCGATCCCAGTTTGACTACAACAATGATTTACTGATATGTTTAGGTGATGTCTGCGACGGTTGGCCGGATACGAAAGAGGCTGTTGACCGATTGCTAACCATAAAAAATCTGGTTTTTATACTTGGGAATCACGATTTCTGGACCTTAGAATATGCCCAAACCGGATCAGCCAATTCTACCTGGTTGCAATGCGGCGGAGACAATACCTTGAAAAGCTACAATAATAAGATCCCTTTAAGGCATCAGGAGCTTTTCGAAGCAGCCAAGCTCTACTACATATTAGAAAACAAATTATTTGTACACGCAGGCATCGAAATAGGTATCTCGATTGAGAAGCAAGGTGCTGATACTTTTCTATGGGACAGATCCCTCTTTAGAGAGGCTATAGCACAATTTGACGCAGGCATCAGCGAAAGCCTAACTCCTTATGAAGAGACATACATTGGGCATTCACCTATTCATAGAATGGGATATAAACAACCTATCTTATCAGGTGATGTTTGGCTAATGGATACGGGAGCGGGTTGGGAAGGAGGAGTTCTATCTATGATGAACATTGACTCCAAAGACATTTACATTAGTGATCGATTAGATTCGCTATACCCAGCTGGAGCCGGGCGCCAACGATTCTAATTTACCAAAAATGAGTATCTCGCCTTTAGTATTAAGCCCTCAATACCCATCGTGCATTACTCGGGGCTAGAGACTCAGGAATATTGAATCTGTACTATTCAAATGACTCTCTAAATACCGCTCCACCTCAACCGTTCCTTGCTGTGGTTCAATAATATTCTTAGCATCTTCCAGCGAAGTAATTTCATAGCGGCTATCACAAAACCCAAACCCCTGGTACTTACCTTCCTCCAGCAGGATTACCGCCGTTTCATCTTCGAAACGACCGGCGCCTATAATTGCATAAGACTCCTTTACATTATGCAATGAATTTATGAACTTGGTAACTCTGCCGTTATACTCAACAACAGTTTCTTTTAAGACGCACGCACCACGACAGTTACCTTCAACATGATCAAAACAGGAGCCTGATGACTTTTGAATACCGCTCAGTTTGGGACAGAGCTTATATTCCTTGACCTTATCTATTAAAAAATGCCATGCATCGGCATGATTATTAAAAAGGCTGAGGCCTTTATTTCCTCTAACCACTTTGCTTACATTGAGACGAAGGTAACCCGTACGGTCTTCGTAGCTGTATATAGTCCATTGGTTATTTACGTACTTCTGCGAGCGATTATATTTGGGCCAAAGCCGCTTGATTTCCTGTGACTCTAACACCAGCGCTAGCAGCTCGTTACCGGTAAGCTCATACTGTATGTGATGGATCTCATTGCGTATGTATTGATTTCGCGGATCCTTGGATCGGCCTGAAAAATGGCTGCTAATTCTTTTTTTAATATTTATAGCCTTTCCTACATAAATCACCTCGTTTTTACCATCCAAAAAATAATATACCCCCGGAGATTCAGGTAGTGCATAAAACTCTTCTTTGGGCAAGTGAGGGGGTAGCGTAGTTTCCTTAGACGACCGGTGTAGAGCGATCTGAACAAACTCAGGATTCTCCTTTAGCAGTGTATCAAACAAGACGGCGGTGGCCCGGGCATCTCCACCAGCCCTATGGCGGTCCGTGATTTTTATCTTAAAGTGTTCACATAAGTTCCCTAACCCATATGACCTTAACCCAGGAAATATACCCCGCGACAAACGAACGGTGCAAAGCTTTTTAGCACCCAACTCATAGCCACATTCTTCAAGGGCAGCCTTGACAAAAGAGTAATCAAAGTGGACGTTATGAGCTATAAAAATATTCCCCTTCAACTTTTCATAAACCGTGGCGGCCACATCTTTGAACGTCGGAGCATTTTCTACGGTAGCATTAGCAATTCCCGTTAGCCCGGTAATGTAGTTAGGTATGTGTTGCTCCGGGTTGATCAGGGTTTCATAATGGTCCACTACCTTTTCACCATCATGAATAAAAATGGCTATTTCAGTGATCTTACTTCTTCCAGCAAACCCGCCAGTGGTTTCAATATCGACAATAGCGTACACCTGACGAATTTAGTTAAAATTGGCAATAGATGCTTGGGGCAAAGCGCATAGGGTGGAAGGCACAGGACGAATAAAAGTAATACTAATTGTCAATTCTTAATTGCTAATTCTTCATTGTTCATTGCCAATTGTTAATTGTTAATTCTTAATTGCCCATTGCTAATTGTTCAATGTTAAATGTTCACTACCATTGCTTAACATTGCATTCTTATTTCAATTGCAAAATTCATGAGTGAAAACGAAGCTAAACTATCGTTGAATTTTATAGAACAGCTGATAGAAGATGATATTAAAAATGACAAGCTTCAACACCCTGTCCATACCAGGTTCCCCCCTGAGCCTAATGGGTATCCACATATTGGCCATGCCAAGTCCATTGTCTTGAATTTCGGTCTGGCAGAAAAATATGGAGGCTTGTGTAACCTTCGGTTTGACGATACTAACCCTGAAAAGGAAAGTACGGAATACGTCGAAGCCATAAAAAGAGATGTCGAATGGCTAGGCTACCAATGGCACGGAAAGGCCCTGTTCGCTTCGGATTATTTTGAACAGCTTTACGAGTGGGCTCAAAAACTGATTAAAGCTGGAAAAGCCTATGTGGACGACACTCCCGTGGATCAAATACGTTCTGAACGTGGAACACCTACTCAGCCCGGAAAAGAAAGTACCAGACGAGGTCGTTCAGTGGATGAAAACCTGGCTGTTTTTGAAGAAATGAAAGCGGGGAAGCACCCTGATGGTTCGATGGTACTCCGTGCGAAAATTGACATGGCCTCGCCCAACATGCATATGCGTGATCCGGTCCTTTACCGAATTCGTCATGTGGAACACCATCGTACGGGTAACCAATGGTGCATCTACCCCACTTATGATTTTGCGCACGGCCAATCGGATAGTATAGAAGGAATTACACATTCGCTATGCACTTTGGAGTTTGAAGTTCACCGACCATTGTATGATTGGTTGATCGAACAACTGAACATTTTCCCTTCAAAACAGACTGAATTTGCAAGGCTCAACCTAGGGTATACCGTGGTGAGTAAGCGCAAGTTACTTCAGTTGGTAGAGGGCAAATATGTTAACGGGTGGGATGACCCCAGAATGCCCACACTCTCAGGAATTCGAAGAAGAGGGTTTACACCGGACTCAATCAAAAACTTTGTACATAAAGTAGGTGTAGCACGGCGAGATAGCTTAACGGATGTAGCCCTATTGGAATATAGTGTAAGGGAAGATCTAAACAAAAAGGCCAATCGGGTGATGGGGGTCCTGGATCCAATCAAACTGACCATTACCAACTATCCTTCCGATAAAGAGGAAATGCTATCTGCTGTAAACAATCCGGAAGATGAGTCAGCGGGCAAACGCGAAATCCCGTTTTCCAACGAAATCTACATAGAGCGCGGTGACTTTATGGAGGACCCGCCGCGCAAGTTTTTTCGCTTGGGACCGGATAGAGAAGTTCGCTTAAAATACGCTTATATCGTTAATTGTGAAGATTATAAAAAAGACACAGATGGAAATATTAAGGAGATTCTCTGCACCTACGATCCTAATTCCAAAAGTGGACAGGACACTAGTGGCAAAAAGGTAAAAGGAACGTTAAGTTGGGTATCCGCAAAGCACGCTATTTCTGTTGAAGTCCGGCAATATGATCGCCTGTTTAAAACGGAAAACATGAATGACGTGGAGGACGATTTTTTGAATCACCTGAACCCTGATTCTCTCAAAATTCTTGATGATGTTAAAGTAGAACCCTCTCTACAAGCGGCCAATCCGGGGGATCAATTTCAGTTTGAGCGCCAGGGATATTTCATCGTAGATCCGGACTCTACTTCTGAGAAAA
This sequence comes from Bacteroidota bacterium, assembly GCA_039025475.1. Taxonomy (GTDB): domain Bacteria; phylum Bacteroidota; class Bacteroidia; order Cytophagales; family Cyclobacteriaceae; genus Fulvivirga. The sequence goes on along the minus strand of JBCCOE010000069.1, from coordinate 18,407 downwards.
AAATCTTTAACAGAACAGTGACTTTGCGAGATAATTGGGCAAAAAAGTAGTAGTCTCAGAGCTTCAGAAAAAAAGTAAGCAGCTATTGTAAAATTGTGCGCCTTAGCTAACTTTGCAGTCCGCTTGCGAGAATACCTGACTGCCAGCAGGCAGGGCTCAGCCAGCTGAGCTTGGTTAAATCAGGTAACTCAAATAGCGGAAGCCGTTTTAAGACAATCTTAAAACGTAATTGCAAAACGCGAGAATAGCTCAGCTGGTAGAGCGTCCCGATCTTTGATCGGGAGGGTCGCATGGAGTTCGTTGACATGCTTTACACTTACATACTTCAGTCTGAAAAAAGTGAACGGTATTATATTGGCCATACTTCAGATTTAGAGGAAAGGTTGTCTTACCATAATAATGGTAGAGTCAAAGCAACTCGGAATAAAGGTCCGTGGAAAATAGTATATATTGAAGAGTATGAAACAAAGAATCAAGCTAACCAGCGTGAGCTTGAAATAAAAAAGAAGAAAAGCAGGAAGTACATAGAATTCCTGATCAACAATAAGCGAGAATAGCTCAGCTGGTAGAGCGCAACCTTGCCAAGGTTGAGGTCGCGGGTTCGAACCCCGTTTCTCGCTCAAGGATGCCTGCGAAAGCAGGCATTCTTATTACCGACAACGGCTAAAAAGTAGCTGACGCCTGTTTTACAAGCAGACGAGCCCGGGTGGTGGAATTGGTAGACACGCAGGACTTAAAATCCTGTGGGCATTGCGCCCGTGCGGGTTCAAGTCCCGCCCCGGGTACAAAACAGAGTGAGAGTGAAGAGCGAGAGCGATTCCCTCACACTGTTTTCTCTCCCTCTCAATCTCACACTTATATACCTTAACGTTCGATTTGGTGTTTAAATTTATTCGATGTTAGTAGGGTACTGTCTATCATCAAATAAGGCCAACGAACGACAAATAAGTAAGAATAATATAGAAATATTCCCCATTTTTTGAAAGGCCCTAACATCATTTCCGAAGAAAAAGAATAGGTATTCGTAAGAAATACTTCTTTAGAAAATTCAATCCCTCTTAACTACGAGAAAACTAAGTCAGATAATTTTCCTAAATAATTTAAGGCTTAAGACATAACTACATTTTGCGTTTCCTAGTTGATCAAATTTTCTCTGGGAGTGAAGAGCGAGAGCGATTCCCTCACACTGTTTTCTCTCCCTCTCAATCTCACACTTATATACCTTAACGTTCGATTTGGTGTTTAAATTTATTCGATGTTAGTAGGGTGTTGTCTATCATCAAATAAGGCCAACGAACGACAAATAAGTAAGAATGATATAGAAATATTCTCCCATTTCTTGAAAGGCCCTAACATCATTTCGGAAGAAAAAGAATAGGTATTCGTAAGAAATACTTCTTAAAAAAATCCAATCCCTCTTAACTACGGGAAAACTAAGTCAGATAATTTTCCTAAATGATTTAAGGCTTAAGACATAACTACATTTTGCGTTTCCTAGTTGATCAAATTTTCTCTGATCATAATAATGCAGGGGTGCTTCATTGCACAATGCATTAAGCTTTCCAAATCTAACCGCCCAAACCCCATTTAAAGGTCGACAAGAATACTCCGTATTGTCTAGGTTCATTTTTATAACCTGCCAGTTAACCCAGAAAACAACTATTAGCTCTGGGTACATATCGTAGTATCGTTCCCGATCCTTTTTATTGAATACGACAGTATACGTTGGATCAAGGCCATACAGTTTCCCTGATTTAAAAAAAGGTGTATTCTGGGTTTTTAAATCTGCAATTTCACCCGAACAAAGCAAGTCCGGAGCGTACCGGTTAATTTTCTTTTCTGGATTAATTATGGTCTTCAGCTGCGTACCGTATTGATTAACAAAAGACGCCTCAATAGATTCACCATGTGTGCACCAGTAAGCTTTGTCCTGAAGATTTTTTTGGGCTATTTCATGCCCATTTATATCGAAAAGTTTATAGTTCAACAATCTAAAATTAATCGTTCCCCTAAAATACAAAGTATTAAAGGTTTGATTGAGCGAATCCGTCGGCTTTGAAGCATAATCATTCATCAAACCCACCCACGTAAAATTATGCAACAACGATGCATTAAAATTCGAATTACCCTACATTAGTATAATGAAGTTTAATTGTCCAATTCACTTCAAAGCTGCTATTCCAAGGTATCCTTTACATAAATAAAGAGCGAAATGAATCTTTTACAAAGCCTTAAACAATCCTTAAGGACCCTTCGGAAACGTCCGGCTTTCTCGGCGATAATCATTTTTACATTTGCAATAGCAACGGGTGCCAGCATCGTAGTGTACAGCTATATGGATGCACTACTCTTCACTTCGCTTCCGTTTAAAGACCCGGGAAATCTCGTTAGGATTCAATCTGTAAAAGGTGGTGAAAAGGGATTATTTTCTTATCCGGAATTTCTGGATATGCAAAAACAACTGACCGGTATAGAGGAGTTAGCAGTCTATCGCGACGGAGGTAGATATAATCTTAGTGGAGATGGCAAACCCCCGGAAGATTTGACCACCACTTTTGCCTCCAGTAATCTTTTTAGAGTTCTAGGAGTAGAACCACAAATAGGTAGCTACTGGCCGGAAACACTAGATGAGCGTGGCTCCCATACCATTATGTTAACTCATGATTTTTGGCAAAAGAGATTTGATGGAAAAGAAAGCATAGACATGCTTCAGGTGACCTTGGATGGTTTTACTTATACGAATTATGGTGTGCTACCTAAAGGGTTTAGTTTCCCTCATCGCAATGAAGCCTTTCGAGCCATGGCATTTGCGGATTTTGTGGTTGACTCCCGCAGCTACCGGCCTTGTATTGGTCTTGCGCGCTTAAAACCAGGAGTAACACTTGAAGACTTTAACAGTGAACTCCGATCATTTGCAGAATTACAAGAACAAATACATGCCGATACCAATCTAGGTATCTCCTACCGGGCAGAACCACTCGCCAATCTTTATATCGGTGAACTTAAAGGTTATATTTTCCTACTGGGTGCGGCCGCTTTGTTTCTGTTAACCATAGCCACAGTGAATGTGTCTAACCTCATTCTCATTCAAACTATTCGGAAAACTAAAGAAACTGTAGTTCGCAAGGTTCTTGGATCATCACACAGTTCTATTATTATTAATGCTGTAGTACATAGCATGGTCTTATCACTACTCGGCAGTCTGACAGGTCTATTATTCGCTTGGGGAGTTATTGGAATAACCCATGATTTAACAAGTCCATATCTACCGCATTGGATACATTTGAGCTTAAATCAAAGCGTGTTGGTGTACGCGATGCTAGTCGCCTTATCGCTCGGTGTGATAACCGGTGCGCTCCCCTGGATTTTTAATAAAACAGGAAAGCACCTTGTTTCAAAACTGAAAGAAGGTCAACAAACTACGGGAAGTAAACGACAGCATAGAGCTCAGAAAGGGCTGGCTACTCTTCAGATTATAGTGTGCGTAGTACTTATGATCGGTGGATTGCTATTATTCAAAAGCTTTACCGCAGCCAGTAAAACCGATCTTGGCTTTATCACCAAGAATAAAATGACCTTTCGCTTGGCACTCTCCTGGTTTAAATACGGGTCTAATGAAAAAAAAGACTCCTTTTTTGAAAAAAGCTTAAAACAAATAGGAGCTATCCCTGGTGTTGAGCAAGTCACCTTAACCAATATTTTACCGCTGTCCAATGTAGTAGACAACTCTGCCCATTCACAGGAAAACTTGGTCATTGAAGGGCAATCCGACCTAGAGCGATCTGAGAATCCCTTTATTAGTGTGCAGCGGGTTATTCCTAATTATTTTGATGTTATGGGTGTGAAGATAGAGAGAGGAACTGCTTTTGATACCGATGAATATGAACAGCAGCGCTTTCAGGTAGTCATTGACCGTCATCTCGCTGATAAAATGTGGCCTAATGGTGATGCACTTGGGCAACGTATCCATATATGGGGCAAAGAACTGGATAGGCCTTATCTTCAAATTGTGGGCATTGCAGAAAATGTAAAACACCAAAGCGTTATAGGAGATAATATTCCGAATGTATACATTTCACTTTACGCCTATCCGCATACCGATGTACATTACATTGTACAAACCTCTAACACTCTCGGAGATTTAGAGACACCCTTAAAAGAAGCTATACTTTCCATTGATGAAAACCAACCCACTTTTGAATATAGTTATGTAGATGATATTGTTGCAACAAAGAATTGGAGATCTAAAGTTGCGGGGATGCTCTTTCTAACACTTGCTACTATCGGGAGTCTTATAGCAGTTGTTGGCCTCTTTAGTGTGATGACGTTCATTTTACTACTCAAAGTGAAGGAGTTAGCACTTCGAAGAGTACTTGGTGCAACCGATCAAGAAGTCGTTCAGTTAGTTCTCGGCGAAATGCTGAAGATTGCCGGTGTGGGTGTTGGTGTAGGTATAGTTTTATCTCCTATCCTATTACGACCAATTAACCCCTTTCTATTCGAGGTTAATCTTTTTGACCTATCCACATATGGCCTCGTGATCGTGGGGCTGCTAGGGGCTTCAATCCTGGCAACATTAATGCCTTTTCGTAGCGCACTCACAGTGAACCCCGCAAAAGTTCTAAGAGGAGAATAGCTTAGGCGTTAAAGAGTTAGAATTGGCCAACTGATCGTACCGATCATCTCTTGTAAACCTCCGCATCCGTAAATATGTAGTTACACTGGTAGATATCATCATAGTTTAAAACCAGTGTGCCTTTTATGGTAACTCTTTGGTCCATTTTAAATTTTGGATGGTCAGGTTTTAATTGTAATTCCACAATGGATTCAGGTCCTCCGCTACCGCAAAAAAAGCAGGAGGCGTACGGGTATCTTGAAAGAATGTAAATACCACTTGCCGGATCAATAACCAACATATAACCCTGCAAAACCACTTGCTTCCCTTCCAGATCGGTCACACTTTCCCCAAAATTAGGGTAATAGTAATAACCTTGTGCTTCCTCACTGTATTTATCCTTGAAAGTAACATCATCCAGCGTACTCCATGTGATCTGTGTTTGGGATTTAGCGACAGTGGCAGTGAATAGAAACAAAAAAATTAAAAACTTAGGCATGAGATAGTTTTTTGGAAATATTGATATTGAATACCCTAAGGGCGGGGAGTAAAGAAGCCAGCAACCCAATAGTTATTGCCGTTGCCAGCAGGAACCACTCTTCTTTCACCCAAGTCCATCCTGAAAAGCTGTAATGATAATTAGATTCCATCATTGCTGATAACACAAAAATACCCATTCTGCTTAAAATTATCCCAAATAAAAATCCAAACAACGTAAGTAACAGTCCCTCTTGTAAAACCAGTTGCGCTAATTTCCATCGTGTTGCTCCATACGTGCGCATTAGGGCCATTTCGTATTGACGGTCCTTCAAAGCGCTATACAAGCTAATAAAAACGCTTAAACCTGAAACGATCATAATCAATATGGCTATAGCACGAATGGCATCCATACCCACTCCCATCAAATTAAATAACCTTTGAATTTCATAAACCGGTACAGCCGCCTGCATATTTGTATTCTCATTTACCATTCTGGGAAGCTGTATCAAGCCCATAGGGCTTTTGAATTTGACCAACATCGACGTAATCTCTCGACCACTATCATCTTGGGTTGATGATTCTTCTTCATGCTCATGCACTGACCAAACGCTCTCCGTAGAGGTAACTATGAGTTGGTCAATTACTGCATTAGCCGGGTTAAATATGCCCACTACTTGGTAAGGATGTTCCTCATGCGCTTCACCGCCTTCACCAAGGCCGTGAGCCCCCGTAAAAGTATCGCCAATACTCAATCCTAAATTTTGTGCAACGGTAGCCCCCAAAGTAACTTCCAATACATTACTCCAAAGTCTTCCTTCTGCTAGTGATGCATCATAGAGTTCGGCGTAAGAGTCGTCAGTACCTAAAATACGATAGCCGTTGTAGGAATCTCCAAAGGAGAGCGGAATACCATATTGTACTAATGGATTTTTACGCAACCGTTCAGCTTCCGCTAATGAGATGTTTCCTGTAGGGACATCAATGTGATAGACCGATGACAGAATAAGTTGTAAGGGACTGCCCTTAGCTCCAACGACCATATCAATCCCCCTGATATTATTCTCCATTTGCTCTTCAATATGGCGGTTGACTTGCAAAAGCAGGGCAATAATGCCAACGCCCAAAGTAAGAAGTAACAAGCTAAGCAAAGTGCTAAGCGGGCGGTCAATCATATTGCGATAGCTTAATAGAGTAATATTCACAGCTCAATGTGGTTTTTAAAGTGGACTTTCAGCCGCCTGTCGTGTGTAATAATTACCAGCTGTGCTCCCGTTGAAGCTGCCTGATCTTTCAATAAAGTGACTACATTTTCGCAGTTGTCATTATCCAAACTAGCGGTCGGTTCATCGGCCAGAATAAGCTGTGGGTCGTTAAGCACAGCCATAGCAATAGTAGCTCTTTGCTGCTCGCCCTGACTTAATGAATATGGTCGTTTACTTTGCTTACTCTCTATGTCTAAGCTCCGAAGTACTTCTTTCAAACGTTTTTGATCTTGCTTCTTTCCTGCCAAATACTGTACCAAGGCCAGGTTTTCCTGTAATGAAAGTGAGCGAACAAAATGAGGTCTTTGAAAAACCAAGCCAATATGTGTACCACGAAACTGATCTAATTGCTTTGTGGGAAGGTCATGAAGTACGGTTCCCATAAGCTCTACATGACCGGACTTGGGAAATAATAAACCTGCCAGTAAATGTAACAGCGTTGTTTTGCCAATTCCCGAAGGACCTAGGATCAACAGATCTTCCCCTTGTTCCAAAGATATATCTGGAAATGAGAATGTATTCTCATGATCATAAGCGAAGGTTAATGAGCGAGTATTAAGCATACTTTCCAAAAGTAAATCTATCCTCCAAAAAACAACTAATTCACAATTAGAAATAAATCTGCTTTATTTTCGTATTTTTTGTCAAATGATGTAAATGCAACAAAGTTGCAATGCACTAAGTTATCTTTATCTTTGCTGTCTATAATCTCCAAGAACGATATGAAAAATAGTTTTGTTGCCCTGCACGTAGACTTTGTTGGGTTTTGTTCCTCCGTCCTATGCGCCTTGCACTGCGCTTTAACGCCGGTTTTACTTAGTCTTCTGCCTTTGGCGGGCTTGCAGTTCCTTACTAATCCAGCGATCGAGTATAGTTTGATATTTATAAGTATTGTAATAGCATCATTGGCGCTTTTTCGTGGGTATTCTCAACACCACAAAGATCCATTGCCATTAGTTGTGGTAGGATACGGTTTTTTATTGATCACTCTTGGACGATTTGCACATGCGGAATGGCAAGAGGTCTTCTTTTCGAGTGCTGGAGCCATATCTGTGGCCGCAGCTCATGTGGTCAATTGGGTTCGAATTAAGCAGCATGTTGCAAAAACACTTTTAAAATCTTAGTGCATTATGAGCATTCTTGATACTATCCCGTTTATAAAAGTAAAGCCAAAAGCACCTCGGCAATTGATCAGTGAAGATTGGACAGAGCATTCACAAGTACTGCAGTCTGATGTAAATATGTTCTGCTGGCAGCGTCCACTTGATCTTAAGATTACCCATTACCTGAAAAATTTCTTGCCTTCCGATTTATCCGCTATACGATCTTCGATAGATAAAGAAAACCTTCATGCCCAAATAAAAGAGGCACGTTCTTTATGGGATAATGACGAGAATTCGGAAGGAGATCTTTTTTGGCAAGATGTGGAAAATATAGTTGCTGATTTTCTGGAATTCTCAGACCATGGGACGGGAGTACTACACCTTAGAATGGTGACTAATAATGCCTGCACCAAGTTTCATACGGATGGTTATAGACTACGATTGTTTAGTACTTATCATGGTCCGGGAACAGAATGGCTGCCTGAGGATGCTATAAACCGTGATGCACTGGGTACAAACAATGAATGTATCATTGTAGATCCCGATAAAATTAGACAAATGAGGGCCGGCCACGTGGCTATTTTCAAGGGAGAACGTCCTGGTAGACGAAATAGCGTTAGAGGGATTGTCCACCGTTCACCAACCATTGCGAATACTCTCGAAAAGCGCATCATTCTTAGGGTAGATATCTAAATAGATTTTAATGATACAGTTATCAAACGTCAGTAAGCAGTACAAATCTAACAGCGCACTGAGTGATTTGACATTGGAGATCGGAAAAGGTCAGATCTATGCCTTAGTTGGTTCAAATGGAGCGGGAAAAACCACTACCATTAACTTACTCCTAGGTTTCCTAAACCCGACTTCAGGAGACGTCAAGTTAGATGGAATATCACCGCATTCAAATAAAAAAGCGATTAGTGAGAGAGTAGCGTATATCCCCGAAAATGTGAGTTTGTATCCCTACCTGAGTGGTGTAGAAAATTTAGATTACTTCTGTAGTTTGGCGGGAATAAATAAGTCCAAAAAAGATCTCACTGATATCCTTAGAAAATGTGGACTTCAATCCGATTTCCATCACAAAAAAGTTTCCGAATATTCTAAGGGGATGCGACAAAAGGTGGGTATTGCCATTGCTTATGCTAAAGAAGCAAAGGTGCTACTTCTGGATGAGCCTGCGAGTGGTCTAGATCCTTCGGCCAGTAATGAGCTTACAGCGATATTAAAACAGCTAGCCGGTGAAGGTGCTACCGTACTCATGGCTTCTCATGACCTATTCAGGGTACGGGAAACAGCCGATAGGATCGGCATCTTAAAACATGGAACTTTAGTAGAAGAGCTGAATGCCGATGATGTTTCGGCTAACAGGCTGGAAGAGATGTACCTTCAATATATGAAAAACTAAGCCATGATCCGGATTATTATCAACGAATGGAAAGGATGGTGGCGTACTGGTCAGTTCAGATCGCTAATAGCTTTCCTAGTGCTCATTCTCATATTGGTAGCTTACTTTGGGGTTCAAGATGTTAAAAGCCGTCAGGCACTCGTTAGCCAGTCGAAGCAGGAAGTACGCAAGCAATGGGAAAATATGGGACCTTCCAATCCGCACGGTGCGGCACACTATGGTTCTTATGCGTTTAAGCCCATAACACCTTTAAGCGCATTAGATGAAGGGGTAAACCTTACAGCAGGACGCGTCCTGCGGTTAGAAGGTCACGTTCAAAATGAAACCACTCATAGCAGCCAGTCTCAGTCAACCTTCATTTCCTATTTTGGTCCGTTAAAGGCATCCCTTGTACTGCAGATTGTCTTACCCCTACTTATCATTTTTCTTCTTTATTACAGCATTCAGTCCGAATATGAGCAAGGTAGAATTCGGTTGCTTATGGTTCAAGGTGTAGCTTATTCTAAGCTGATTATGGGAAAGGTATTGTCCGTATGGGCGTTAGCTTTTCTTACGCTGCTGATAACACTGACGGTTCAATGGATCACACTCGGTCAGGCTTTAAATCCGGATTTAATGTTGAGAAGTGGCCTAATCATAGCAGCATATGCTGGATTTTATTGGATCATCAGCGCAATTACAGCGACGCTCTGTTCCAGGTGGACCCAGGGTGCATCGGCGCTCACTATTATGTTAGCCCTTTGGGTCATTTGGTTAATTTTTTTACCTAAGATTTCAAGTTGGTACGTTCAAGAGCAGACCGTATTGCCTTCGCGAGAGGAGTTTAAAACGGCCATGCGGGAAGATCGAAGTAAAGGCCTGGACGGACATAACCCAACCGATGAACGCGAAAAAGCACTCAAAGACAGTGTATTAACGGCCTATGGAGTGGTTTCCGTCGATAGCTTGCCCATTAACTACGATGGCCTTGTCATGCAGGCGGACGAAGAATATGGCAACAAAGTATGGGATAAGCATTTTGGAGAACTTTTTGACACTATGCAGCGGCAAAAGGCAAGCATGCAATATCTGAGTTTCATTAATCCTTTTGGCGCATTGCAGAGCCTGAGCATGGGTATATGTGGCACTGACCAATGGAGTCATCTACATTTTCAACAAGAGGCCGAAGCTTATCGAAGGGTGTTTATAAAGGCATTAAATGATGAACACGCCTACGGAGGGAGTAAAACAGGAGATTGGAGCTGGAAGGCAGAGCAGGCCTTCTTTAATGATATTAAGGATTTCCACTATCAAACGCCGGAGTATGCAAAGGCAGCAGATGTATACACTACCGACTGGGTAATACTGATCCTTTGGCTTTTTCTCAGCACTCTTCTTTTAGGATCTGTCACTCGGAACACTAGAAGTGTGGAGCTATGAAAAAACTAATTTATTTCGAGTGGTTACATTTCAGCAGAAATACAGCGCGTCCCATTGCAATACTGCTTTTCTTGCTGGCGTCGCTATTCGGTTGTTACAACGGATTCAAGAGTTACCAAGAACGGACGAATGAGATCGAAGCTATTGATAACCGTAAATGGGAGACCATAGCCGAAGCCGAAGGTTGGTTTGATGAAGGAAAAACCGGTCCTGAAGGAAGACCATGGGTAGATATTAATACTCCGTTTTGGTCAATGTGGTATGCGACTCATTACCTGATCCAAGAGCCTAAATCGATAATGATTTTCAATCTAGGTCAGTCAGAGCACTTCGGTTATTACAAGCGAGTTACCATGTGGACCACAGCTTTTGACGATGATCTCACCGCTGAGATCTCCAACCCTGAACTGGTACAACTCGGCTCACTGGATTTTACTTTTGTATGGTTTTATCTTATGCCACTTTTGCTAATCGTTTTAACCTACAGTACGAAGGGTCTAGAGCAGGATTTAGGTTTTATTCCACTTCTAAAGGTTCAAATACCTTCTTTACATATTTGGTTATTACAACGCATTTTAACCACGGGTTTTGGGCTGCTGATACTACTTTCAGCACTTATTTTTATTCCCGCGCTATTGATTTCAGGGTTGTCCTTTTCCAATGGCCTGATCAATATTTGGTCCGTTTATGGGCTATACCTGGTGCTATGGCTAGCCTTGGTCTACTTAATCATGCGATTCAGTAAGGGTCAGGCAGATCAGGCTTTAAAGATGATAGGTATATGGTTGGTATTTACGGTAGCCATACCTGGACTCGTGAATCAGTATGTTTTACTGAAAAAGCCTGCAAGCTTGATGATGGATATGATCGAGGCCGGAAGAGAAGGTCAAGCAGAGATCTACGATAGGCCTGAAGATGAAATTTTAATAGAGGCACAACGCATTATTCCTGGTCTGTCAAAACTAGAAGCTGCTCAATACGACAGCCTGATGAAACAGCCTATGATCAACGGAGCGTACCGCCTGGTATTGACTGAATACATGAGCAAAATATCCGATGCAATTATTAAAGAACAATTAGCTCGTAACCAAATGATTGCCTCGAGTTACTGGTTTAATCCTGTAACGGGTTTTCACAATTGGGCCAATAACCTGACCCAAACGGGTCATACATCCAATCTGGATTTTCGAAGGAACATTAAGAAAGGAGGAGAAGCTCTTCAATACAGGCTAGTAGTTGATGAATGGAAGGATAAGAAGGTAGATAAGGCCTCTTTTGAAACTTATGTTCAATTATTAGAACCACAAAAGCACGAATAGATTTATAGACGTTATGTTAACTAGAAATACAAACAAAATAAATAAAAGGAGCTTTGAGGTTATTGCTCTCTTCACTACGCTTATTTTATTCAGTTGTAGTCAACCATCATCAGAAACTTCAGAAGCCGAGAATAAAGTCGATTTTAATGAAGATCTAGCGATACCTAATTTCACCATGGCTACGATTAAAGACAGCACAGCTGTCAGTAGTCAAAGCATGCCTAAAGAGGGAATTCTTCTCGTTAAGTATTTCAGTCCGGACTGCGACCATTGTCAAGCAGAAGCTGAAACCTATTTCTCAAAAAAGGACAGCCTGCAGAATATACGAACCATCTGGATTACTGGCGATTGGGCCAACCTAAAAATGATAGAGGAATTTGTCGAAAAATATCAACTCGAACAACTTAATCCAATTGCCATTGGTAAAGAAACTACCAACTTCTTGGTTTCCTATTATCAATTGCAAGGTATACCTTATGCAGCTGTGTATCAGGATAACCAGTTGATCAAGGAGTATCAGGGTTCCTTGGACTTTAATGAACTAATAACCATCAACGATGGGACATTCAACCCGGAGCCGATAGTCCCTTCCTGGCTAAAAGAACCCAATACATCTAATGACGAAGAAGCAGAAGATGAGAACCAAAACAATAGTAGCTTATGAATCCCAAACCCGTCCATATCATCACCGGATTTTTAGGCGCCGGTAAAACAACTTTCCTAAACCATTTCATCAAAGAGCGTTTGCCCGAAAGGATCTTTGTGATTGAAAATGAGTGTGGATCCACTAATGTGGATGGAGCGCTAGTCATGGAGGGTGTGGAAGAAGTGGTAGAGCTTAGTGCCGGCTGCTTGTGTTGCTCCCTGGCCGATGGTCTTTTGGATATTCTGGAGGAAGTCGGTCGAAGAAGTGATCAATTTGACCGACTGGTGATAGAAACTACGGGTATAGCCGATCCCAGTTCAATCCTACAGGTCTTTTTTGAAGATCCCAGAGTTGAAAAACACTTCAAACTAGAACAGACCATTTGCCTGGTAGATGCGGGACAAGTGGAGGACTGGCTGGAAGAAACCGAAGAAGCACTGCGCCAAATTGCCCTGGCAGACGTCCTACTGATCAACAAAGCCGATACCGTATCTCCTGACTATTTGAAGAAATTGAAAGTGCAATTATCAGGAATAAACCCACATGCTCGTCCATTTTGTGGAGAGCAGGGGATATTTCCGATTGATGAAATTCTCGAGATTGGAGCGGTCAACCCAACTTCAGTAGAAACCATACCCCATGTCCACCACCACCATCATGATCACAGTGAAGGTGAAAATAACAGTCATAAGATCACTACGTTTACACTCACATTTCCAAGACCTCTTGATCTTAATCATTTAGAAAGAGATCTAAATCAGATTGTTCAATTATTTCGTCATCAGGTATATAGAGTCAAAGGGTTTATTGCTATTCCTAATTACCCCAACCGTGCCATTCTACAATCGGCCCGAAGTACGTTTATCGTAACCGATGGCACCCCTTGGGAGGATGCAGAAAACCGTGAGGGCAAACTGGTATTTATAGGACGTGGGTTGAAAAAGGAGGCTTTTGAAAAAATGTTTGACCAACACATGGTAAGTGCAATTAGTTAACGCTAAAATGAAAGGCAACTTCTCAATAGTTCTATGAGTACTTTTTAATTCCAACGACGCAATCATGCCCAAAGGTGTGGGCAAAGAATCCCACAATCTGAAAAGTGAATTAGAAAAACATAGTTGACAAATTGTTTGATTAAGGCTAACAGAAGTTTAGTAGCCAAACCTGCCTTTAAACCTTAACTTCCCGATTTGTTAATAATTACATAATAAGAGATCGCGGGTAGAATACAATTATTTCGTTCTTTTAGTATTTCGCCTGTTCGTGATGCCATGAGTTATATAAGCAAATACACACTTTTTCTTTTGTGCAGTTGGGTTTTACTGTGGAGTTGTCAATCACCGGACAAGGATCCAAACACAGCGGGTACGGCGTCAGAAGCTCAAAACCATGACCAGTCAGGTAAAAACAGCTTTAAGGTATGGGTTAAAAATACTCAACCTCTAATTAGTGCGCATCGCGGTGGCCCATATCCTGGCTTTCCCGAAAACGCCCTTGAAACGTTCCAAAATATCGTCGATAAAATCCCTTTGGTGGTTATTGAGTGTGACGTATCCATGACGAAAGACAGTGTATTAATCCTCATGCACGATAAAACGTTGGATCGAACTACTACGGGTTCGGACAATGTAAACGATAAGACCTATACAGAACTGACTGACCTATTATTAATTGACAACGAAGGAGATACAACTTCTTTCCATATACCTACACTGAATGAAGCCCTTGAATGGGGAAAGGATAAGGTCCTGTTCACACTAGATGTTAAGAGGGGTGTACCTTTTGATCGAGTAGTAACTACTATAGAAAAATTAGATGCAACCCCTTATGCGGCAATCATAACGTATAATATGGAAGATGCGAAATTGGTGCATTCGCTTAACCAGGAGATCATAATTTCAGTTTCGGCGGGAGACGATGGGGCCATAAACCAAATTATTAAATCAGACATCCCTGGATCCAGTCTCCTGGGGTTTGTCGGAACGCGTGAACCCGATGCAACTCATTATAATAAACTTCAAGAACTTGGCATTAAGACCATATTGGGAACCCTCGGGAACCTTGACAAAAGTGCTGTAGCAAAAGGCGACGATTCAGTTTATGCCAGCTATGTCAGCAACGGAGCAAATATAATTGCTACGGACAGACCCCTGGAAGTGGCGAGAGTAATCGGGAAACCTCTATCTTCAAACCGTTAGCACATGTACAGCCGCAGAAAATTTGTTTCATTTTTGGGAAAGGCGGGTTTGGGAGTTACAGCACTTCCACCTTATTTGATTAGCTGCGGTAATACCACTACTCCTGTCAAGGATTTTACCAGTACCGAGAACAACGAAATTGAGCGTCTTAAAAAGGTAGCGCTGGAGGCTTTGGAACCTTCGGACTTGGATGACCTACTCCTGGCAAAAGGATTGAATTATCATACGATTATTAAATGGGGAGATCAGATTTCCGACAATGATACTTTTGGATTTAACAATGATTTCACCTGCTTTATTCCTCTGGATGAGAGGAACCCTAAAGATGGATTACTATGGGTAAATCATGAATATGTGAACCCGCTATTTGTATCCGGCTTTAATCCAGGAGAATACGCTAATCCTGCGGAACACCGCACCTTGGAACAGGTCGACAAGGAGATGTACGCCGTGGGTGGAAGTATCATTCGTATCAAAGAGGAGAACGGGGAATGGCATATGGTAAAAAATGACCCTCACAATAAAAGGATTACTGCTCAAACACCCATACCTCTTGACTGGGATGCTCCCGTAGCAGGTAAAACGACTGCCATAGGTACGAATAGCAATTGCTCAGGTGGCATTACCCCATGGAACACATTTCTTACCTGCGAGGAAAACTATCACGACTGCTATGGTGAAACTGTCTATGACCATAACAACTCCGCCACCAAGGTGCCTAGCATGTACGGTTGGGAATCATTTTACAATTATCCGCCGGAACACTACGGATGGGTGGTAGAAGTTAACCCCCAAGACGGATCTGCTCAAAAACATATTGCTTTAGGCAGGTTCGCTCATGAGTGCTGCACTTTATACGAACTAGAGGACAAGCGTATCGTCGCCTATTCCGGAGATGATAAAATGGATGAGCATTTGTACAAATTTATCTCCTCAAAACCTAGTTCTCTGAAAGAGGGCACTTTATACGTTGCCGATACCATAAACGGCCGATGGCTTTCGCTGGATTGGGAAACTCAACCGGTTTTAAACGAAAAGTTCAAGGATCAAACCGAAGTATTAGTGCGTGCGCGGGAAGCGGCTAAGTTATTGGGTGCTACAGAGCTGAATCGACCTGAAGATATAGAAATTGATCCGATAACAGGCCATGTATTGGTGTCCCTAACGAATAATAAGAATAAAAATGACCCTCACGGTTCCATTATGAAGGTGGAAGAGGCCAACGGCGATTTCGATGCCCTTTCTTTTAAAGCCAGCACCTATTTGGCAGGGGGTGAGGAAAATGGATTTTCATGCCCTGATAATCTTGCGTTTGACCTTTCCGGAAATCTTTGGATCACTTCGGATATGTCAGGTAGTGCCATGAACAATGAAGAAGGGCCTTACATGGCATTTAAGAATAACAGTCTCTTTGTAGTGCCAAGATATGGTCAAGACGAGGGTAAAATCACTCGTGTAGTTTCTGCACCCCGGGATGCGGAATTGACAGGTCCTTGGTTTTCACCAGATGGTAAAACACTTTTCCTAAGCGTACAACACCCGGGCGAACAAACCACAGATTCAAAAAAACCAACAAGTCAGTGGCCTTTTGAAGGTGATAAGATCCCAAAACCCGCGGTAGTTGCCATTCAAGGAGATCTTATTGAAAAAATGAATAAGTTACGTCAATTAGAATTAGAAAATAGCTGATGTATTCTTCATGAATTAACTAAGATCAGACCATGTCCCATGAAGAGTGAACCAACTGATAATCTATTAGATTTACATCACAATACCCATTCAATACCTATGTACAAAACAATACTATCTGTAATCTCTACTCTTATTATTACCACGTCTATAGCTCAAACGAGCCGAATTCCAGCATCATATAGTAATATCGGAAATGATGAAACCGGGCTTTATTATTTAAAGGATGGTGAAAAGTATTACGCTGATATCAACGAGGCAAAATACAGCATTACACAACTCCTAGGTAGTCCAACAGGTACAGACGACGGAATACGTTTGGATTTTGGAAAACTTGAAGGCTCAATTACTTATGGTATGATACCCTATGGTCAGGCACCACATCCACTTCCTGTTTTCAGATTTACCAAAAAAATAAACGACGGTAAAGTCGATATCAATATCAAAGAAAATTTTAAGTATCCTTATGATTTTGTGGGTTGGTCTGAAAAGGGCCAGTTTACTATCGGCTATCGTGTTATGGATACAACCGGTGAAGTACTGTTTGATGGTGAAGTTTCGGGCTCAGGTACAGGTCCATTCACTATTGTTCCTACGTTGTATGAAGGTCCCTTTGTTAATTGTATAGGCCCAAATCAGGCTATCATTTCGTTTGAAATGTCTTCCCCTGTAATCGCCCATGTCAAAGTCAATGGTAAGGCATATGGTGATAAAGAAGCGCGTCAACATTATGAGATTAAGATAGATGGTCTGAAACCAGATACTAAATACAACTACACCGTAACTTATGGTGATTTTACTCAATCATATCATTTTACCACTGCCCCGGAAAAGGGCAGCAGAGAACCATTTGTGTTTGCCTATACTAGTGACAGCCGTCATGCAACAGGCGGCGGAGAGCGTAGGATCTACGGCGCAAACGGCTACATTGTCAAAAAAATGGGTGCATTAGCCTATCGGGAAGGTGCCGCTTTCATTCAGTTTAGCGGTGATATGATCAACGGCTATTTAACCACACCTGAGGAACAGCTACTACAATTTACCAACTGGAAAAAGAGCTTGGAGCCATTTTGGCATTATATTCCCGTATACGTAGGACAGGGCAATCATGAGGCTTTAGGATACGTTTTTCGAAATGATGAAGGTAGGTATACGGCTTTTATCGACAAATTTCCCTACGATACCCAATCCGCAGAAGCTGTTATGCAACAGGCTTTTGTAAATCCCGAAAATGGCCCGGATAGCGAGGACAATAATAGCTACGACCCTGATCCCAATCAGATAGATTTTCCAAGCTACAGAGAGAATGTATTCTACTACACCTATGGGAATCTGGCCATGGTGGTATTGAATAGTGACTATTGGTATGCGCCATCCCTAAGAGGAGACCCCTCGACCAGTGGTGGGCTACATGGTTACCTAATGGATAACCAAATGGAGTGGCTCCGAAGAACTATAGAAAATCTTGAAGCTGACGAAGACATAGATCATGTATTTGTGACTCAACACACCCCCGCCTTTCCAAATGGAGGTCATAGTAGGGATGATATGTGGTACAGTGGAAATAATGATCCAAGGCCAGTAATTGCAGGTAAACCCGTCGAAAAGGGTATCATACAACGCAGGGATGAGTATCTGGATATCCTGGCCAACCAAAGTTCGAAGGTGGTGGGCATTCTCACCGGAGATGAACATAATTACAATTGGTTAAAGCTGACCAATGAGGTCCCTATTTATCCAGAAAACTATCCGCACAAAAAGATCAAGTTTAACAGACCAATATACCAAATTAACAATGGGGCATCCGGAGCGCCCTATTATGCTCAGGAAAAACTTCCCTGGAGTGCATATACACAATCATTTAGTGTCGAGAATGCGCTATGCCTCATATATGTGAATGGGTCCAAGGTTACAATGACAGTACTCAATCCAGATACACTTAACAAAATAGATGAGGTAGTACTTAGAGAGTAGCGTTCAATGGCATTCAGATTGACGGACTCGAAAATCTATTCCAGTAGCAGCAGTTGATTGGGAAAGTCACTTTTTGAAACCAAATACATCTTATATGAATCCCTATGATGTCATAATAATTGGAGGTAGTTATTCAGGAATGTCTGCCGCAATGGCTTTAGGTCGCTCTCGGCGAAATACGCTAGTATTTACGCTGTAGGAGATTGTGCACATCCAATGAGATCCGTTGCCACAGCTGTCTACACGGGTAATATTGCCGGCGCTATGATTAATAAGGAACTGATCGAAGAGGACTTT
>JBCCOE010000068.1:0-23469 GCA_039025475.1 Bacteroidota bacterium | reverse complement strand
TTACCATATTTTACCGCTTCTTCCTTAGTTCCAAAGCTTCTTGATGCTCTAGATGCACCAGACTTCTTAACAGACCAACCCTGGCTTGATGGAACAACATGATTTGATTTTCTTGCCATTTTCTTTAATTTATTCACCTTAATAAAAATACGAAAAGTTAAAGTTAGTAGTTCCAAAGGCTGAGACTATTTTTCCTGTAGGACAATTCACGCTACATCCAACTATCATCCGTAAGCTGAACTTTTCAAATAACTACAAAAGTATCGGATAACACCAGCCTTTGTTTGGTACCTCAGTAAGCTTATGGATGATAGTGCTTGTGTGTGCCCAGCATGGGCATCTGGTATTTAAGATACCAAATTATTCCAGAGGGTGTAAGTCCCTTGTACGTGGATTCGTGACCTGAAGCACTAGCAAGTCGCGGGGTGGTTTGCCGTGAGGCATACACTGAAGGAAACGAGACTGCAAACCCCGGTTCCAACCCCCAATCAAGTTGAGAGCAGGCTAAACAGGAACTGGATACGGAGACTGTACAGGTTTGGATGAGGTAGCACTCCGGTGCGAAGGTAAATCATACTGACGTCCCAAGGGTAGGTAACTATCAATAACCTATGCGGTAGATCCAGTGGATATTGGGGAAGGAATATGCCCTTACCTGGGGAGGTCTCGGATATCACGAGTTGATTTCTGAGAAGTCAGCAGAGGCCATAGTAGCTACTGGTAATGAGCCGATAAAACACCGGAGGTCTCACAAGGTAGTGAAGGGCTGAACATCTGGTGAAATGAAAATTCGATTGGAGCCATGGGCAGCCTTATCTTAGAAGTAGTGGAAACGGATAACTGGTGTAAAGAGCGGTTATTCTATGCTGGATGAACCGCCAACATTGCGCTTACAAATGTTTATAGTCGTTTGTAAACATTTGCTATCGGTATAATGCTAAAATCAAATATATTTGACTGAATAAAAAATTTGTATTACCACTCTGTACTGCCGTTTTTTTTACGACTGCACATAACCATACGGCATCTTCAAATTCGTTTACATGCAATCGCTATTCATGCCATTGAAAGAAGCGATGTTACCATTATTCAGATAGAAAGGAATGATTTCAAAAAAAGTCATCTCGCAGTGCAAACGGAGGAATATTTACTCCAAAGCAGGGAACGCTCTTTTCTTTGTGGTAAAGATGTCTACACTTCGTTCCGACATGACTTTAGTGTGGTAATTATGCTATGGTAAATTGGTAGTCTCCGTTAAGAAGAAGTAGATGCCTACTTTTCCCGCAAACTCCAAATCTCATACAACGGGTCGCCTTTACTACTGAAACCCCAGTGATGCCATTTACCTTCTTTAAGTTCAAAATCAAACTCCAGGCTTGCTCCTACCCGGGAGTTATCGCGGGAAAAGAATTCAATGTTTTCCGTGTATTTGCCATCCACGGTGGTGTAGGTGCCTCCGCCCGTTCCTTTAAATTCCCTGGTCTCTGTATTATAGGCAATCCACTGAAAGCGAGTACCTGAAAGTATCTTCATAGTCTTTCTGGGACGATTGGTATCACGTTCACTAATTTCACCATTACGTTTTCTACCTGACATCAGCCAGGCTCCTGACAGTGCTCCAGGTGACATATTGTCAATTCGCTTCATCACCACGTCCGATCCTACTATTTTCATCCCTCCATCCACCTTCTCAATGTCAAAGGAAACCTCGCTACCCACCCTGTCGGGGTTTTTGGTATCGAACTCTACAATTTCCGTGATTTTGTTTCCCTCTTGAGACCAGCTTCCACCACTGGTACTGATAAAAGCGCCGGTTTTAGCATTGTAATGGGTAGATACCTGGTAGCCGTCGGCGAGAATGACCACATTTCTAACTTCCTGACCATTTTCGTCCGTCATTTTTCCTTCCCAGGCGCCCTGAATATCTTGGGAATAAGCGTTGAAACAAGAAAGTGTAAGGAGGGTGGTGAGTAGCTTTTTCATAAAAGAAAGCTACGAAGAATTTCGAAAAAGTGGATATCTGGAGCTCTCGATTCGTCGCGAGAAGAGATGCCTTAAGTGCATGCTTACCACCGTAGAACAAGGTCAAAATACCTTATTAAATACAAAAAGAGTATTTCTCCGCTATTTAAGAAGAAGACTTATCAGGAGCGGGTAGGCTGGCATGAAATTCTTCTCCGATTCTCTTGGTATAAGTATCCAGAAGGGACGATACCTTTGTACGATCCTCTGATTTTACGATCAAACCAATATGCCATTCTTTGTTCATACGCCAGACCAGCTCAGGATCCGTGAAACTAGAAGTATCAGGATGTTGATAACGGCTTAGAGATACTACTATTCCTGCATTTTTATTCAGATCATCCGGTGCTTGATAAGGCAATCCAATGGCTTTTGCTTTTTCCAGATTTGCCCATTCAGCCCAAAGATTAACGCCCGAAGCCGCTTCGACCATTTCTGCAAGATTGGCTCCACCCACACGCGACGAGGTTTCCAGAAAATAATACTCTCCATCAGAGTGACCTTTAATAAACTCAGTATGTGAAGCGCTGTACTGCATGCCGAAGGAGCTCATCACATTTTTAACCAGCTTTTTAAGCGCTTTATCATCTGCCGAGCCCTGTTCAATAGTTTGAGATCTGAAGATGCCACCACCATGGGCTACTTCAAAAGGTGTATCCAGATATCGGCTAACACGTACGAATTGTATTTGGCCATCGAATGATAGCGCATCTACATGAAAAACATCTCCCGGTGCAAAGCGCTCGACCAAATACTCATGTCTGGCATCACCCAGTGAGTGAATCAAATTCCATAGGTCCTCTTTATTGTGGATTTTTTTAATTCCTGTGGCAGATGCCTCGGATCTAGGTTTCACCAGCCAGGGTGCGGGTACCGTATCGGCGAAATGATTGATCTGACTATCATTAAATAACGAGCTGAATTCAGGAATTGGAATCCCGGATTCCTTGGCTTTTATTCTCATGGCCAGCTTATCACGAAAGTACCTTGCCGTAGTTTCTCCCATACCGGGAGAGCGGAAGTATTCTCTTAAAAACGCTACTTTCTCAACGTCGAAATCGTCTAGGGCAACGAACCGGTCAAATTCAATAGATCTGAATTTGTAAGCCAGTCCGTTCACTATATGCTCGCGATTCCAATTTCCGTTTTCGTCAGTATCCATGTAGAAGAATTCATCGATGTGGTTTTTGGGCCATGGCTCATTCTCTAGCTTTTTCAGGGTAAGTAGATAAACATTATTGCCGGCTTCCTTACAAGCCTTTAGGAATGTTTCCCCTTTGAGGTAGGTGGATACGCAGAGAAAGTTTAGGGGTCTATTTGACATGATTTTTTAGTTTATTCATAATTTCAATTAACAAACGCGGGCCGTAACCTTTGGCACTCTTCATTTTAGAGAATTCGGAATCTCCAAATGCCACTCCTGCGATATCCAGATGTGCCCATTTGACCTGATCATTTACAAAGTATTGTAAGAACTTGGCAGCAGTTATAGCTCCGGCCACCGGCTTACCGCTAAAATTTCGAACATCGGCTAAATCGCTTTCAAGATCCTTTTCAAAATCTTCAAATAAGGGTAATCTCCATACTCTTTCATCCACTTGGTAGCCGCTTTCTGAAATTATATCAGCCAGTTCATCGTCATTGGAGAACAACGCGCCTGCAGAATAGCCTAAAGTCATTACAGAGCTTCCGGTCAATGTGGCCAGGTCTATCATAAGTTCGGGGGCATAGTTTTTTTGCATATAGGCTAAGGCGTCTGCCAAAGCGAGCCGTCCTTCAGCATCTGTATCGATGACTTCGATCGTCTTTCCAGAATAGGAATTGATGACATCTCCGGGGCGATAACTATTGGCGTCAACGGCATTTTCCGCACAAGCTATAATACCTACGATATGAATATCTAACTGCAAACGGGTGGCAAGTTCTACCGCTCCCAAAACAGCGGCCCCACCCCCCATATCGCTTTTCATGTAGTGAAGATTTTGAGAACCCTTTATGGAAAGACCTCCTGTGTCAAAAGTGATTCCCTTGCCTACCAGTCCTAATTTCGGAGTGTTTGATACACTTCCCTTGGGCTTATATTCTGTTTTAATGAGCACAGGAGGATATTTACTCCCCTGTCCTACTGAAAGAAGGGCCTCTAATCCTTCTTTTTTTAGTGCGTCTGCGTCCAGAATATCTGCTTCATACCCATACTTCTGAGCTGAGCCTTTTACCCAGTTGCCCAAGTATTCCGGTGTTTTTTCATTGGGAGGGGCGTCCACAAGCCCCATTACCTGCATCATGACTTCCGCCTTGGCAGAACCGGATTCTATCACTGCGCTCAAGTCATCATCACTTACTAGGTTGACCGTAAAATCAACATCAAAAAAAGATGGTAACTCATTTTCTTGCTTAAACCTCCCGATTCGATAGGTAGCCAGCTTAAAGCCAATAATAAGTTGTTCAACCGTCTGACTTACCAGGTGACCACATTCTATGTTAACACCTGCTGTCCATCCTTTATGGTGATTATGCGCTAAAGACCGCGCAGCCAAATAGGTTTTCGATTCGTGCTTCTCTTCACCCAAGCCGATTAAGTAAACTATCCGGTTTTCTGAGGGATGATGCAGTGTCTTTACTTCTTTGAACCCACCTTCAAATAGTATTTCAGATTGAATACCAGATAAACTCTGAATGGATGAGGTGTTTACCTTCCCTTTTCTAAAGGGTAAGATGTTTATTTGGGCTCCAAGATTCTGGTTTTGAGAGATTTTCATTAGTTATCATTAAAATACAACCATTTCAAAGCTTTTGGAAATTCATGGGCCCAATAGCGCTCCGCATGCTCACCATTTTCATTAATTGAAAGGCGAAAGTTTACGTTCGGATAGGAAGATTTATGACGAAGCAGAGATGCCTTAAACAACTCAACATTTCTAATATGGTACTTACTTTCTTTGGCACCAGCATACAAATAAAGATAAGCTGGGGACGACGGCGAGTAATTTGCACCATACTGATTGATCATAGGTGATATCCACAGACTCGGCGAAAATACCATAAGCCGGGCAAAATAATCCGGTTGAGTCAATCCGGCATATAAACTGATTAAGCCGCCTAACGAACTTCCTCCAATTCCTGTATTTAGCCGATTTGTTTTTACCCTAAAGTTTTTGTCGACGTACGGTTTTAACGTCTTGAGCAAAAACTGAACATAGAGCTCGCCTTGGCTTTCTCCAAATCGGGTATTTGAAAATGGGAGGTATTCGTTTATGCGCTCCTCTTCACCGTGGTCAATCGCAATGACTATAATATCAGACAGGCCCTCCGATGCGAGTTTGCTTAACGACTGATCTATGGCCCAATCTCCGAAGGGAGCATCAGGATTAAATAGGTTTTGACCATCCTGCATATACAAAACCGGGTAAGATTGAGTAGTGTTTTCGTAGTTATAAGGCAGTAAAGCTGAAATTCTGCGGTGCTTTCCGAGCTGAGGTATTTCGTAGTCTTCCTCGATTACTTTTATAATAGGTCTTAAGTCTTGCATATAGTTGGTAATCGTGCGCGAAGTTAGCTAAAAGCCGGTCAGAAATGACCCTTTGATGCCTCTAAAACCTTTCCTTTGTCCTTCCGTTCTTCTATTGGAATTCACACCTAATCTTATGTCGAAAACAGTACTCATTACAGGCGGATCTGGTCTCGTTGGATCACGCATCAGCGAATTTTTATTGAAAAAGAATTACAAGGTCAGATGGCTGTCGCGGAAAGGTGGTAATAAGGGAGATATTGAAGTATTTGAGTGGAATGTTGAAAAAGGTGAGATTGATGTTTCTAGTTTAGAAGGAACGGATTTTATTATTCATTTGGCCGGAGCTGGAGTAGCGGATAAAAAGTGGACTAAGGAACGTAAAAGGGATATTAAGGAGAGTCGAATAAACTCGACGAAACTTCTAAAGCAAACACTGGAGCAAAATGAGCACAACGTTAAAGCGTTTATTTCTGCATCCGCTGTGGGGTATTATGGCTGGAATTCAGGTGGGGTGTGGAAAAAGGAAGAAAGTCGATTCGGAGATGATTTTTTAGCTACCGTTACCAAAGGCTGGGAGGCAGAGGTAGATGAAGTAGCAACCCTGGGAATCAGGACCGTAAAGTTAAGGATTGGTATTGTTTTAAGTGAAAAGGGAGGTGCATTGAAAGAGCTATCCAAGCCTATAAAAATGGGAGCAGGAGCAGCTTTAGGTTCAGGTGATCAATATATGAGTTGGATACATTTAGACGACCTAAGTAATATGTTCATTTATGCCGTAGAAAAAGAAGACATTTCTGGCATTTATAATGCCGTTGGGCCTGATCCTGTAACGAATAAGGAGTTATCTCAACAGACTGCGAAGGTATTAGGTAAGCCTTTTTTCCTTCCTAATGTACCGGGTTTTGTAATGAAAATGATGTTAGGTGAGATGGCTTCTATGGTTTTAGGGGGCAGTAGGGTTTCTAGTGAAAAGATAACAGAGGCAGGATTTAAATTTGACTTCCCTAAACTTAAACCCGCTTTAGAGGATTTGTTGAAAGGTTGATATACTTACAGAAGAACAGATTTATTGATGACTAATAAAAAAACGAAACTGGATAATATTCTAAGTGAGTCGAATATAGACGAGCAGGAAAAGAAAACCATCAAGGCCTTCAAAGAACGGGATTGGAACGAGATCAAGACTCATGACTCTTGGGTTATTTTTAAAGTAATGTCCGAATTTGTTGAGGCGTTTGAGAAGTTAGGAAAAATAGGCCCTTGTGTTAGCATTTTTGGTTCAGCCAGAACTCATCCTGGGCATGCGTATTATAAAATGGCTGAAGAAATTGCGGCTAAACTAGTAAGACATGGTTATGGCGTAGTTTCAGGTGGAGGGCCTGGTATAATGGAGGCAGCTAACAAAGGCGCTCAGTCTGAAGGGGGTAAATCAGTGGGCTTGAACATTATTTTACCTTTTGAGCAAAAAGGGAATGATTTTATTGATTCTGATAAGCTCATCACTTTTGATTACTTTTTTGTGCGTAAGGTTATGTTTGTAAAATATTCACAGGGATTTATTGTGATGCCCGGTGGGTTTGGAACCCTTGATGAACTTTTTGAAGCCCTGACTCTTATTCAAACCAAGAAAATTGGCCGTTTCCCTATTGTTTTGGTAGGGAAAGATTTTTGGAGTGGGCTGCTTGAATGGATAAAAGCAACACTGCTAGCTTCAGAAAAGAACATAAATGAAGAAGATCTAAATTTGTTCAAAATTGTGGAAACTGCTACGGAAGCTGTGGACGTTATTGACGAATTTTATTCTAAATACTTACTTTCACCCAACTTTTAGTATTTATTTGAAGGTGGTTCTGCTTTAAGGCGAACTTTTTGGAACCATTGACCATTGTGATTTTACGTACTTTTTAATCTTGAGGCTATGAAGTATTTACCTCATCTCATATCGATAACAGCGCTGGTAGCCATTCTTGGTTACATACAATATGATTATCAGAAAGATAAAACTAAACAACAAAGCTCTGCAGAGCAGAGTAGTCCAGCTTTTTTAAAACTTGATAATCCGCCAGGAGGTGAGTATGCCAGTTATCTAAATGCCGTTTCTTTAGAGCTTCCGGAAGAACTGTATTTTGCAGATGAGCGTGTTCCATTGGAGATACCCGATGTTCGTGAACGATTAGACAGAGAGTTACACATAAATACCTATTGGCACAGCAGTACTATTTTTCTTATTAAAAGAGCTAATAAATGGCTACCTCAGATTGAAAAAATATTGAAAGAAAATAATATACCTGATGACTTTAAATACCTTACGGCAATAGAGGGGGGGTTTATGAATGATGTTTCTCCAAAAAACGCAGTAGGTTTCTGGCAGATTTTGAAAACATCGGGTCGAGAAAACGGATTGGAGATTACAAAATCAGTTGACGAAAGATATGATCCCCTAAAATCTACGGAAGCTGCTTGTAGTTATCTGAACAAAGCGTACAAGAAGTTTGGTAACTGGACAAATGTTGCTGCCTCTTATAACCGAGGAATGAGTGGTTTAAAACGTGCTCTGAACAACCAGAAGGTAGATTCCTACTATGATCTAATGCTGAATGAAGAAACTTCCAGGTACGTATTTCGAATTTTGGCAATCAAACAAATCATTGAAAATCCGGATCAATATGGATTCGATATTGACAAGGAGCATTTGTATCAACCGGAGAAGTTACGATATGTGGAGGTTGACAAAGACATTAAGGATCTGGTAGTTTTTGCAAAGGAACAAGGTATAAATTACAAACTTCTAAAAAGACATAATCCCTGGTTGCGTGATGATCAACTGGATGTTAAGAGAAATAAAACGTATCGAATTGCTATACCTGTAGTTGTAGCGCCTTCTTAAATCACTAAAAGCATGATACAAAGAATAAATGAGGCCGTCGAATACCTCAGAGGTCAGGGAATTGATGCGCCTGAAGTTGGGGTTATTTTGGGTACCGGGTTAGGATCTGGATTTACTGCGCAAATGAATATTGACCTTACCATAAGGTATTCGGATATACCTCATTTTCCTGCGGCTACGGTAGAATTTCATAGTGGTCAGTTGCACTATGGAACAATAGGGAGAAAGAGGGTATTGGCTATGCAGGGAAGATTCCACTATTACGAGGGGTACGATATGCAGGAGGTTACATTTCCTGTCAGAGTATTGAAATTATTGGGTATAAAATCATTGCTCATCTCTAACGCCGCGGGTAACATAAATTTAGACTGGAACAAGGGAGATCTAATGCTGCTTGATGATCATATTAATCTGCAACCAGATAACCCACTAAGAGGTAAGAACCTGGACGATCTTGGGTCAAGGTTTCCGGATATGAGTGCTCCATATGATCCATCAATGAACAAGATGCTTATTGAGATCGCAGAGGAGAATAATGTTACCCTGCGCAGTGGTGTTTATGCCGCTGTTACCGGTCCAAACCTTGAAACCCGGGCAGAATACAGATATCTTCAGATCATTGGAGCTGATGCTGTTGGGATGTCCACTGTACCCGAGGTCATAGTAGCGAATCATATGGGGCTACCCTGTTGTGCTATTTCAGTGCTTACAGATGATTGTGATCCTGATAACCTTGAACCCGTAAATATAGAAGAAATAATTGCTATTGCGGGTCAGGCTGAGGCGAAGTTGACCGAATTGTATATAAAGTTAATTGGTAAAATGTAAACTGATTGAAGGCTAACAGCATTAAGTTTGTGATGTCAGTATTTCTGTACCTATTTCTTAGATGTTATAGCATTAAGTTTGTCTTCTAAATCAGTAACCCTCGCTTCTAGTTTAGAATACTCTACGATTTTAACAAGAGCTTCGGTAGATAATTTCAAATCGCTAATATCCCTCTGGACATCACTAAAACGCTCATCCGTATCCTTTTTGATAACATCGTTATAAAAGTCACTAAAAACGTCTGTTATGGCCACCTTTATCTGATCCAAATCTCTTTTTTCCATGTAGTAAATATAAAATTAAACGATGGTTTAAACGATCTTTTCGTCTCTTTTTGTAAATAATCACCAAAGGCCGAACTTTGTGTTTTTACAAAAGTCCAATTCATCATATGGCGGAAGTTGAGGTCGAAGAAAGTAGGAAAATTGACGATTTTTCAGGGCATGAATTCATTGAGATTTTAGGAGCTCGTGAGCATAACCTGAAAGATGTTAGCCTCACCTTTCCTCGGAATCAGTTGGTGGTGATCACTGGCATAAGCGGAAGTGGAAAGTCTTCACTTGCGTTTGATACCATCTATGCCGAAGGGCAGAGGCGTTATATGGAGAGCTTTTCTGCATACGCCCGATCTTTTATTGGTAATCTGGAACGCCCCGACGTAGATAAGATCAATGGGCTTAGTCCGGTTATTTCCATAGAGCAAAAGACCACTTCCAGGAATCCAAGATCAACAGTCGGAACAATCACGGAGATCTATGACTTTATGCGTCTTCTCTTTGCTCGTGCAGGTGACGCCTACTCTTACCTTTCTGGAGAGAAGATGGTGCGGCAGTCGGAAGATCAGATTCTGGATCATATTCTTCAAAATTTTGACAGTCAGAAACTGACTCTACTAGCTCCAATGGTTAAGGGGCGTAAAGGTCACTATCGCGAACTTTTTCAGCAAATCAGAAAGTCAGGTTATTCGAAAGCTCGTGTCAATGGAGAGGTAATCGACCTCGTGCCAAAAATGCAGGTAGACCGGTACAAAACCCATGACATTGAGACTGTAATCGATAGGATTCTGGTTCAGGAGAAAGACCGGTACAGAATCGGACAATCTGTTGGAATTGCTCTTAAAGAAGGTAATGGAGTCTTAATGCTTTTAGATCAGGGCGATACTATTTATCATTTTTCGAAATATCTAATGGATCCCAAAACGGGGCTTTCATATGATGAACCTGCTCCTAACACATTTTCATTTAATTCCCCATATGGCGCTTGTCCAAAATGTAATGGGCTTGGCGTGGTTGAAGAAATTACTGAGGATTCTATCATTCCTGATAAGTCGTTAAGCATTAGCCGGGGAGGCATCTTGCCACTCGGTGAGTTTCGGGATATTTGGATTTTTAAGAAGATTGAGGCTATCCTTAAAAAACATAAAGTAAGCCTTTCTACACCTATCAAGAATATTCCCCGTGAGGTATTGGATATTTTACTTTACGGCGATTCTGTACCCGTGGCTGTAGCGTCTGTCAAATATCCAGGTACGGACTGGCAAACCAAGTTTGAAGGGATCGTCAAATTTCTGGAGAAACAAAAGGAGGGGGGGTCCGAGAAAATCCAGAAATGGGTGAACGATTTTACCATTACCCAGGTATGTCCGGAATGTAAAGGCACGAGATTAAAAAAAGAATCAAGACATTTTCTAATTGATAAGAAGAACATTGCTGAGTTGGCGATGATGGATATTCGTGCATTAGGGCATTGGTTTGAGAATTTGGAAGATCGTCTTGATGAAAGACAAAATCGCATTGCATCGGAGATCCTGAAAGAGATTAGAAAAAGAATAGGATTTTTGCTGGACGTAGGTTTGGATTATCTACAGCTAAACCGGCCTCTTAAATCACTTTCTGGAGGAGAAGCGCAGCGTATACGACTAGCTACTCAAATTGGGACTCAGCTCGTAGGTGTATTGTACATATTAGATGAGCCAAGTATCGGCTTGCACCAACGCGATAATGTGCGATTAATCAAAGCTTTAAAGGACCTACGTGATCTCGGAAATACGGTAATTGTAGTTGAGCATGACAAAGATATGATGCTAGCCTCAGATCATATTATAGACATAGGCCCAGGTGCAGGTAGGCATGGAGGTGAGATTGTAGCCCAAGGAAACCCCAAGGACTTTTTGAAATTAGGGAGCACCACGGCCAAGTATCTTGAAGAGGTTTTGCAAATTGAAGTTCCTAAGCAGCGTAGGAAAGGGAGTGGTAAAGTTTTGAAACTTAAAGGGGCGAGCGGGCATAACCTGAAAAATATTGATCTGTCCATACCATTAGGTTCAATGAGCCTGGTGACCGGAGTATCTGGTAGTGGTAAATCTACGTTGATCCATGAAACTCTGTTCCCCATTTTGAATAGTCATTTTTATAGGTCTAGAAGGGAACCAATGCCCTATAAGAAGATTGAAGGCCTGGAACATCTGGACAAGGTCATTGAAGTAGATCAATCGCCTATCGGGCGCACGCCAAGGTCGAACCCAGCTACTTACACAGGTGTATTCTCTGATATAAGATCACTTTTCGCGGAGTTGCCGGAAGCTAAGATAAGAGGCTATAAACCTGGTAGATTTTCTTTTAATGTAAAAGGTGGAAGATGCGAAACCTGTGAGGGGGCGGGTTTAAGATTGATAGAGATGGACTTTTTGCCTGATGTGCATGTACCTTGTGAAACGTGTAAGGGTAAGCGCTATAATCGTGAAACGCTAGAGGTTAGGTTCAAAGGAAAATCCATTTCAGATGTTTTGGAAATGACCGTGGAAGAGGCGGTTCAATTTTTTGACAAACAACCTAAGATACTGCGTAAAATAAAGACCCTACATGATGTGGGCTTGGGTTATATTTCGCTTGGGCAGCATGCTACCACACTTTCTGGTGGAGAGGCTCAACGTGTTAAACTCGCTACCGAACTGTCAAAGAAGGATACGGGGAAAACACTCTACATACTTGATGAGCCCACAACAGGCCTGCACTTTCAGGATATCCAGCATTTATTGGATGTGTTAAACCGGTTAGTGGATAAAGGTAACACCGTGTTGATCATTGAACATAATATGGATGTTATTAAAGTAGCGGATTATATCGTGGACTTAGGTCCGGAAGGTGGTGAAGGGGGAGGTACTGTTGTGGCCGAAGGAACTCCTGAACAGCTGATTAAAAATAAGCAATGTCATACCTCTCGGTTTTTGGCTCAAGAATTAAAGCGCTAATTCGAAAAATTTCTTACATCCACAACACCCTTTCGCCGCAAATCAATACTTTAACTTTTTTAAAGTTTAGGGTTATGAAGAAAGTGGTTAGATCCTGTTTTATTAGTGCTGTGGGATTGTTTGTTGCAAGTACACTATTCGCGCAACTCAAGGGTGATTCCTACGCATCTGCCAAGGTGTCAAAATCTGCCAATTTGGTGCTTATACATTCTAATGCTCCGGGTTTTGCTGCGAAAAACGGGGCACAAACCACAGGCATTACGTTCGATATTATGGAACGATTCAAGGCATATGTGAAGGAAACCAAGGGGATAACTATAATATACACGGTTAAGACTAAGGACGCCGATAACTTCACTCAATTTCTTGATGAGGTTAAGCAATCTTCCGGAGGTGTTTTTGGTCTGAGTAACACCACGATCACAGCGGCCAGGAAGAAAGTATATAATTTCAGCCCTCCGTACATTACAAATATTGGGATGGTGTTGACACATAGTTCCGTACCTACGCTTTCCAGCATTTCTGAAGTCTCTTCAAAGTTTGCCGGGATGACAGCAGTAACCGTGAAAAATTCGACGAATGAAAAGCGAATCCTGGATATTAAAAAGAACCATTTTCCGGATTTGCAAATTCAATATGTGAATAGCTTTTCGGAAGCTATGGATATCATTACTAATGATCCTAAGAAATTTTCTAACCTTGATTTCACGTATTATTTCGAAGCTGTCCAAGATAGAAAGCCAATCAAACGACATCCTGCTGGAGATGATAAAACAGAACAGTTCGGTATTATAATGCCAAAGAGTAATGATTGGGCGCCATTGCTTGGAGAATTTATGAATAATGGCTTTGTGGGGGGAATGGATTATAAAAAAATTGTAGCAGATAATCTAGGGCAAAGCGCCATGAAATTTTTTGATACGTTAAAGTAATCTTCTATAAGATTGTAAGGAGCCTATACTGTTTAAAATAGAAATGCCGCTTAAGCGGCATTTCTCGTTCATCAACCAAAACCTTGAAACTTATCAACTATGAAAATTGATTACATATAAAATCAATTTTTTAGTTAAAGAGTTCCGATTAGATAAAAAAGATTTCTAATTAATTAACGTTTGCCCGGCAACTAACCAAAGCTTAGGACGTTTGCCCTTATAGTGTACAAATCCTTTTAAATGGTTCCTATTCCAGATTCTATTCTTCCCAGAATTATAATTATAGGTGGAGGTTTTGCGGGTGTCAAGCTCGTTAAAAAAATAAAGAAACTTCCTTTTCAAATAGTTCTCTTTGATCGTAATAACTATCACACTTTCCAACCTTTACTTTACCAGGTAGCGACTGCCGGGTTGGAGCCAGATTCTATTGCCGATCCCCTGAGAAAGCAGTTAAAACCCGCGGACAATTTCTTTTTTCGAATGGGTGAGGTGCACGGTATTGATACTGCCAGAAATACGATAAGCACGGAGATTGGAGAGTTGAGTTATGATTATCTGGTCATAGCAACAGGATCAAGGACGAACTTTTTCGGGAACGTATCATTAATGCAGCATGCGTTTCCACTAAAGCAAATACCTCAAGCTTTAGATCTACGAAGTCACATTCTTCAGAATTTCGAAGCAGCCACCATCACGGAAGATTTAATGGAAAAAAAATCCAGAATGAATATTGTGGTTGTTGGAGGTGGTCCGACTGGTGTAGAGGTTGCAGGAGCACTGGGAGAGCTTAAGCGCTCTATTTTACCCAAGGATTATCCGGAGTTAGATTTTAGCAAGATGTCGATCATTCTTTTAGAAGCCTCATCAAGATTATTGGGGGGTATGTCGGAAAAGTCTTCAGAAAGATCTCTGCGCTACTTAAAAAAGTTTCATGTTGATGTTTATCTAAATACCCTTGTGGAAACCTATGATGGCAGATCCGCGAAGTTAAGTAACGGGGAGCATATAAATACCCATACGCTAATATGGGGAGCTGGAGTTAAAGGGAATTATCCCGAGGGTTTACCAGAAGCAGCCTTGGAGGGAAGTAGGATCCTGGTTGATGAGTTCAGCCGGGTACTCGGAAATGATAATGTATTTGCTATTGGAGATATCGCCAATATGAAAACTGAGGATTATCCTCAGGGCCATCCGATGTTAGCTCCGGTGGCTATTCAGCAAGGAGATCATTTGGCAATGAACTTGAGAAACCTGTTGAATAAAAGACCTCTGAAATCATTTAGGTATTTTGACAAGGGTTCAATGGCTACCGTCGGTAGAAACAAGGCCGTTGTCGATTTTCCTAGAGGAGGTACACTTGGAGGCTTACCAGCATGGATGGTTTGGATGTTTATTCATCTTATTTCCATCATTGGTTTTAGAAACAAGTTGATAGTTTTCCTGAACTGGGTGTGGAATTATTTCACATATGATAAAGGCACCAGACTAATAATCCGCAAGTTTGTACCATCTAAATTGAGAAAAAAAGAAGCAGAAGTTTTTTGAAAAAGACATACACACAGTATTTGGTTGGTGTTATGCTCGTGGTCTTGGCTATTTACCAGTTATATAAAGACGACATTCTGGAATTCTTGACATACATAGTTGCTGGCATGGCTTTTATAATGATGGGACTGATGAAGAATGGTGTTTTTAAGAAGCATTACAAAATTATGAACATAGTGTCGTGGGTGCTAACCATATTGGCAGGTTTGTTATTGCTTACTTTATTTAGAAATGATCCATAACCCTTCACCTTTGACGTAATCCATTGATATAATTCAATTCATCAGGGAGAGTTAAATTCCTTATTTTTAACTCAATTCTTGAATACAAGTGAATAAGACAAGGCTGTATTGGACATTACAATTTGGGGGTTGGATTTCATACTCAATTATCCAAGTCGTGTTCTTTGGGACTGAAAGTGCAATGCAATTATCTTTTTGGTTACTTGAGGCTTTACTCTTCTTAGTTTTAACCCACCTCTTTAGAAATTTTATAGTACGACGGAAATGGTTGGACTACAACTTGAAAATGCTCATACCAAGAACTTTGGTAGCTGTTCTTGTTCTCAGCTCCTTAGTTTACATCTTAAGGGCATTAATTTCCTTTCCTTTGGGAATATATGATTCAGATGTTATTTGGGCACCCATAAATATTGCCGGATTAGGGTTTATCTATTATCTCACCATTTTCATTTGGTCTGTGCTTTATTTCATCTACAACTATTTTGAACGATATAACTTGTCATTAAAGCACGAAGCAGCCGTCAATGAGATCGAGTTAAATAACCTGAAGGCTCAGTTGAATCCACATTTTATTTTTAATGCCCTTAATAGCATAAGAGCGCTTGTAGACGAAAACCCTAAAAAATCAAAGAATGCTATTACGCAGTTATCTAGCATTTTGCGTAATTCGCTGGCCACGAACAAGAAAAAACTTACCAGTTTCGAAGATGAATTGAAAATGGTCAAGGATTATTTGGGACTTGAGAGTATCAGGTTTGAAGAACGACTAAAAGCAACTTTTGATATACATCCAGATTCATATCAGTTTTTAGTGCCCCCATTGATGCTTCAAACTATTACTGAAAATGGTATTAAGCACGGTATTTCGAAACTAAAGGAAGGAGGGCTTATCGAGATGAAGACATACTTAATTGAAGATAGGTTAAAAATTCAGATCCGTAATTCAGGTCAATTGAAAATGAATGGCAAGCCAGTTCTTGAAAAAGATGGTCTGGGCCTCAGAAATACAGCACAAAGACTATCTTTATTGTATGGTCAGGAGGCTTCTCTTAAGATATTCAATGAATCCAAGGACACGGTCTTAACCGAACTGATCATTCCTAATAACCCTTATGACAATGAGAGCACTTATAATAGATGATGAAAGATTAGCTCGTAAAGAATTAAATTCTTTGCTTGAGGAGTACAATGAAATTGAAATAGTTGGTGAGGCGGCTAATGCCGATGAGGCCATTGAATTGATTAACACGTTAAACCCGGACTTACTTTTTTTAGATATTCAAATGCCAGGAAAGACCGGATTTGAGCTTCTAGAAGATTTGGACAATGTTCCACATGTGATTTTTACAACCGCCTATGATGAATTTGCTTTGAAAGCATTCGAGGTAAATGCCCTTGACTATCTGCTCAAACCTGTGCAGCCTGAAAGGCTTAAAGAAAGCATTGCGAAACTACCGGAGCGTAAGAGTGATAAGGAGGAGATCAAGACATCCCGACTGACCCTAGATGATCAGGTATTTGTTAAAGACGGTGATAAGTGTTGGTTTGTCAGTCTCTCGAATATCAGGCTTTTTGAGTCGGATGGTAACTACATTAAGGTCTATTTTGATGGTAATCGTCCGATGATTCACAAATCTTTGAATGCACTGGATGAAAAGTTAGATCCAAGAAATTTCTTCAGAGCAAGTAGGAAACATATTGTAAACCTTAGTTGGGTCGAAGGAATAGAGCCTTGGTTTAACGGAGGGTTAATGGTAAGGCTAAAGGGTGGTGATAAGGTTGAAGTAAGTCGTCGACAGGCGGCCAAATTCAAAGAAATGATGAGTCTTTAGACTAGCTAATGACCTGATTGCTTCTTCAAAATCTCTATAAGATCCTCTTCGACACTCCAGTCTCTTGCAAGTTTAAGCATAGCGGTTGCTTCAAGTTCAGTCACATATCCTTTTAGATTGTTTGCATTCCAAACCATTTCAATATGCATAACGCGTTTATCTTTCGGATAATCACCAATAATATTATTCAGATACTCTCTTGCGCGTTCAAATGAATTAAAAAAGTCTTCCGCTATAAAAGCATTAGCCCACTCAAGTTCCTTATGACCGTCCAGTTCATCTGCCGTAGCTTGTAAATCAGCTCTTTCGTCATCATCTAACCCATGATAATGGAATATTACTGACTTTAAGAGCAGATATGCTTTTTTTTCCTCACTTGTCATATATGTATCAGTTGCAATCAAAAAAAAAATAAATTATAGGTGAAACAAAAGCATTGAACCATTTAATGCCTTCTTCAACTAATCCATTGTGCTGCGCTTAGTTTGAGGCATGTCATTCTTTGACGTGTGATGGTAAATACAGTTGTACAAAGGTTGGTAACCATGTTAAACAAACAAATCAGCCGAGATCTTATCGGCTAATAATTTCCCTTTATCGGTCAAAATTAGATGATCTTTCTTAATTTGAAGGTAGCCTCTGGACCTTAAATCTGAGATGTAACTGCTTTGTCTTTCTATAAGATTGATATCATATTTTTTTCTTAATTCTGTTATATCTGATCCCCATTTTGTTCTTAAAGTAGTCATTAGGTATTCATTTACCTGATCGGTAGCCGAAAGGGATTCCTTTGTAGCAGGGATGGTTCCATTGTTGATGCGCTTTATGTATAGCGCATTTTTATTTATGTTAAACTGTCGGCTCTCTCCGTTATATGAATGTGCACTGGGCCCGACCCCTAAATACTTCTTTTGTTGCCAATAGCTGGAATTATGCTTAGAGTGAAAACCTGGGAGACTAAAATTGGAAATCTCGTATTGTTCAAACCCAGCTTTTCTAAGATAGTCGAGCATAATCTCGAATTGTTGAGCCGATTGATCATCATCTAATTTGGGAAATTTGCCTTCGTTAGACCATTTCCCAAATATGGTATGTGGCTCAATAGTGAGGCCGTAGGCGGAAATATGCTGAGGGCTATAAAATGTCGCCTGATCCAAGTCTTTAATCCATTGGTCATTGCTCCTTCCTGGAATACCATAGATCAAGTCAATAGAGATATTTTGGAAACCAACCTTTTGAGCTTTGATTAAGCAACTGGCAGCTTCTTCTGCGTTGTGAGCCCGATTTAAACTTTTTAACACTTCGGTGTCAAATGATTGAACGCCAATGCTTAGACGGTTAATCCCACAATCATACATCTTCTCAAGCTTTTTATGAGATAAATCGTCAGGGTTCGCTTCAAGCGTAACTTCTGAGTTATCTTTAACTTGAAAATTCTCGTGAATCGTACTTAGAATATCACTTATTTCATCTTTAGACAGAAGAGAGGGGGTGCCTCCACCGAAGTAAATTGTTTCAACTTTTTCGGTTTCCAGATAATCTTTTCTTAGAAATAGCTCCTGATTGATGGCATTTACCATTTCAGCCTTTGATTGTTGGTTTGTACTGAAATGAAAATCACAGTAGAAGCATGCCTGCTTACAAAAGGGGATATGAATGTAAATACCGGCCAAGGCTTAACTTTAAAGTTAAATGTCAAAACTACCCTACTTACTAACCACTTTCACCATACTGCTGTCATTATTGGTGAGACAGGAATCTCAGGCGAACAGCTGTGAGATAGTGTGGAAGGGAGATAGTCTGGCAGTATTAAGGTATCAAAATCTGACTTCTGGTTTATCACTATGCGATTCACTAAATGCTACGAAGTCTTTGAATGAGGCTGTAAGTGTACTTAATGAATCCGGTTATTTACTAGCTGCTTACTCGTATCGCAGTGATAGTACCTCTGTGGTTATTAACTGTCGTTTGGGAGCCGTTTATCGCTGGGCCCAACTTGATATTGGAAATATTCCAACCCTCCTGCTATCGAGAATTTCCAGAAGGGCCGAAGATTTTACCGACAAAGAGCTCAATCCGAAAAGCTATATTAAACTTATTGACCAGATTATATCCTATAGTGAAAATCATGGTCTTCCTTTTGCATCTGTTATGATAGACTCTTTGACCGTCTCAGATAGGACAGTATTCGGCCGCTTAAATTATGAGCCTGGCCCAACTATAAAGTTTGATAGCCTCAGTTTATCTGGAAGCATAAGAACAAAACGAAGCTGGTTAGA
Organism: Bacteroidota bacterium; assembly: GCA_039025475.1. Taxonomy (GTDB): domain Bacteria; phylum Bacteroidota; class Bacteroidia; order Cytophagales; family Cyclobacteriaceae; genus Fulvivirga. The sequence goes on along the minus strand of JBCCOE010000068.1, from coordinate 4,141 downwards.
ATCATACTTAGGTATTAGGCACGGTGCATTGTACTCTCAAAAAATCGTTGATGATATTGAACGAGGTATCGCTCAACTTCCCTTCCTGGACCTACAAGAAACCCCATCTATTTCATTCCAAAATAAGGAGGCAACGGTCATGCTAAAATTGGTTGAAAGAAAAGTGAGTTCTGCAGATGGAATTGTTGGTTTCTTACCTAATGAGGAAGAGAGCGGAAGACTTTTGATCACAGGACAATTTGACCTTTCATTACAAAACCTATTTCGGAGCGGTAAGCAGTTTCAGCTAAAGTGGCAAAGTCTTAAGGCTCGATCCCAGTTTTTAGATATCACATATCGTCATCCAAATGTTCTAAGATCATCGTTAGACTTCGAAGCAGACTTTAATTTACTAAAAGAGGACACACTATTCTTGACCAGAAGATCATTTTTAGGAGTGTCTTACAGAACGAATAGAAGCAGGTTCAAGGTTTTTTCACAGTTCTTTTCTTCAGATTTATTAGGGACAGGTGGCGCAGAGAATATCATAATTTTACCAGAATCAATTGACTTAAATACCATTTCATATGGACTCGGGTTTGAGTATTCAAACCTTGACCTGATCTTCACCCCGATGAGTGGAATTTATTTTAACGTCAGTGCTATGGCAGGTACTAAAGAAATAGAAAGGAATTCTGACATACCTCCTGAACTATATACTAATGTTGACTTGTCCACCGTACAATATAAAATGCAAATGTCTTTTAGTGCTTATTATCGACTTGCTCAAAAGTTAGTTTTGAATAGTCAAGTTCGTGCTGGCGGCGTTTTTAATGACGAACTATTTCTTAATGATCTGTTTAGGGTAGGGGGCTTGAACTCTCTAAGAGGTTTTAATGAGAATTTTTTCTTTGCTCAACGCTATATAACTGGTAGTGTTGAATTGCAATTTCACTTTCAGGAAAACTCGTACATTTTCACTTTTTATGATCAAGCCTATTTAGAATATGATTTAAATACCTCAAAGTTTGATGACTATCCGTTAGGTTTAGGCTTAGGTTTGAGTTTATATACTGGTGCAGGTCATGTAAATCTCGTCTATGCCCTGGGTCGATCCGAGGAACAACCACTTAGTCTTAACCTATCCAAATTCCATTTCGGTTATGTAGCCAGATTCTGATAAATTGCAGCACATGAAATTTTTCATCATTAGTATAATACTTTGCACAGTTGACGTTTGCCAATGCTGGAGTCAAGATACCCTAATCATTAAGGATCTAACTAACGAATGGTTTTATTATAACGCAGGTGATAAAAATCATCAACCACTGGTGGAACTCAAGGAATTTAAAGGAAATACTCTTCATTTTAATATTGAAAGAAGTGGTAGCAACTCAGATTATCTGCAAATAATAAGTCCTGAAGAGATCACAATTTTTAATAGAAAGCTATTGATAGATGTAGTAACGGATACATTTATGTTGCCTCTCTCTAAACTATCTGAAAGTAGAGACGGCCGCTTCCCTCTAACCTTATATGCCAGAAACATAGATCCTGAAATAATTCAGGCCAAAGTAGTAAGAATAGCGAATATAGAAGATAGCCCATTAAGCAGTGTAGCGATTACTTATAAGAGACAAAGATCTGCCTTCTCAGAATTTTTAACTCTGTCTATTCTGGTATTAGCGGCCATAGCTGCTGCATTGTACAGTTATTTCCCTAGGGTTTTTTCCGAATATATAAAAGTTTCCAGAGCCTTCTCTGTACGAGAAACAGAGGAGAACCTATTGAAAAGCAGACCCCTCTCACCAATTAATCTTTACTTCTATGCCTTTTTAAGTTTAATGTCTGGCCTCCTTATCATTGGTATCTACCATATGGCGAAGCTTCAGCTCCCAGGGTTCAATAGAATTTACATTTATAATCTCTGGTTTGGCCTATGGATATGGTTACAAGTCAGTACTATGGTTTTCCTGTGGTTTTTGGGGAAATTGCTTCTAGTCTACAACGTCTCCAATCTATTCCAACTAGGTAATTTCAGTCCAAATCACTTTTTTAACTATTTAAGGATCCTGCTAATAGTAGTGCTCTTGGCTGCAAGCATTTTTATTTTCAATTTCTTCGTGTTGTCCCAAATAGATCCTTCATGGTACCATACTTTTCTAATAGTATTGATTATGTTTTTTGGCCTAACGGTTTTGATGATCTTCTTAAAACTAATGGGAGCATCAGGTTTAAAAAATCTACATTTATTTTCCTACCTTTGCACCACGGAATTGGTGCCCTATGGTATCCTTTTAAGTGTAGTTATAAGTCAGGCTAACTGAGCGAAAGAAAAGAACTAGTTGAATCAAGCAATGGCAGATCAAGTGATTGAGAGGATGCGGGAAGTGAAGAGCATCCTGGTTTCGCAACCAAAACCATCAGACGAAAATTCTCCTTATTTTAAACTTGCTGAAAAATACAATTTGAAAGTTGATTTCAGGCCGTTCATACAGGTAGATCCTGTATCTATAAAAGAGTTTAGAAAGCAGAAAATTGATATTTTAAATCACACAGCGATTATCTTTACCAGTAGGAATGCTGTAGACCATTTCTTCAATATTTGCGGTCAGCTAAAAATCGAAATGCCTGCAGATATGAAATACTTCTGCATCTCTGAACAGACTTCCAATTACCTGCAGAAGTATATTGTAATTAGAAAAAGAAAGATTTTTACGGGACACCGAACCGCGGGTGACTTATTAGAGATCTTAAAAAAACATAAAAACGAGAAGTATCTTTTCCCATGCTCAGACATTCGCAAAGATGATATTCCTAATTTTCTGAAATCTAACGGATTTACTTACTCTGAGGCTATTATTTATAGAACCGTAGCGAGTGATCTATCAGATCTGGAAAATGTTTACTATGATATACTCGCTTTTTTTAGTCCTTCGGGTATAAACTCGCTGTTGGTGAACTTCCCAGACTTTAAGCAAAATAATACCAGAATAGCCGCTTTTGGCCCTACAACGGCTAAAGCAGTCAGAGAGGCTGATATGATCCTGGACATAGAAGCGCCACTACCCAATGCTCCTTCTATGACCGGGGCACTCGAATTATATATCAAGAAGGCGAACAACCTATAACACATTCAGGGTCAATCTTACATTTAACAAAAGCTTTTTAGTTGACTGATTTTGAATCTATTGTCAAAAAAGCATTATCTTTAAGACTGCTTTCGACTATTTAGCTATGCGTAAGTCATTTTTTTATATTCTCACAGGGGCCTTATTTTTTTGCTCTTTAGCCCAAGCCCAGCAGGATGCTCCCTTCACATTTCATATGAAGAACATGCTGTATTATCACCCCGCCTTTTCAGGTACGGAAGGGATTACGCAGATAACTGCTATACATAGGAGTCAATGGTTAGGTTATTCAGGCACGTTTGACGATGGTGGTGCTCCAACAACACAAATAATTAGTGTTACCACCCCGATTTACAAGTTCCGAAGCGGCTTCGGGGCATTTGTCATTAATGACACCCAAGGCCCCCAAAGCAACCTCCAAGTGCAAGCATCTTACGCTTACCATTTAGGGATTAAGAACTCAAAGCTAAGCTTTGGTATTCGAGCAGGTGTTTTTTCCCAGACTTTCGATTTTGACCAGTGGCGAGCCATTGAGCCTAATGATCCTGAATTGCAAGGTAAGACAGGTAAAGATTCTCAAATCAGACCCGACATGGCTGTAGGTCTTTTTTTTAGATCAGAAAAATACTACGTTGGAGCAAGCTTCAATCATATTCTTAAATCAGAGTTTGATTTTGGATTTAACCAAGCTAGGAACGCTTTGGAAAATCACGCTTATTTGACGGTTGGATACATTCATACAGTCAATTTCGACCTGAAATTAGAGCCTTCTATTCTCATTCAAAGTGATTTCAACGAATATCAATTTGCGGTAGGTGGTTTAGCCTATTATAAGGATACCATGTGGGGGGGACTTACTTTTAGACAATCCGATGATATAAACGTTTTGTTAGGGTACAATTTTTTAAAGGATAAGTCGTTGAGCTTTGGCTACTCCTTTGGTTATGTTGTAAAAGATCAAGATGCCAAAGAGCCTACTACTCATGAGGTTATGTTGAGTTATCAGCTTCCGGTTACCCCACGTTTAGGTA
>JBCCOE010000067.1:0-24287 GCA_039025475.1 Bacteroidota bacterium | reverse complement strand
TCAGACCGTCCGGGTACCTTTAGCCTTACTACGGTAGACAACCCATTGAATGCATCGGGACTAAGTACGACCTTCACCCCTTCGAACGGCCCGGGCAGCTACACGGTCACCTTGACCGCGGTAGACCTGGACGGCATACTTCCTGAAACGTCGAACACGCTGACCGTCACGGTCAACCCGCTTCCTACGGCCACGGTTTCGGGCAGTACGACGATCTGTGCCGGCCAGGCGACCGACCTTACCTTCAACCTAACGGGTTCATCACCTTGGAGTATTACGTACAATGATGGCACAAGTGACCTCACCGTTCCGGCGGTCAGCTCGCCCCATGTGGTCAGTGTGGACCCTACGTCTACGACCACCTACACATTGGTTTCCATAATGGATGACAATGGCTGTACGACTACAGGCCTGACCCAGACGGCCGTGGTGCAAGTGCGGGACCTACCTATTGTGGATGCGGGAAGCGATCAATCTGTTCCTGTCAATACTACGGTAAGCCTAACGCCAACCTTGGGGGGTTCCTTCACTGACGTACTTTGGGACGATGGCGGAGCGGGTGGAACGTTTGGGAATGCCTCGACCTCGAACACGGGCTATACCCCTCCCACAGGTTTTATAGGGTTGGTGACCTTGACGCTGACCATAGGCGATGGGGCAGGCCCATGTGATGATGATATTTCAGACCAATTGGTAGTGACCTACAATGCGGCAGGCAGCGTAGTGGCGGGCAACGACGAAGAACTTTGCGATGGTGAATCCATACTGCTTGATGATGCCCAGTTGGCGGTGGACTACGAACGTTACACCTGGGGTTCAGACCGTCCGGGTACCTTTAGCCTTACTACGGTAGACAACCCATTGAATGCATCGGGCCTAAGTACGACTTTTACCCCATCGAATGGTCCTGGGACGTATGTGATTACCCTGACGGCCATAGACCTGGACGGTATACTTCCTGAAACGTCGAACACGCTGACCGTCACGGTCAACCCGCTTCCGACGGCTACGGTTTCGGGCAGTACGACGATCTGTGCTGGCCAGGCGACCGACCTTACCTTCAACCTAACGGGTTCATCACCTTGGAGTATTACATACAACGATGGCACAAGTGACCTCACCGTTCCGGCCGCCAGTTCAACCCATGTGGTTAGTGTGAGCCCTACGTCTACGACCACCTACACATTGGTTTCCATAATGGATGACAATGGCTGTACGACTACCGGCCTGACCCAGACGGCCGTCATTCAGGTGCGGGACCTGCCGACAGTGGATGCGGGAAGTGATCAATCTGTTCCTGTCAATACTACGGTAAGCCTAACCCCGACCTTGGGGGGTTCCTTCACTGACGTACTTTGGGACGATGGTGGAGCGGGTGGAACGTTTGGGAATGCCTCTACTTCAAACACGGGCTATACCCCTCCGACGGGTTTTATAGGGTTGGTGACCTTGACGCTGACCATAGGCGATGGGGCGGGCCCATGTGATGATGATATTTCAGACCAATTGGTAGTGACCTACAATGCGGCAGGCAGCGTAGTGGCGGGCAACGACGAAGAACTTTGCGATGGCGAATCCGTGCTGCTTGATGATGCCCAGTTGGCGGTGGACTACGAACGTTACACCTGGAGTTCAGACCGTCCGGGTACCTTTAGCCTTACTACGGTAGATAACCCACCCACTTCATCGGATGTTGCCACTACCTTTACCCCATCGAACGGCCCGGGCAGCTACACGGTCACCTTGACCGCGGTAGACCTGGACGGCATACTTCCTGAAACGTCGAACATGCTGACCGTCACGGTCAACCCGCTTCCAACGGCGACGATTTCGGGCAGTACGACGATCTGTGCTGGCCAGGCCACCGACCTTACCTTCAACCTGACGGGTTCATCACCTTGGAGTATTACGTACAACGATGGCACAAGTGACCTCACCGTTCCGGCGGTCAGCTCGCCCCATGTGGTCAGTGTGGACCCTACGTCTACGACCACCTACACATTGGTTTCCATAATGGATGACAATGGTTGTACGACTACAGGCCTGACCCAGACGGCTGTAGTGCAGGTGCGTGACCTGCCGACAGTGGATGCCGGTTCGGACCGCTCGGTCCCGGTAAACACGACGGTAAGCCTAACCCCGACCTTGGGGGGTTCCTTCACTGATGTAATTTGGGACGATGGTGGAGCGGGTGGAACGTTTGGGAATGCCTTGACCTCGAACACGAGCTATACCCCTCCCACGGGTTTTATAGGTTTGGTGACCTTGACCCTGACCATAGGCGATGGGGCAGGCCCATGTGATGATGATATTTCTGATCAGGTTGAAGTTACTTATAATGAATCGGGAAATGTCAGTGCCGGGGATGATCAAATTTCATGCGATGGCAATACGATCTCCTTAAATGGTGTGGCAGATGCCAACTATGAACAAGTCCTTTGGACTTCTAATAGATCCGGTATGTTAAGCGCTGCTACAAGTCTCAACTCTGAGTTTACGCCAACTGATGGTGCTGGAATCTATATTTTGACCCTAACGGCCACAGATGATGACGGTTCATTGCCCACAGTCAATGCCCAATTGCAGGTAGATTTCCATAGCCTGCCCCAGGCGCAATTCATCAACACCGATGAACGGTTTATTTGTGAGGGGGAAACGGCGGCACTTGATTTGCAATTAAGCGGTAATTCTACCAACGGGCCGTGGAAAATCGTATATGAAGACGATCTGGGCAATTTATTTACGGAAGAAAATATAACATCATCCAATTATCAACTGGAAGTAAATGGGGTTCCTGGCGAAAGTCGGACCTATAGCTTAGTCTCAGTAGAAGAGGACAATGGGGTGGTATGCGAAGGAGATGTTATCAGTAGTTCGGTATCAGTTACGGAAAGGGCACAATCTACCGCCAGGATTATCAGTGGTAACCTGGACGTATGTATCGGTGAGCCCACCGAGATTTCTATTGAATTATCAGGTACCGGTCCATGGAATATCCGATGGTCGGATAATGGTGGAGTAACGAGCCTTCCAATTAATGGGATTACAAGTTCCCCCCATACATTTTCTGTGAACGCCCCGGTCGGCGTGGTTACTACCTATTCCTTGGTTTCGGTCAATGAGGCAAACAATATATTATGCGCTGGCGCGGTGACGCCCAATACTGTCGCCATAAAGGTGAACGAGTCCCCTACGGCATCTTTATCAGGGAACAATTCCATTTGCAATGGGGAGTCAACGGACCTGACTATCAATTTGACCGGCACGCCTCCTTGGGATGTAAATTATTCAGATGGCACAAATACGGTCCTTATCGATAATATTGCCTCCTCACCTTTTACATTTTCCGTGAATCCTGTTGGTACACAGAGTTATAGTTTGGTTGATGTATCTGATGGGAATAGCAACAACTGTTTTGGTGGTGTTTCTGGAAATGCATTGGTACAAGTAAGGCCTTTACCCTTAGTCAATCCTAGTATTGACGCTACATCTTTTTGCTCCGAAGAGATTATACAAGTCAATGGAAATCCTTCTGGCGGATCAGGGGAATATATTGAACATATCTGGTCAGGTGACGGGGCTATATTTTTGAATCAAACAAATGTTCCGAATCCCCTTTTCCAAAATAGCGTATCTACAACTACTACCTACGAATTGATCTACACACTTAGGGATCAAAATACGTGTGAAGCTACATCCGCTGCATTCTCTTTTACAGTTAATCCGCGCCCTGAGGTTAACCCTATTCCAGAAGCTACATTGATCTGTTCAGGCGAAACCATAGCGATTAATGGTAACGCCGTTGGAGGAATCGGCTCTTTATACCATTCATGGACAGGCAATGGAGCTATCTTTTTGAATGCTAATGATATTGAGAACCCCGAGTTCAGAGTTGAAGTTACCGAAGAGACTATTTATGAGTTGGTATATAGCGCCGAAGATAACAACGGATGCAAAGATGAGAAGTCGATAAGTATAACTGTTTCCCCGGAAATCGAAATAGCGCCACTTGATGATGTCATTCTTTGTCAAAGGGAGGATTTGGTATTGAACGCAGTAGTCAGTGGGAAATTCACCGATTTGCAGTGGTCGAGTGATATTTCCGGAACTTTCGATAACGCTACCGCTGCCAATACCATATTCACACCGGATCCGGGAGTTTCCGGAGTAGCCACAATCACCTTGACCGCTATTGATGCGGGTGGCTTTTGCACTACTGATGTTGCTTCCTTGACCTTAGAAATTAAAGAAGAGATAACTGTTTTTGCGGGTGATAACCAAACGCTTTGTCAAAACGAGACAGTCGGGCTTTCAGGTGAAGTAACAGGTAATTTCACTGATTTGCAATGGTCCACGTCGGGCATGGGAAGCTTAGTGAATGCCAATAGTTTGAACGCTACCTACACTCCTGACAATGATGAGACAGGCTTGGTGACATTTACTTTATTGGCTTCTGACGCCTCTTCAGTTTGCGAATCCAGTAGTGGTGAAATCAGTGTCGATTTTAATCGAAATATTGACATTGATATTAGTTCGGAGCCTGTGTCATGTCAGGGTGAGCCTATTCTTATCGAAGGAACGGTCACCGGTACATTCTCAGAACTGAGTTGGTCAACAGAAAATGAGGGAACATTTAGCAATGCGAATACCACAGTCACTACTTATTTTCCATCAACAGATGAAACAGGTTTTGTAGAGTTGACCTTAACGGCACTTGACGCTGGCGGTGTATGTCCTAATACTTCTGAATCCGTTCTTGTGGAGATCAAACCACGCCCCCTGGTTAACGCTGGGGATAATTTAACCATAAATGAAGGTGAAACGGCTGTAGTTACCGGTGAGGTGACAGGAACCTTTGATCGTGTGGAGTGGAGCTCAAACAAGGGAGGGTCGTTCGGTCCCGTGGATCAGGTGGTCACTGTGTACACCCCGGAATCCGGTGAAGAGGGTTTTACGGTTTTAACTTTGACCGCTTTTGATGCTTCGGGCATTTGTAGTTCAGTCACCGACCAGTCCATACTTGAAATCGTTCCAAAAGAGCCAATTGCCCAGTTGTCATCTAATGTTACGGAAGGTTGTTTGCCTCTTGAAGTAACCTTCATAAATGAGTCGCTAGAAGCCGAGGACAACGGCTACTTTTGGGATTTTGGTGATGGTAGCAACATAATAAATGCCGTAGATGTGGTTCACACGTTTCAGACTGCCGGATCATATACAGTAACCCTCACCGCAACCAACTCATCAGGAGTCACTGACCAAGCCACATTGCAGATTACGGTTTTTGATTTGCCAACAGCGGTTTTCTCTATTGATCCTGTGGAATATTTCATACCGGATCCTTTGCAAATAACAAATACGAGTATCGGGGGTGCTCAATATGAGTGGGATTTTGGAGACGGTACCACATCAAACGAGTTCCAACCCTTTAAAGTCTATGATACACCGGGAGAATATCAGGTTTCGCTGTTAGTAACCAGCCAACGGGGCTGCCAGGCTGAATTTATATTTGAAGATGATATTATAATGAAAGAAGGTGGGAGCCTGGAAATACCCAACGCGTTCACGCCCAATGTTACCGGCCCCGGGGATGGACGAATCATAAACTTCAATGATAACGATGTTTTCTTGCCTGTCACTAAAGGTGTCAGTGAATTTGACATGAAAATCTATAATCGGTGGGGTGCACAAGTATTTGAGAGTAGTGACCCCGAAGTCGGTTGGACCGGATATATCAATAATGAATTAGCAGCTTCAGGAACATACTCTTATGTTATAAAAATACGATATAGTGATGGACAGGTGGTAGACAAGGCTGGAACTTTGAACTTGATAAGATGATCAAAAAGCACACATCTCTCTATTTTACCTTCATAGGTTTATTTTTTCTGTACGGCCATTGCCTTGCACAAGATCAAACATTTACCCAATTCTTTAACTCTCCATTGGGTCTAAATCCAGGATTTACAGGCTCCACCCTTGAAATGAGGGCAGGACTAAACACCCGGATACAATGGCCATCAATTGATGATTCATTCGTGACCCAGGCTTTCGCATTGGACTATAATATTAGAGGATTAAATAGCGGTGTTGGTACTTTGGTATCCGTTGATCAGGCAGGTTCACTACGTGCCACAAGTGCTAGTTTTCTATATAGCTATAAAATAAATGTGAATAATAAATGGGTGATAGCCCCTGGCTTACAATATGCCTATGTTCAGCGTAATTTTAACATCAATGAGTTTACGTTCGGAAGTGAAATTGTGAATGGTATTGACGATCAGGATTTTGCCAGTAATGGTAGCGATAGGATAGATTACTTTGATTTCTCTACCGGAGCTGTGATTTTTAGCAGGAAGCTATGGTTTGGGTTTTCAGTAGCACATATTAACCGGCCAAATGTTTCTATTACCGGTCTCGAAGACAGGATCAGAGCGAGCTGGACTGTTCATGGAGGTGCGAATTTAAAACTGAGTTACTCACCAAAGAAAGAGAAGAATATACCAAATATTAACCCATCATTCATTTACAGAAGGCAGGGGTCTTTCGATCAGTTGGACATGGGCTTTCAACTCTACCTGGAGCCTATGATGTTTGGGGCGTGGTACCGTGGGCTTTCCTTGCTTCAAGATGAGACCATTCAGGCGAATGGTACACTGGCACTTCTTACGGGTATCACCTTTGATCGGTTTGAGTTTGGATACAGCTATGACTTCTTAGTTTCCGGAATCGGGTCTAGGTCAGGTGGTGCACATGAATTGGCACTGATTTATCAGTTTAAGGTAGTGAATCGTGCTAAGCAACTAAAAAAACGACAGCGGAGAACGTTCAACAGCGTGCCTCCATTCTTGCGCGAAAAGTGGTGGGATGTAAACTGACAGAGGCGCTCTTTGAGGTTTGATCTCTCAAGCTACGATCAAATACGTGAGCGGTATCACTAAAAATGGAGTGGTTTGCTAATTTCAGGGGTGAAACGAATAACAACCGCCATGAAAAAAATGAATTTTATTGTATTATGTCTATTTACTTACGTTCAAATACAGGCGCAAGGCGCGCTTACCTATCAAGAACCTCCTGAGGAAATAAAGCAACTGGTAGATGCACCCTTGGCCCCCTCGGTACGCATAGATAGCAAGGCTGAGAATATCGTATTACTCTATCGTAACGCGTATAAAACCATTTCGGAGCTGTCCGAAGAGGAGCTGAGACTCGGTGGATTAAGAATCAATCCTAAAACAAATATAGGAAGCAGGACTACCTATTACAATAACATTGCAGTTAAGGACGCTTATTCTAAAGAAACCAAAGCAATAAGTGGACTCCCGGTTAACCCAAGATTGGCTAATTTCCGCTGGTCACCTGACGAAAAGATGATGAGCTTTACACATACTACGACGAGTGGTGTAGAGGCCTGGATTTTGGACGTTGTAAACGCAAGTGCTAAAAAAGTGACAGATGCCAAGGTAAATGCTAACATGGGCGCCCCGGTATCTTGGTTTGCGGATAGCAAGGCACTTCTTGTGAAAATGCTTCCCGCCGATCGAAAACCACTTATTAATACGGCAGAAGCAGTTCCTGACGGCCCCACGGTTTCCGTAAGCGCAGGAGCAAAGGCGCAGAACAGAACTTATCAGGATTTACTTAAAAATCCCAATGACGAGCAAAACTTCGAGCAACTGGCTTTATCACAAATTAAAAAGGTGAGTGTTGATGGAGATACTGAGGATTGGTTACCAACTGCTATGTATACCGGAGTTTCATTCAGTCCAAATGGCGAATTTGTAATGATTAGCCAGGTAAAACGACCTTTTTCATACATAGTTACTTATAGGCGATTTCCGACAGAGGCAACTGTTTATGATATAGAGGGTAATGCCGTTAAAACGGTGATGCAAGTACCTTTAATGGAGGTTATGCCAAAAGGTTTTATGGCAACACGTGAGGGCAGAAGGTCTATGCAATGGCGTGCAGATAAGCCCGCTACTCTGGTATGGGCGGAAGCTCTAGACGGCGGAGATCCGGCCAAGGAAGTTGATTATCGGGATGAAGTATTTCAGTTGAGTGCACCTTTCGAAGGAGAAGGGAAACCCATGATGAAAACGGTTGGGCGATTTTCAGGTGTACAGTGGGGAAATGAAAATACTGCCGTGGCATACGACTACTGGTGGAATACCAGAAATACAAAAATGTATCTCTTTGATCCGTCAGATGCGTCAAAAGAGCCCAAGATCTTAGCTGACCGGAACTATCAGGATAGGTATAGCGATCCGGGTGACATAGTTACCGTTAAGAACAATTTTAATCGTCGAGTAATAGACGTAGTGGATGGCAATCTATTTATGATGGGAGATGGTTTTTCTGAAAATGGACAGTTCCCATTCGTTGATCGGCTTTCGTTAAAATCCCTTAAAAAGGAAAGGGTTTATCAGTCTAGTTACACAGATAAATTGGAGAACCTAAACTCGGCACTTGATATGAAAAAGGGGGAGATTCTGGTAAGAATCGAGTCTAAGACGGAGTTTCCGAATTACTACAAGCGAAATATCTACAAGAAGAACAAGCTTACCCCAATGACCTTTTTCCAAAATCCTTACAAGAGTCTTCAAGGAATTGATAAACAGGTAATTAACTACAAGCGCGATGACGGGCTTGATCTTGAAGGAACGCTATACCTGCCTGTGGGCTATGACAAGTCGAAAAAAGAGAAAAAGCCGATGATCTTGTGGGCCTATCCAAGAGAATACAAAGACAAACAAAGCGCAGGTCAAAGTACAACAAATCCAAACCGATTCATATATCCATATTATGGCTCACCTATATACTGGGCTACCCGTGGTTATGTGATTTTGGATAACGCTGCTTTCCCAATTGTCGGAGAAGGCGATGAAGAGCCAAACGATACGTTTAGAAAACAGTTAGTGGCAAACGCCAAGGCAGCCATCGACGCCGTTGATGAGTTGGGATACATCGACCGAAACAGAGTAGGTGTGGGGGGACATTCTTATGGTGCTTTTATGGTTGCAAATCTGTTATCGCATTCTGATCTTTTCGCAGCGGGTATAGCAAGGAGTGGAGCATATAACCGTACTCTTACCCCTTTTGGGTTCCAGAGTGAGGAACGATCTTACTGGGATTCTCCTGAAACATACTATACGATGTCACCTTTTATGCACGCCGATAAGATGAAAACCCCATTGCTGTTGATTCATGGAGAGGCAGATAATAATTCAGGTACTTATCCTATGCAAAGTGAGCGTTATTTTAATGCGCTCAAAGGTCTTGGTGCTACGGCCCGACTAGTAATGCTTCCCAAAGAAAGTCATGGGTATCGAGCTAAAGAAAGTATCATGCATATGCTTTGGGAGCAAGATCAATGGTTAGAGACTTATGTGAAGAATGCAGAGTCTATGAATAACCAGGTTATTCAGAGTAAATAAGAATATAATAGTAGGAGAAGCCTATGCTTCTCTTACTTCCCTTTCTTTGGATAATCGTAAAATAATAGACTTCCTTTCCCAAAGTCTATATCAATCCAATGATCAGCACTGAATTCACAAGCAAATATACCGCAAGTCGGGATATTCCAGATATCAGTATTAGCTAGGCGATTTGCAAAATCAGTAAATCCTGGGTTATGACCGAACAACATAAGGCTTTGTGACATGTCATTAACATTTTTAACGATTTGAAGTAAAGTTCCGCTCCCTGAGTGGAATACATTTCTGTCACCAATGATGTCACTTTTTGGGTAACCGATTAACTCAGCAATTGCTTTACAAGTTGTCATTGCTCTTAATGCTGTGCTTGATATCATCAGATCCGGAAGAACCTCTTTTTCTCTTAGCCTTCTACCCATTTCAGGAGCATCTTTTTTACCTCGTTTATTTAAAGGTCTATCATGGTCTGTGAGCTCTGGGTAATTCCAGCTGGATTTGGCATGACGTACGAGATAAATCGTTTTCATAATTAAAACTACAAAACATGGACTATTACTCCATATCAAGCCCCTTGTTAATGAACTCTATGGCTTGTCTGTTTTTGGTATGTAGTTTCTGATACTGCTCCATCAAGTATTTGCTCAGCTCAATAGAAGTATCAAGTAAATCTGAAAGAGCCTCTTTAGTTTTGGCAGCTTTTAATTTGGCCTCAATGTGGATGATTCTTTTGTCCGCCTGCTTTAATACTTTACTTGATGCGTACAACTCATTTTTATCCTCTAGGATACTTTTAAAGTCTTTTGTGCTCAGGCTGAAGAGGTCATCAATACTGGTGGATAGAATTTCGGCAAGCGCGTATAATATATCGAAATCAGGACGCGATACATTGTTTTCGTAATTGGAAATAGTATTGCGCCTAATCGTTCCATTAATCCTTTGATTAACCTCGTATGCAAGTTCTTCTTGGCTTAATCCCCTTTTTGTTCTCGATTCCTTCAGTCGTTTACCAAAATCCATAAAAGCACACACTTATAAGTCAATTATATTGACATTGTCATAATACTTGACTTTATTTGTTTTGGGTTCTTAATGTATTGTTTCGCTGCACTACCAGTGCACCGAAATAACGCATTAGCGTACATTATTCAAAATTTTAGCAACCTATTATGACAATGAATAGTACAAGCTATCCCGTTTTGGAGAAGCTCGAAACATCGGAATTTGATGAAAGGATAGAGTTTTTATACCAATCAATCTCTCGAAACCAGCTATGCTGGATGGCATATGAGCATCTGGAGGAGGTTTTAACAGACAGGAAAATTAGAAAAGGTCTCTTCTGCAGCAAAGAAAAGAACACTATTGCTATTAGAAACAAGTCTCAACGTTTACTGGCTAGAATTTGGTTTGAGCCAAAACCAATTGAAATCAGCAAAAAGTTATATCACTGGTCAGTTTAGGGGTTTTGGCACTACATCAAATTATAAAACGATACATTGAAATTGATGCGCTCATAAAAAGTAAGCAAAGTGGTAATGCTGATCGGATGGCGGAAACTCTAGGAATGTCCAAACGACAGGTATACAACTACCTTCATGCAATGAATAGAATCGGCCGTTTTGTAGAATTTGACACTATGAATCAGACCTACCGATATACCGAAGAGATTACTTAACCAAGCTTCTTGTACCTTATCCTTTTTGGGGTTACATCACCCAACTTTTGCTTTCTATTCTCTTCGTACTCACTAAAGTTACCATCAAACCAAACTACCTGTGAATCTCCTTCGAAGGCTAAAATATGGGTACAAACCCTGTCGAGAAACCACCTATCGTGTGATATGATCACCGCACAACCACCAAAGTTTTCAAGTGCTTCTTCAAGCGCCCTTAAGGTGTTGACATCGAGATCGTTGGTGGGCTCATCCAGCAATAAAAGATTAGCCCCTTGCTTTAAAGCTATTGCTAGATGTACGCGATTTCTCATGCCACCTGAGAGCTGCTTTACCTTTTTGTTTTGATCAGAGCCACCGAAATTGAACTTACTAACATAGGCCCTACTATTAATCTGCTTTCCTCCCAATTCAATTAATTCGTTACCTCCTGTAATAGCCTCCCACACCGTGTCTTCAGGTTTAAGGTCGTCATGTTCCTGGTCGACATAGGCAATATCTACTGTAGATCCTACTTCAAATGTTCCCGCATCTGGCTCCAACTGACCTGTTATCATTTTGAAAAGAGTGGTTTTGCCCGCACCGTTTGGACCTATAATTCCTACAATACCCGCTTTAGGCAATGAAAATTCAAGATTTTCGTAAAGTAGCTTATCCCCAAACCCTTTAGCAACACCATGCGCTTCAATTACCTTGTCTCCCAACCGTTCTCCTGGAGGAATAAATAACTCTAGTTTATCTTCTTTTTCCTTAGTTTCTTGACTCAGAAGTTTATCATAGGCGCTTAGTCGTGCTTTGGCTTTGGCGTGACGCCCTTTGGGTGTCATGCGAGCCCATTCCAACTCTCTCGATAATGTCTTCTGTCTTTTGGATTCGGTTTTTTCTTCCTGGGCAAGACGCTTTTGTTTTTGATCCAGCCAAGATGAATAATTGCCTTTCCATGGGATGCCCTCACCACGATCTAGTTCAAGAATCCAACCGGCTACATTGTCAAGGAAATAACGGTCGTGAGTAACAGCGATCACGGTACCCGCGTATTGTTGTAAATGCTGCTCAAGCCAATGCACCGACTCTGCATCCAAATGGTTGGTAGGCTCATCCAAAAGAAGTATATCCGGTTCTTGTAAAAGCAATCGGCATAAGGCCACCCTACGTTTTTCACCACCTGACAAGTGCTCGACCTTGGCGTCACCGGGTGGGGTACGCAATGCGTCCATGGCCCTTTCCAGCTTGTTATCTAATTCCCAGGCGTTCAATTGATCCAGCTTTTCCTGTACTTCACCCTGCTGCTCAATAAGTTTATTCATCGCGTCAGGGTTTTCAAGAACATCAGGGTCTGCGAACTTTAAATTAATTTCTTCAAACTCTTTCAAAAGCGCCACTGTTTCTGCCGCACCCTCTTCAACAATCTCTTTGACCGTTTTGGATTTATCCAATTCGGGCTCCTGTTCAAGTAAACCAATTGAATAGTTTCCGTCAAATACTACTTCTCCTCTGATTTCTTTATCAATACCAGCTATGATCCGAAGCAAGGAAGACTTACCTGAACCATTCAATCCAAGAACCCCTATCTTTGCTCCATAGAAAAAGGACAAGTAAATATCTTTAAGTACTTGTTTGTTCGGAGGGTAAACTTTGCTTACTCCCGCCATTGAGAAGATTACCTTTTGATCGCTCATCGTATATTCTAGTAAATTGCCGAGAACGCAAATTTATCTTTTCTCAGCTCATTCGGCTTTCAAAAAAAATAAATATTATTTGACCTAGATTAAACTTTTCAGGGTATGAAGTCGTTTGCAATCGTAAATGTGAAAGACTGCATGACTTCTTTAAATAAACAGCATGAAAGTTTGAATTCACGTTTTAAATTTTATTTTTGCACCAAATTTGAATAGGTAAACATAGGAGGGATAAAACTATGTATTGGACATTAGAATTAGCATCATATTTGGAAGATGCACCGTGGCCGGCAACAAAAGATGAATTAATTGACTATTCGATCAGAACAGGAGCGCCATTAGAAGTTGTTGAAAACCTTCAAGAACTTGAAGATGATGGTCAACCCTATGAGAATATTGAAGAAATATGGCCGGATTACCCAACTAAAGAAGACTTTTTCTTTAATGAGGATGAATATTAAATCCTTGATAGATCATTATGTAAAACCGGTACACAATGTATCGGTTTTTTTATGCCTGTTGCTTTATTAGTGCTTCCGCGATAACAATATCTTCAGGTGTTGTGATCTTGATATTGGAGTAACTCCCTTCAAATAAAGAGATAACATGACCTGATTTTTCTGCAACGCTTGCATCGTCGGTAAGATTAGGTTCTTCCTTAATTTGATATGCCTTTTTGATCATTTCTAAATTAAATGTTTGTGGTGTTTGAATGATCCTATAATCAGAGCGATCAACCGCTTTAGTATTATCCTGATCAGTTTTCCTAATAGACTCTTTTAATCTTACCGCGGCGACGGCACTGCCATGAACAGCAGCAAGTCGATATGATGCTCCAATAATATCTTTTCCGGCCAGAGGTCTTACACCATCATGTATGGCTACCAAACCTGAAGATTCCGATATTTTGCCTAAACCGTTTTTAACAGACTGGAACCTACTATCCCCGCCTATAGCGATAGTTATTTCTTTGTGATAGTTATATTGGCTACAGAGGTTTTTCCAGGTATCAAGGTCGTCTGCGGGCAGTACAAGTATGACTTCAATTTTGTCGGAATAATCAAAAAATGAATTCAAAGTGTGCATAAGCACAGGAAAACCATTGACTAGCATAAATTGCTTAGGTGTACTGCTTTTCATGCGAGTACCTTTTCCTCCTGCTACTATAATGGCGAATTCTTTTAGGGTCATGTATTTAAAAATAAAAAAGCTGCCACTAATGACAGCTTTTTTAACTTTATAGCTATTTAAATAATTAGCATAGCGTCTCCATAGGTAAGGAAACGATACTTTTCTTTCATTGCTATTTTATAGGCCTCCATGATCAGGTCATAACCACCGAATGCAGCCGCCATCATCAATAACGTAGACTCGGGGCTATGAAAATTTGTGATCATAGCATTACAAATCTTAAAATCATATTGTGGGAATATGAACTTATCCGTCCATCCTTCTTTGGGCTTCAACCGGTTGCTAGCCGAAACGGCAGATTCTAAGGCTCTCATTGTAGTAGTACCTACCGCACAGACCTTCTTCTTATTATCAATGGCTTTGTTTACCATGGATACCGTAGGCTCACGGACGAAGAAGTTCTCAGAGTCCATTTTATGCTTTGTTAGATCTTCTACATCTACGGGTCTGAATGTACCCAGGCCAATATGTAGGGTAATGTAAGATCGATCTACTCCTTTAATCTCCAGTCTCTTCAGGAGTTGAGGAGTGAAATGCAGGCCTGCCGTTGGCGCAGCTACAGCTCCCTTATGCTTTGCATATATGGTCTGAAAACGATCTTTATCAGTAGGTTCGGTATCTCTATTAATGTGTTTTGGTAAAGGAGTTTCACCGAGGCTATCTATAGTCTTATAGAATTCTTCATCCGTACCATCAAATAAGAATCTTATCGTTCTGCCCCTGGAAGTAGTGTTATCAATTACTTCGGCCACTAAATCCCCATCACCGAAATAGAGTTTGTTGCCAACTCGGATTTTTCTGGCGGGATCTACAAGAACATCCCATAGGTGGAGTTCTTCATTGAGCTCTCTTAGTAAGAAAACTTCAATTTTAGCACCAGTTTTTTCCTTGTTACCATAAAGCCTGGCTGGAAATACCATTGTGTCGTTAGATACCATCATATCCCCTTCATCAAAGTAATCAACTACATCTTTAAAGGTCTTATGCTCTATTTCACCGGTATCGCGATGTATAACCATTAACCTGGACTCATCACGGTTTTCAGCCGGATATAATGCTACCAATCCGGTCGGTAGATCAAACTTGAATTCTGATAATTTCATATTTAATATTGACGTATTAAATAACTACGAGGTGCGTTATAAAAATTAGCTTGCAAAGATAGTTAATTAAGTGACAAAACGTGTGTGTCGTATTTATTTTAAAGCTGTTTTACACTTATTTTATGTCCGTATAACTAAACTGTAATACAATCAAGTGTTTGTACTTAAATTAATATTTGAAAGTTTTGGTTTCGCATGGAATGCACTTAAGACCAATGTACTTCGTACAGTTCTTTCTTTGTTGGGAGTGACTGTGGGTATTTTCGCCATTATTACAGTTTTTACCCTGGTAGATTCGCTCGAAAAGAACGTTAAGGAAAGCTTTAATTTTCTGGGCTCAGATATTCTATACATATCAAAGATGCCCTTTATCATTAAGAGCCGGGAAGAGTGGTTGAGTTATAGAAACAGACCAAATCCAAGTCTTGCTGAGTTTAGTATGCTGGAAAAGCGTTTGACTAGTCAAACCGGTATTGCCATTACTTCACAGGCAGGGGGCATTGTGTCTCGAGGTAATAATAGTTTTAATGAAACTTCTTTTTTAGGTGTCAGCTATGGATATCAAGACGTTACCGAACTCAATATTATCGAGGGACGATATTTCTCACAAAATGAAATGGCATCTAATAGTAATGTGGTGATTATCGGTGATGAGGTTAAAAAGGCCTTATTTCCGAATGGAGAAAACCCCCTGGGTGAAGAGATTAGAATTAAGAATAATAAGTTTGTAATTATTGGTGCATTAAAGCGCGAAGGAGAAAGTTTTCTTGGAGTTAGTAGCAAGGATCAACTTGTTATCATTCCTTTTGGTAGTTACAGAAAGTTTTATACCACGGGAACAGGAAGATCTCGTGAGATTGGAGCCACTATTATCGCTAAAGGTTCTGAGGAAGATCTGGGGTTATTAGAGTTGGAAGGTGAGATCACCGGTTTTATGAGGACCCGACGTGGATTAAAGCCCAAAGAAGAAGATAATTTTGCGATCAACCGACCGGAAGCCATAGCTAACGAAATAGGTAAAGTATTTGATATTTTGAGTGTAGCCGGGGCAATTATTGGTGGTTTTTCCATTCTTATCGGTGGATTTGGCATAGCCAATATAATGTTTGTTTCGGTAAAGGAGCGTACCAATATTATTGGCATACAAAAATCACTAGGAGCAAAGAACTATTTCATATTATTTCAATTCCTTTTTGAGGCCATCTTTCTAAGCGTGATAGGGGGATTTGCAGGCCTGGCACTGGTTTACCTTATTACTTTCATACCCTTAGGGTCGCTGGTTGTATCACTAACCGTTAAAAACATTGCGATTGGCCTAGGAGTATCAACAGTGATTGGTACGGTATCTGGAATTATTCCGGCGGCGCTTGCTGCACGATTGGATCCGGTAATTGCCATAAGGTCATAAAAAGCTTAGTACGTCAATTCTATTTTTGAGCCACTCAATTTAAACGTACCATTTTCGTTTTTCTGAACTTCTCCGTTGATTTTAACTGAAGAAACGGGTAATCTTAACTCAACACTCCAGTCTACCTTGGTCTGAGTTATTCTCCAACTCCTCTTTTCCTTTGAGTTGATGGTACAATCCAAAGTAAGTAAGTTCTCACCAACTCTAACATTTTCGAGCCGTCCAGATGGCCAGTCTAATGGTAGGTCCGGTGTGAGGATCACGGTTTTTTCAGATGCCATTGGAGTAATTCCAAAAAAGTATTGGACGATAGGTATGGCCACAGCATAGTTATTCCAGGCCTGAACGATCATGCCAAAATCCGGACTTACCTCGTACATTGAGCCCGGCAGGGCATAGCTAAATGAGTTCTGGAGCCTCTGCAGATAGCCGTATGCCAGATCTGGGTTACCATAACGTGCGGCTCCTATGGCTTGTACACCTGTCGGTAAGGTCATCACAGCACCTACATAGCTGAAGGCTTTCCACTTTGTGGCAGCCTCCTGCTCTTCATCACGATCGATACCTGTTACGAACATACCAAATCGATTTTGATAATCCTGGGCTACCTCTAATGCCAGCTTTGCTTTTTCGGGATCGGCGCTGCCCGTTTCAAGGGGTGTGTTTACTACCCAATTATGATGTGCCACGTAGGCTTGTGTAGTCTCTGTATTGCCGTTTTTCACTTTCGCCAGGGTAGTTTCGAGCTCTTCAACAGCCCAAGGTTTCCTAAGGGTGTCCGCTCTAACTATTGCTGCTTCAATGAGCTCAATGGCCTGCTCTTTGGTGGCCCTAAAATCAGCGTAGCTCGAGAATTCCGGTGACCACCATTCAGTGTTGATCTTTTCTTTTAAAATATCAGCCTTTTGAAGGTACAGGGAAGTCTGGTTCGGTTCTCCACTTACTCTCGCAAAATTAGCTGCTGCTCGGTAAGCTTGTTCCTGGTAAGCTACCACGTCAATCATTTCAGTGTGCAAACCATGGATTTCCATCATGCCAGGACCATCCGCATAGCCATTCCCGTCTTTGTCTTGACTCTCAATCCATAGAATACCCTTTTTTGCCCAGTCGTAATATTTATCCAGTAATTCCTTTTTACCCGTCCAGGAACAAGCCATCCATAATGTATGAATAAATCTAGGAGTTGTATTTAAGTTACCAGGATTGAAAACTACACCGTTAGTCGACGCTTCATGCATTATCTTTCCTGATTCCCCATTGGCGTCTTCAGATAATTTTATGATCAACTCAATTGTCGCCAACGCGTCCTCCCATTGACCCTGGGCCAAAAGGCCTTCTATCGCATAACCTGAATCTGTACCGAACCACCATGGGTAATCGGGAATGCCAGCAGAAATACCGCGACCTTGCTCGGGTACGTCGCGCATAAGCCAATCATTATTGTAGCGTACCCATTCATACATGGCGTTGATATCATCATTAGGTGAGCTAAAATTATTATAGTTATTGAGTTGGCTAAGACGCTCAATCTTCGCTGAGAGCAATGCACCTGCATTATTTTTCAAATTTGTATTCGTCTTCACAGCGGCCTCTTCATTCAGGTAAGATCCGGAAATATAGTATTGTACAACATCGCTCTGCCCACCATCGAGACTTATGCTCTGATATAGCACTGCATCTATACCTAAACCAGCGGTTTCAATAATGCATGAAGAAGTACTATCCACTTTTTCAATAGGTAAAGAGGATGATAGTACTGCAAACCAACTGTTGTTTTGGTCTGAGGCAATTATATTGTTGCCAATTTGTTTAAAAGTGTCTTCACCATCTGTGATATTTTGACGTTCAGCCAACCACACAGGCCGCAAGTCGAAACGACCAGTAAATTGGAGGTTCAGGTCTATCGATTCTTTATTCGTGTTTTCAAACTGATATTCAACAACAATACCCTCAACGCCATCAGGAACAAATTGCATTCGAGATACTTTAACACCACCAATAGCTTCGTAATCATGCTTGTTAGCCGCAGGATAGTTGGTAAAGGCTTGGGCACCTGCAAGACAAATAAGCTCCTTAGTGGCAAGGGCCAACTGAAAGCCATCCATGAGTTTGATAGGGTGATCCCATATTCCTCCCATTTCACCGGTCACATGCCAACCGAGGTTAGGGAAACTACCATCTTGGTAACCTACTGAATAAACACGGTCGCCAGCAGTCACATACGGGCTTGACAAATATTCTTTATTTCCCGACAGTGAAGGGATGTTTTGTAGCTGGCTTTGTAAAGTATTTAAGGATTTAGGCGATGTTGTACATCCTATGATTAAGATAAGTAATACGAGCTGGGCGGTTAGAATTTTCATAGCGATGAATTTAAGGATTTCTTGCAAAAACAGATGCCAACGAACTTTGGAGGCAAAACCGCTCAGTTTTTTGTTTTAAAGAATCAACTCCCAATATCCCACATCTACCCACTTCTCAAACTTAAAACCTACCTCTTTTAGTTGTCCGACTTTGATGAACCCAAGTTTTTCGTGGAGCGCAACGCTAGCTTCATTTGGAAGTGTTATTCCTGCCAACACAGTATGAAGTTTCAGGGCTTTCAACTTATCCATTAATTCCTGATATAACCGCATTCCTATTCCCTTTTTATGAGCGCCGGGTTTTATATACACCGTGCTTTCCACAGTATTCTTATATGCACTTCTTGATTTCCATTTAGTAGCATAAGCATATCCAAGAATCGAACTATCTTCTTCATACACAATCCATGGTAATTTCGAAGTCACTTCCTGAATTCTTCTGCCCATATCGGCTGCTGTTACCTCGATTTCTTCAAATGTTGCCACAGAATTTAATATATAGTAATTATAAATTTCAGTGATAGGTATAGCATCTTTCAGAGTTGCGGATCTTATCATTTTATGACAAACTGCTTAATTCTTCGTGGAGGTTATTTTGTTATACTTTTTAAGTAACGCTACCACATCATTGATCGGCAGCGACTCTATTGTATGATTATCTCTACCCTCCATAGTTTTGGCGACAAAAAGCGAGTTTAAAATGGCTTCTTCTGTAGCTTCAATTACCGCCAAAAATAAAGGACTTATAGCTTCATTTCTTAATACGTTCATTTCCATTAACTGTGAACCACTCGAATAAGGTATTCTCAGTTCCTCTGCTGTAGATGCGGCTATCACATAGTCACCACTCCCGTTTGAGGCTATACCTCCGGTTTTGGCTAGCCCCATCATGGCTCGTTTGGCTAATCTTTCCAGATTTCTGGAGTCCAATGGGGCGTTCGTCATAACTACGATCATGCAAGAGCCATCAACATCGTAGGTGAATTGCTTGGGGTAATTGCCTAATTCCTTGGCTATGGGTACACCGTTTATTTCAAGGACACCACCAAAGTTGGTCTGAACCAGCACACCCACCGTATATGCTCCACTGGCTTTAGGGAGCACTCTGGAAGAAGTACCGATGCCTCCTTTGTATTGAAAACATATTGTACCTGTACCCGCCCCTACATTTCCTTCTTCTACAGGACCTTCCTTGGCACTTTCAATGGCTCCTAACACATGCTCTTTTTTCACATGTCTACCTCGAATATCATTAAGCCACCCGTCATTTGTCTCACCCACAACAGAATTTACCGACCGCACTTTTTGATTTTCTTCTTGATCGAGGGTGTAGGAAATAAGTGCATCTGATGCAATAGGAACACTTAACGTATTTGTCAATACAATAGGTGTTTCTAGGTTTCCTAATTCTTTGACTTGGCTATAGCCGGTAAGCTTGCCAAAACCATTGCCCAGGTAGATGGCAGCTGGCACTTTTGATTGGAATATGTTATCACCATGTGGAAGAACGGCGGTTACCCCGGTTCTTACATTGTCTTCAACGATCAATGTGGTATGTCCAACGCGTACCCCGGGGACATCTGTTATGGCATTGTTTTTTCCAGGATTTAGGATTCCGATGGAAATTCCATAGTCGCGGATTCTTTTAGCTTGAGAGAAACTGACGGATTCCGTCAGAACAAAAGCTAGAATTAGCAGGGTGCGCATGGTTTTATTTTTAATGCAAATCATGGTCGGGTTTAAATTAGTACAAAGTATACTGACATGCTAGGGCTACTGTCCAGTGCCTTTGAAAGGTGTAACCTTTGTTGATCGGCTGAGTATATTAAGTTATTAACCATATTCTATGCTGAAAAACTACTTAAAAATAGCCGCAAGGTCTATTGTAAAAAACAAAGTATATTCTGCGCTTAATATTTTTGGATTAGCCGTTGGTCTCACTTGTTCAATTATCATCTTTCTTTTCGTTTATGATGAGACTTCCTTTGATAAATTTCATGTGAAGTCCAAGAATCTATACCGATTAGCATGTACATATTATCTGCCAAACGACGCCGGTAGCGAAATAAATGCCAGTATGGGTCCGGTAGTAGGGGGTAGAATGGTTGAAGACTACCCTGAGGTTCTACAGCAGGTCCGAATTCAGATAGAAAGTGCTAAAATTGTTGAAAAACCAGGGAGCGGTGACCGCTTCTTTGAACGGTTGTATTTGGCAGATTCCAATTTCTTCCAACTTTTTACCTTCCCTTTGGCTCAGGGCAATCCATCGACTGCATTAACAAAGCCTTTCACCATGGTGATCTCTAAGAATGCAGCAATGAAATATTTCAATTCAACGGATGTCATTGGCCGAAGCCTGTTCTTGCCTGAGGACTCCGTCGAATATAAGATTACCGGGATACTTGAAGATTTACCATCGAATTCTCATCTGCAATTCGATTTTCTCGCTTCACTACAGACAAAGTATGCCATGGAGGCCTATATGAGTGGCTGGTGGAATTTCAATACTTACACATATCTGGAAATCGTGGAAAATACGGACATAACAGCCCTCACTGATAAAGCGAAGTTCATTTCACGAAATTATATAGCAGATCAAGAGGATGGTTCAGGTTATCGCCAAGAGTATTTTTTTCAAAGTGTTGAAGACATTCACCTATACTCAGACCTGCGCTATGAAATTTCTGAGAATAGTAAGGCCTCTTATGTGTACATCTTTATGGTAGTAGGGATTTTCATTTTGGTCATTGCCTGTATTAACTTCATGAATTTGGCTACCGCTCGATCAGCCATGAGAGCCAAGGAGGTAGGGCTCAGAAAAGTGGTAGGTGCATATCGCAAGCAGCTCATAGTCCAGTTTCTTAGTGAATCCATTATCATCACGCTCATAGCCTTGTTGATTTCGGTTATTGCAACTATAATGGGTTTAGAAGCAATAAATGATTTCACTGGTAAGCAGCTTTCTTTATCGCCTGTTGAGAATCCTTATGTCTTAATATTCTTACTTGGGGTATCGCTCTTTGTAGGTCTGTTTTCCGGGAGTTATCCAGCACTATTTTTATCGAGTTTTAGGCCGGTTACCACGTTGAAAGGCAATTTCAAATCCAGTCATAAAAGTAATGCCTTGCGGAAATTTTTGGTAGTCTTTCAATTTACCATTTCGGTCGTTCTGATAACCGGTACCGTAGTGGTATTTAATCAGCTCAATTTTATGAGGAATAAAGATTTGGGGTTTGAAAAAGATAGAACGATAATCATACCGACCAAATTTGTTAACAATGCTCTAAGAGACTTTACTCAACTTCAGGATAGGTTAAAGGATTATACCCAGATAAAAGGCGCTGCCTTATCATCTCGAGTACCCGGTCGGGAACTGGCTAACAACGTGGTGCGGTTAGGCTGGGATGACGAGGCAGAGTGGAGTGATATGCGCTATCTCGCAGTTGATTATGACTTTATAGAAAGTTATGCGCTAAAGTTTGTAAAGGGCCGTGGTTTCGAAGAACAATATGGAACAGATGAGAATGAGGCATTTATATTGAATCAATCAGGAATGCGTCGTCTTGGCTGGAATGATCCAGAAGAAGCTATAGGTAAGCAACTGCGTTGGCAAAATAGAAGGGGGTATGTTATTGGTGTGGTTGAAGATTTTCATTTCATGTCGGTCAACCGAGCTATTGACCCCTTTATAATGGTAATGAACGGGCAGCGAACACCTGGTTATTTATCGGTAAAGATTCAAGCCGAGCAATATGCTGAGGCATTAGATATTATCGAAGCTGAATATCGCGAAATAATGCCTAATGGAATCTTTGAATATGAGTTCCTGGATCAAGATTACGATAAGCAATATCAGGCGGATCAGAAATTTATGACGGTGTTCACATTTTTTACAGCGATTGCCATTTTGGTGGCATGTCTTGGGCTCTATGGGTTAGCGTCCTTTACAGCTGAGTTGAGAGTTAAAGAAATAGGTATAAGAAAGGTACTTGGAGCTAGTGTTAATCAGCTCATTGTCCTCATATCTGCTGAGTTTTCAAAGTTGGTACTTTTGGCCATATTAGTATCTATTCCTCTTGCCTACTTGGGTTTAACGGTATGGCTTGATGCGTTCCCATATAAAACGGTATTAAGCTGGTGGATATTTGGTATGAGTGGGGCTATGGCGTTAGTAATTGCATGGCTGACCATTAGTTCGCAATCTATAAAGGCTGCTTTGATCAACCCTGTCGATTCCATCGCACAGGATTGATTTCACCTTAGGAAGTTTAAGGATCAAGTAACTCATCTAAAGCATCAAAATAACGGTCAGCCACTTCCTTAGCTCCTTGTTCGTTGTAGTGGACTTCATCAGCCATGAACTGATCACCCCAATTTATTGACATATCTACAGCTACCACCAGAGATGAACCATTGGTTTGAGTCTCTGCAATATCCGGTATTTCTAAGTTGAATCGGTTAAATAAGTCGGACAGTTCAGGAGTGTTAATGTCCGAACGACCAGGTGCAATTTGTTCTAGCAAAATAATCACTTCGCTGTTTTCGGACTGAATTCTGTCGATGATATGGTTAATATTGGCCGTTATAGTTGCAACCGGAACCTCACTTAACAGGTCATTCCCGCCTATTCCCAAAAGAACAACATCAGGAGCCACAGTACTACTAGCAAGCACCTCATCAAGTCGCACCAAAACATCAGAACTTGTATCCCCACCATTACCAGCATGGTCATTGTCAAATGTTTGATCCATGAAAGTGGGGTAGGAAGCAGGGTCTGTTTCCGGCCCTGTGAGGTCTACATTGAAGTTGCTTTCTATTAGGTTTTTCCAAAGCTCATAGCGATAGCTCTCAAAAAAAGGACGGGCGCCCTCTACTCTGGAATCCCCTAGTGGTAAGATTAATAGTTCTCCTTCTGGTTCTTTAATATTTGGCGTGTCATCATCAGATGAGCAGGAGAATGTCGCTAGCGCAGCCAATAAGATTATGAACATTGCTTTAAGTAACATGAGTTTTTCAAATCAATACAAATGCAAGTCGGTGATACCCTACTCGTAGTAACGAAATTTTTTATTGTGAATTACATCGGTGGTGCCTGAATTCAGTATTGTAGAAGTGAACTACCTGTTCTTCTTTAGTTGCTTGGTGGAGTGATAAAATCAATGGCGTAATCTTTGTCCTTATCAGCCTGGACAAATACTTCTTCATAGCCGTTAGGTCAGACACTTATCCATTTTATACAAACGTAAGACGATAAGTATATTGTAGCGTAAAATGGGTGATAAATTCATCATTGATTACATGGTGTTAGGTTACGGAGTATAACGGTCTAGTGACATAACGAGTCACTTTAATACCCCAAATAGTGTTATTTTATGATGCTATTTTCTTTACCTAAGAAATCAGAACGATTTTTTTTGTTATAAATGAATTAGAATATTAT
>JBCCOE010000066.1:0-24316 GCA_039025475.1 Bacteroidota bacterium | reverse complement strand
TCTAAATCACCTAGATCAGGCATGTCATTGTAGAAACCGGGTTTTTTCAGTTTTCCACCAATCAAAAAAAGATTGTTGGCCGCCCCATGATCCGTACCTCCACTGGCATTTTGCTTCACCCGTCGTCCAAATTCAGAAAAGGTCATGATCATAGTATCGTCAAATCGATTGCCCATTTTAAGGTCATCTACAAAAGCGCTAACGGCCTCGCTATACTGTTTCAGGAGTCTTCCCTGCATCCATTTTTGACCGGCGTGGGTATCAAAACCGGAGAGTGATACGTAATAGATTTGAGTAACAGCGTTAGAGTTGATCAGTTCTGCTACTTGCTGGAGCTGCTTCCCGAGCTCATTATCCGGATAGTGAACCCTTGAACGGTAGGTCTTAGTTTTTTCGAATAGGTATTTCGCCGATTCCGTGGTTGCCCGCAATGTTTTATACAGATAATCCGCTTGTTGATGGTGATGTTCTTCCTGATAACTTAATGCCTTCAAGTAGGGATGTTTAGTGGTGCGGTAGAGCATCTCCGGGCTTTGCAGCGCCAGTCCTTTAACAGAATGGCCTTTCATAGCGAGGCCTAATGAATCGTTAATTTCAAGGGCATGTGCGTTACTATTAGGCAATCCCTCGCAGTGGTTATCTAAAAATCGACCTATCCAGCCGGTAGTTAAATATTCGTCCGAGTCGCTTCCTGTATGCCAAATATCCATAGATCTGAAGTGTGAACGATTGGGGTTAGGGTAGCCAATACTGTTTAAAATCGATACCTCGCCATTATCGAATAATGAAGTAAAATCATAGAGATTTTTATGAAAGGCTACCTCTTTATCGGCTGGAATCAGGTCTTTCTGCTTCAATCCGAGACCTGGACGTGCTCTATAGTACAGATCATTGTTCCAGGGTACAACCGTGTTGAGACCGTCATTGCCTCCGGAGAGCTGGATTACTACAAGCTTTCTGTGTTGCTCCGTATTACGGTTTGTACCAAAAGCTTGTAAAAAACGTGGTACGAAGAGGGCAGTTGTAGATAATATACTTCCCTTTAAAAAGTCTCGTCTATTTATGCCCATAGCTATATTAATTGAAATTCTGGTAACATCATGGTACGTATAACCGCACTCTCCGGGCTTCCATCCTTCAGATAATTTTTGATTAAGGTCACTTTCGATGTGGCTTCAGTCTGCAGGAAGTGATTTAAAACGCTAGTGATCATATCGTTTTGATCCATGTTTTTAAAAACAGGATTGATAGCAGACCAGTCACTTTTAGTGTTTGACCATTTCGGTACTCTCTCATACTCAAAAAATAATGGAGCCAGATTCATTCTAAACAGTAAAGAGGAACTGTCAATCCATGTCTGGCCGCCAGGCCAGCCGGCAACATTAGGAGGGTTAAAGACCATTTGCCCCAATACTTTTTGTGCTCGAAGCCACAATTCCTCGTCTTTTACTTGAAGGTTGAATAGTCTTCGATAGCGGACAATAAGCTCGATAGGGGAGCTAATCTTAGTGCCGACATTATGCGGTTCGTAGAACCAATCCGCTAAAAAGATTGCCTCCAGCAGTGACTGGATATTGTAATCACTCTCAAAAAATGCTTTACTTAACTCCTGGATATGATTCTCGTTGGCTGTTTTATTGACGAAGTAAGCGTATATCTTTCTAGTAATGAACTCCGCTGTTCTTGGATTTTCCAGGATAAAATCGATCATGTCATCTCCGTTCCAATCTCCGGTTTTACCAAAAACCGTCTTATCTCCAAAGTCATGTTGCTTTGAGTGAAAAAAGAATTTACCGCCTTTATCTACTTGCCATCCGGTGAAAGCCCGAGCGGCCTCTCTAATGTCTTTTTCTGAGTAGTGCCCTTCACCTAAGGTAAACAACTCCATAAGCTCACGCGCGAAATTTTCATTGGGAGATTGTTTTTTATTCTGATGATTATTCAAAAAAATAAGCATGGCAGGGTCTTTGGCCATCGCGTGAAGTAAGCTTCTAAAACTGCCAAGCGAGTGCTGTCTTAAAGTGTTATTTTGCACTTGCATCAGGTAGGCAAATGGTACTTTAGTCGCAAAGTGTCCATGCCAGAACAAGGTCATCTTTTCGCGAAGTTGAGCGCTTTCACTTGCCATCTTTTCTAACCAGGCCAGATTAAGCGATTTTATTTGTTCTTTGGAACGTAATATGAGTAAGGCTATTTTTAAATTCGATGCTTCATTTCCCCGAACTGGATTTCTTAATTCTTTTATACTGTTTACTGGTTTTGAATCAATAAAAAGATTTTGAACCAATTCAGCTCGTGACTTTCCAGTGAGTTGTTGAACTTTCAATGGTGACTCACCAAAACCGGCACGAAGGAATAGATGCTGTACTTTTCTTTGTGTATTAACCATAGCCATTCTATTATTCCTATTAGACTAGTGTTACAGTAAAGGTTTAAAATACCCTACTGGTTAATTTTCAATTATCAAATCACAGCACACAAATAATAGGCCAAATCACAATGACCATAAGGGGTCTGATGATTAATAAGTACCCCAGGGCTGTGTAGCTTCAAATGATATTTCCGCTTCTAAGAGTTTAGTCGTCTGACCACTTTGAGTAGTCTGACGACTGTTTTCCATTTTACTACTCACTCATAAGCGACTTCCGCCACTCATCATTTTGCCCGTCCAACGTCTTCCATTCAACGTGATATTTAAGAAAAAATTGAATGATGAAAAAGTTACTAACATTAACAATTTGCATGCTTATGGCGGGGTGGCTGTGGTCTTCAGACAAAAATTTTGAGACACAGTATTTCTCAATTGAGGTTGAAGGAAAAGGAGCTCCGATGCTTCTTATTCCAGGGTTGTCGAGTTCAGGGCAGGTTTGGGAAGGTACTGTTGAACGATTTTCAACCAATTACAGGTGCCACGTGTTGACTTTGGCAGGTTTTGCGGGACAGGCTCCCGTTGAGGGTGATATTTTTTTGCCTAAGGTCAAAGATGAAGTAATCCGTTATTTGGAGACTTTGGATGAGCCTGTGACTGTGATGGGACATAGCCTGGGCGGTTTTCTTACGTATTGGATAGGTTTGGAGCGACCAGATCTTCTTAAAGCTGCTATATCCGTGGATGGGGCACCATTTCTGGGGGCTTTACAAATGCCCGGCTTGTCTGTGGACAGTATTGCAAAAGCGGCTGAGCAAATGTATATGGGGATTAAGATGCAAACCGATGAACAGTATAAGGCTTATCAGCCATATATCTGGAAATCGGTGATGCACGATCAGGAACTGGCGAACAAATGTATGCAGTGGGGTATAGATTCAGATAAAAACACCGTTGCTAAGGCCATGTATGAATTGAATACCACTGATTTACGGTCTGAACTATCAAGAATGAAGGTGCCAACGCTCCAATTATCAGCTTGGGCTGCTTATAAACAGTTTGGTACAACAAGAAAATCTGTGGAGGCAGCATACAAAGGTCAAACTAAACTACATCCTAATATTAAGATCGAAATACATGATGAGTCCTGGCACTTTATTATGTTTGACGAACCAGAATGGTTCTACTCTCAGGTAGATACTTTTTTGGCACAGAATTGATCCTTTAAACGTGGGTAAGAATTCTACATATTGGATATGTCAGATAGCCGGATGGGGCCTTTATGGCTTCTTCGGCTTAGCTATGATGGCTATTTTTTCTCCTGGTCAGGTACGCCCTTTTTCCATTCTTAATCAATTTTTAATTGTAGGAATTCAACTTCTGTTATCTCATGCCTTTCGTCTTTGGATCAAACGCTATGAAATTTTTAAAAGATCCACGGTTCAATGGGTTCCCCTGTTATTGGCAGGGATAGTTGTCACTGGTTTTTTGACCCAGTTGATTGTCACTCCTATGGTTTTGTTAATAACACCGGAAAACCTCACTTCCGGATATAAGTTGGTTCATTCACTAGGTTACTTTGGGCAGGCCGTTTTCATTTTTGCTATTTGGTCAGCTATTTATGCCGCCGTTCATTTCGTTCGAAATTACAGACAAGCGGAAATTGATAAATGGAAGCTGGAGGCCGAAGTGCAAAAAGCTGAGCTAATGGCTTTAAAAGCGCAAATTAATCCTCATTTTATGTTTAATGCGCTTAACTCCATTCGATCACTCATTGCGGAGGATACAGATAATGCCAGGTTGGCAGTGACCAAGCTTTCGAATCTCTTAAGATATGCTATTCAGTTTCAGGCCCGTGAATTGGTAACAGTTCAAGAGGAAGTAGAAATAGTTCAGGGCTATTTAACGTTAGAGAAGATCCAATTAGAAAACAGACTCAACGTAGAATACGCCATTTCCGATGAGGTCTTAGCGGATAAAATTCCTGCAATGAGCATCCAAATGCTTGCCGAGAATGCAGTTAAGCATGGTATTGCACCACTGGCCGAAGGTGGTATAATAAAAATTTCAGCAAAACGAGATGAACTGGGCGAACTACAAATAGCCGTTAAAAATAGTGGTAACCTGGACGTGAAGAAAAGTGCCAATGGCACCGGTATAGGTCTTAAAAATGTAGAAAGTAGGTTGAAGGCACTATTAAACTCAAAGGCTACTGTATTAGTAAATCAAAAAGAGGAAAATCTGGTAGAAGCGATTTTAACGATACCCCATGAAAGTACTGATTGTTGATGATATTCGCCTGGCCAGACAGGAGCTGATCCGGCTTCTGAAAAATTTTCCTGAAATAGAAGTGGTTGGAGAAGCTTCTAATGCCAAAGAGGCCCGTAACCTTATTCAGGAAAATGACCCTGATCTATTGCTTTTGGATATTCAGATGCCAGAGGAAGATGGCTTTTCACTACTTGAAAGTCTTGATGATGTACCGGATGTGATTTTTACCACGGCCTTCCATGAGTATGCTTTAAAGGCTTTCGAAAGTAATGCCTTAGATTATCTGGTTAAGCCTATTGATCCAGATCGTTTAGCCATAGCCCTGGAAAAGTATTCTTCTCATAGAGTTTCTATATCTAAAAAATCCATGCTAGATGAGACGAGTAAAGTTTTTGTTAAAGACGGAGAGCGGTGTTGGTTCGTGAAACTAGCTGATGTACGCTTCTTTGAAACCTTTGGTAACTACTCTAAGATTCACTTCAATGATGAAGTAGCCATGGTAGGTAAGTCATTGAACTATCTGGAATCAAGGTTAGATCCGGCCAAATTTTTTAGAGCCAGCCGTCAGTTTATTATACACCTGGAATTTGTGGAGGAGGTGATTCCATGGTTTAGTGAAAGCTTAAGAGTGAGAATGAACAGTGGTGAAGAGATTGATATTTCGAGAAGAAGATCAGTAAAATTTAAGGAATTACTCAGTTTTTAATCAACTTCCGGGGATTTACATTCTGAGCATATAAATGACAAGAAAGTCGATGATTATCATTTAATTTGATAGTATCGGCTTTATGTTAATTTCATATCACAAGTTACTCTCTTCATTTAAACCTGGGGTTCTACTAATTATTGTAGTTACCTTTTCTCCAAAGGTATTGGCTCAAGCTGATGAGCAGTTAACCATTAAAAGTGAAGAACCAATTATGGAGGCTGTGGAGCGATTAAAGCCCAGGCCTAAGTTCATTGAATTAGAGTTTCAAACATTGAATAACTTTGCTATAGAAGCACTATCTGAGGAGTTTGGGAATGCCAGCGCCCAAGTCAATCAGAACTTGATCAGGAATGCAAAATTAAAGTTCCCAGTAATTTTAAAGGATGATATTAATTTGATCGGTGGTTTTGGTTATCGCCATGAGCAGTTCAGATTTAGTCGGTTATCAGAACCGGACTATGCGCTTTTCGAGCGTTTTGAAAACAAGCCACTTAAGCAAATCTCTTCCAGCTTTTATTTGAAAAAGAAGCTGAAAAATGATCGATTCTATTTTGCCTTCTTAAATAGTTCATTAAACAGTGATGAACCCCAGTTTGAGAACTTTTTTGATCAACTGAAATCCTCTGTGGCTTTCATCTATGGCAAACAAGTGAACCCCAATAAAGAGGTAGGGTACGGCCTTTCATTTGGTTATGACCTTGGTCAACCTACGGTATTTCCTTTATTCATTTACAATAACGACTTTAATCTTCACTGGGGTCTTGAATTACTCTTACCAAAAAGTGTAAAGCTTAGATATTCACCTTCGGATCAATGGCATTTTTATGCTACTTCAGAACTCAAGGGAGCAAGTTACCATTTACAAGATGAGGTTCTGGAAGGGTATGATCAATTAGAGTTCAGGCGCTCTTCTGTACGACCCAGTTTAACGGCTGAACGAGAGATTCATGATTGGCTTTGGATTGGAGGAACCATAGGCTATCGCATTCCAATTAATATTTTCATCTCCGAACCCGGTGAGAATCGTAGGAATAGTATTATTGAGATAGAGGCAGAATCCGCCTTTTACTTCAATTTTTCACTGTTTATTGTTCCGCCTAGTAAGCTGTATGACAGGGCGAAGTCGGGTTAGATAGGTCATGTCTAGAACAAAGGATTTTGGTGAATAACTTTGGGTAAAAAAATGATTAATCCAGTGATTACTGCGGTAATGGCAGCAACCAGCACCGCTCCGGCGGCAATATCTTTCACGAGCCCGATAGCAGTATGTTCATGTGGATGCAAGTGATCGCACAGATTTTCCATTGCCGTATTGAAAAGTTCAGCCGTAAAAACAAAACCAATCATTACAGTCACTATAATCCATTCTATTTTAGAAATATTAAGAATTATAGATAGGGTAATTATCGCAATGGCGGCGATCACCTGATACCTAAAGTTGTTTTCAAAAATCAATGCATGCAGTATGCCTTTTCCGGCATACCTGTAACTCTTCATGTTTTTAGATAGGCTATCCTTGAGTGTGTTCATGGCTCAACATGGTTTTAAATATGAAATAAATGAGAAACAGTAATGCTGAGAACCCTATGGTCATTTTAATAGCTTGTGGGTTTGTCAACTGGTAAATTGTGTCCGTTAACAGCATAACGGGATTAGTGAATAAATCCCAACTATTCCATCGCTGAATACGACCCAAATAGATACCGTATCCTGTTAGGATCAGACTCACGCCAATCACCAGCCAGGACTTGATATCATTTAGGCTTTTTAAAACCAGGTTGTGCACGATGTGTAAAGAGTAGATACCTACCATCAAACCTGCTAACGCACACGAAAAAAGTAATAAAGTATCTGCCCAAATGGCTGGGTTAAATCGATTATTTAGATGTACCAAGTCCGTGATCAAGTAAGGTGCATTTGGAAAGAATAAGAGCCATAGGCAGAAAATACCTCCACTTTTCCACTTAGAAGGATTTCCATATTGAAATCGGTGTCGCCAAATCATAGCGAATGCCAGTGGGACCCAGGCCAGAAAGAGATTCCAGCCCAGGAAGAAGTAGGTGAAATTATCCGACTTGATGTAGCTTAAAACAATTAACGTTACACAAAAGGCAGACAGTAACATAAGAACTGTAATAGGCCGATGCCTAATAAATATATTTACCAATGATCGCATCCTATTATCCGTTTTGGTGCTCAAGGTCTTGTTCATTATGGCTCGAAATACTGAGCTTATACCAGTCAATATTTCGAGTGAAATACATAGTTAGCCCTAAGATTACCATGAGGCCTAAGCTTCCCATGAGCAAGGCGTAGTCGGCAAGTTGTAATGTAACAAACAGGAAGGCATAAATTCCCGTGAGCGTCATAGAAAGTAAGGCTGAGAGCTTTTTAAGTTTAAAGACGCTAATTGAATAAAGACCGATCATAGCAATGATGCCGAAAGTGGAGATGCCATAGGAAATATTGAAATTAGTATGCTCAGAAATTGAGACTAATAGAACGTAAAACAGGCACAGTCCAAGACCTACTAGTGCGTATTGAAATGGGTGTATCTTCTTTTTATTGATGATCTCTACTAAAAAAAACATTAGAAAAGTAAGAGCTATAGTCATGACAGCGTATTTGGCTGAACGCACCGATTTCTTGTAGTCATCTACTGTTGATATTAAAGTAACCCCAAAAGCTGCTTCGTACATCGATTGGTCGGTTCTGTTACCCTGCCAATATTGAGGTATGTTTCTATTCAATTGGAGTACTTTCCAACTCGCTTCGAAACCGTTTTCTGTCACCTTTCTTGCATCCGGGAGGAAGCTGCCATCGAAACTGGGAGATTCCCAGTTAGACTTTAATGCTACATTCGTTACATCGCCCAGCGGAACGAACGATAGATTTTGACTTCCTTGTATGTCTAATCTTAGCTGAAAGTTCTGCTTTTTAGCATCAATCTGGCTTAAGTCTGGTAGTTTGGCGGTGACTCCTTTACTTATTTGGCTGATTTTAGTGCCGGATTGAGCATGAATATCGTCTTTCAACCATTTTAAGGAAAGCTGTTCTTTTATACCCCTCAAGTCAGAAATACCAATGGTCAAAAATGCTTTATCCCATTGTATTGCTTTTAAGTTTTGTTGTTTTACCCTTTCTTGAATCTCGTCCGTTGATAGGTTAAAATGTCCACTAAGAAGTAGGTCAGATTTATAAACCACAGATTCATAAATCCCTCGTTTCAATAGCTGCGGATTCACTTCTCCATTGATTTTAAGCTCATTTGGCAGGATGTGGAAATACTCTGTTTTTTGATAGGTCTTAATATTTTCTTCATTGTCCTTTTTCTCTGTTTCCCTGTACTCATAAATGATGGGAAGCGTCAATATAGGTCCATTGATGGTTTGACTATGACCCCATTTTGAGCTTACCTCCAAACTAGCCTGTTCATTGAGTAGTTCACGTTCATAAATTATAGACTGTATCATCGAAGTAGGGATTAGCATTAAGAGCATTAAAAAAGTGATGAGCGCAAGCTTTAGCATTACTGAGTTGCTAATCCAGCTTCCTACTTTGTCAAGAGTGGTGTTTTTTTCTTCCATTTTATGATTGTTTAAAAGTACTTTGTATTTCAAAGTACAGGGTTAAAAATTTTTTAGTTTGTATTCTTTATTAAAATCTCTAAAGCCGCCAGATGCTGACTAAAGGCATTGCGCCCTGTTACCGTGGCGCTGTATTTGGTATTCGGTTTTCGTCCGATAAATTCTTTTTTCATACTTACATATTTAGTGTTTTCCAGCGCTTTCAAATGACTGGCCAGATTACCATCAGTCACATTCAATAACTCCTTGAGGGAGTTGAAATCCATAAATGCATTGACCATTAGTGCCGACATAATGCCGAGCCGGACTCTATTTTCGAAGGCCTTATCTAATTTGTCGATGAGGTTTTTCACTTCTCGTATTTGAAGTACATGGAGGCGCCATATACAATATGCATGATTCCGAAACCAATGGCCCAGAACAATAGTCCATACCCTAAATACATAAATGCAATAAGGCCAAGAGTAATTTGCGTTATACCTAAGTATCGAATATCACGGAAGGTATGGTGGCTGGCATTTACAAGGGCAAGCCCATAAAAGACTAATGTAGCAGGAGGTACCATTAAATATTGGTTTTTATCTAAAAGAATTAGGCAAATGATACCGCCGGTGATTAGCGGAATTAAAAGATTTACTAGCAGACGTTTGGTGGTGTTATCCCAAATTTTTCTTCCTTCTTTTCGGGCTTTTCTGGTGGTAAAAAAGATACCGGTGACAATTGCTAATACCAAAACACCGACAGCGACACCAAGCATAAATAGAATATCACTGCTATACGTATATTTAAATGCTCTGCTGTAAATGAAACCTTCGGTGCTATACATACGGTTAAATACCAGCCATGCGCCTACAAGGGCATATAATCCCGCAAAAACTCCTGAAAGGCCGCTGAGTGATATAAAGCGGGAAGACCGCTCCATGATACTCTTAATCTCGGAGATGTCATTGATATATTGGTCTTTTATACTCATTTTAAAAGTACTTTGAAATACAAAGTAAATAAACGAAACCATAAGATCAAATGTTTTAAAAAAATAGTAATGGATTCAATTTTTGAAAGAGGCCACTATAACTTACTTCTAACGAGGAATTTTATTCAGAATTTGTTGCGAGATACTGGTCAATTAATGGAAATGGATCTGACACTGCCTTGCCCAAGACTGTTCCGTCCGGCCCTACCAGAAAATAGAGGGGTATGGCTCTTCTGTTGAAGTAGCTGTCCATTCGGTCGTTCTCTTTAGAATAAGCAAAAATGAGCTCCTCATAGTAGCCCGATTTTTTGGCAAACCGTCTCATTTTATCGATATCATAGTCAATAGATAAGCAAAGAATATTCAATCGGTCTTTATATATGCGTCTTACTTCCGGTAACTTTTTCATTGACTTTATACAGGGGCCACACCAGGTGGCCCAAAAGTCAATGAGCAAAAATTTCCCCTCAAAGGCTTTTGTAGATATGTCATTATTCTGCAGATCAGTGAAGGTAAATTCCTGAAGCTGAGTACCAATGATTGTTGATTTATGTAGGTCATTAATTGAACGTCCAAGATCTCCAAGTGCATTTGAGGCATTGACACTAATAATAGCTTCAACGCGACCAAAAAGTTTATTTTGATCCGCGTACTTACGTCCTAAAGCTTGACTTGTTAATATTAAGTCCAGTATAGCTTTTGGTTTATTCTCAGCAATAGTATTTACTTCTTTTTCTATGAAGTCGATATAGTCAACCTTCTTATTAGTTTTAAAGAACTTGAACTGCAATTCCAAGGCATAAATGATATTAATAGCTTGAACTCCGTTGAAGCTAAAGTCAATTTTATCCAGATAGTAAGGCTCTATTTCTAAAAACCCTTTTTTACTGTTGGCTTTTAGGTTAGCTACCGCGTAAGTGACGGCCTTGCTGTTTATTACTTTGTATTGTGGATCTTTGTTTCCGCTTGAAATCAACAGTTCTTTTAGGTACTTGAACAAATCATTGTAATAGGCCGATTTATTTCTTTGTAGGTATTTTGTTTTGAGGTTATTGAGGTCATTTTCAACGCTAAAAATTTGATTTATTTCCGGTCGATCAGCGATAACTTCTTTAATATTCAATCGATTATCTAGCCGCACTATGTAGGACGTCTCAGGATATACCGATAATTCTCTGCTGAAATCTTTGTTTTTGAAAATAACAACTTCCTGACGTGTAAAGGACAAGTCGATGTAGAACCTGCCATTTTCATCAGTTTCCACCTGTACCAGTTTTTTTAAATTTCTCTCAATTGGATTGTCATACATCAAAAGTTCAAATGATGAAACCTCACTGATTCCTTCAACAACTGTTTTTGCCGAAACTACAGTGGAAAGTAGTAGTACACCTGATATCATAAGAATTGATACACGCATATTTAAAGATAGTCTTAATAGTCTTATTTATGCTTTTCGAACTGATGAGTCCGGCTAATTAAGGT
The DNA here is from genome assembly GCA_039025475.1 of Bacteroidota bacterium. Taxonomy (GTDB): domain Bacteria; phylum Bacteroidota; class Bacteroidia; order Cytophagales; family Cyclobacteriaceae; genus Fulvivirga. The sequence continues at coordinate 12,926 of JBCCOE010000066.1, read as the reverse complement.
TAGAGTGTGGCAGTTGCCAATATCAAATAAATTCCAGGTAGTCTACCTCAATTTTAAATGATCCTGCCCTCTTTTCGTTGGTGATAAGTCCGATTTGAATGATCTGTGATAACAGGCTCTCATTGATCTTCGCTCCGGTCGGTCTTCCAACGTAGTACTCCTTGAACTCCAACAGGTCAAATTCGGCAGTCTTCCATTGCCAATCGGTCTGAGGAAGGTTTTGTTTATAATTTGGGATCCAGAACCTTCGATCTCTATTCAAAGACAGACCAAAATCGTACCCTTCTGATCGGTACTTGATTTTTATCTTTTTGAAATCCGAAAGATCGCGCCTGGCATAAGCACTTCTAATGCTCGCAAATCCACCGTTGTTTTCCAACGATACTGCTCCAGAAAAAGTCATGCTGGTTTCAGAGTAATTTACTTTACCGGTAGAAAGTCCCCCCATTACACCGTCATTTACGACCCTCCAGGTAGTATTACCATTTTTTACACCGAAGTCAATGCGACTGGAGACCATTAAGACTGAGATTGTAAAAAAAAGGGTAAGTAATTTCATAATTCAACTGTCCGATTTACTTATAAAGCAAATAGAAGTCAACTATGTTTTGGCTAAATGACTTTTTGTGTCAATTATTTCCGGATACTGAATGCATACACCAATTGGATAAATGGCTGTATTTTATACGTTTGAGTTAGATCATAAAATTACTCCAAAGCTATCTGATAAATGTAGTAAGGAGGAGTTCCTTCGTCCTTACCACCGGTGAAAGCCGGACTTTTGTGAAGTTGATTTACCGTTATAAAAAGGTTGCCTAGGTGATCACAGGCTACATTATCCGGCCAGTCGATTCTGGCATCTCTTATGACTGGATTTAGATCCCCTGAAGTTGATAACACGTCTATGCCTTTATGATTGATATTCGTAAAATACGTATTCCCGACTTTGTCCGTTGCAGCGCCATCAGAAACCGGTTTAGGTCCTTTCACCTTTATTGAATTTCGTAAAGAATCGTCGTTTACTTCATTTCTAAAAAGCTCCGCGGGCAGCTGGTACCACGTGGTGCCGTTCATTGCACCATAGTATAGTGTATTGCGGTCTGCACTTAGTGTTATTGGGTTGATGGCAACACGGGCAGGCTCTCCTCCAAAGAAAATAATTTTGTCATCGATAATCATGTCAACATTTTCGGAATTCATGGACTGATCGTAAAACCTACGAGTTTCTTTCGAATTTATATTGAGTGCTACAATGGCGGGATTAGCAATATCTGCCATATAAATCCATCCGTTAAGTTCGTCTACAGCCAAGTCTTGCAGGAAACTACCTTCAGGTGCCACATCTTCAGGCAGATCAAAACGAAATACTTCGTCGCGACTCTTAATATCAAAGGCAAAAAGTCGTGTTTTACCCAAGTTGAGTCCGGTATCAATTATCCAAAGGCGATTTTTATTGTCAATCCGAATACCCAGGGGTGTATCGAACAGGTCGTTGGAGGCTGCTTCAGATGTATTTTGATATTCAATGTTTGGAAAAGCTTCATAAGAACTGGGTCCGGTAATTTCAATGAGCTCTGAAGCAGTAGCTGGATTACCGAAAGGGTGCACGGTGGTGAATATTCGGCCCTCCTTATTTACGGCTACATTTCCCGGACGAATATCCAAGGTGGCAACTGTTATCAAAGGATCTTTTTCTTCCTGTTGAGAATGGTCATCCCTTATCTCCGGAGAATGACATGAACCAAAAAATACCAGTACGGAAAACAATACGTCAATTTTTTTCATACCATAAGATGATCTAACACCGAGTTTAATTGTCCGGTTAAAAAGAGACCTAAGGTAGGGTTTTTATTGGTCACGTAAGTAAATCCATTGAGAGTCTGTTTGCTGCTTACACGACTACATGTTTCTGAAGACATCACTAGAACTAGTGATTTTCAATTTTAATTAGACTAATTCTAAACAAAATCATCCCAAAAGGGATTATGTCTGTTAGTTCAAACAATAAATTTTAAAAACAAATGAAAATGCAAAATTGGCTGTTACTATGTGTAATGGCTTTAGTAATCGTAAGTTGTGGTGACGATGATGACGGCACACCTCAACTAAACATTCCTACCGAATATATTTCTGATTCCTATGCCGCAAATGTTACTGCGGAAACTACGGTAATCACTGAATTAGCAACAATGACCAGTGCGGCTAACGCGGCAGAAACTAATGCCCAGGGCGCCACCACTGTAGATGCCATAGCTTACCCAACCAATTTATCTGCGGTAACTTTATCTAGTTATGAAACTTTGGTGTCGGAGTGGTTGGTGGAATTAGTGAATTCTGCGAATGATGACGACGGTTTCCAAAACCCTGGCTTGGGCAACACGCCAGCAATGGGTGAAGAAGGGGGAAAATTGGGTACCCGATTATTGGATGAGAATGGTTTGGAATTAGAGCAAATGGTACAAAAAGGTTCTTTCGGGGCGGCATTGTATAATCATGCGCTGGATGTCATTAATAACGGTGACCTTACCGACCCTGGGACAATAGATAAATTAGTAGAAATCCACGGAACTAGTCCGGCTTTTGATCCGTCTGAAACAACGGCTGCGGCAACCTACTCAAGAAGAAGATCGATCCAGTCTACTGAAACAGGTGCTTTCTATGATATCAGAACTGCCTTGATTACTGCTCGTGCTGCTATTGAAGGTGGTAGTGCCTTTGACACCGAACGAGATCAGGCTCTTGCTGATTATCTTTTGGCCTGGGAAGAATCTAATTTTGCTACGGTCATCTATTATTGTCAGGCCACTATTGATCAAATTTCGGCGGGTACTGCAATGGCTGAAGGAGAAATGAGAGACGAGGCGCTGGGTAACGCTATGCATGCTTACGCAGAAGGCGTCGGTTTTGCTCATGGTTTCAGGAGGTTATCGAACAAGCAAATATCCGATACCCAAATTGATCAGATATTAGCGCTGTTGAAGGCTCCTGCCGGAGAAGTACCTGAGAGTTTTGAATTTCTTAATGATGCCAGTCTTCTTGATGATCTTCAAGACATTATTGATTTAATTCAGGGTATCTATGGATTTACAGACGATCAAGTTACGTCCTTCTTGGTAAACGATCCATCTTAAGCTAACAAGAATTTAGAACACCTTGTCAACTAAATTTGGCAAGGTGTTTTTGTATTATTTGATAAATACTAATGACATGAAAAAGAGTATAAAACTGTTTTTCTTTTCTTTCTTATGCTTTACTTTTTCCTGTAGTGATGATGAGGATAATAGTGGCAATCTGGGTTTCGATAGAGCTAATATGCTGCAAAGTGTAGCCGAAGATTTAATCATTCCTAACTTTGAAACACTGCAAAATAGTGTTTCTAATCTTCAGTCTTCCGTCAATGAGTTTGTGACTACTACGAATGAGGCCAACTTGGGAAGTTTACGACAGGCATGGGTAACCGCCGTAACGGATCATCAGCATTGTTCAGCCTTTGGGTTTGGACCGGGTAGCTTATCTCTGGGGTCTTATGCGTCCGTATTAGGAGTATTTCCGGTAAGTGAGTCAAAAATCGAGACCGCCATTGGTAATCCGAATTTTAACTTGGCCGGAAGTTTTGATAGGGATTTAAGAGGGTTTTACACTGTCGAATATTTAATCTATGGTAATGGCCAAACGGATGCTGAACTAGTAGCAGGTTTCGATCAGGCCAGGAAAGACTATCTGTCTTTGATAACCAATGAATTAAAGACCACTTTTGACGATATTGTTACAGAATGGAATACTTCTTATCAGGATCAATTTGTGGCAAGTGATGGTACTGCTGACGGTAGTTCGATTTCTTTATATTACAACGAGTTTGTGAAGGACTACGAAAATCTAAAGAACTTTAAATTAGAATTACCAGCGGGACTTTCAGCAGGTCAAACTTCTTCCGATGGTACATTAGTGGAAGCTTTTTACAGTGGGATCAGCCGCGACTTGATTGTAGAACATTTCGAAAGTTCTAAGAATATATATCTAGGTCTGGCGCGGAATGGTGATGTTTCGGTAGGTTTTGATGAATACCTGAATTCGGTTGAAGGTGGCCCTGAACTTGTTGAATCGACCTTAGGGATGATTGATCAAATTGATCAGGCTATAGGGAATTTACCACAAGGTAGATTATCTGATCAGGTAGATGCACCAGAAGTAACTACGTTGAGAAATTTACTTCAGGACAATACTGCAAATTTCAAAAGTTCAATTGTATCATTACTTGGAATAAGTATTACTTTTAATTCTGGTGACGGAGATTGATATCCCACATATTTGATTGTTAAAACCACTTTCATATCGTAGGCTTATTAACTACCTGGGGCAATCGACATCGATTGCCCCTTTGGTTGTTTTCCGTATTGGCTTTGGCTTTGTTATGCTTGTTAGTACTATGCGCTATCTTGTACTGGGCTGGGTAGATGCTCAATTAGTAGATCAGGTACTACACTTTAGTTATTACGGGTTTCACTGGGTGGAGCCGCTTCCTCGAGTGGGTTTATATACCGTTTTTTTCTTAATGTTACTTTGCTGCTTGGGAATCCTGTTGGGGTTTTACTATCGTTTGGCAGCCGTCCTGTTCTTTCTATCCTTCACTTATATAGAACTCATTGATCTTACCTACTACCTGAATCATTACTATTTTGTGAGCGTAGTTTCTTTTTTGATGATCCTGGTTCCGGCGCACCGTTACTTTTCTTGTGATGTTATGCGTAACCCTTCGCTGCTACTTACTAAAGTCCCAAGATGGACTATTTTTATTTTCAAGCTTCAGATTGCCATAGTATATTGCTATGCGGGTTTAGCTAAATTAAATTACGATTGGTTAATCAAAGCATTACCGTTAGCTATATGGCTTCCAGCAAAAACGAGTATACCTGTTATAGGGTCTATCTTTCAATACAAAACTACCGCATTCCTGTTTAGCTGGATGGGAATGCTTTTTGACACGTTTATAATTTTTGGATTAGTATTCAAAAAAACACGCTGGTTAGCCTATTCGGCTGTGGTTATTTTTCATTCGCTTACCGGAATTCTCTTCCAGATCGGAGTATTCCCCATAGTTATGATCTTTGCTGTAACTATATTCTTTTCCCAATCTTTCCATGAGAAGTTATTAACCGTATTGGCGAGACTACTACCTACCTCTGCGAAACAGACTTTAGAAAATTCGTCCGAGAAAAAACCCTCGTCTACTGTAAGTGGATTACTACCTGGATTTTTAGTCATTTTTTTTATCTTCCAGCTTACTTTTCCTTGGAGGTATCTGCTTTATCCCGGGAATATATTTTGGACGGAAGAAGGCTATAGGTTTGCTTGGCGAGTGATGTTAATGGAAAAGGCAGGTACTGCTACTTTTTATGTTAAAGATGGGGAGAACGGTAGGGAAGGTTCAGTGATCAACCAGCAATTTTTAAATCCCCACCAAGAGAAACAAATGGCTATGCAGCCCGATCTCATTTTACAATATGCACACTTCCTTGACGCTTACTACCAGAATCAAGGTATGCAAGATCCAATCGTTAGGGCCGAGGTTTGGGTCACACTAAATGCCCGTCCAGCGCGACTGCTTATTGATCCAACTGTGGATTTATCCGAGATCAATGATTCCTGGGCTCCAAAAAGTTGGATCACTGCTTATGACACAGAATAGATGAAAAAATTACTTTTTTTGCTCATCTCATTTTTGAATGGTGTCACTGTTTACAGTCAGGTTTATACCTTGTCCGGGCATGTGGTGGATAAAGTCACTTCAGAGCCACTGGAAGCCACTATTTTTGTTCGTTCGGTAAATTTGAATACCAAAACAGATAGTAAGGGTTATTACTTTTTGAAACTACCGAAGGGAGAATATGCTATTGAAGCTTTTAGTTTAAGTAGAGCTATTGCATCTAAGATTATCAGAATAGACAAGGACACCGTATTGGATTTTACTCTAGAAGAGCTCCTTGAAAACCTGGAAGAAGTAGAGATTTTTGATAATCGCGAAACCCCAACCGGAATATCCCGCTTAAGGGCTGTTGAGAATTTTGGTATTTACGAGGCGAAGAAAAATGAACTGATTATTCTTGATGATTTTGCTGCTAACAAGGTAAATAACAACGCAAGGCAGGTATTTGCAAAAGTACCCGGTTTAAATATTTGGGAAAGTGACTGCGCTGGTCTTCAACTAGATATAGCCGTCAGAGGTTTAGGGCCAAGCAGAACTGCTAATTTTAATACCCGGCAAAATGGCTACGATATGAGTGCCGATGCGTTAGGATATCCTGAGAGTTATTATATACCTGCACTTCAAGCGGTTGAACGTATCGAATTAGTTCGAGGAGCTGCTTCCTTGCAATACGGCACTCAATTTGGTGGAATGCTAAATTTTAAAATTAGAGAAGCACCGGATAAGCCTTTTGAATTGAATTTGGAACAGGCTGTTGGATCGTTCGGATTGATAAACACTTTCGCCAGTGTGGGAGGTCGCAATGATAAAATCGACTACTATACCTATTATCAATATCGTACCGGAGACTGCTGGAGAGATAACTCCTGCTTTGAAGCTCACACTGGCCTTTCGCGTCTGGGCTGGCAGGTGAATGACAAATTAAAGCTAGGTGTAGAATATTCACTGCTGTACTACGAAGCGCAGCAGCCGGGTGGGCTTACCGATGGTCTGTTTGAGAATGGAGATGTTGAACAATCTGTTCGAGGTAGAAATTGGTTTAGGGTTTCCTGGAATTTAGTTGCCGCTACAGCAGACTACCGTTTTTCAGAAAAAACGCAACTGAATATCAAGAACTTCGGGCTTTTCTCCCAACGAGATGCTCTCGGAAACCTTCAACAGATCGGTGTTCCCGATAACCCGGATGAAAATCGAACTTTGATACGAGATGTGTTTAGAAATTTTGGTTCCGAAGTACGTCTTTTGCACAGATATTCCTTATCTAATATGAATTCGGCATTGGTTGTAGGTGGCAGATACTACAACGGACTGACAGATCGAAAACAGGGAAATGCAAATACTGGTAACGGACCTGACTTTGAACTGCTTAACCCCGATGATCCTGAAGAATTTGACTATGACTTTCCAAGTAGTAATTATGCTTTTTTTGCTGAAAATTTACTTGACATTTCTAAAAAGTTAAGTCTCACAACTGGCTTTCGTTTAGAACACATCCGCACGGAAGCCGAAGGCACATGGAAACTCAACCGATTTGACTTTGCCGGTAACTTAGTGTCTTCCATTGAAAACCAAGATGCCTCTTCCGAGGTGCGTACATTTCCTTTATTCGGTGTAGGGCTCAGTTACTATTTGAATGACAAACTGAGCTTGTATAGTAACATTTCCCAGAACTTTCGCTCAATAACCTTCAGCGATCTAAGGGTGGTGAATCCAAACTTTCAGTTGGATAGTCTCATTACTGACGAGCGGGGTTACAATGCCGATATTGGTATACGAGGAGAGCCAACCTCTTGGCTTAATGTAGATATCAGTGCTTTTTTGATGCGTTATAATGATCGCATTGGACTATATGAATTACCCGGTAGTACAACCTTATTTAGAACAAACATCGGGGACTCAAGACATATTGGTATCGAATCTTTTACAGAGTTGGACCTTTGGAAGGTAATAGAAAAATCTTCAAAACACTCCAATCTGGCTATATTCCTAAATCTTGCTTTAACTGATGCTATTTACATAAATTCTGAGATTACCGCCATTCGAGATCGTAGAGTAGAGTATGTTCCTGAAGTAATGGTCAGAACTGGAGTCAACTATACCTACAAAGGCTTGAAAGCAACCTATCAATTTTCTTATCTCGGTGATCAGTTTTCGGATGCGACGAATTCAGAATTTAACCCTAATGCCCTAACTGGCATAGTTCCTGCCTACAGCGTCATGGACTTGTCACTGGAATATCAATACAAGCGCTATAAATTCACTGGGGGAATTAATAATATTACAAACGAAAAGTATTTCACGCGAAGGGCGGAGAGCTACCCTGGACCGGGCATTATTCCGGCAACGATCAGGAGCTTTTATTTATCTATGGGTGTAACCCTCTAAGTAAAACATGACTAAAATCATTTTAGAATTGTTCTAAATAATTGAAATTCAATCCTTAAATTTGAATTTAGAATGCCTCTAAATAATTCAGATTTGATAGTCGATTCTGTTTCCGACCTTCCGGTTTCCAGGCTGTATCAAGAATATAGCTTTAAGAAAAAAAAGGGGAAGAAATTAAAAAAGAAATGCTGTCAAAAGTACACGAAAAAGAAAGGTAGATACTGCGGCTCATGTCCAATATTATATGCCATGTGTAAAAATGCAGGAAGAGATTTTTAGAACGAAAAACCGCTCCATTGCCCAATGTGGCCATTCTGATTCATTTGTGCTCACTTATGAGCTCGGTGAAATCGAATTTAAACTCTGCGATTTATATACGTTTCGCAAGAAGATTATGGACATTGATATGATGGATTTATTAGACTCTTCTTCTCCTGACATTGAGGTTATTCATCTTCCCCATTGTGATCGTTTTCTGGTTCTGAACGTTCACGACATCCTACAATTTAGAGAGCTTCTAAATGGAACCTTCAATATCTTAGCACTTAATTCATCCATTCAAAAGATACTACGCAAAAACGTGTTCAACTTTTGATGACCATAATTGGTTAAGTATAAAAAGATTATTGAAAATGAAAGATTTATTGAGAAGACATCGAGTTCTCAAGGATGAGATCGTAGATGTTCTAAATAGGCAAATTAAAATGGAGGCACACTCGTCGATGGCATATTTGGCTATGGCGGCTTGGTGTGACGTACGTGGTTATGACAACAGTGCAGAGTTCTTCTTTAAGCAGTCCGATGAAGAGCGCAACCATCAATTAAAGTTATTCCATTATCTCTGTGATATGGAGTGCGAGGCATTGGCCCCTTCTATTGGAGAAAGTCAAAATGAATTTAGCAGTTTAAAAGAAGTTTTTGAGAAAGCCCTTGAAATGGAGATAGCGGTTTCTGATGCTATCCATGAAATTGTGGGTGATTGTCGTAAATACAATGATATTGCTACCGAAGAATTCATGAAGTGGTTTGTGACTGAGCAAATTGAAGAAGAATATATCGCAAGACGTGCGCTAGAATTGTTTGATGTGCTCGGAGAAGACAAGATCGCTCTGGGAATGTTCGAAGAACGTATCCTTGGTATCAAGTATGATGGATAAGACTTAGGGCTTTTGGAAAAGATTGGGCTTCTCGTTATGGAGAAGCCTTTTTTGTGTAATTGATTCAGGATCTGGTGGAGAAGCCCTCTAGTCTCAAAACGGTTAAGATCGCTATCAAAGTTCAAAGCGAATGGGTATTATCATTCTAACTTCAATCCTTCCATTCACGTCCTGGGCAGGATCAAACTTAGGATTAAGTTTATTGAATGATGTAAGAGCGATGTGATCGATTTTAGGATTAACACCTTTTATGACTTTAGCGTCCTTAATCTGACCATGTATGTCTACTATAAAGCCAAGATAGACTTTGCCTTCTTGATGAGAGCCATATTCCTTGATTGAGGAATCTATTCGAGAAAATAAGCTGTCATAACCTAATAGCGGTTTCGCGACCGGAGGAAAATAACAAGAAAAGAAGCACGCTTCAACCACTTGATCTCCTATCTCTTGAGAGGGGCTTATATTTTCCAATGGATCATTGCGGCCTAGTAAGCTACATAAGACCAAGATTTTGAGTTGTACTTGTTTCATGTATCTGTAACCTCAGAGATCAATTTAGTCACATCGAATATCCAACTCAGTGTATTAAAGTAGTTTACGTCTTTAATTTTTCACTTTATCGTGCTTATTTTGAGGGTGTTTATGGGGGGATTTAGGATAATCATTGGAACGCTGGTGTACTTAGCAGTATGCAATTCTCTTTCTCACGCCCAAACCTTTTTAGATTCTTTACAAATTCGACCTTTTACTCAAGCGCATTACAGAGTTGCGTCTTTCAATTACACAGGGTTAGAAGGATTAGATCATAAGATTTACTTTGCAAATGAGTCGGGTGTACTTTCCTATGATGGAAATACCTGGACACTTAATCCCATTAAAGATTTCAAATCCGTCATTTCGTTAGCGCAGGCAGAGGACAGTACTCTTTTCATTGGTGCAGAAAACGAGATTGGTTTCATGCATTTGAAGGATGATGAATATAGATACACCAGTCTTTCAGAACGATTGAAAGATCAGGTGGAAATTGGCGAAGTATGGCAAACTATTGTGCATGAAGCTAACATCTATTTCACCAGCTATAGTGGTATATTCAAATATGACGGTACGCAAGTTACCTGGATCGATTTGCCCAATAGCCATACTTTCAACTTAGATGGAAGGCTGATAGCCTCGGTTTTTGGTAAAGGCTTGTTCGAAATTATTGATGATAAGCCAGTTTTAATGAACGCTGAATTTTCGTTTGAGAATGACATTGCCTTCGCCTTCCTGCCTGATCTAAATTCATCAGGTTATTTCTTGCTGACTTCTGAAAATGGCATCTATAGATTTGATCCCGAAACGTTTAGTGTTAAAGAAGTAGAAAGCGAGCTATCTCTATTTTCCCAAGAGCTTTGGTTTTACGATGCCACGGTATTCAATGATAGTCTTTACGCCATTTCAACCTGGAAAGGTGGTTTGATAATAATGGATGATAAGCTTGAAGTTTTGAAAGTGATCAACACGAAAAATGGGCTGAATACGGACGAAATGAAAGAGGTTTTTGAGGGCTCAAGAGGTCACCTTTGGGTGGCTACAAACAGCGGTATTTCTGAGCTATATTGGAGCGGTTTAAATGGCGATTTACATAACCCAAAAACCATTGTTACGCTTAGGAATGAAAAAAATGAAAATTCTATCTCATTTGAGTTTGCTACTCCCGGATATCATATTTCAGAGCTGGAATACATGTGTTTCTTAGAAGGTTTTGAAACGGAATTCATACCCATAAAGGATGGTTTTAAAAAAGAATACACGAACCTGGATGGAGGAGACTATACGTTTAGGGTAAAGGCTAAACTTCCGGATGGAAACTATTCTAAAGAAGCCCTGTATCCTTTTACAGTTCCTACCCCATGGTACTTAACGGCTCAGTTCATTAGTCTGTCTATTTTTGGTCTTGGGGGTATATTTTTTCTATTCTATTATTTACGGACTAAGCAACTGAAAGTGATGAATGAAACACTTGAGTCTTTAGTTGAGCGTAGAACAAAGGAATTGGTTTTTCAAAAGGATCAGCTAAAGGCAGCTAATGACCATTTAAAGGTTATTAACTCCGAATTGGACAATTTTGTATATCGTTCATCCCATGACCTTGTGGCACCATTAAAATCCTTAAGAGGGTTAATTCTGCTGGCTTCGGCCGATAGAGACCCTAAAGGACTGGAGGTTTACTTTGATAAGATGCATTCTAGCGTAGTGAAACTGGAAGAATTTATTCGGAGTATCATGGAGTATTCAACAAATAGCAAAGTTGAGATCGCTTATGAAACGGCCAAATTTGATGACCTAATTGAGGGTGTTAGTGACGATTTAAGGTTTTATGACAATGCTGATCAAATGCGTTTTATAAAGTCTTACGATTTGGACTTCGAAATTTTTTGTGACGTAAAAAGAGTGCACATATTGTTAAGTAATTTAATTACGAATGCCATTAAATATCATAACTATGATCAAGAAGATCCTTTCATCGAAGTAAAGCTAGAGCTACTCGACCGAGAATATGTAATTACTGTCCGTGATAATGGTGCCGGTATAAGAAGGGAACACCTTGCCAATATTTTTGATATGTTCTACCGCGCTTCAGAAATCTCCGAAGGCTCCGGACTAGGTTTATACATTGTTCAGGAGACACTTAAAACACTAGGGGGCAAAGTGGAGGTAGAATCTCAATTGGGGTTAGGTACCACATTTCGAATGTATATCAAGCGTAAACTTGAAAAAGAACCTACTTTAGCTTGACAGTGTTGCTTTTATTTAGGATCGAACATCATTTTGTAACTCATGTCACTTTGCATAATTAGCCGGAATAATAGGTTTGCATTTTACGATGAGCATGGGTGATATTTTAGGGTATTTTGTTGCGGTAGTTATTGGTTTTACGTTGGGTTTAATTGGAGGTGGTGGCTCTATACTTACAGTACCTGCCCTGGTATATATCTTGGGGGTCAATCCTGTTTTGTCTACGGCGTATTCTTTGTTTATTGTGGGCATGTCAGCGCTAGCCGGGGCATTTACCTATATGCGTAAAGGATTGCTACATTATCGTACTGCCTTTGTTTTTGCCGTACCCTCATTTGTAGCTGTTTATCTCACCCGCAAGCTTCTTGTACCGGCTATTCCAAATGAAATCGCAAGATGGGGCGACCTAATTTTGACCAAGGATATGGCCGTTATGGTATTTTTCGCCATAATCATGTTGTTCGCTTCTATTTCGATGATCAAAAAAAATAATGGCAGCAAGTATGATGGAAAAAGTAACGAGGCTCAATTTAATTATCCCATGATTTTTTTTGAGGGCGTTGTGGTGGGAGCCTTGACGGGTCTTATTGGGGCTGGCGGTGGTTTCCTTATCATTCCTGCCTTGGTGCTACTGGCGAAGCTTCCTATGAAAATGGCTGTTGGTACATCTCTTTTGATAATTTCAGCGAAGTCTTTAATAGGTTTTATGGGCGATATCGGCAATCAACCTATAGACTGGAGTTTTCTATTTGGTTTTACTTTGTTCGCCATTGTGGGTATAGTCATAGGTTCATATACAAGTAAATATTTCAGTGCTCTGAAATTAAAAAAGGCATTTGGTTGGTTTGTTCTGGTCATGGCCATATACATTATATTAAAAGAATTATTAATTAATTAAAAAG
>JBCCOE010000065.1:0-25211 GCA_039025475.1 Bacteroidota bacterium | reverse complement strand
CTTTTAATGGGCAATATCCATTCAAATTCTAATCCGAACCTTAGATTCGTTTGATCTTCCAGATGTATGGTTTCTCCACCTGTTTCAGGACTAGCCATTGAAAAGGTATTGAAATTCAGTCCCGATCTAATATAAATATTAAGCTGTGATTTTGAGTATTTTTCAGAAAAATCATTGTAATCTTTACCCATACACTCATAATACTTTTTGAACAAGGAAACTAATGAACTTCTATCGTAGCCTAATTTTTCAAACCTCGATCTATCTAGGCCTGTACAATTAAGACTTAGATAAAGCTCTTGTTTGTAGTTGACATTTTGACTGACTTTTTTTGGCCCAATCCGATATTTTTTGTAAATCAATGGCTTTATATCTGAATCTTCTTCCTTAAAAAAGAATCTTCTAAGATTACCGTCCTTATAACTATATAGATTTACTGACCCTTCGATCAAAATTTGAAGAAACAGAGTCTCCAATCTAAATTCTGGTTTACTGTTATTTGATAAATATCGAATATCGACCGGTGAGCGATCTATATTAATTTTATGTCGCTGATATTTCAATATATTTCCAATTCCAAATTCCCTTATATTATCTATGTTAACATTTTCAATAGTGCCGTTTTCATCTGTTCGATATTGAAATTCAAAAGGATTATTTTCTTTATCAGAATGCTTTATCAAGCAATTCACTCAATCACCACTATTTCTAATAAAGTAACCTTTCTTAAATTCAACCTGACCAAAACAAATTGAAACTAATAACAATAAGATGACCGATACACTGGCCACCATTTTAAATTTAATTTTTTTCATTTTTAAATGACTGTCAACCGAAAAAAAGAAATTACCATTTTGAGATTTTCACCACTTTATAAAATTAGTAATATTTGACTTACAACCTAACTGGCGCAAGGTGTGCCGAGAAGTGAAAGCTCGGGAATAAGTTCTTTCACATGCTGTATATACTACTCTTTTTACTCATACTTTAGTGTTTCTGCCGGGTTAAGTAAGCCTGCTTTCACAGAATGATAACTTACTGTTACCAGGGCAAAAAACAAAGCTGCAAACATGGAAATAGCAAATAGCGGCCAACCTAGCGAAATTCCATATTGAAAATCGCTCAACCATTCTTTCATAACCCAATATGAACCTGGGATCGCGAGAATGAATGAAATAATGGCCATGATGGCAAAAGGCTTGTTCATCATAATTAAAATATCTTTTAACTCGGCGCCAAGTGCTTTTCTAATACCGATTTCTTTGGTTCGGTTCACTGTATTAATTCCTGATAACCCAAACAATCCCAAGCAGGCAATAAGAATTGCGAACAGAGTGGAAAGCCACATAATGCTGCTCCACTTTTCATAGGACTCGTACTGACGCGCTACATCCTCATCAAGAAAATTATAGTCAAAAGGCTTTTCACCCGCCAAATCTTTCCACTGTGCATGGAGATAGTCAATAGTTTCAGGGACTTCTTCGGAATCTATTTTTACCAACATGGTAGTGATCTTCCCTGAGGCTGTATCGAGATGAATTAGCAAGGGTTCTATGCTCTGTTCCAAAGACCTAAAGTGATAGTTCTCGGTTACCCCAATTATGCGCCAGCCGATTCCTAAGCTGTCTTCCTGCCAATCCAGGTGCTTATTTAGTGGGTTTTCCCAACCCATATCTTCCACCAAAGCTTCATTAACAATGAGCGTATTCGTATGATCTGAAATATTATCAGGGTCAAAATCACGTCCTTCTTTTAACCGAATACCCAAAGTCTTGATATAATCAGGATCTACACGATAGTTATAAGCCTGATAAACCTTACCATCGATGCGATAGCCGTTTCGAGACCAACCTTGATTGAAGGAAGTATTCGTACCACTCACATTTATGATTTTAGGGTTATTGGAAACCCGGTTTTTGAAACGATCTAAGAGTTGTCCTCCCTCATCACTCCAGCCGGTGTAGGTAGGTATAACGAGCACCTGTTCTTTATTATACCCTAAGTCCTTTGTAGTTATGTACTCCATTTGCCGAAGCATAACCACAGAACAGATAATAAGAAATGCAGAAATAGCGAACTGAAGAACCACAAGTGGACGTGTAACTGAGGTCTTAACCTTAGTTGAACTTCTTGAACGAAGCATAGCTATGGGCTTGAAACCAGACAATACGAAAGAGGGGTAAAAGCCGGCCAATACTCCTAGAGCTATGGATAACCCGAACATGACTAAAGCAACTGGAAAGATATTTTGGGTTAAAATAATGGACTTATTGGTAAATTCATTAAAGTAGGGTAAAAAGAATAAAACCAGACCTATTGACAACAACATGGCCGTTACCGCTAGTAAAACCGACTCCGTCATAAACTGACCTATTAAATGTCTGCGGCCTCCTCCTACGGCCTTCCTAATACCCACTTCCAGCCGCTTGCCTGCCGAACTCGTCATGGACAGCGCGATATAATTAATACAGGCAATTAGTAGTATGAGAATCGCAATTCCAGATAAAATTAAACTGTATTTGGGGTCACTTACTCGTGTCCACGAGACATCTGGATATAAATGGATATCCAGAAGATTTAATGCAGCATAATAACTTTCTCCTGTAGGCTCGTAACCTGATTTTTCTACCCACCTATCAATCTCAGTCTGTACAAATCGTTTATATATATCGGATAACGAATTTTCGAACTGCCCAAATTGAGAGGCATCTTCCAACATAACGAAAGTTGGAGTATTCCAATTAGTCCACCTATCTAGGCTAACATCGTAATAATCTCTCGCTTCGGCTCGTATCAGACCCGCGTGATAATCCAGGCTAGAATTTTTGGGAGCATCTTCTATAATTCCGACTATAGTAAAAAGCCTTTTTTCATTGTAGATACTAAGTTCAATACTTTTACCTAATGGGTCTTGTTCTCCAAAGTACTTTTCAACCGTACTGACACTCAGTACTATTTCAGATTTATCATTTAAAAACTGTTCCTTATCACCACGTACTGCCTTGAAATCAAACATTCGAAAAAAATCCTGATGAACATAGGTAATCTGTTCGTTAAAGGTCTTTTCGTCGATACTGAAAATAGCACTGGACCCTGAATTAAAGCCGGTCGAAGCTATTACCTCAGGCAATTCACTTTTTAGTGTGGGTGCTAAACCCGTTTGCATGTAGGCAGACATTCTTATCCCTTTACCATCCCCAATGTCTTCATAATCC
The DNA here is from genome assembly GCA_039025475.1 of Bacteroidota bacterium. Taxonomy (GTDB): domain Bacteria; phylum Bacteroidota; class Bacteroidia; order Cytophagales; family Cyclobacteriaceae; genus Fulvivirga. Next base: position 21,996 of record JBCCOE010000065.1, on the reverse strand, counting down.
TGTCGAACTTTATGTACGCGATATATTCGGCCCTTATGGTCATGCATTTGATCAAAACTCCGTTCATCTTGAATGAAAAGATAAATAAGAACACCGAACGCAATAGCGATACTCAAGCCGAACGCATTGATAAATGAGTAAAATTTGCTCCTGAGCAAACTCCGTACTCCTACTTTTAAATGGCTGGAAAACATAGTTGTTGTTATTATTCTGAAATTTGATTTGTTACGAAATATAATCCCTGGTCGGATGAATTTTAAGGCAGCCCAGAAATAGCGTCTACCAGCCGCTTTTTGGCCCAGGTGATCTAAATCACCATAGTACTGCTCTTCCAGGTCCGCGAGAATACCTTCCAAAAGATAATCAGGACAGGCCCATTCCAGTATCCTTGTAATTCGTTGAGGTGGTAATGGATTCACGATCGGGCAATTTTAAGTTCGGGTATCATTTTCCAAAGCTTGAGTCGTTGCTCCTGGAGCGATTGTAGCACGGCCAGACCGCCACTTGTCAGTTCAAAATATCGTTTTCTTCGTCCTCCCCTTTCATTGGTTACTCCACCCATATATGATCTTACCAATCCCTTATCCTCTAATCTGTAGAGTGTTACATGCACAGCACTTAGGTTGAGTTTCCTACCCAATTGAGCTTCTACTTCATACACAATTGAATTGCCATAAGCTTCCTCCTTCAGGATACCCACCATGGTCAGCATCAGCTCCTCAAACTCACCTAGATATGTCTTTCTCATTTGTTTATATTTTGTTAAACTAATATCCGAATTAAATAATGATTTTTATATATTTTGTTAAAGAAATAAATCATTAGTATCAGAGCGACTTATCTGCGTGCTTTTATTCATGTTTTAAGGTGAGTGCCGGATTAACCAAGGCGGCTTTTAACGTTTGGAAGCCAACTGATAAAAAAGCAATAAAGAGAACACCAAATCCTGAGATCAAGAATATCACCGGACTGATGTCTATCCGGTATGCAAAAGTCGAAAGCCAATTATCCATAATATACCATGATAGTGGCCAGGCAATAAGGTTAGCAATAACCACTAGAACGAGAAAATCTTTGGAGAGCAGCAACACAATCGACGGAACACTAGAACCCAAAACTTTACGTATTCCAATTTCCTTGGTCCGCATAAGTGTGAGGAACGAAGCTAATCCGAATAAACCGAGTCCCGCTACAAAAAGTGCTAGCAGTGAAAAGGCCCTGAAAACTGTTCCAAATTGCCTGTCGCTTTCATACTGTTTATTAAAGAACGAGTCCAGGAAAAAATAATCAACCGGATTCCCTGGAAAAAACTGCTCCCAGGGCTGCTGAATTTCTGACAGTAACTCCTGATAATTGTTGGTTTCAATTTTAAAAGAATAGAATGAATTGGAAGACGTGAGCCTGAAAACCAAAGGTGCTACTTCACTCTTTAATGACATTTGATGATAGTTGGCAAGCACTCCTACAATTTCAACTGTGTCACCACCAAGTCTAACGCTCTGCCCTATCGCTTCGTTTGGATCATTGAATTCTAGCGCCGTTACCAATGATTCGTTTAAAAGTACCCTTTCGTTATCATTTGGAAAATCCTGACTGAAGTTTCTTCCGGCCAACAGTTTCAAATCAAAAGTCGGAATATAATCCGTGTCAATGCCCACGTTATAAACGGTAATACCGCTCTCAGGGCCTCCTTGAGTTCTTCTTATGTTGCGCGTCCAGAAAATTTCGTCACCAGGTACATTGGAGGATACTGTTATCGCTTTTACAGAAGAAATACGACTTGCTTCTATTTTGAAGCTTTCCAAATTCTGGTCATAAAGAGAATCCACAATACCCGGTCCCTCGATCACAAGGGTCTTGTTTATATTGATACCCAGATCTCTGTTTTGCATAAAAGTCAACTGCTGATACACTACCACTGTTCCACAGATCAGAAAAACTGATGCAATGAACTGGAAAACAACCAACGACTTGCGTGTTATATTGCCAGAGGCACTTTTGTTGGATTTGCCTTTAAGTACGGTCACGGGTTTAAAGGAAGAAAGGACAAGGGCCGGGTAAAAACCTGAGAGCACGGTCCCTATTACGAATAGTGCCGTAATCGTAATTAAGAACTGAACATCTAAAAAGTAGGTTAAAGGGATTATTCTACCCGAAATTTCTGTAAAAAAGGGCCATGACGCCCTAACAACAATAACGGCTATCAGAACAGCAAAGAGATTAATCAAAAAAGATTCTGATAAAAACTGATACACCAGTTGCCCCCTTTGTGCCCCCATTACCTTTCTCACTCCTACCTCATTTGCCCTGTCAAAAGAACGGGCGGTTGATAGATTTATGTAGTTAACCCAAGCAATGATTAAAATGAAAAAGGCAATAATGGTTAAGAAATATACTGAATCGCCATCACCTTGCTCATTAGGTTCAGACTCTTGTAGTAGATTTGAATAGAGGTGAATATCTAATAAAGGACGCAGAATGAATTCCTGGCTATAATTATATTTACTCCATGATTCTCCCCGCTCATTAGCCAAATATTGGTTCCATTTTGCTTGTAATTCTTGCACATCAGCACCTGCATCGATCAAAACGTAGGTATTGAAATCATACCAACCCCATGCGGTTTCAGAATTATTGTCGGTCTGATCATTTAGAGTTTGGTAGGAAAACAGAAAATCGAACTTGATATGTGAGTTGCTTGGTACATCTTCAAAAACTCCGGTAACCTCGAACTCAAGATCTCCGTCCCAATTTATCGACTCTCCCATTGGATCTGAATCACCAAAATATTTCTTCACGGCCCGTTCTGAAACCACGACTTTATTAGAGCCCTGAAGTGCAGTTTCCGGGTTACCCTTTAACAGCGTAAAATCAAATACTTCAAAAACAGCCGGATCTGTGATCTGCATTTTCTCCTCTCTAAAAGAGACGAAACCCTTGTCAGGGCTTTCATAGGAAACAACTCCGCTTACTGGAAACAACCGCGTAAACTGCTTCACTTCGGGGAAATTATCTTTTAAAGCTGGACCAACCGCTGGAACAGCTGCTGCGCATTCCACCGTCTTAATACCGTTTTGGATCGTATTGTACTGTATTCTGTAAATGTTATCGGCATTACCATGAAAAGTATCATAGCTGTGCTCATATTTAACGTATACCAAAATGAGAAGACTGGCTGCTAAACCTAATGAAAGACCAAAAACATTAAGTAAGGTAAATAGCCGATGTTTAAGGAAATTTCTTAATGCAGATTTGAAGTAATTGAATATCATAATTAGTGTAATTATTTTGAATACTTTGAACTCCGTTTAATCACATTTCGTAAAATTCAAATAAGGCTCATTTTCAATAGTTTAAACAAAACTGAGGCCTATCCTACCTTAGAAAAATGACAAAAACGACTTAAAAGTAAAAGTGTAGTCAACCGACAATAACATGTAGTGAATCACGAAGTACTCAAAAGAATATTTTACGTTTCACCATTCTGACAAAATTAATTAAACGAAATCTACTGAATTTTGTTTAACTATATAAGTGCCTGATTATTAAATGATTAAACATATTGAAAAATATATGCTAAAAGGTTGCAAACAATAACAAAACAATCTTGTTTAGCTTGTAAGGAAAGGCGAGATGGGTAATTATTCAATTAAGGAATTAGAGAAGTTGTCAGGTATTAAGGCGCATACAATCCGTATTTGGGAGAAGCGTCACCAGATAATCGAACCCGCGCGAACGGATACAAATATTCGTTATTACTCGGATGAAGATTTAAAGAAAATACTCAACGTTTCCATTCTTAATAATCACGGCTTCAAAATTTCGCAAATAGCGTCACTCACCAGGAATGATTTAGTTGATAACGTAAAGAAGCTCTCCGAAGAAAAGACAGACACGGGGATATATATAGATCAGCTTACGCTAAGTATGGTGGATTTCGATGAGGCTAAATTTGAAAAATTACTTGCTGGTTATATTCTCAAACTTGGATTCGAAAGAACACTTTTAGAAGTGGTTTATCCGTTTCTCACCAAGATAGGGGTATTATGGCTTTCAAACCATATTAGTCCTATACAGGAACATTTTATTACCAATCTTATCCGCCAAAAAATTGTAGTTGCGATAGATGGCATTACCATAAAACCTTCTTATGAGGCAAAAAAGGTAGTTTTATTTCTGCCTGAAAATGAAATGCACGAAATCGGCTTGCTCTTTTTCCATTATCTACTAAAGAATATGGGTTTCCAAACTTATTATTTAGGACAATATGTGCCTCTTGTAGATCTTGAGAAGAGCGTTGAACGACTTCAACCCGATTACATGGTAGCTTCCATTTCTTACAGTCCTTCTCAAAAACAACTTAACAAGTTTTTAACAGAATTAAACGAACGGTTCAAATCAACAGATATCTATATTACCGGCCGACCCGTTCTTGAAAAAGGTTTTTCTGAACATAGTAACCTGTTCTTTTTTAAAGATGCTACTGCGTTAAAAGAAACTTTCTCACTTCTATAAAACAAACAGCTTCCAATTTCTATCACCCTCCTATTGCATTGATTTATAGGTGTTTAAACATAATGTTTATCTTTTTTTAAAAAAAAGTAAACAAAATATTGGCACATATGGATTGATAAATTATATTTGTTTAACCTTTTAAACAAAAAGATAAACAAATGACTGCTATCGAATTCAATCACAAAATTGCTTCATTGACAGATACTTTGGAGTTGTTTACCAAAAGGTTTACAAAAGATCAAGAAGAATCAGAAGATCTTATTCAGGACACTATCCTTAAAGCGTTGACTTATCGGGATAAGTTTCAACAGAACACAAATCTAAAAGGGTGGCTGTACACGATAATGCGCAATACATTTATCAATAACTATCGTAAAAACCAACGTGCTAAAACCACGCTCGACGATACCAAGGAGTCTTATTATCTAAATGTGCCTGATAATCACACCTTCAATACCCCTGATGGTAATTATGAGTATAAAGATATCATGAAATGCGTTAATGAGATCAAAGAAGATCTATTGGTACCATTTCAGATGCATACTGAAGGTTTTAAATACCATGAAATAGCAGATCACCTTGCCATTCCGATTGGTACCGTTAAAAACCGAATATTCCACGCTAGAAAAGAAATACAAAAAAAATTGGTAGCTTATGCTCACTAAGCGTAAGTAATGTCCAAAAAAATAGCAGTCATTGGTTCAGGGTTCGCCGCTTTATCAGCGGCAAGTAGCTTAGCTCAAGCCGGATGCGCTGTAACCGTTTTTGAAAAGAACAGTACCCCCGGTGGTAGAGCTAGAAAATTCTCATCCGGGGGTTTTACATTTGACATGGGCCCCAGCTGGTATTGGATGCCCGATGTATTTGAGCAATACTTTGAAAAGTTTGGCAAGAAAGTTTCTGACTATTACGATCTAAAGCGTCTTGATCCGTCCTATCGTGTATTTTTCTCAGATGGCGCACCTGTAGATATACCTGCAAATCTAAAAGACCTCTACACCTGGTTTGATACTCTGGAGCCCGGTAGCAGTGAGCAATTGAAAAAATTTCTTAAAGAGGCGGAGTATAAATACGACGTAGGCATTAATGACCTGGTTTACAAACCCGGGAGATCACTCACTGAATTTCTGGATGCCCGACTGATAAAGGGGATTTTTAAATTGCATGTTTTCAAATCTATATCATCATATATTCGAAAGTATTTCAAACATCCAAAACTCATACAACTTCTGGAGTTCCCCGTCCTGTTTTTAGGAGCTATGCCTAGTAAAACCCCCGCTCTATACAGTCTCATGAATTACGCCGACATTGCTCTGGGTACCTGGTACCCTAAAGGAGGAATGAATGAAATCGTTCAAGGCATGTATAAACTTGCTTTGGAATTGGGAGTAGAATTCGAATTTGATTCCCCCGTTCAGGAGATTCATATGAACGCTACCAAAGCCAAGGGTTTGATAGTCAATAAGAAAATAAGGAATTTCGATTTTATTGTTGGCGGTGCAGACTACCATCATGTAGAGCAGCATTTACTTCCACAAAAGTTCAGAAAATATGATGAAGCTTACTGGGACAAACGTGACATGGCTCCAGGAAGTCTTATTTTTTATCTTGGCGTAAACAAGAAACTTGAGGGTCTTCAACACCATAACCTCTTTTTTGATGAGTCGTTTGAAAAACATGCAGAAGAGATATATGAAAGCCCAAAATGGCCATCAAAACCACTTTTCTACACATGCTGTACCACAAAGACCGATCTGAGCGGAGCTCCCAAGGGAATGGAAAACGTTTTCGTTTTAATTCCTACTGCGCCAGACCTTAAGGATGACGAGTCTACTCGTGAAGAGTATTACAATATTGTGATGGATCGAATGGAACGGTTAACAAATCAGAAAATAAAGGAGCATGTAATATACAAGCGCAGTTATGCCCACAACGATTTTATTGGTGATTACAATGCCTATAAAGGCAACGCTTATGGTCTTGCAAACACTTTAAGACAAACTGCGTTATTAAAGCCATCAATGCAAAACAAGAAAGTAAAAAACTTATTCTATACCGGTCAGTTAACTGTTCCAGGCCCCGGCGTACCGCCATCGCTTATTTCGGGACAAGTGGTAGCCGATGAAATTATGAAAGTAATACAATGAAAGAACTCTTCGATAAAGTCTCACTCAAATGCAGCAAGTTGGCCACTACAAGTTACAGTACATCTTTTTCATTGGGTATAAGATGTTTGGCTAAAGAGCTTAGAGATCCGATTTGTGCCATTTACGGCTTCGTTCGTTTCGCAGATGAGATCGTAGATACTTTTCATGACTATGACAAAGCAGACCTGTTAAAAAGGTTCACAGGAGACACTTACAAGTCTATAAAAGAGCGTATTAGCCTAAATCCAATTCTAAATAGTTTCCAATATGTTGTAAATACCTACAATATTGACCGCGAACTTATAGACCAATTTCTATACAGTATGGAAATGGATTTATCGGATCAAAAATACGATCAGGAAAAGTTTGAAACGTATATTCTTGGTTCTGCCGAAGTAGTAGGGCTGATGTGTTTAAAGGTATTTTGCAAGGGCGATCAAAAGCAGTACGATGAGCTTAAGCCCTATGCAATGAAGTTAGGATCAGCTTTCCAAAAAATTAATTTTCTGCGAGATTTAGAGGCTGACTATGTAGATATGGGTAGAACTTATTTTCCGGGTTTAGAAATGTCAGAGTTCAATGCGGAGAATAAAAACACCATTGAAGAAGACATTGATAAGGATTTCAAGATGGGTTTTGAGGGTATAAAACGACTCCCTCAGAGTGCTAAATTTGGTGTCTATCTCGCCTACCGCTATTATTACAATCTGTTTAAGAAAATAAAGAAAACACCACCCTCTCACGTTTTGTCTGAACGTATTAGAATACCAAATCAAAGAAAATTCTCTATTTTTTGCTACTCGTATGTTAAACACAGACTAAATTTAATTTAGCGGTGGAGCACGTAGTTCTCGTAGATGAGAAGGACGAGGTCCTGGGTACTATGGAAAAGCTGGAGGCCCATCAAAAAGGCGTTTTACACCGGGCTTTTTCAGTTATGGTATTCAATTCTGCCGGGGAATTAATGCTTCAAAAAAGAGCTTCCAGTAAGTATCACTCCGGTGGTCTATGGACAAACACCTGTTGTAGCCATCCCAGAATGGGTGAAACTACCGAAGAGGCAGCAAAACGAAGACTTTTGGAAGAAATGGGCATTGATACAAGCCCAACCTTCAAATATAAATTTATATACAGGGCTGAACTCGATCAAAACCTGATCGAATACGAATATGATCACGTTTTTACCGCTGTATTTGATGGTTCGCCCGAATTAAACAAAGAAGAGGCAGAAGACTGGAGATTTGTACCCATCTCTAAGTTGAGGCAGGACATTGCAGAGAACCCTTCGAATTACACAGAGTGGTTCAAGATCATAATGAATAAATATCAATAGATCCGTTAAAATAGACTAAACATAGCGGTTTAGGTGGGTGTTATTACATTAACTAAACAGAGAGCTATGTTTTCACTATTTAAATCCGACCCTGTAAAGAAATTAAAAAAACAAAGATCACAACTCCTTGAGGAAGCCATGAAAATTCAACGTTCAGGCGACCTGAAGTTATATGCTACTAAGATGGAAGCTATCGAAAAGCTGGAGAAAGAGATAGCGGATCTACAGGGCAATGGCTAAGGCGCCAATCAATATTTTTTGGTTCCGCAGAGATCTCCGTCTGGACGATAATAAAGGTCTTCATGAAGTACTTGGGGCCGATCTTCCAGTGTTGGCGATCTTCATTTTTGATCGACACATCCTTGATAAGCTGGAAAATAAGGAAGATAGCAGATTAAGCTTTATCCATTCAGAGCTCGTCAAGATTCATCGTTACCTCAAAGAGAAGGGCTCAGGTCTAATTACATTCTACGGTTATCCGGAAGACATATGGCGTGACATTTTCGACCAGTATGAGGTGAACGCTATTTATGCTAACAAAGATTACGAACCCTATGCGACTGAGCGAGATCAACAGGTACAAACACTTTGTAAAGACAGAGACATCAAATTCTATGGTTTTAAAGATCATGTCATCTTTGAACCCGACGAAATATTGAAAGATGACGGTACTCCGTACAAAGTCTTTACCCCATTTAGCAAAAGATGGCGCGAGCGCCTGACTGATCAACACTTTGAATCGGTACCATCGGCACTCTACTTCAATAACTTTTATCAGTTTGAAGCAAAAGATATTATATCCCTTGAAGAAATGGGATTTAAGCCGGGTCATATTCATATTCCGTCATCAACTGTATCCGATAAAACGATAAGGAAATATGCCGACCTCAGAAATTTTCCATCTGAAAATGGCACATCTCGAATTGGCATCCACTTAAGGTTTGGCACCGTTAGCATTAGACAACTTGCCAGTCAGTCGAAAGACCAAAGCTTTACTTACCTCAATGAGTTGATCTGGCGTGAATTTTATCAAATGATCCTATGGCATTTCCCCCATGTTGTAAATCAAAATTTTAACCGCAAATACGATGCGGTGGAATGGAGGACTGATGAAGAAGAGTTTAATCGGTGGTGTGAAGGTAGAACGGGTTATCCTATAGTCGATGCTGGAATGCGAGAACTAAACACTACAGGATACATGCATAACAGAGTACGAATGATCGTTGCCAGCTTCCTTACTAAACATCTTTTTCATGATTGGCGTTTGGGAGAAGCTTATTTTGCTAAGCAATTGCTTGATTTCGAACTTGCTTCCAACAATGGGGGTTGGCAATGGGCCTCAGGTACAGGCACAGATGCCCAACCCTACTTCCGGATCTTCAACCCTGAATCACAAACCAAGAAATTTGATCCACAGTTAGAGTATATCCGAAAATGGGTGCCTGAATTTCAGGAACTGACTTACCCTCAGCCAATTATCGAACATAAATTAGCACGCGAGCGTTGCCTCGAACGCTTCAAAGAAGCCTTATCTTGAAAATATTACTCACAGGATCCACAGGTTACATTGGCAGAAGGTTACTGCCGGTTTTAGTGCAAAATGGTCATTTTATAACCTGCGTGGTTCGTGATGAGCGAAGATTTGACTGGGAAGATTTTGATGGTCAATTTTTAAGCCATGTAGAGGTAATTGAAGCAGACTTCAGTGACCCTAGCACGTTGTCAACTCTTCCTAAAGACTTTGATGTTGCTTACTATTTAATTCATTCCTTAACCCAATCAGGCGCTAGTTTTGAAGAGGCCGAGCAAAAAACGGCTCAATGTTTTTCAGCTTATCTAGGAGAAACAAGCTGTAAACATTTGATCTATCTAGGTGGAATAGCTAATGATACTAATCTATCTCGCCACTTAAGTTCACGAAAATCAGTTGAGGAACTGCTAAAATCATCTGGCAAACCCACTACCGTTCTCCGTGCGGCCATTATTATCGGTTCAGGCAGCGCTTCCTTTGAAATCATCCGTGATCTGGTGGAGAAGCTGCCCATCATGGTGGCTCCCAAATGGTTGAGCAGTAAATGCCAACCCATCGGCATTCGAAATGTTATCGACTACTTAAGTACCTTGCTTCTAAATACCACTACGTTTAACAAAACGTACGATGTTGGTGGTCCAGATGTACTGACTTACAGACAGATGCTCTATCAATATGCTGAGGTCAGACAGCTCAAACGTATTATCATAACTGTTCCCGTACTTACTCCAAAACTTTCTTCACTATGGCTATATTTTGTAACCTCTACAGCCTATATGCTGGCTCGTAACCTTGTTGACAGTATGCGTAATGATGTTGTAGTGAAATATGAAGGTATACGTAAAGTGGTACCCCTTGAGTTGACTCCTTATAAACAAGCATTGAATAATGCGTTTAGTAAGATCAACCAAAAGAATGTTATCTCGAGTTGGAAGGATTCCATATCATATACTTCACTAGATCAGAACTTCCTCGACTACATAGAAGTACCTGAGTACGGTTGTTTTCACGATACCCGACAGATCGAATTCTCAAGAAATGAAGAGGAAGTTCTTGATAATGTATGGCAAATTGGTGGTGCGCGTGGATGGTACTTTGGCAATTTTCTTTGGAAGGTTCGTGGCTTCTTAGACCAAATTTTTGGAGGTGTCGGTCTTCGTAGGGGGAGACGCGATGAGGCCGACCTAAAAGCCGGCGACTCGCTTGATTTCTGGAGGGTTCTAAAGGCCGATAAAGAAAAAAAACAATTGCTATTATACGCCGAAATGAAGCTGCCTGGGGAAGCCTGGTTGGAATTCAAGATCAAACGAAAGTCCGATCAAAATATACTCTTTCAAAAAGCAACTTTCAGACCTTTAGGAGTTTGGGGAAGGTTATATTGGTATCTGGTTTTACCTTTTCACTTTATTATATTTCCAATGATGGCTAAAAACATCGTAGAGTACAAGTAATTATGCCCGAACGTTGACAGCCGATTTAGTTCACTTTTTATCCGCCGATTCGGTCTTTACCAAATATGATGCATCGTTCGTTAGTTCAAAAGTGGTCAGACGACTACAAAAAATACAAGTAGTCATTACAAAAACAATCGGCTTCATTTCTTAGAAAAGTCGTCAGACCACTAATGTGTAACAGGGGGTATCTACTTGCAGAAACAGAACTTTGAATAATACGTATAATTATCATAAATTTGTACGTATAATATGTATGGTTATGGATGCTAAATTGACACTCAAGTTAGACAAGGATGTGATAGATAAGGCGAAAACCTATGCCTCGCTACAAAAAAGAAGTCTTTCGCGCATCATTGAGTCTTATCTTAGATCTTTGATAGATAAAGAAAATCAACTACCTAATGATGATATTGAGATATCACCATTTGTTAAGAGTATACGAACAGGGGTAAGTTTTCCGTCAAACCTTGATGATAAAAAAGAGTACGTTGACTACTTAGCCGAAAAGTACGAGTGAAGGATCGATTATTTCTCGACACTAACGTAGTACTTGATTTGCTGGGAGAAAGAGAGCCATTTTATTATTCCGCTGCTAGAATTGCAACGCTTGCTGATCAAGGCAAAATTGAGCTTACTGTTTCTGCTTTAACCTATTCGATCGTTTACTATATCTTATCTAGATATGAAGATAAAGAATCAGTCAAAGAGAAGATACGCAAGTTTAAAGTAATTGCCGAGACTTCTAATTTGACTGATGAAATTGTGGATAAAGGATTATCATCTAAATTCTCTGATTTCGAAGACTCTTTACAGTACTACTGTGCCTTAAAAATGAATTGTAGGAAATTGATCACCAGAAATGGCAAAGATTTTAAGGAATCCAAAATATCGGTTTTAACGCCGGATGAATATTTAAATAGTCTAAACGCAAAGTAACCCTTGTCATTTAAAAGTGGTCTGACGACTTTTCTTAAACGGATCGTTAATCATCTTTATAATAGCCGCTTATAATGCGAATAGTCTTTTGACCATTATAACAGGCTCAAACAATGCGATTTTATCTAAAGCATATGGATATTAAAATCTGTAAAGTGGTCAGACGACTACAAAAAATACAAGTGGTCATTACAAAAACAATCGGCTTCATTTCTTAGAAAAGTTGTCAGACCACTAATATGCATCTAGCTATCTCCGGCTATAAACCAATGAATAAATTCATTGTTAATTTACCAAATGAAAGTATACAAGCTGGAGAGGATCCAATTCCTGCCGATCAAAATAGATGAAGCCTGGGACTTTTTCTCATCTCCGAGAAACTTAAAAGAAATAACTCCTGACTACATGAAGTTTGTGATTACATATATTTCTGGGCAAGAAAGTATGTATGCGGGTCAATTGATAAGTTATATTGTTCACGTGCTTCCTGGAATACCTGTACGCTGGACCACGGAAATCACACATGTAGAAGAACCTTCATACTTTGTAGACGAGCAGCGTTTTGGACCCTATGCACTATGGCATCATCAGCATCACTTCAAAGAAGTTGAAGGAGGCATTGAAATGACAGATATTGTGAATTATGCGATTCCGTGGGGCATATTGGGCCGTTTCGCTGACTGGCTGTTTGTCGGCAAAAAGGTAAAGTCTATCTTTGATTACCGGTTTGAGGTGTTGGAAAAGAAGTTTTCGAAATAATGGATTTGGATATAGTCACGATATTAATTTGCTCTTTAATAACAATTGCAGTTTTCCTATTTATGGAGGGTGTGGCTTGGTTTACACATAAATATATCATGCATGGTTTTTTATGGACGTGGCATAAATCTCATCATAAACATCATAATCATGCTTTAGAGCGAAACGACCTTTTTGCCGTTGTATTTAGCATTCCAAGTATTACTATCTTGGTTATTTCTACCTCGGACATTTACCCTTCCCCCTACCTAACCGCAGTCGGAATCGGCATACTATGTTATGGTCTTTTTTACGTGGTTTTTCATGATATTATCGTACATCAACGAGTGAAGTGGCGACCGAAAAAACGAAGTAAATACCTCGACCGCATGATCAATGCCCATTACATTCATCACAAGGTACGTACTAAAGAAGATGCTGAAGCTTTTGGGTTTTTATATGCCCCCAAGAAGTATGAGGACAAACAAATTATAGATAGTAATTGAATATGCAAAGCGATAAGCCTAAAGAATGGTATAGCTATGCTAACCCAGCAATTTGGGCCCTACTGTGTTTTGCTTCAGTTAATCTAATTTACCAAATAAGCGAAAGAGCAGTTCTATACTCGTCAATTGCCTTGATAATCTTAACAACTGCCCAGACTATTACCCTACAAGCTTTCGTACACCAAAACTCAACAAGACTTGTCAGGAGCTGCATTCTATTGGCTGCGTTTTTTTTGGGATACCAATTCACATATGATCAACTCTTTGTTCTATACCTCCACAGGTTCGGCTTACTCTATTATTTGGTAATTGGTAGCATCATTTTTACAATGAGTTTAGTAATCGGACTGTTATCCAATAAGATATCTCGTGGAAGGAGTTAACGTTTATCTAATTGTAGGTGCACTCTATTTAATAGTTCTTTTCAAGGACTTAATAACCTTGTTTTCTATGATTAGGAAGCCTGGAATTAAAATAGATACTAGGAAGTACTTTTATCGTATTCATTTAGCCACACTATTGCTGGGTATTGTTCTCACACTTCTTCTTGTTGCTCTTAAAATAAACTTTTTCAACTATAAAAAACCGATAGCATATCAGAATATGAGTCAAATAAGTCTTAAAGATTTTAGAGGTTTCAATATACCTGGTAGGACATTAGATGGTAACGATAAGTTCGCAACTATCACTACCAGTATTGAGGTATCAAGAAATCAAGATGCTTTTGCAGTGACTTCCCTTTTCCACCCTTCCAGGTCATACATTTATAATCGGAATGCCGTGAGTTCAGACTTGCTTAAACATGAGATGTACCATTTTCATATTACAGAAATATTTGCGCGAGAGCTTAGGAAATTATTAGCTGAAAAAGGTGAGCAAGTCGATTTCAAAAAAAAGTACGATTCTATCCTTGTTGAAGAAAAAGAAATGCAAAAGATTTATGATTACGATTCTTACCATGGATATTTGCTGTCAAAACAGAAGGAATGGGAATCCAAAATCGATTCTATTCTTCTAATACTTGATGATTATAAAATTTCTAAATAGAAAACTATGCGGATCGCACTTTCAATATTGCTTCTAATGTTTAGCCTGAGTTGCTCGACCAGTGTAGATTCAAAATTTCCAATGGAAAAAAGATTTTGGACAGCCGAAGACTATGACAAAGTTATTAGGGAAATACACTTCAATACCCCTGAAGGTCAGACGTTTCCAGAAATTGACGACCCTGAAACATCAGATATATTTAGAAAGCTAATTGATACCGAAAACTTTAAAGCAGTATTAACAGATTCTGAATTGGGCGTACAGCATAGATCAAAAGTCGCGGAAGATTTCTTCCAAGAGTATCGGGATTTGGTTGATGCATACCAAGTAATCGACAGAAAGGACTTCTATGTTTATGACAAAGAGCTAATTGAAATTATGAAGTTTGGGCTTGAGCTTCAAATACTCTACTTTGATCTTGGAAACAAAAACATTATTAATAACGCTGATGACCCGGAATCTACTTCCATAAAAGATCTTTTAAGATCAAATGAAAATGTAATATTTAAAAACTTCAATAACTATTTAGAATTTGTAAATAAAGAGAATTCCTTTTCGCTAGACGCAATCCAATCATTCAAGAGTGGTATTGATGTTTACTTCCCACAATTGATTACGACTTTCCCAAAAGGTCAGAAGAGTATAATCAAGAATAAAGCAGAACTCATGCTAAAAAAATCACAAAATGGAGAGGTTCAAAAATCTTTACATAATCTAATAAGTTTGCTTTAGTCTTTTATTAGCCTATCTAACGATACAGGCTAACTTTTACTTAATTGAGTTGTTTTTGAAATATGAAAGTAACTCGCCTTTCAATAAGACAGGACGTATCAACTAAAGGATTTAAACAGCTCATTTCTATTGGAACAATCTGGCTTTTTCAGATCTCCGCGATTATTGGGATTAGCCTGGGGCACCAAGAATGGTTTATCACCAAAACCCCCCTCAACCTGATCATAGCCATTAGCCTGTTGATCTTGAACTATCCCATTAAAACTGCTTCAAAAGGGCTCGTAGTTGCATCTTTCTTTGTGACTGGCATGTTGGCAGAATGGGTTGGCGTTCATTATGATTTCCTTTTTGGAGCTTATTACTACGGTAGTAACCTAGGCATAAAACTGGATGGAGTGCCGTTGATCATTGGGATCAATTGGGCGGTGCTTACGCTGATAACAGGAACCATAGCCCATCACTTCTCCAAAAATCTTATTCTTAGAATAGTTATCGGAGCTTTTCTAATGGTTTTTCTGGACTTCTTTCTGGAAGTTTCCGCTCCTAAATTTGACTTCTGGCATTGGGGGATGGGCCATGCCCCAATCAGGAATTTCACAACCTGGTTTATATTAGCCACCGCTTTACAATGGGTTTTACAGAAAACGAAAACCATTGGCAACCTCGCTTTTTCTATTCATCTTTATTTGGCTCAACTCGTATTCTTCATTTATTTCTATGTCTACCATAAGTTATGATTTTGCGATTATAGGCGCAGGTGCAGCAGGATTAAACCTGGCGCTTGCCATGGTGGAAAAGCCCTATTTTAAAGAGAAGACCATTCTTATTCTTGACCCTGATGAAAAAATCAAGAATGATAAAACATGGTCGTTTTGGGAAAAAGATGAGAATAAATTAGAGGCGATAGTCGTAAAAAAATGGAGTAAAGCTGTTTTTAAGGATCGAAATGGAAAATCTGAATTGCTTGATCTAAAGCCTTATTCCTATAAAACGATACATGCGCTAGACTTTTACAACTACGCTAAGAACACTCTGGCCCAATACACAAATATACTGTGGGAGCAAACCGAGGTCAGTGGCATTGAAAATGAAGAAATTATCCATACGAGTGAAACTAAATATAAGATTGATACGCACATATTTGACAGTCGTATATCTGGTGAATTCAGTGCGGATACTTCCTCAACAAAACTACTACAGCACTTTAAAGCCTGGGTAATAGAAACGGATGAAGAATACTTTGATGATTCTTCATTCGTAATGATGGACTTTAATCTCGTTTGGAAGGACACGACTAGTTTCACATATATCCTACCTTATTCTACCAAAAAAGCTTTGATTGAATTTACCTTTTTTAGTCCTGATTTAGTCCGAGAAGAAGATTATGATCTCATGATCGAAAGGTATATTAAAGAAAATCTAAACATTAGTGAATATGTAATCTCTGGTATTGAGAAGGGTATCATACCTATGACGGATTACCCTTTTCATAAAGCTAATTCCAGTAAGGTTACTAAGATAGGCACCGCCGGAAGTTGGGTGAAACCTTCGTCTGGCTATTCTTTTAGGAATGCCATCCACCTTTCTCAACGAATAGTGAACAACATCGCATACAACAAACCGCCTGCCCAGGGTTTACTTAGCGCCAAACACCGGTTTTATGATGCTTTGTTCCTTGATGTCTTATATTCTAAAAACCATTTGGGGCCGGATCTTTTCGCGTCTATGTACCAAAGAAATAAGGTCCAAAAAATCTTCAAATTCCTAAATGAAGAGACTTCTTTTCTGGAAGATCTGAAAATCATGTCTACATTTCCAAAAACCCCATTTACCAAGGCTTTATTAGGAAAAATATTCTAGCTAGTCTTGGGAAGGTAAAACGAAAAAGTACTCCCTTCTCCTTTTGAACTTGAAATCTCCAACCTACTGTTATTCTTAATTAACAGATCCTTACAGATCATTAAACCCAGGCCGCTACCTTTCTCATTATTGGTACCAAGGGTAGATGAAAATGTGTTCTCGTTAAGAAGATTATATACCTTATCATTGGACATACCCGCACCAGAATCCGTTACCTTAACACATACCGACTGATCGACTTCTATTTTAACGGCTATGTGATCACCAGAGTCACAATATTTTATAGCGTTATTTAAGAGATTTCTGCAAACTATTCTGATCATGTCCGGCTCAGCATGAACCAGAATATTCTCTCCGTCAATAGAATAAATAATTTCCTTTTCGTCGAGTCTAACCTTATGATTTTCAACTACTGTCTGAAGAAGTTCCTTGATGTCAAAAGACTTCAATTCTAGTGTATAGCCCTCCATTTGGCTCGTTGCCCAATTTAACAGGTTATTAAGTATATCCGAAGAATGATCGAAACTATTGATTAGCTGAGGCAGAACCGTTTCCAGATCTTCATTATTTGACATTTTATTCCTGACCAAATGCAGCAAGCCATCCAAACTATTAATAGGCGAACGCAGATCGTGGGCGATGATGGAAAAAAGCTTATTTTTGATTCTATTGGATTGCTCAAGTTGGTCTCTTTGGTGCTCTATCTCTCTATTCTTCTCCGTCAGCAATCGATTACTCTTTACTTTAATGGTATAACTACGATAAATGAAAAACAGTAAGATCACTATCGCAATGATTACAATCAGAGTAATATCAATTGCCAACTTTTGGTTACTCAATACCCTTTGGTTCACCAATTCTTTTTCCTTTTGCTCCAGGATCAAGGCGTTGCGCTGTTGATTAAACTCATATTGGGCACTAATTCTACCCATTTCGGCCGTTTGTTGAGTAGCTGCCAAGCTATCCACTACAGCCTTGTATTCCTCGTGCACTTGAAGTGCCTTTTTATAGTTTCCTTCATCCTTGTGGATTTCGTAACTGGTTCTCAGCGCTAATTTTTGATTGTCAAGATTACCTGAAGCCTTAGCTATAGTTAAGGCTTGATCAGCATAGCTATTCGCAGATTCATAATCAAGAACTTCTATATAAACTTGAGCCAGGCCTACCAGTGGTTCCACTTTATCATTGGAACTCTGAAAACGATCGAATGTGGCCAAAGAAAAGTTAAAAGTTTGAATAGCCTTTTTTAGATCGCCCTTTTTAAGATAGACCTCACCTAGTTTAAAATAAGCAAAACCATAGCCCCGCTCGTTGATTTGGGCCGGAGGTAGAGCAAAAAAATCCAGGAGCACCTTTTCCGCTTGGTCATATTTACCAACTCCATAGTAGCAATAAGCAAGATTAACAGCAAGGGTAGTTCTTGTACCAGGGTCGGGTTTCTGATCCAAAGACTCGATTTCCTGAAAAATCTCTAACGCCTCTGGAAACTGCTTCATACGTATATAGCAAACTCCGATATTGTTCAAACTTCGCATGACATAATCAGAATCATTCAATGACCTAAAGATTTCCAGTGCGTCCAAAAGAAAGGGTAGCCCTGCCCTGTAGTTTCCTGAAGCGTTGAAAGTGATGCCCAGATAATGATCCAGAACGGCCTTTTCCTTTTTAAGTGAGGTATGTTCTACTTTTAGTTTGATGTCAAATAAGAACTTGCTGACTTTAGGATACTCTCCTTTGATCAGCATGGTGATTACTAAGAGCCGTGACGACTCTACTAAGCCGGGTTTATAGTCCAACTCCAGCGCCAGGCTATGCGCCTTTTGCGCATACAAATTCATGCTATCCAAATTGGAGTACCGGAAACCCGCTGCCCGTATATTGAGACTATCAATAAAAGGTTGAGTACCCTCTGGACCTTTACTTTCTGATTGCGCCAAACCGATCTGAGCAAAACCTAAAAAGAGTAAGCCAGTAGGAATAATCGCATGTACAAATCCCTTCACAAGGTTAAATGTAGAAATTGTCCTTCATGGGGCAAAACCTTCATTGTCTCCTTCAATACAAACTCCATTTGTATTTTTTAAAGGATTAATGCCATTCCATTGACCCATAGAAATATAGGGTTGAAATCTTGCGAAAAGCTCCTCCTTATACCATCCCAAACTACGGGTAAGCTTAATAGCTTTCTGGTGTTCCTCACTGCCATAAGCAAAATTAAACAGGTCTTTTTCGCTCCGCCAAATACTAAACGTAGCCATTTGGACTAATGGCGCCTCACCCACTCCCTTCGTGTAGATTAGGCCTGAGGCATCACGTAATGGTTTTTGGGATTTAGGAACAAAACCCCAAAACCGCACCATTTTATCCCACTTAATGGTAGCACGTGTTATGACCGCAATACAGGGATTATGGCTGTCTAAGTCGTCACTTGCCATGAATGGGTTGCTATTTGACCATGTGCCTTTCGCAACAACAGGTTTCATAAATAACGTCCAGATATTTTTTGTTCGTTTCTTGTATTTGCCAATCAAGGGATGAACCTTGAAGAACGCCTTGGCTTCATGCTCAGAATCCCAAACCTGCAACAAAGCATAAACTGACCAATCCGGAAGTGGATTAAAGCCAGCTCCTTTGCCACTGCCCATTAGCTTGTAAAACTGTGAACCCGATACACTTGATAAAAAGCGATGGGCATTTTGCATCATGGTAAATGCCCAAAACTTATTCTTGAACCCGTGGTACTTAAAGAAAGTTATGGTCGTAATCTGAGACATACATTAGCCCTAACTTTCGTCATGGGAAATTGTTTTGAAAATCAGGTTGGACGAATGTAGTGGACGGCTATTCGCTACGCAAGGTCTCGACCGGATTTGTCAATGCCGCGCGAACAGATTTGTATCCAACAGTGACCCAGGCGATAAGGAGTACCAGCAAGGCACTAAAAATCATAACTCCCCACCCGACTTCCACGTGATAAGCGAAAGACTGCAGCCAGTTATCCATTAAGAAATAGGCAAGAGGGAGGGAAAATAAAAGCGAGATAATCACTTGTTTTGTGAAATCAACCGAAAGCAGAAAGGTGATAGAAGGAACAGTGGCCCCCAGCACTTTACGAACACCAATCTCTTTTGATCTCTGAAATGCGGTGTATGAAGCCAAACCGAAAAGCCCCAAACAACCGATAAAAATGGCAATGACCGCGAAAAGGGTAAACATTTTGCCCAGCTTCTGCTCTTTTGCATAGAGCTTTCCATAATAATCATCTAAAAAGGTATATGAAAAAGGCTTCTCAGGATATAGTTGCTTCCAAGTATCTTCAATGCCTTCAATAGTCTCAGCTAACTGATTGGTTTTCAATTTTATTACCAGGTTGCGATGCATAAAGTATTTCTCGGTTTGATAAAAGATGATTAGTGGCTTGATCTCTTCATGTAAAGAGGCAAAATGGAAGTCTTTCACGACACCTATTATGGTTCCCCACTCGCTATTCCAAATCTTGAGTGGTTGACCCAGGGCTTCCTCTAGGTCCCATCCGAAAAACTTGGCGGTTTGTTCGTTTATAATAAATTGATATTTTTCCTTATCCCGGAGGTCGTTAAAATCTTCGCCAGCCATTAGTTTTAATGATAAGGTGTTGATATAGTTTACATCGCCCGGAATAAGGCGCATTAGATGGCGGTTTTCTTCACCTTCTTTATGGGCTATTGTAGATTCGAATTGCACTCGTCCGGGGAGTTGCATAGTGGCAGCCAGGTTAAATACACCATCAACATTACCCAACTCACTTTTAAGCGTAGTTAGTCCCTTTTTTACGTCATCGCTAAAAGGGACGGCAATTACCTGCTCCTGATCGAAACCAAGATTCTCATTTTGGATGAAATTCAGTTGTTGGTAAATAACTGCGGTAGCCGCAATGAGCGTCGCGGAAATTGTAAATTGAACAATAACCAATGACCTTCTGAGCCATGAACCACTCGTACTGAACTTGAAACTCCCTTTGAGGATATTATTGACCTTAAACCCTGATAGTACCAAGGCCGGATATATTCCTGCAAGAAGTGATACACTCACCCAAATAAGGCACAGCGCTAAGGCTAAATCAGAATTCAAAAGTGAGACTACCGTAAAAGTTTTACCAGTAAGCTGGTTAAATAGGGGGAGCAAAAGGAAAATACAGGCCATCCCAAGGATCAATGCCATCAAAGTGATCAGGACAGATTCACTTAGAAATTGAGTAGTCAACTGTCTTCTTAATGCCCCCATGACTTTACGGACACCTACTTCCTTGGCTCGTTCCACCGACCTGGATGTGGAAAGGTTCATATAGTTAATACAGGCAATTAAGATTATTACCAGGCCGATCAAGCTGAAGATATAAATGTACTTCATATCGCTAATGGGTCCCAAACCAGTCTCCATTCTGCTTTCAAGATAAATATCGCTTAATGGTGTTATATCCAGCGTTACACTAGTACCCTCCTCAAACATATTAGCCATCAAAGTATCTACTTTTTGGTCTAAGCTTAAGGAATTGACGCCACCTAGGGTACTAATATAGGTCATATAGCTACTGCCGCTAAAATCCCCTCCACCCTTTGATTCAGGCAATGTTGAGAATGACATAAGGCCGGTAAATTGAAGGTGGCTATTTGAAGGCGGCTCCTGTGCAAGACCCGTAATTTCGTATTCTACACCTTCAATATTTAGTGTTTTGCCTACCAATGAAAGTGCCTGCCAGTCATTACCGAAGTACTTCTGAGCTAAAGAAGAAGTAATGACAACTGAATTGGGCTCTCTTAAGACCGTCTGTGGGTCACCCTCCAATAGCGGAAAAGTAAACAGATCAAAAAATGTAGAATCAGAGTAAAAAATTTGATGCTCCTGTGAGATCAATAAAGAACTTTTGACCATTGTTTTACCAGGATTCTTAATTCTCAAAAAAGAAGTCACTTCAGGAAAACTCTCTTCCAAGAGGGGACCCACTCGGGATGTAGCCCTGGCTGTTGGGAGTACAGTTGCGCCAAAATGCCACGTTAAGGGTACAGTGTAAACGTTCTCTGTATTTTCATGGAATTTATCAAAACTGAGTTCATGATTAACAAATAGGAAGATATAGGTAAAGCACACGATGCCTAGTGTGAGTCCGAAGATGTTAATAACGGAGTAGGTTTTATACTGCAACAAATTTCTGAGGGCG
>JBCCOE010000064.1:0-26166 GCA_039025475.1 Bacteroidota bacterium | reverse complement strand
TGGGAAAGCGGCTGGGAGCAAAAGAAATAGAAGTTGACCCTTATTACGTAGAAACCCCGAATTATCATAATCCCCCAACATTGGAGCTTTTCCAGTTTATGATCGGCAACAACGATTGGGCGTTCCCGGATCATAATGTCAAGCCTTTTAAAGTTTATGGAACGGAGGAGCACATTGTTGTGCCCTATGATTTTGATCTTTCCCGTCTGGTAGATGCGGAATATACATATCAGGATCAGGAGAAAAAATTTAGAGGATTCTGCCGTCCGACGGGCGAGTTTATGGCCTCTTTTAAGAAATTCAAACATCAAAAAAATAATATTAAAAGGCTGTATGAGGATTTTGCAGGATTAGACCAGGCAAATAAAGATCAGGCCTTAAGGGTAATGGAGCGTTTCTATATTATTATCAATAGCCCTAAAAGAAGGCAATCTGAAATTTTCGAGACGTGTGGTGATGACTTTTGATGAGCACACAACTCCGTTCAAAAGCTACCCGGTTTCGGTTATTTAGCAAAACATGATAATTCCCGAATTATCAAAAAGATACAAGAACAGGCCCGTTTAGATGGTGGCATTAATCTACCTCGCATGGTATTACCGGCCTAACCGCTATCGGCGGGCTAATCGTTCTTATTGCGCTTGGGCAAGATTTTTAGTCTTTACTCCTAATACTGTGAGACTTTTCGGTTCGAGTTACTCATAAGCAATCTTTCATAAGTCTCTCTCACAGAATTGGCTGATCCTACAATCTCTATATCGTCTTCAGCAGAAAGAATCAGCGAATCCGAAACAATCATTAATTTTAGAGAATAGAAATATGCCTTATCGTATGCCTTGAGCATTTCGTAAGATTTTGTGACTTGCCCTAAAGCTTCTTTTTTACGAAGCAACGATCCATTCGTAGACGCGATGGTGTAAGATTCGAGAGAAGCCGCTAATGCAGAATCATAGCTTTGAGTCGATAGAAAGGTCACACTAATGTTCTTTAAGGCACTGACCCATTCCTCCTTGCTGTTAAGTATTCTGAATAGTCTGATTGATTCTAAGAATATTTTTTCTGCCAACTCACTTTTACCTTTGGACAATTCTACCTGACCTAAATTAGAAAGGGTGATGGATAATGAATTAAGATCATCTGTATTTCTAAATATTCGCTCAACTTTTATTAAATAGTATCTGGCACTATCATTCTTGTTCAAATTATATTGAATACCTACTATGGTTTGACCGATAACTGTACTGTCTTCGATTTCAAGGCGTATTTCAAGTGCCTGAAAAGCCTATTTTAATGCCTGTTGACTGTCTTTAGTATCTAAATGAATAAGTGCAATGTTGTGAAGCGGATTGGGTTATTTATACTAGCTAGTCCATAAGAGTCTGCTATGCGATTGTAATTCTCATAAGCGATATCGGATGTGGTTATCGCTTCTTCAAAGTTATCGGTAAGATAAAAGATAATAGCCTTGTAGTAATGGACATTACCTTTGGTCTTAGCATCTAAATTTTCAGCCAGTACAATAGCCGAATCGATATAGCTCATCGAAGTTCCTGGCTCAGAATATTTTAAATTCCCGGCTAACTGTTAAAAAATATGACTTTTAAAGAATTTTCTTCAGTAGTCGCAAGTGGTTTTCAGGCCGTCGATAACATCATTTTGAGCCATAACTTCATGTCCCAAAATTGTTATTAAGCCAATTATATAAAGCAGCGCATGATCTAAAATAGAAAGCTACAGTGAAACGCTCAAACTTGATTTTTGCAAAAAAAGAATCCTTGATTAGCACTAATTGGAAAGAATTTGAACAACCTGACTCCTTCATGGTTAATGTAAAAACTAAACTAAAACCCGAAATGAAAAAATTAAATTATTTAGCTGTATTATCATTATTATTTGCATTCGCTTGCGGAGGCGGAGGCAATACCGAAGAGGCAACAAGTGAAGAAAGCACGGAGCAGCCGGCCGTTGAGGAATCTACCCCCGAGGAGACCCCTGCGGAAGAAGCTGCCAAAGACATAGTGGCGCTAGCGGCAGAGACTGAGGCTCTTTCAACATTAGTAAGTGCTGTACAAGCCGGTGAATTGGTAGAGACATTACAGGGTGAGGGTCCATTTACTGTTTTTGCACCTACCAATGACGCTTTTGCTGCTCTTCCTGATGGAACATTGGATGACTTACTTAAACCGGAAAACAAAGACCAATTGGTGGCTATACTAACTTATCACGTTGTGTCGGGTAAAGTGATGTCAACGGATTTAACTGATGGTATGACCGCAGCTACGGTTAACGGCGCTGAGGTAACCATAACCACTACTGACGGAGCCAAAGTCAATGGTGCCAGCGTAGTAACTGCGGACGTAGAGGCTTCTAATGGCGTGGTTCATGTCATCGATGCTGTTATCTTACCTCCTACGGAATGAGATTAGAACATAATTCAAGTTTAGAGGGCCCCGAAAGGGGCTTTCTTTTTAATCATCGATCCAGGCGATTTTTACCACTTCATTTAAATCCTGGCGAAAATTTCCGAAGCGGGACCTACCTCTTACAATCAAGGCTGGTGGCAATTCGGGAACAACCAAATCCTCATATTCTTTTTTCTCGACGGCGCTAATCTCATGACTGGCGAGCCTAACTTCCACAATGGCGCCATTTTTTTTGATCAACTGAAGTCTTGCCCCTATAGGTATGTTTCGTATTGCCTCCTTTGCTTCTTCTTCTGTCATTGCTACGCACTTTTTGGTTTAACAGTCAACTATCGCGCTTGTTTATAGGAGTTGTAGCTATTCGACCATTATATCTTTCATCTCTAACTCTATTACCTTACCGAACTGATTCAATTTAGCTTTATCCAGCTTCGAAGCATCTCCGTAAATGGTTACGGTGACCGGTTTTCCTTTTATATTGTCCTCATAAAAGGATTTAACGTCATCAAATGTAAGTTGCGCATACTTACCGTAGTTAATTTTATTGGGGTCATCACTAAAGCCTGTTTTGAGAAATTCATCCGCAGTTTCAGACAAATCGCGAAAACCCGGTTTACTGGATGCCGATTCCAGGATCAAACCTTGCTTAATAGGTTCTATTCGTGTTTCATAGACCGGCATATCCTCAATTAAGTTAAGGACCACTTCGACTGCATTGGTCGTCTTGTCCGCCTGACTTCCTGTAAAAAGTACTAATCGACCATTCTTCTGTGGTTCATAAATGGGATCAAAATAGTCACCTCCCGTGGAGTAAGCCAGCGACCTAAACTCCCTCACCTCCTGAAAAAGAAGACCTGAAAGACTATTGGTGTAATACGAATTAAAAGCTTCTTTTTTAAAAGTGCTTTCATAATCTAATGCCTCCCCATTCACTATGTAATAAACATAACTTTGGATGGCCTTTTTGTCATTAACCAAATAAATGGTTGTTTCAGTTGCTTCTTTGGCTTCCAGAAACTCGTAATCATTTTTTTTATTTTTTCTAAACAAAGTATTAGTAGTAAAAAATGTGCTGATATCTCGCTTATCTTTTTGCCCTACATAATGTATGTCATTAAAACCATTGGCTAACATGGACTCGAGCTTAGTTTTAAGAAGCGTAGGTTTTAGCTGCTTGAGTTCTTTTATCGGTATTCTTTTTTTAAACGCTGATTTTTCGCCAAAAAGGCCATAGGCGTAAAGCATTCGCCCTCCAGCGGATGGATTGTTCTTGTTGATCTTGTTTTCAGTCTTTCGTTGATTGTAAAGATTTTCAATCGTGCTTTCTTTAGGATCGAATTCTTCCAACAAATGCTGCACCAATTCCATCGTTCGTTCAAACTCTCGGTCCAAGCCAGTCACGCTAATTGTAAATGCACTGTAACCCACACCAAAACTGTAGGTAGCACCTAGTTTTGCAAATTCATTCTTTAATTCAACCACACTGTATTTCGTCGTACCCGAATTATCCAGTGCAGCAGTCATTTGAGCATAATAGGGATCCTGCGTAAGGCCCGTCGCTATATTTAAAGTGATTGTAAAAACATCATTTAACGGGTTATTCGTACAGTAGATATACTCATCAATGATCTGCAAGTCTCTATCAACTTCTATAAAGCGAGGTTCCGTGGTTCGTTCTGGTAATCGCTTGAATTTTTGTGCATATGCTGAAGATAATTCCGTTCGCGACGATATGGGTTTATAAGGTGGTTTTTTAAGTTTGGGCTTTTTCGGAAAGCCGGTACGCGACTGCATGGTAAAGTAATTATCTCCATAATATGTAGCCGCTGCAAGCTGAATGTCTTTCTTGCTCAGTTTTTTGATTTTCTCTGAATAAGAAAGTAAGTCTTTATAATCCAAACCATAGACGAAACTCAAGCCTAAATAACGTCCTCTTGCGGCAATGCGCTCTTGTGATAGGCTAAGGTTCCTGTAAAGGCCATTCTTTACAGATTCCATATACTCTTCTGTGAAATTACCTGCAGCGATGCTTTGAAAAGAAGACCTGATCTGTTCTTCGAATTTCTTTAAACTCTTTCCAAATAACTTCGGAACATAAAAAATGAATGTAGAGCCGTCATCTTCAAGGAATTCCGAATAACCTCCGGCATAGAGCACCTCATTATTTATCGTAAGCTTATCAATAAAACCAGTTTCGTTTTGGTTTGACATCATTCTATCTATAACATCAAGGGCCGGTTGGTCTGGGTGCCCATAGGGTACAAGTTTGTAACCCATGAAACCAGCTTTGATTGGAGTTATACGAACTTTTTCCAATACCCTTCCACTAAACTGACTACGTTCATAGTCAGCTAGCTCAGGTACCTTTCCCCTCTTCAATTTACCAAACGACTTTTCGATTAACGGTTTAGCTTCTTCAGTGCTAAAATTTCCGCATAGAACCAGGGCCATGTTATTCGATACATAGTAGTCCTGAAAATATTTGTACATTTTACTTAAAGAAGGGTTCTTTATATGTTCTACATCACCAAGAACCGTTTGGGTACTGTAAGGATGATCACCATAAATATATTCCTGGAACTTTTCTGTAACCCTCCTTTCCAGATCGTCAGCTGCCCTGTTCTTTTCTTCGTATACCACTTCTAACTCACTTTGAAAAAGTCTAAATACAGGGTTCTGAAACCGGTGCGCGTAAATCTCCAACCATTTTTCCAGTTGATTGCCAGGAAAAATATTGTAATAATTGGTATAGTCGAAACTTGTGCCAGCATTGACACTTGTACCACCTATTGACTTTACCAGCTTATCGAATTCGTTTGGAATAGCGTGCTGAGCTGCTTTCAGCTCCTGCTCGTTGATCCTCTTCTGGATATCAAGCTTTATGTTCTTGTCCTCCGCAGCCGCCAACTCATCATACAAAATCCTGATAGTATCTAAATGTGGCTTCTCTAATTCATAATTCTGTGTCCCTAGCTCTGTGGTTCCTTTGAACAACATGTGCTCCAAGTAATGAGCAATTCCTGTTGCATCAGCAGGATCATTTTTACCCCCGGCATTCACCCAGACCGCGCCATATACATTGCTGGCGTTTCTATCCTCATTAAGGAAGACTTTAAGCCCGTTGTCGAGTTCGAAAGTCTCAATTTTCAATACAGTATTTTGGGCAATTAAGGCATGCCCAATGACTGTCAGAACGATTGTCAGTTTGAAATTTCTCATATACGACTATTCTAATTGCGATTATAGTACTATCAAAGATGTAGGATACACCTCAAAAGTTGCGTAGGCCTTTCACTAAATTTATGCTTACTTAGAAGTATCTTTTGAGATAATTCTTGATGGCCTTGGTGAGTTCACCTTTCGCATTTACTTTCACAAGATCTACATTCGCATGACCCGTTCAAAGCAAGATCATTTTTTTGGACAAGTTAGAGCCTATTGGATCGTAGTAATTATAATGATCTTTATGGCCGTAGGAACGAGTACAGAGTTGTTCTTGCTTGATCACTATGAAGATCAATGGCAACTAGCCCCTATTGTATTAATAGGCTTGTCAACCGCGGTTTTTATTCTAAGCTTGTGGAAAAACTCGAAAGAAATTATCAGGCTCTTTAAAGCACTTATGTTAGGATGTGCCATTAGCGGAGTGGTCGGGTTCTGGTTTCACCTAAAAGCTAATATCGAATTCGAAAGAGAATTGCACCCATCGTCCTCGGGGTGGGTCCTAATTTCTGAGACCCTTTCAGGTGCGTTACCGACGTTAGCACCAGGTAGCATGATCGTATTTGCGTCAATTGGATATTTATATACACTGTTAAAACTAAAACAACCAAAATGAATCGTTTATTTAAATTATTAGGTTTACTTACACTTTCCTTGTTCATTTATTCCTGTCAGTCTTCGGAAAAAAAAGAAAGTTCGGAGGAAACCCAAGAAACAACTGAACCGAGTTCTACCGTCGCAGAAACTGAGACTATAAGCGAGGTTACGGTAATTAATCCTAACCTAGCCAGCGAAGAAGAACTTAAATCTGTGGGCTTAGGTGAGCAACTTATAAAGCAAGTTCTGGAAAATCGTCCATTTATTACGATGGCTGACTTAGATGCCTTAATCCAGGATGCAATGGTGGACAGTACTGAGAGGGTAAGGTTATACGCAGAGTTTTTTGTGCCTCTTAATTTAAACACCACTCCTGAGGATGAGTTCAAACTAATTCCAGGCGTTGGCGATCGGATGGCGCATGAATTTGAGGAGTATCGTCCTTATACAAGGATCCAACAATTTAGAGCGGAGATAGGCAAATACGTAGACGAATCTGAGATAGCGCGTTTTGAAAAATATGTCTTTGTGCCAATAGAATTGAACTCAGCCTCTGAAGAAGAGATTTTGGCTATACCTGGTGTTGGTGATCGTATGGCTCATGAATTTGAAGAATACCGTCCTTACCAAAGCATGGAACAGTTCAGAAAAGAAATAGGTAAATACGTAGATGATAAGGAGCTATCACGCCTTGAGCGATTTGTTTACTTAAAAGAATAAAGTGAAAAACTTGTCCTTATCAAATAAACCACTATGGGCTGAAAGCGCCATAGTTTGTGGTTGGACTGAAAGTCTTCTTATTCCAAGATGAAATCCGATTGGTCATCATCTTTAGGCCTTCGATAGTGTTCAAGATATTCATTGACCATAGTATCTGTAATATTTCCTGTGCTCCAACAACCGAACCCTATAGCCCAAAAGTGCCGACCCCAATATCTTTTACCCAAAGTTGGAAATTCTTGTTGTAATCGCCGCGAACTTCGTCCCTTCAATCTTCTGACCAAATCACTCAGCGAATGTGATGGACGATATTCTATATGCATATGAACATGGTCTTTTGATATAACACCTTTTAATATGCGTACATCTTCCGAAGCACATATCTGGATCAACAAAGAACGGCATATCACCTTTATATCGCCTTCCAAAACCGAATACCGGTACTTCGTTGACTATACGATATGCGCAGTAAGACGTAAAACAGTGACCATTGATCCGGTGAGCTTTTGGCATGAATCAAAGATATATTTTTAGAAGCTAAAGCAAAATGCACTAAAAGTGCATAGTTTTAATTCCTCCTGAGACCAACAAAAAAATATCAGACTTTAATATAATTTTGTTGATTTTTACGTTCTAAAATCTCAGCAAACAAATATTTATGAAATGCTTAATTAGAACGTTTTGTCTGTCGGCTTTATGTATTACAATGGGAAGCGTCAATTCTCGTGCTAAAGAACGTTGTGCTAACGATAGCGATGAATACTTTAGTTGTAGTCAACAAGACGTTTATGTTTCCAAAACCAGAAATGGTTCTGCTCAAGGTTCCGTAAAACCAGGTGAAGTATATTATGTTCATGTCTTCACGACAAGTGCACCAGTTGGATGTATACTCCCAAATTCAGGTTATACGATTTTGAGTGCTTGTAACGATTTAACCATAAATACTTTCAGTTATCTTGGAAGAATTCAGATTAATCAAGGTAACTGCTCAGGTATTGACCTGAATGTTCAAACTGACTGTGAATCTCCCTACAACACGGGCGAAGGTGACATTTACACAGAAAACATACCAGGTTTTGTTTGGCCTCTAGGTTGTCCGAGTTAGCAGTGAAAAT
Organism: Bacteroidota bacterium; assembly: GCA_039025475.1. Lineage (GTDB taxonomy): Bacteria > Bacteroidota > Bacteroidia > Cytophagales > Cyclobacteriaceae > Fulvivirga. Next base: position 18,089 of record JBCCOE010000064.1, on the reverse strand, counting down.
TGATTTTGTTTAAAACCTTTTTTCTCGGAATTCTGAACATCGTATCAGAGAATGTAAAAAGAAACAGGCAGTTCCCATTATTCTGGGATTGCCTGTTTATTGTGTGATAATGTGAATAAGTACATCTTGACTTTTGATTCGCCAAACGCGGAACTACTTGCTATTTTATCTTCGGCATTTATTTAACACATTTATTAATCTTTTAAGTGGCCAAATAGCGGGTACTGAACCTGCATATTTGCGATACTCCATGTCATTTTTATATTTTTCCTCCAGCATAGGTATTCCTGACACTCGTAACAGCAAATACGTCAATAATAATGGACTGACCAATAGGTAGTAGACCTGGTGGGTGATAAATACGTACAGAAAAAGCGCCCACCACATCACTACCTCTCCAAAATAATTCGGGTGCCTGGAGAACTGCCAAAGCCCGGAGCTCATAATTTTACCTACACGCTTTGTTTTAAATTGTGCAAGTTGGTAATCGGCAATCGATTCCCATAAAAACCCAATAAGCCAGGGTGCTGCAATTATCCAATGCCATATACTTATCTGTTCCTCCGTGGTGTAAACCCCTAGTACCAAAATAGGCAGCGCCACAATCAGCAGAATGGCCATTTGTAATAGATAGACCTGCAAAAAGGATCGCCAGTAAAATGTATTCCGCCAATCGTCACGCCATTGTCTGTATCTGAAATCTTCGGTTTTTTTGCTATTGCGTATACCAATATGAATAGCCAGGCGGCTTCCCCAGGTGATGACCATCGCATAGAAAATGACGGTCAGTGGGGTAACAACGAATTGAACCATGGAATAAATACATACCAAAACAAACCCTATACCCCATCCTACATCGGCGACATCATTTCTTTTAAGAATAATGGAAAGAATGAAGTTAAAAACAGAAAAGATGCTAAGAATAATCCCTACATCCAGAATAGCCGAGATCATAGCCATTTCATGATAAAATATCCCGATAGGCTCACGGATGCGGTCAACACCATACCCCAAATAATATCGATGAATACAATCTTCAACGGCCAGTCCCTTAGCGTAGCAAGATTCGTTAGATCATAAGTGGCGTAGGTAAAAAAGCCAAAAAGTGCACCTAGTAGAAGTGCCTTGGGCATCGAATTCTTCTCTACAGCCGGTAGAATTGCGAATATGAAGATTCCTACGATGAAAAGTAAATAGAAGACTATGGCGGCCGTCCAGTTCACCTTATCGGCAAGAAGGCCACCCAGATGTTTTTGGTACAGATTTTTCGCAATAATACCCAACCAAAGTAGATCAATCGCAAAGAACACCACAGTAGTGAGCAGATAACCAAAAATTAACTTTTGAGCAGGCATAGGACTCTTTGGATAAAACAACATGAATCACAGTCTAATGTTTGGCTTCAGCCGAAAAACACGAACGGATTTAGGTCAAATCCTGGCAAAAGGAAAAATGTATTTTGAAAAAGTTTAGAAATACCCCATCGTTTTGGCAGAGTTTTTGTTTTCTCGTTAGGTAATCAAACTCTGTGTCACTTATGAAAAATAACTTATTCCTTTCGTGTATTGTACTTTGCGGTATGTTGCTCATGGTTAGCTGTAGCAAAAAGCTTAAACATACCGACAACAAGTTTAAAAAAATTGATCAGCCATTTGATGAAAAGAAGTACTACTCAGATAAGAAGTACTACCGATCTACTGGGCAAGGTAAGGCTTTGGATCTTACGGTGGCTAAGCGTATTGCTGAAACCAACGCTAGGCAGGCGATTGCCTCGCAGATTGAGGTAAAAGTAAAGAGTGTAGGTGAACAGTTTCTTCAAAACCGGGAAATCTCAAACAAGCTTCAAACTACTTCAAAATATGAAGACATTACTCGTACGGTTATCAACGAAACGCTTACTCAAGTAAAAATCATAGGTCAGGAATCATTCCAAAATCAAAAAGGTGGGTCTGGAGAATATATACACTATGTGGCTATGGAAATGCCTACGACGGCAGTAGCTGATAACCTAACTCAAAAAATATCTGCCGATGAATCATTAAAACAGGATTTTGACCTTCAAAAATTCAGAAAGATTTATGAGCAGGAATTGGAAGATTTTAAAAACAATAACTAAGATCAAAAGGGCGCTCTTTGTAACCGGGTGCCTTTTTTTTAGCCTTACCGGAGGTTCGGTCTTTGGTCAGCTTAAGAAAGCTCCTAGCTGGGTTCGTGAAGTACCTGTCACAGGAGATGCTTTCTATGGCGTAGGTATGGTGAGCATGAAAGACTATCCCGAGTACCGAGCCAAGGCCAGAAAAATGGCACTTCGGGAAATTGTTGAAAAGATCTTTGTATCCATAAACTCAAGTTCAAACCTTACCACCACCTACAAGGATGACGAGGTAGACTACCTACTTAATGAAACGGTGTCTTTAGCCTCATCCAACTTCTTAATGGGTCATCGCAAGATCAGTGAATGGATTGATAAAAGAAAAAACACGTACTACGTCTTATTTAGTTTAGACGAATCAGTTTACAAACAGAACAGAAAGGAGTACTTCACATCTTTTGAGACGGTAATTGAACTCATGCAAAAGGAAGCCATAGATCTCTTTGAAGAAGGGGAAATTGCCAGAAGTACCCGAGAACTTAGCCAGTCCATAAAAAAAATAGATGACGAAATTAACAGGATAATTGAACCTGAATACAGTATTCTACTCCAGAAATTACGTTTAAAAAGTATCTATGAGCTTGAAAGGCAAATAGACCTTATTGCTTTTAATTTTGACCGTAGCTATCAATTTAATGCTACCAATCGAGAACCATTGGTAATCGAAAACTTTTTGGTCAATAAATCTACAGGAATAGCTCTTAATGGACTAGATCTAAATTTAAATGTCATACAAGGCGATGTTTTCCGCTATTCGTTTAATCATGAAAATCATGAGGCACTAAGTATTTATGGCATGTTTCCACAAAAAGATGTCGCGGTTATCCAAATTATAGCAGAAGTAGGGTTAGAAGAGTCTGTGAAAAGCTTGATGAGCCCGGCGGTAAAGAGTACCATCGAATCTAAACCTGTTGTCATCAAATTCAATCCTTATAGGGTTCGGTTCACTGTGGACTCCGATACCTCGTTTGATAGAGAAGATCAGATATTGAATTATTTCAGGAACATCACGTCCGACCTTGGGCTTTCAGAAGTCAGCGATGAACAAACGGATATGGAAATTAGCATTAAACCGATCGGAAGTGTAAAAAAACAACCAGAAGGTCATTTTAGGAGTGACCTTTCTTTTGAAGTTAGCGTTCTGGATGCTAAAAACGATCGGAACGTTTTTCAGTATTTATTACCGAGGATCAGTGTCAAAGAACAAAACCCTAATATCGCCGTTTCGGAATCCTTTAAAAGAGCCGTGAATCAATCTGACGATTTTCTACAGGGTTTTGTCACGGCTTTATGTGCCCTACACTTCTAGCTGTAAAGGTTCAATTCTCCCTAAACCTAAGATCAACAGCAACGTCCAAGGCCATGCTGCCTAAGCTAGTTAGCTACAAGTCAGTTGCGAGTTTATCCAACTTGTCTCTAAGCCGTTGAATTGCTGAGCTGTATCGCTCGTCCCATTCTGTTAACCGGTCAGATGAATTGAGAGCGATTTCATATTGGATCCCTGGGAGTATCCAGGATGCGTATCCGCTAAACGGATCGGATGCGGAGTATAACGATTTGTACCACGAACCAAAATACATCCCTCTATCTTCCAGGAAACTCTTTTCTAAAGCAATAAGCTGTTTGTTTAAAGCTTTAATTCGTTTTTCGGACAAGGTACCGCCGGCCAAGGCCGACTGTAATTTTTTAACGCAGTTTGAAGCGGATTTTTCCAATAAAGTAATGGATTCCTTAGACTTGGTAAACCCTTGAAAGGAAGTATCATACTCTACAATGTTACCTTCGGCATTATAAAAATGAAACCTTAGATCCTGTGCGTATCGTGTTATATCATAGGGTATGACTTCAGCGTTCGCCATTCTCAAAGTCATAATTCCAACCAGTTTCTCGATCACAGGACCCATCTTAAACTCGGGATCAACAAATTTCGAATAATAGTAAAAATCATCGTAGTTGGAGTGATAAACTGTAGGTCCTCCTGCCCCGCCACTCATGGAAGGAACACCGGCATGCATGTAAAAGGCAATGTGATCAGAACCACCGCCCAAATTTCCTATAGCGGGTTCCTCCCAGTCACCTCTCCATTCTTCATAAACCGTCTTGCCGGAATATGGATAATCTACTTCTTTCGCCGCCTCCATAATTAGCTTTTTCAACGTTGGCGCTGAAGAGGCCCCAAATGTTTTTCCGGAAACACCTCCATCAAAATTCAGATAGGCAACAGCCTTGGCTTGCAACTCGGCCTTCATTTGTTCAACCCATTCTGTGCTGCCGATTACACCATGTTCCTCAGCGTCCCAGTGACCGATTAGAATGGATCTCTTAGGCCTTTTTCCACCCTTAGCCAGCTTTCCTAATGTTTCACTTAAACCAAGCAGCATAGCTGTGCCGCTATTAGGATCAGTGGCTCCAAACCCCCAGGCATCATAATGACAACCGAGAATAATCCATTCGTCTGGATATTCACTTCCCTCGAGCATACCAATTACATTGTTAACGCGCACAAACTCACGTTTTTGATCCACCATTAAGCGTACGGTTAAATCTTTTCCGCCAGTAAGGCGATACGTGAAAGGAAGTCCACCTTGCCATCCCGCTGGAACCGCCCCCCCTTTCATTTTTTCCAATATATTTTGTGCTGCCCCATAGGACAATGGAGTAACGGGAATGGAGTGCAATTGGGCTTCATTCGGATCCAATCGCTGAATTTTCTTCTTATTGTCTAACGGAAGTGCTGGATTAAAAGGAGTTAATGGATCTCCGGTAAAATCTGTAGTAAGTACAGATCCTCTCTGTATAGTGCTGCTGTTGTAATAGGGACCCTCAGGAAATTCTAACCCTTTTGTAAAACCAACATCTTTAGGGTCAGAGTATATAATCAAACCGGAGGCACCACTTTCAGCGGCAAATTTGGCCTTGAATCCCCTAAAATTACCTCCATATCGGGCTATAATTATTTTGTTCTTAGTATCTACACCTAACTCTTTTAGCTTCTCAAAATCTTCTTTCCTACCATAATTAGCATAAACAATTTCGGCTGTAACATCACCACTTCCGGAGTAAGCGTTCCATCCCTTCCATAATCCTGGATGAGACGTAAAGGGGTCTTCCGGAATAATATTTTCCTGCTGATTTAAAGGTTGACGAAAAGGCGTGACCAATTCAACCGCCGAACGACCAGGCTCCTTTGACATATAAATGTCGTAAGGATAAAGAGTAGATTCAAAGCCAGCCTCTTGCATGACTTTAAACATGTAGTCCCTCACCTCCTCGTTGGCTTTATTTCCGGCAACATGCGGTTTTGCCGTAAGTATTTTTAAATGTTCTTTAAAGGCACCTGGGTCAACTAAGTTCTTAAAATCTTGCTCTAACAGCTTCTGTTTTGGAGCTGTAGAAGTAGTAAAACCATCTATGATTTGGCTGTAAACACAAGTCGGGAATAAAACTAAAAATGAGAATGTGATTCTGATCATCTTAAAAATAAGGTATCTGAAAATTATGGTATTCCGCATCGATTGTATTTCAAATCTATCTTTTTTGACGAACATCAAAAAGTGAAGTTCCAAAGGCAGCACAGTTGCGTTGCCATTCATAATCATTCTCATTTGCTTAACTTTTTTTGCTCAAATAAATAAACCGGATTTTCGTGATCCTCTTGTAACTTCGTTCTAACTAATTTTTCAACAATGCTTACTTGGCCTGATATTATTGATTACTCGAATAATGGAAACCCTCAACCCGACAGAAGAGTAGAAAAGCCCGAAAGTGAATGGAAAAACCAATTGACTCCGGAACAATTTCGAATAACACGCCAAAAGGGTACGGAAAGAAGTTTTAGTGGAGAATTATGCTATGCTTATGATCCAGGAATTTATTCCTGTATTTGTTGTCATACCAACCTGTTTGATTCCACTATAAAGTTCGATTCTGGAACAGGTTGGCCCAGCTTTACACAGCCGATTAAACGAAATGCAGTAAAGTATGAAGCAGATCATTCATTTGGTATGACCAGAGTTGAGATCATGTGTAACACTTGTGATGCTCATCTGGGTCATGTATTTCCCGACGGGCCAGCGCCTAGCAAACTCAGGTATTGTGTAAATTCGGAATCGATTAAGTTAGACAAGGAAGCTTCTTAATTTCCTTGACATTCTATAATACAACGTTTTCAGATGTATTAGGCAAATGAAATGTCAGCTTCGTGCCCTTTCTGTATTCACTGGAAATATCGATAGAACCTCCTAATTTGTCAATAGTCTCCTTAACAATATAAAGGCCCAAACCGCTTCCGTCAGAATTCTCATTCCCTCGATAAAACATATCGAAAATATTTGAAAGATACTTTTCTTTGATACCAACCCCATTATCTTCTATAACAACCAGTGCTTCCTTCTTTTTCTGATTGATATCAATGGACAGGTAAGACTTCTTACGGTCGTCACAATATTTAATCGCATTACTTACAAGGTTCTTGAAAATTATGGTTAACCGTATCGGGTCACCGTAAAACGCAGATTCTTCAGAAATATTGAGTCTGATATCTATCTTGGATTTATTGGGCATGTTACTTAGCTCCAGCAAGACATTATCTATAATTTCCTTGAAACGGATCTTCTTAATGCTCGTAGGTAGATTTTCGTTCTGAGAGTAGTTAAGAATCGATTTTATAAAGTCGTCTTGCTTTTTAATGCTCTCCTGAATCATGCCATTCATTTCTTTGATCTTTTCAATATCTGCTTCCTCTGCAATAAGTGTGGTTAGGCCAAGAATAGAGGCTAAAGGCGCCCTCAAGTCGTGTGAGGTATGGTAGACAAAGGAATCGAGCTCAAAATTCTTAATTTCGAGTTTTTCCTGAATAGCCTTTCTATCAGAAATATCAAAGCGAATAAATACGTATTTTGTTATTTCGTCCGATTGATCTCTGAACGGTACTATATAGGTATCCAGCCATATGAATTCTCCATTTTTAGTTTGGCTCTTCACCTCACCATGCCAAGCTTCTCCTTTGGTGGATATGCTCTCCCAACTATCTTCAGAAACATCTAGTTTCAAAACGGTGTAGGGCTTACCGATGAGTTCATCCCTCGTATAACCGCTCGTTTGAACGAAGCGATCATTAACGTAGGTCAAAACCCCGTTTTTATCTGCTTCGCAAACCAGTGCTGACAAATCAAGTGCCTTTTTTTGGAAGTCAAGCTGAAAAATAGTCTGTTTCAAAAGATCTTCGAATTGCTTGGTCTCCGTAATATTCTGAGTTAAAAAAACACCTGCTACAATATTCCCGCTTCTATCCTTTCCAGGCGATCCATGGAAGACATAGTGTTGCCCATTGTGTGGATATTCAAATTTAGCGTGTTCACCACCCATAACTTTTTCAAAATGAGGTTTTAAGAACGCTAGTCTCGTCTTATCATAGACCTCCGAAATCGTTTTCCCAACGTAGTAATCGCTGGTTCTCCCCACCCTATCAAACTCTTCTCCCTCAGCAATTATAAATTTATAGTTGGTATCAATTAGGAAAATGGCACCATTAGGAATGTTATTTCCTAATGTCCTGTAATAATTGAAATAGGTATCTTTTTCACGCTCCGCTACTTTTCGATCGGTAATGTCCCTTGAAGTACTTAGTATAAGCATCACATTACCCTGATCATCGAAAATAGGTCTGCTATGGGCCTCAATCCATTTTGACCCTCCATTTTTGGTTTGGAACATCACCTCCATTTTGGGAGGCGGCCCCTGATCCTCGCCCCCTCCGCTGCGTTGCCTGTCCTGTTCTAGTTTATCCAAAAACTCGGGATGGAATAAATCAAAAGGTGATTTACCCACTAGTTCATCCGGATCATAACCGGTAAGGTCTTTGACTGATGGTGAAACGTATAAATATTTGGTTGTAACTGGGTCATGTAGACAAACCAAATCACTGACATTCTGAGAAATCAACTTGAACTTATCTACCTTCTCTGCCAATACCCTTTGGATATCGGTTAACGCAAAGCCTACCTCACCTTTTTTCGAGGTTTCAAGATCATGATTTAAGAAACTTAAGGCTTTAGCCAGCTTTGTTTGTTCTGATTCTTTCTCGTTCGGCAGTACGTTGCCCACGGCATAAACCAGTCCGGAAGATTCTGCTGCTTTAAACCTCCAGTATACATTTAAAGTCGTATTATCCTGCAGCATGGATAGCTGGACGGATTCCTTCTTTTTGGTGGCCAGAATATTATTCCAAATGCCTTCAAAAGAACCTTTATGATCATTGACAAATAAAGACGAAAAGTCTTTACCTTCCAGAAAGGATGCCTTTACACCTAATCCTTTGAAAAACATCTGGTTAAACATCAGGATGTTTTTGTCTTTGTCCAGCACACAATGAAACTCCTCAGATAGCGAAATGAGTTCTTCATAATCCGGAGTCAATTGTATAAGTTTAGTCATAAAATTTATTCAACCTATTAGAAAGATAATAATTAATTTGGACAACCTACCTACGCATATCAAAGCTGATAAAGACAAAAGAATGGAGCTCGCGATCTCCTCAATTCGTAAAGTCTTGGGAGACAATAGAGTTAGCATAGAAACAGATACCTACGAAGTCACCACTTTTGACAGCAATATAAAAGTCTCAGCCGTTGTCTTTCCGGCGAATGCTCAGGAGGTCTCCGAATGTATGAAAGTAGCCAACGAATTCAAGGTGGGTATCTACCCGGTAAGTGGCGGAAAGAACTATGGCCTAGGCTCTACAGTACCCAACATTTCCGGTTCTATCATAGTCGATCTTAAGATGTTGGATGAAATTTCCGACTACAATGAAGACCTGGCGTATGTAACCTTGGGAGCAGGGGTGAGTTTTAGACAGTTAGAGCAGTTCTTGGAGGATCAAGGTGGCCAAATGATGATGGATGGTATCGGGAGTACCCCGCACGCTAGTATCGTTGGAAACACCGTGGAAAGAGGCCATGGAATGGGACTTTACGCCGACCGTTTGGATAAGGTTTGTGCCCTGGAAGTCGTTCTACCTGACGGGAGCATTATCAATACAGGTTTTGGACGCTATGGTAAGAATAAACTTGCTAAACTGTCTAAGTGGGGTCTTGGACCTTCGCTGGACGGTATTTTTACACAATCAAGTTTCGGTATCGTAACCAGTTTGACAATGTGGTTAAAGCCTAGACCCAGACATTTTCAATCCATATTGATCCATGCAAGTTCAGACGAAAAAATGTCTTCCATGGTGGATAAATTCCGGCAAATGAGACTTGAGGGCTTAAATGTTTCAATTCGAATATTTAACGATTACCGATTAGTAGCTTTTTCAAGTCAATATCATGAGGTTAAAAAAGAAAGCCAAGGTCACCTAACTCAGGCAGAAATTGATAAAATCAAACCTGAAGGCACAGGGAAATGGATTGGAATCGGGGGGCTCTACTCCTATTCAAAACTACACGCCAGGGCCGAACGTGAATTCATACTTAATTCACTTGAAAAATATGATCTTACCATTGATTTCATAGATAAAGAGGAAGCCGATTTAAGAATAAAACAAGATCCTTCAAAAAAAGAAGAAATCGACTTCTTTTACTATAAAAGTAGTCTTGCCGGATATACGACAGACAAGGCGATAAACATGTGTTACTGGCGTGTACCAAGAAGTATTCCGGATAAAAAAGACATACATAAGGATGAATGTGGCTTATTCTGGTATTGTCCCTCAATCCCTTGCACAGGAGAGGACGCTGTCATTGCTGCGAATAGAATCCGAGAAATATGCTATAAATACTCACTTGAACCAAATGTTGGTTTTCTCTTTATTTCAGAAAGGGCGTTAGATATTACAGGCGCAATTTGTTTCGACAAAAGCCAGCCTGAGGAGTCAAAACGCGCTGCCAAATGTCACGATGAAATATTAGAGAATTTGTGCGAGCTTGGTTACCCACCTTATAGATTAGGAATTCAATCAATGAACTTTTTTAAGAAAACCGAGACAGATTCAATACACCTCCTAACAAAGATAAAAACAGCTATCGACCCTAATAACGTTCTCTCATCAAAACGATACAGTACTTTATAAAAGTTCGTGTGTAACGAAAGACTTGTAATATATTATTAAGCAGGTGCCTATATGAGAATCATCGGACGTTTAAAGTGATATTTCTTACATGATTAAGGGAAACACTTTATCAATCTGATTATTTCTTAGTTTTATAATACCCAAATTTTCAACAACTATACTACATTACTATTCAAATAGTACAATTTACCTGTTTAAACATCTTTTAATAGGCATCTAGCCCTACACCGAAAGTTTATAGTTCAGAGCGCTGCGGTCGGTAATAGCTATTACCACCTCCACACCTAATTTTTGCGCCAATCTTAAATCTATAGTTGTCATGCAAATAGTTATTTCGTCGGCCACGGATCGTTATGATCTGGCACATCTCTATCTCGAAAGTCATAAAGCCACACTTCGTCATTATAAGGTCACAGGAATTTCTACGCTAAGCTCTAGCTGGAAATACAACCCAAATGCACACATGATCATTGCGCTTTGTCCTGATACTTCGGAAATGTTAGGTGCTGTAAGGTTGGAAATATCTGGTGGGTCACAAACCATTCCAATGGCCCAGGCGCTCCGGAGTATTGGTTACAATATCTCGAATTTAGTTTCTCGCTTAGCCGATAACGGTGGCGTTGCTGAACTTTGTGGGCTTTGGTGCAGACCGGACAATACGGTCAAAGGACTCCCTAAAAAGCTCATTGCAAAAGCTCTTGAATATGCTAAAAAAATTAAGATCTCTCATATCATAGGTTTTGCGAATGAATATTCTTTTCCTACGGTAGAAAGTCTGGGTTTTACCCATGCCAATCATCTAGAAAATCAGGGAACCTTTTACTACCCAACGAAAAAGTATAAAACATACGTAGTTCATTATTCTGATCAGAAGAACAAGCAAGTGCTACTAAATATCAATACCGCCTCAGATCTTGTGCCATTGAATAATTAATGCTAAATCTATTTCTTATCTTTTTTAATCAATTCATCATTGGCCCATAAACCACTGGCTATTACTTTGCCCTCTCTGTTGTAAAATGTGCCTTGCCCGTTGCGATGATCGTTCTTCCAGTCACCAACAAACCTATCCCCGTTAGGCCAATAATAAGTTCCGGTACCTTGACGTTTATCATTCACGTAATCCCCGACATAGTACTGTCCGTCAGGCCAAAAAAATGTTCCCTCACCGTTTCTAAGATTGTTTTTCCAATTCCCTTCATAACGACTTCCGGTATTAAAAAGGCCAACCCCTCGCCCATTTGCCTTTCCTCTTTTTACCTGACCTACGTAATATATTACATTACCCTTTGTACTGTTAAACTCAAGATACTCACCAAAAGAACGCTCCTTCAATTGATTATTTACCTTTTCTAACCGCAGAAGAGCCTTATCCAAAGCAAAACTCAAGGAATCATATCGACGTACCTCAAATGGTGTCGCCGTTCGCATCAATACCAGTGAATCTGCACGCACTGCAGTTACTACTTCCTGAGGGCTACTGTCTTTGCCGGTATCACTCAAAAGACTTTCAGATAACTGTATTCTGAGTAAGATTTCACCACTTAGGGCGCTGTCTTCTATACCACTTCGATAGTTATCAAGCGCTTCCTGATATTTTCCTATTAGCAATAAGGAATCCGTTTTAAGCAGTTTTAAAAAGGTCTCATTTTTGTCTTTTAGGCTCCGTTCATTTAAAACAACACTATAAAGTTCTTCCTGCAACTTTTGCGCTTTTAAAAAATAAAAGAAGGCCAATAGGACTACAATTACCAAAGCACTGTAAGCTAATATATGACGCCTTATCTCCGTCTTGAATTTCATATCGTCAGTTCCTATTCGCCCATATGGATGGGTGGTAGTTTATCTTTTACCTTTCTAATATCCGGAGAAAAGTAAACATGGAAGCGAAGGGTATATCTCTGTTTATAAAATGCTCCATTCGCTAATTCCTGTCCTTGAGAGTACATAAAACCCGTAGCAACCGTAAGACGCGGGTTAATAATATAGCCCAAAGAAGTATGAAGACGTATATCTTCCATTGGACTGTCAATAACGGGTTCACCACTTTGCATAATCAATTCAGCTTCCGGAGAGATATACCAGGTCTGTGAACCTAATTTCGGTTTATTCAGAGGTATTTTAAACCGAAGCATGTATCTCCATCGATTACGGAATATGTAATCGCTGTTCTCTGCGAAATCCTGAGACCAACGATGCTCAATACGGAGTCTGTGATAAACCATAAACCTTGGAAAAGGCATTGCAAATTGATATTGATGCCAAATTCGCCACTCCGGAACCGTTCGTCGTTCGTTTTCACTTTGATCAGAATTAAAGTTGATCCTTAACACACCTCCTAAACTCATAGTTAAATTCTTAGAGTATAAGTAACTGATAGCATGCCGGTTATATATCTGCGCCCATTGACCGGCAAATGGTGTGGCATCCGTCTCTTGAAAACGAAAATGAGTTTGGGCAACCCAAAACAAACGTTTGGTCAACCGAATATTCCCGTAAGTGTTGATCCATAACCGAGTGACAGCTTCTTCTATTTGAGATTCACTGGGTCTTTGATTACTCTCCTGGCCCACAACTGGGCGACTCAATCCCAACAGAAAGAATAAAATGTAGAAGAAATTATTGAGGGGCCTAACCATAATCAATTCGACCTTTTGGTTGGGATCTTCAACAATTGAAAAACTTGATCAGGATTACTTTCTCCTTTTAGTCGTTTTTCCAGCTTCTTTGTGTTTTCAGCTTTCAACTCAATCAAGCGCTTATGCGTTTCTTGAAAGATCAAATTCAAGTCATCGATATCCACACAGGCAAGATCTGTCTGTGCACGCCCTAGCAAGTAAGGTGTAATTACGTTTTGATAAGCCGCTATGATCGGTTTTTTTATTTGCTCGTCCATCAGTGTGGAGGTAAACGGGTTCCAAACCCTATCGGTGTAGGCCTTCGTGATCTCATTAGATTTCTCGGGAATTTGAGAAACGTTCAAGGCTAATTTACTTAAGCTGTCCAGACAACCAATTAACTTCTGAGCGCGTTCGATCCTTTCAGGCAATTGATCCAATTCGGAATAGTTGGTTACGAGAGAACGGCCTGCCGTGGTAAGTGACAAAACAGCTTGACGCATATTGCCCTCATGTAAGGTACTAAGCGAATCAACTCGCTGATCTAAAGATTTAATTCTTTCGTAAAGCGACTTTTCTAGTTTTTCCAGCTCTTCCTGGCGTTCCTGTTTTAGAATTCTCTGATCTAGCTCACTTTGAATGCTTTCAAGACTCTCAAGAGCTGATTTAGAAAACTCTTCTATCCGAGATATACCTACAGCAGTATCCGACGAGTTTTCCGTTAACCGACTATTGAATCTTTTAACCTTTGAGCTGCCGTCGATGGTATAAGTAACATCCAGCGAATAAGGGTTTTTACTTTCAGGTAATACATATCGTACCAGATCATTTCTCCCGACCGATGTCAGAATATTCTGATCTTTATATCTTACTACCTTCCTTAATGGTTCTAACCATTCTTTGTCAATGGATTCTACCGAGCTAAACTTAAAAGATACATCTTCGTCGGCTAATTTGAGGATGTTGAGCTGAGGGCTTTCAAGTAGTCTCAGGGTAATGGCTTCAGATTTCTTCAGGTTCGAAACAATTGAATTCAATTGATTAAACTCTTCCTCACTAAGCGGAAAATCAGACACTTTCACTTTAAACTTCGGCATAAATGAAGCATCGGATAAATCATTTAAGAACTGGTCTACAAGGCTGTAGTATTGGGCGTTCTGATCCAGAAGATCAAACATTATATTACTGATCAAAGTATCTGAACCCTGTGTAATTCGCTGCTGTAATTTAAGCAGTGTGATATACCGTTGATCCAGGGTTGTAATTTGCTGTTGGGTCTCAGGAGCTCCATAGGTCCTTACAGTGTCTCTTTCATCACCATAAAGGAGTATTTGATTCAAAATACCGTTATTAAATTGCCAGCTCTCGGCGAGATCAGTGGTTTCATTAGAGTATAGAGACCACTCGTCATGAGCTAGTCCATCTCTTAGAAACCGACCTAGCAAAGAGGTGCTTTCATTGTCTATTCTAAAACTCCGTTGTGGTACCCCTTTATCAAATGCTATGGTACTTTTGAATACTATTTCGTTTACATTCGACTCCGTGATTTGCTCTACAACATGGATCCATTCCCCATTAGGCTTACCCCCCATCATAAAACCTTCAGCGTGATGCAGAGAACCTTTCAGTTCTACCTTATAGCTGTAATTCTCCAGTGCGGTCCGTTTTCCGACTTGAAATGAGCCAAATCGAAAAATCCATTTTCCAACGGGCTGGTTATTCTCAAATGCTCCCTGGCATGAGAAATAGTCATCCTTATCACGAAGTAAACTACTTAAGTCCGACTGCTGAAAGTCAAAAGGTCCTTGTAAAACGGTATCACCTTCCTCAAAACGATAATCGAAATTTGCAACACCCTGATAATCACCTACCACATAAGGACCGGAAAAATGAAAAACATTTTGTGCAGATGCCGTAGTGGTGGCAGCCAGGAGGGCAGCAAGTGATATCATTAGGCACCTAAACATTCAGCTGCCAAATAAATAAAATTAAATGTATATCAGTGGGCCTTGTACGTTTTTATTCGAAATAGTTCAAATTAACCTCCCCACACAACTCCGCTTGGTAATGCTAAAAGGGCTTATAACGAAACAGCATTCAGGGAAGTAACCCTATTCATACCTCAAAGTGTCTGTCGGATTGCTATTTGCGGCCTTTAAGGACTAACCACCCACCGCTAATAGGCAATGAATATTGACAGTAATTCGGATCTTAGACTAAAGGTTGCAGGTTTCACCTTTGTCTTCTATGACCTTCAATAGCCAATTAACTTGTGGTCTTTGTAAACTCTCGGTGCCGTCTGCAGGCTTATCTATCAGGGTTTGCTTAGCTCCTTCAGCAATTTGCATTCGCTTCCTCGCCATCTCGGGCACATAGCATAAAATTTCTCTTAAAGCTTACAACCCTTTGAAATCTTGATGGGTCTTGACATTAATTTTTTTACATAAATCGAAAAACTCATGAAAAACAACATTCTCGTTATTCTATTCATTCTATTCTTAGCTGCTTGTTCAGAAGAAGAAGCAGTGGAGGACAATCGAAACGGAAGAGTAGAGTTTAGCCTGCAAACCAAGGCCGGTAGCAGCAACGGCCGATCTGCAGAAGACGATGTCTCCCACATATTGCTTTCATTGGCAGATGAGCAGGGAAATATCATTCTCAACAAGGAAGAGGTTAGCCTTATTAAGGTAGGATCCTATTTTGTGACCCAGAGCCTTGAATTGAACTCAGGCAATTACCAGATTATTGAATTTATGGTTCTGAATCAAGATAATGAGGCTATTTACATTACGCCTATTGCTGGTTCAGATAAAGCCCAGTTCGTTGTTTCACCTTTACCCATAGATATCGTTGTGGTACCTGAAGGTTATGTATCCATACCGGTAGAAGTACTTCGTGTTGAGGAAGACGATCAGCCTTCTGATTTCGGTCTAGCAGAGTTTGCTATTCATTTATCTGATCCCATACTTTTACAGTTGTCCGTGGAACAAAACGGTCAGCCTGTCTCAGGTGTAATTGAGGTATCAGGAATGAAGGACGGTTTTGAAATTTTTGAGCTTAACCTAGATGTAGGTCCTTCAGGAAAAAAGTCTAGGATCTATGATAATATTGATTCGGTTCGTTTTACGCTGACGTCTCCCCAAAGGATTGAACAATTCCATACTGTTGAAGAACTTAAACAAACAGCTGACGTTCTTTTTTCCTTGGGAGCTGCAACTTCCTTGGAAATAGAAGTACAAGGTGTATCAACTGATTTCGAAGGGGCTTTGGCCACGCTGGAAGGTCATAATGGAATTTTTAAGGCAGAACTTGAAAGGGATCCAAGTAATCAAAGTATAAGGGCTAATTTCCAGTCTGTTCCATTAGGTGAATACAACATCTTCCTAAGCATTTATGAGGAAGAGTACTTTAAAGAGATAAAGGAGGCAGATAAATCACTACTAAGTGGTTGGGAATCTGTAAATCGGTTAAATATCGTTAACGATAAATCACAATTTCTGGTGAATGGACCCAACAGTCCAGGCGCTCCTGCTGATTTAGACCCCGAATGGTCTGAAAGGTATTTCTACAGACTCAATGAGCCTGATATCAGCACAGGTGATTTGATTTGGAGTGTTCCCGCCATGCCTTGCGAATTTGATCTTAGGTTTATACCTGAATACCTGGAGCTACAGCCAAACTATATTTACATCGATTACTTTGTCCATGATGAGGAAAACGGCTCTCAACCCATTGCATTTTTAGAATGTTATGAGCAGTGTGATCCTATGGAGACCGTGACAACCTTCAATGAAGCGTTGGTAGAAAATGAGAGTAACTCCAATTTATGCGGATCAAAAGATTGGGATATCGCAGATGCGATAATGATGATTGATTTTAAAGATGATAACGTTGATGAGTTTCTCGTATTCTTTATGAGATGGGATACAGAAGGCCCTCATTTAGATATACTTGAGCACTCTTCCGTCAATGGCAAAGGAATGGATGCATTATATCTTGAGAGACGTAAAAGCGCCAGACAAGTACTTGAAAATTTAGAAATCACCAATTAACAATTACCCTAAATAATGAGAACAACTGCGTATAAAATTCGTGCGCAGTTGTTTCGTTAAACTACAATCTAATACTTTGACCAAGACGGTGTTACCGGGAGGTGAGATTCTGCAACTTTAAAAACTCACTCGTAGCCCAACATAGAAATTCTGAATAGGCGCTGGCTGATAAAATCTCCCCCCAAAGGCATTCAAGTCATTTCCCAGACTATAGTCGATGCCTCCCAAGTTCTCAACACCCGTATATAATTTTGATTCCATCTTGTTCCAATAGAGATCATATTGGAATCTAAGGTTCAATAAATGGTAGGTATCAGCAAGAACTTCATTGTTATCCGTTAAAGGAACCTTACTTACCAATCGGTATTGTAGTGTAGTCGTAAACCGTTTCTTAAATTCGACGGACAACGTTTGGAATGCCGAGTGATTTGGAACACCAGTTACATCATTTCCTGAGAAATCCTCACCCCTTTTGCTGTACTCTTCAAAAGTGAAATCGTAATACTGGTAAGCGGTACTCGATTTGATTTGACTTACGAATCCACGATTTTTCACATGCCATAGAGACTTCAGGCCTATCTCAAGTCCTCTTTGGGAAGTTCCACCCGCATTTTGAAAAAGCACAACCCCGTTTGGATCTGTTCTAGTAGTTATAGCATCATCTAGTTCCATGTAAAAGAGGGTAACATCTAGCTGGTGCCTGTCACTGTAAAATTTATGCCCGATTTCATAATTAATCCCTCTTTCAGCTTGAAGATCTGTATTAATACTTCCTTCATTTGTTCGTATCTCATCCAATGTAGGGCTCGAAAACCCTTCTCCGACCGAGACGTAGGTAGTATGTTCGTCATTCCAGCCGTGGCTAATAGCCAATCTTGGAATTAGCTCGTTATCAAATCTCCTTTCAAAATCGAAAGGTTCGGCAAATGCATTAACTACGCGATCAACCTCGTATTTTAATGAGTTGCTACTTAAACCAGCAGTGAATGACCATTTGTTCTTCCGCCACTGCAGTTGCAAAAAGAAAACTTTACGATCTATTTTCAACTCGTCAGAAAAACGGATGGTATCTCTTACACCATTTATGTTACCGAAATTTTTAGCTTGGTTATCGGCCAACTGCCATTCCCAACCCGCACTCCAGTTCATGCTTAACAGAGATGGTAGACGGTAAGACCACTGCTGTCTAATAGCCAGTT
>JBCCOE010000063.1:0-26281 GCA_039025475.1 Bacteroidota bacterium | reverse complement strand
GCCGTTTTTTGATCCATAGTTACCTCCAAACATATAGTTAATACCTTGCGCATTTCTATCGCCACGACCAGTTCGTCCTATTTGCTTATCGATAAAAAGCCCCCGATAATCAAAAAAGAAGTTCGAACGTTCATTAATATTTCTAGTGTAAGAAGCCTCAGTACGCGACCTGCCCTCACCACCCCAGATAATCTTAAATCTTGAGTAGGGCGATAAAGTACGGTAGTACTTAATTTCAGATGGATTATAGCTATATGGATCAAATAGAGTAAAGCCAGAAGAAGCTCCAATAACAACTGTTTCTAGCGGATAGATTGAGTGCATGGCTGTCCCGATGTTGCCAAGGTCAACGTATTTATTTTTATATTTTGATACGTACTGAAATTGTGTTTGATGCCAATTGATAATTGAAGTATCCACAGACCATAGAACTGGAATGTTGTATTTTATATTTTGTAAAAATGTATACTTTGTGGTGCTCGGGCCATAGACTTGCTTAGTTGAGTCGTCAAGAATACTAGAACCTCTTCTTTGCTGAGGTGCTTCTTCACGACCCAAATCAGGGATTTGGGCCAGATTTTCAATGCTTACGAGCAAGAGAAATAAAAAAAGTAATCTTTTTAACAACACGGGCAAAACTAACCGAAATGGGACTAATTAGAGTATTGGAGAATTGAATTTTGGATTATTGAATCAAAACGCTTGCCATCTTTTAAAAAATAGGATTCAATAGTTAGATAATAAATACTTTTATCCCTTAACAATGATTTGAACTGGGGTTGTATAAGCTTGACCATATCCTTTTCCGTAGTTATTAGAGAACACTCATCGCCTGATAATTCCAATAATTTCTTTATTTCCTTAGGACTATACATATGGTGATCATTAAAATCAAAATGTTCTTTTACCTCGTAATTTGACCTTAGATGCTCAACAAAGTTTCTGGAACTCGCTAATCCGCTGAATACAATCAGCTTTGACTTTAATGGGCCAGCTCCTTCAAAGGGTATCAAACTCCCATATTTAATTCCGCTAAAAAAGACATCCGCTTTGGCATTGTACTTTCTCATAAAATCTTGTATCTCACCAAACGGTATTTGATCTTCATTTTTTGGACACTTAGTAACGATAATAATATCGGCTCTCGAGGCACCCTTTCGTGATTCGCGTAATCTCCCGACGGGTAAAACAAGATCGTTGTAAAAGAGATTATTGAAATCGGTCAACATAAGGTTAAGTTGGGGTTTTACAGAACGGTGCTGAAAAGCATCGTCCAGCAAGATGACTTCCGTTTCCGGACGATCTACCAAAATAAAGGGGATTCCCAAAGCCCTTTCCTCACAAACCGCCACATTAATATCTTTAAACTTATTATAAAATTGAAAAGGTTCATCTCCAATCGTCTTAGCCGTATCATCATTGTGAGCCAAGCGATATCCTTTGGTTCTACGACCGTATCCACGACTTAACGTAGTAATATGATATTTACCACGTAAAAGTCTTACGATATATTCTACCATAGGTGTCTTACCCGTGCCTCCCACTGAAAGATTACCTACGGCAATTACATTAGTTTGAAATGAAAAGGAACGCTTGTACCCCACATTGTACAAGTGATTACGAAACCTCGTAACGAGATCGTACAACAGTGCAATTGGAAATAGAAGAACTGCTAAAAAACGCATTGAAGCGACTGTGATAGAATAATTTGTATATTTTTGACTTCGGCAAAATTGCTCTTTTATGACAAGAATAAAAGACTTAATTCAAGAATTGGAAAGTGTAGCCCCAAGGGCTTATCAGGAGTCATATGATAACTCGGGTCTACTCGTAGGAAACCCCAATACAGCTGTAAAAGGCGTACTTATCACTCTTGATGTAACCGAGGAAGTGGTTAATGAGGCAGTAGATACTTCATGTAACGTTATCATCGCCCACCATCCTATTATTTTCAATAGACTGAAATCATTGACCGGTAAGAATTATGTGGAGCGGACTGTAATTTCAGCAGTAAAAAACGACATCGCCATTTATGCCATACACACCAACCTTGATAATGTTCATGCCGGAGTGAACAAAAAAATATGCGATAAACTAGGGTTAATCAATACTCAAATTCTCAAGCCAAAGAATCAAATTCTTAGCAAACTTGTTACGTTTATTCCCGTAAGCAGCACGGAAACTGTTTTGGCGGCCTTGCATAAAGCAGGAGCTGGACAATTGGGAAATTATGAAAATTGTAGTTTTACCTTAGAAGGCACAGGTTTCTTTACACCGAATAAACATGCTGATCCTTCTATCGGTTCAAAAGGTGTTTCAGAGAAGGTTACTGAAAATAGAGTCGAGGTCATTTTTCCCAATTACAAAGCAAAAGAGATTATCAAAACTCTAAATCAGGCTCACCCTTACGAAGAGGTAGCGTATTATCTGCATAACCTTGAAAATGAAAATCAGGAAGTGGGTTCCGGGATGATTGGAGAGTTGAAAAATGAAATTAACTCTACGGACTTCCTGCACTATCTGAAAGAAAAAATGGAGTTGAATTGTATCCGGCACACAAAGATTTGCCATGATAAAATAAGGAGGGTTGCTGTTTGCGGGGGCTCAGGCAGCTTCTTACTCAGAGCTGCTAAGGCCAAGAATGCCGATATTTTTATCACCAGTGATTTTAAGTATCATGAGTTCTTCGATGCTGAAAATTCAATAATAATTGCGGATATCGGTCACTACGAAAGTGAGGTATTTACAAAAGAGCTACTACATGAGATTTTAAGGGAAAAATTTGATAAGTTTGCGCTCAATTTGTCGAATGTAGAAACAAACCCAATTAGGTACATTTAAATACATGGAAAATACCGTAGCCCAAAAACTCGATGCTCTTGTAAAACTTCAATCCATTGATTCTAAACTGGATGAAATTAAAAAGCTTAGGGGTGATCTGCCTGATGAAGTTCAGGACCTGGAAGATGAAATAGAAGGTTACAACACTCGTTTGGGTCGATTTAATGATGAACTACAGTCTTTGGAAGACAGTATTAAGGATAGTAAAACCGGTATTAAGGAATCTGAGAAGTTGATACAAAAATACAATGATCAGCAAAAGAATGTCAGGAATAACCGGGAGTACGATGCTATTACCAAGGAGATTGAACTTCAGGAGTTAGAAATTCAGATTTTTGAAAAGCGCATCAAGGAATCAGGTGCCGGTATAGAGAACAAGAAAGAGGATATTGACAAGATCGAAGCCCTAATAGGTGAACGAATGGCCGACTTGGAAAATAAGAAAAAAGAGCTTGAAGAAATCCTAAATGATAGTAAAGATGAGGAGGCAAAACTTCTTACTGAGAGGGAAAAGGCTTCAAAAAAGATCGAAGACAAACTATTAAAGTATTACGAAAAGTTGAGGGCCAACCTTTCAAACGGACTGGCAGTGGTTACTGTGCGCAGAGGCGCTGCCGAAGGTTGTAATATTGTTATTCCTCCACAGAAAATTGCAGAGATCAAAGAGAGGAAAAAAATTGTCATTGATGAGCATTCTGGTCGAATTTTGGCGGATGTTGATATGGAGTCGATGGAAGTAGAAAAGCCAAAAAGAACAACAAGACGAAAGAAAAGCGAGGCATAATCATTTTCTTGCAATGAAAAACATAATAAAGGT
Organism: Bacteroidota bacterium; assembly: GCA_039025475.1. Lineage (GTDB taxonomy): Bacteria > Bacteroidota > Bacteroidia > Cytophagales > Cyclobacteriaceae > Fulvivirga. Next base: position 22,623 of record JBCCOE010000063.1, on the reverse strand, counting down.
GAGCATAGTTGCTTGCCTTTTTTTGTGCACTAGCATCGGTCACGGACAGGATTTAAGGCTAGATTCCTTATCCAAAAAAGCATATGACGCACTGTGGGGGCTTGAAACTCCTGTACAACTAGGTAAATCCCATGCAGGAATAACCCAAATTTACGTCCAAAGCCTTCATTTAGCTCTATATACCATTTTAAGAGAAGATAAAAATGAGCTAGCTCGATACGAAGGGCAATACGACGAATTAGAAGTTCTAATCCATAAAAACGAGGATAGTGAAAGCCACATCTTTTTAAGATCAGAGATGTTGTTACACTATGCGTTCGTTCAACTCAAATACCACAACGAACTAAGTGCGGGATGGGCGATTAGGAAATCTTATAAATTAGCCCAGAAAGGAAATACAGATTATCCTGACTATGTACCTCTCATTAAGACCGTCGCCATTCATAATATCATAATGGGATCCGTGCCTAAAAAGTACGATTGGATCATGTCAATTTTGGGACTGGAGGGGAACATAGATAAAGGCTTAACCCTATTACGAGATGTTTATCAAATCGAATCTCCGCTCAGTCGCGAGTGTAAAGCTCTATACAACTTAATTAAGGCATACGTAAAAAATGATTATTCTCAACCACACAACCCTATTTCAATACCTGAAAGTCCACTGTCAAACTTGGTAAAAGGTTTAATTTATTTGAAAACCAATAGCAACGAACTGGCAATACCTCAACTCGAAAAACTGGGTATTTACCAAGCAAAATATCCATTATTGAGTTATTTAATGGGAGAATCAAGGCTGAGATCAGGAGAGTTGACAAAAGCAAAAAACAACTATAATAGGTTTATAAATACCAGCATGGGTTTAGCTAATATTAAAGACTCCTACTTCAAAATATCCCTGATCTATCACCTAAGTGAAAATTCAGATTCTACACAATACTACATGAGACTTGCGAGTAAAAAAGGTAAAGAAATAAGTGAAGCAGACCAGTATGCCGCGAAAGTTATTGACCACAATAGGTTACCACACCCTAAGATTTTGAAAATAAGATTATTAACCGACGGTGGTTACTATAACGATGCGGAAAAACTAATTACTGATCTGAATCAAGAATCATTTCAAGACTTCGCAGATAAATTAGAATTTCAGTACAGGTCAGCAAGGTTATTACACAAGCAATCGAAAATAGAACAAGCTGAGAGATTCTACCTATCGGTTATCGAACAATCAGCGACAAAAGGAAATTATTTAGCTCCTAACTCATGTCTACAACTTGGTTACATCTATAGAGGGAAAAAAAAATACGAAAAAGCTGAGTACTACTTTAAACGGGTGAAAGAATACTCAGGACATGAATACAAAAACAGTATCGATCAAAAAGCTAAGACGGCACTTCAGAGTCTTCCTGAATCTCTTTTAGATGTTCGGTAGAGTTAAATATATCCACGGTAAAATTAGAACCGTTGTAATGAAGCAAATACAAGCACAAATTTGAGTGTTCAAACAGATCCATTGAATAAAGTGGATAGTTCAAAATTTGACATAGCAAGACACGCATCGCCCGACCGTGCATACAAATCAATACCGTTCTCTCCTCCTCGTAAGTCATGATGTGAGCAAGAGCAGATTTTTGCCTATCGTAGACATCTTGCGGGGACTCGCCTCCTTCTATCCGTAGTTCTGTTTCCCCATTTTGCCATTTGCCGATGACCTCATGGTAGTAGGCGTCTTCTTCTGGAGTAATAACCATACCCTCTCTGGTACCCCAGTTAATTTCATTTAGACCCTCAAGCTCTTCATGTGGAAGTCCGGTGTCTAAAAATGCTTGGACTGATTCTCGCGTACGTCGGAGTTTAGATGTATATATTTTATCAAATGCGACATGTTTAAAAGCTTCATAAAAAGCAGCGGCCTGGCGTTGGCCAAGTTCGTTTAGCGAAGCATCTATTCCACTACCTTGTACAATACCTTTTCGGTTGAAATCCGTCTGTCCGTGCCGAACCAGATATATTTTTTTGCTTTTCAAATTGTCAGTATTTTAGGCCGCAAATGTAGTGTTTTTTATCAATCGACCATGATCCCATCAAATATTACCATTGCTCAACTCAATGCCATGAACAAAAACACGATGATGGAGCACTTGGGTATTGAGTTCACTGGGGTGGGTAAAGATTTTGTTGAGGCGAAGATGCCCGTCGACCACCGCACTCATCAACCTTATGGTTTACTCCATGGAGGGGCTAGTGTTGTATTAGCTAAAACACTGGGTAGTGTAGCAGCACATTTGTCGGTGGCCGAACAAGGCAAGCTCACCGTGGGCTTAGAAGTGAATGCTAACCATCTGAAAAGTGTAAAATCCGGTTATGTCATGGGGAGGGCACAGCCCATTCATATCGGCCGGTCCACACAGGTATGGGAAATTAGGATTAGTGACGAACTTCACAACAAGGTATGCGTTAGTAGAATAACAATAGCGGTGATCGAAAGAGGGGCTAGATGAGTTTGCTTACCAATACACAAGAATCAATTTCACTTTCCAGTGCGGAATTTGTCAACTTGGCTGTGCGTTTTAGCGTAGTTTATGGAGCTGCTTGTGCCGCCTGGAAGATGCCAGGAGAAGATCAAATGCATCTTATTCTTGACCTGGATGGAGCCAGCGAAGTGAATGAATTTACCCTTGAAGACATAAGTAGTGGTTTCTTAATGGCTCCTTTTGACGATTCAAAGGGTATCCTGCATATAAGAAATGATATTCATATCAATCTCGCTACGAAAGAGATAAGTAGTTTGTCTTTGGACCATCGTGAGAAATTCAAAGAGTTTATCAAAAACCAAACACACGAATCAAAGCAGTACGTGCAGACCACCGTTAAGCGAAGCGAAAGTCTTTCTTCAGAACACTTCATTGAAATGGTGAACAAGGCTATTTCAAATATTCGACTCGGTGCGTTTCAAAAAGTAGTACCCTCCAGGTATAAGAAAGTGGCGCTTAATGATGATTTTGACCGGGGTGATTTTTTCGGTAAGCTCTGCAAATCTTATCCAGGTGCCTTCACGTCGTTAGTTTATACCCCTACTTCCGGACTTTGGTTGGGAGCTACCCCCGAATTACTACTAGAGCTAAAAGCTAATACTTTCAAAACGGTTTCATTAGCCGGTACGCAAAAGTTTACCGGACAGTCTTTAACAGATGTTGCATGGACGCAAAAAGAAATAGAGGAGCAGGCTCTCGTAAGCAGATACATTATAAATTGCTTTAAAAAAATTCGTTTAAGAGAATTTGACGAAAATGGACCTAAAACAGTAAAAGCAGGGAATTTGATCCATCTTAAAACGGAATTTACGGTAGATATGGAAAGCACAAATTTTCACGATCTTGGAAGTGTGATGCTTAAGCTGTTACATCCGACTTCAGCTATTTGTGGCATGCCGCTCAATCCTTCTTTGGAGTTCATTCATAAACATGAAAATTATGATAGGGGGTACTTTTCTGGTTACCTGGGGCCAGTAGATTTTGATAACAGCACTTCGCTTTTTGTCAACCTAAGATGTATGACTATTGCGGGAAACACGGCCACCCTCTATGCGGGAGCCGGAGTAACGGCAGATTCCAATCCTGAGAAAGAATGGCAAGAGACAGAAATGAAAATGAATACCTTGTTAAATCTCATTTATTAGGTGAATCTCCAAGCTATTTTCAACTTGATTGAGATTTGTGCAAAACATGGACTGGAGCGAGCTATAATTTCTCCGGGCTCTCGAAATGCGCCATTAACGATCGCTTTAGCACGCAACCCTAAAATTAAGTGTCGATCCATTAGCGACGAACGTTCTGCAGCTTTTATAGGACTGGGTATCGCACAGCAGCTCAAAAAACCGACCATCCTTTGCTGCACTTCGGGGTCTGCAGCTTTCAACTATGCGCCAGCTGTTGCCGAGGCTTTTTATCAGCAAATCCCAATGCTCATATTAACCGCCGATCGACCACCTGAGTGGATAGATCAGTATGACGGCCAGACCGTTCGACAAAATGATATCTACGGCCAACATGTTAAAAAGTCCTTTTCCATACCCGTTGATTTGGAGACCCCAGCCGCGGAAGTTCATGCATATCGCATTATGAATGAAGCCATTAACTCGACGATGGACTTTCCTCAGGGACCAGTGCATATTAATATTCCATTTCGCGAGCCGTTTTATCCTGAAGACGAAATCAAAATTGTACCCGAATCTCGGGTAAAGGTTTTTAAAACGGAGGGCATCACAAACAGCGTTACGGACTGGGAAGAAATAAAAAAGGCATGGGCCAAGTTTAGCAGAAAAGTAATTTTAGGAGGTCAGGCACCAAAAGTTAGTGATTTACAGGAGCCTCTCGTAAGACTTTTTAAGGACCATAAAGTTCCTGTATTAGGTGATGTAGTTTCGAACCTGCATGGTATAGACGAAGTGATCGCGCATACTGATCTCTTTTTGGGAGGTGATAAAAAGGGATTGCATGAAAGCCTGAAACCTGATTTACTTGTCACGTTTGGAAAATCGACAATTTCCAAAAACCTAAAACTGATGTTACGGAAATTCAGTCTTCAAGAGCATTGGCACGTTCAGGAAAACGGAGATGTAGCCGACACCTATAATTCACTCACTAAAATCATTCGAACAGATCCAAAGATTTTTTTCAAAGAGCTATCACAAGAGCATCCTTCAATAGACTTTTCATCTCAAAAGCAAGAAAACTACTGCAACATCTGGCTTATAGAAGAACGAAAAGCGAGAAGAGTCATTCCCCACTTTTTCGAGAAAAACCCGTGGAGCGAAATAGGGATGGTTTATCATGTCTTAAAAAAAATAGAGCATGACACTCATGTGCATTTAGCGAACAGCATGGCTGTTAGATACGCAAATTTTATAGGCATAACTCAACCTAATACAGAAGTATTCGCCAATCGCGGAACCAGTGGTATCGACGGTTCAACAAGTACTGCCGTAGGTGTAGCATTTGAAAGTAAAAAAATAAATCTCTTAGTAACCGGAGATGTTGCCTTTTTCTATGATCGCAACGCTTTCTGGCACAATTATGAGCTGAAAAATCTACGTGTATTGTTACTGAATAACAATGGGGGTGGAATTTTTAGAATGATAAAAGGGCCAAATCAATTGCCCGAACTGGAAGAGTTTTTCGAAACTAAACAATCATTAACGGCGGAATCTTTGGCCAAAGAATTTGGACTGGACTATTTCCAATGTGATCGTGCAAGTAAGCTTAATAACTACGTAGATCAATTTCTTGAGAATGATGGTAAGGGTAAAATTTTTGAATTCAACTGCTCCACAGAAGATGCCTCAATAGCGCTAAAAAGTTTTAAAAAGTCTTTTAATGAAGCGGTTTGATGCGATATATCATATTGCCAACTGAGTAATTCTTTGTTTTTATCAGGTTGGATTCAATAACTTAAACGAAGTTAAATGACCACTGTTATGTTTGAAACAAGAGAAATCCACAGGGCTATCGGAGAATTGGCTTATGTCATTTCCAAGGCACAGGCTGGCCATGAATTAGACGAGAAAAAGGCTTTTTTTAAAATCATTGAAGATGAACTAAGATTTGAAGCCTGGGCCGCTGAAAGTAGGTTTGAAATTCTTGACGAAGTCGTACATCCTACTATTGATCATGCGTATACTGATGCAATTCATGAATTTCGAAAATATAAAGATTACCTAACACCAGAACTTAAAGAAATAACCCTCCGTGTAATGGAATCAGTTGCCAAAGTTTATTTTAAATCTGAAATACAGCAGTTTGTAATTGATCGGTTGCGGGAGGATTTGAAAAACCTATAGTATATATGATCGGGTCGTTGACTGTAAACAACCGTGTGGTTGACCTGAACCACCTTCCTGAATTCAAACCTCTAACCGACTTCGAAAATTCAACAATTGAATTTATCCACACATGGTTGTCGGGGGAGAGAGAATTTTCAATACAAACTTCCGGTTCAACGGGCAAACCAAAAAGAATTAATCTTACCCGGGATCAAATGGAAGCTAGTGCGAGAGCTACTAATTCATTTTTTGGCTTAACGAAAGGCGATACGATATTTGTTTGTCTAAACACAGCATATATCGCCGGTCAAATGATGCTAGTACGTGCTCTGCTAGGTTCTCTTAACGTGATCGCCATTGAACCGGGGTCAAAACCTGACTTACCTAATCATAACTCTCCTATTCACTTCATGGCTTTTGTGCCGTTGCAAATTAAAAATCTACTTCCCGATGGCCTACTAAATAAATTTGATCGACTGAAAGGCATAATTATAGGTGGGGCACCAATAGATAAAGAGCTGGAGGCTAGACTCAGTACTTTAACTATTCCTTCTTATGCCACATTCGGAATGACTGAGACCGTAAGTCATATTGCTTTACGCAAGCTTAATGGAAAAGATAAAAGTGAATATTATGTTGCGCTCCCTGGAGTACAGCTAGGAGTAGAAAATGACTGTCTTACCATTGAAGGGAAGGTTACTGGATTAAGAAAAGTGGTAACCACCGACCTAGTAGAACTCAAGAATAACACAACATTTAAGTGGTTAGGGCGGAAAGGTAATGTAGTTAACTCAGGAGGAGTAAAAATCCATATTGATCAGGTGGAAAAAGAACTGAGTGAGTTGATGAAGGAATTGAGAATTTCAAACCGGTTTTTATGCGCAAAAAAGAAAGATTCTCAATTAGGGGAGAAATTGGTACTTGTTTTCGAAGGTGTGGTCAATAGAACGAGTTTGAAAGATCTACTTCACAACGCAAAGAAAAAACTGCCTAAGTATTGGGATCCGAAAGAGGTCATGACCATGGCCAAATTACCTGAAACCCCTACAGGTAAACTGGATAGAAAAGAGATTAATCTCAAGCTGGTTTCAACTTAGGGGCGTTCCTCTTTGAGCTTTACGATCTCCTTCTGAAGATCCAAGACTATGGATGCTAATTGCTCGGTGGACACTTCCGAACTATCATTAGCATCAGGAAACTGCAGACTTAAATAAGCCTTACTCGCCCAAACCTCTAAAACATCCTCAGCATCCATTTGATAAGGAGAATATTGCCTATTGTCAGAAACCAGAAATAGTTTTCCAGTATCACTTATATAATTAAAAACCCGCTTATATACTACTCCTTCAGACCTGGATACTAGTACATAGGTTTTCCCATTCTTTATATCTCGAATATCTTCAACAAACTCGCCGATAATAACTGTACCAGGAAGAATGGGCAGCATAGAATCTCCGGTAATCTCAAACGCTCGATACGTTGAATTCCCTGGGAGAACAGGAAGTTGAAACCTAGGGAGCTCCTTAATATACTCAGGATCAGCGTACCCATTGAGATATCCAGCGGCAGCTTTTTGTGGAACTAATTCGATATTCTCTCTACCATCACTGTTAACTGTTATAGCAAGGACTTCCTTCCCTCTTGTTAACGTATCTGTCTTCAATTCTGAATCAGACAGTTTCATTACATTTTTATTAATAAGTATATCAACACTGGTACCAAACAGCTCTGCCATCTTAATCAGGTTGCTTATTCTGGGATCAGCACGCGCCTCTTCATACGCCCCCACCAGAGATCTCTTGATCCCGATATGCTCCGCAAATTGTCCTTGAGTTAAGCCTAACTTTTTTCTAAGATACTTGATATTTTCACTGATTAAGCTCATGATCTGTAGTTAAATAGTAAGACATTTTCAATTGCTCTGTGTCTCTCATTTAAGTTCAATAAATGAGAATTTTTATAGCCAGAGTCAACCGCTACCCTCACCTTTGACTCAATTCTTCCTACTACTTCTTTAAGAGTTGTACCTGATTCGGCAAGTAAATAACCATAATAAGTGTCAATATTGCCTGAGCGGACAAAAAACTGGATTTGGCACTTACCGGACTTTAGTCGCTTACTTTTCAGTTTTAATTTATAGGAACTCATGTAGCTAATATTGTTAGTAAGAGTTTCGAATTTAGATAATATTTTTAGTAAATCTAGTCATTTTGCTAAAAAATTTAGCCTTTGCCTGAGCTTCTTTTTTATCGAAGTAATAAATAATTTCGCAGCAGATGGAAGATGGTTACAAGCATAAAGGGTTGAGAAGACAACTTGTTAAAATACTCAGAGAGAAGGGCATTCAATCAACTTCTGTTCTCGAAGCCATTAGTATTGTACCCAGGCACTTCTTTTTTGACGAAGCACTCCTACAACATGCTTATCAAGACAAGGCCTTTCCTATAGGTGAGGGTCAGACCATTTCGCAACCTTATACTGTCGCTTTTCAAAGTGAACAGTTAGAGGTAAAAGAAGGAGATAGAGTCTTGGAAATCGGTACTGGAAGTGGGTACCAGGCCTGCATTCTCCTCGAACTGGGAGCTGAAGTATATACCATTGAATATAATAAAAAACTATACGATCGAACAAAGCGTTTTCTACCTAAAATAGGATATCGACCAAAATTCTTCCATGGAGACGGGTCTTTAGGACTGCCTACTCATGCTCCATTTGATAAAATCATTGTCACCGCCGGAGCACCCTCGATACCGACCAGCTTATTGAAGCAAATTTCAACCGGAGGAATGCTCATTATTCCTGTCGGTGACAACAAGAGGCAACAAATGATTAAACTTACTAAAGTTGACGTTAAAAAGGTGAAGAAGGAGCTTTTCGATTATTTTAGCTTTGTACCTTTACTCGGAGAAGAAGGGTGGCAACAGGATAAAAATTAAAAAATGGCGAAAAAAAAGAAGAAAGTAGTTGAGTCCTATGTAACCATGACCGAGTTGGTGCTACCTAATGATACCAACACATTAAATAATCTCATGGGTGGTAGGCTCATGCATTGGATGGATATTGTCTCTGCAATTGCTGCTCAGAAACATTCCAATAGAATCGTAGTAACTGCTTCAGTCGACAATGTTTCATTTTCCAAAGCTATTCAGTTAGGCAACGTTGTGACGCTCAAAGCACGGGTTACCCGTGCCTTCAGCTCCTCCATGGAGGTTAGGATTGATGTAGAGGCGGAGGATATACCTAGTGGAAAAAAGTTCGAAAGCAATAGTGCTTTCTTCACATTTGTTGCTGTGGATCAAAGTGGTCGCCCCATAGACGTGCCTGAAGTGATACCTGAAACCGATGAAGAAAAAGAGCTTTATGATGGGGCGCTTAGAAGGCGACAGTTACGACTTGTTTTAGCGGGTAGAATGAAGCCAGATGATGCCACAGAACTAAAATCCCTCTTCAATCTTGGAATGAACGCTTGATGGATAGCATTGAAGAAATAAGGCATCTCATTACGGAAGATATATACATCATACCCGAAGCAGGTGATCTTAAATATGAAATCGCAATAGATGACAGAAACGAAAATGTAGTCAATGAGCCTGACCCAAAAGAATATATTTCAGGAAATACTTCTGGCCACGTATTGATCATAGCCGAACTACCCTTATCGGAGGTTCATTCGACCCTCTTATCTAAGATAATGGCCGCGGTTAAAATAAGCTTTGACGATTTGGCATTTATGAAGCTTTCCAAAGCTGGATTGCTGGGTGAGTTAGATCAATTTCCGAAGTATATTTTGTTGTTTGGTGATACAAATGCTTTGGATTTTTTACCACCCTCCAAATACGAAGCATTCGAATTTAAAAGCAAGACCTTCCTACAATCTGCATCCCTTGATGTTTTGGAAAATAGTGTGGTAGATAAAAAGAAACTTTGGTCGGCATTGCAAACGATTTTTTTGGCTTAAATACGCCTTTTAAGCCAAAATTATTGTTTCATTATTATTTCGGTTATTCTATCTTTGCGCACTAATTTCTAAACGGGCCTCCAGGGCCCTTTTCATTTAAAAATTGATCATAAACGAAACTATATTCAATGGATAATTTGATTTTTATTCCTATTGGCTTGGCCATCATAGGTCTGGCATTCATGCTTTTTAAAATGGCATGGGTAAAAAAACAAAGTGCGGGTAACGAAAAAATGAAGGAAATCTCCAAAAATATAAAGGAAGGAGCCCTGGCTTTTTTAAGTGCAGAATATAGATTATTGGCCATTTTCGTGGTGATCGCTGCAATCGCATTATTTGGAATTTCCACGGTCGTTGACACTACAAGTTGGATGATCGTACCTGCCTTTGTCGTAGGTGCGATTTTCTCAGCGGTAGCAGGAAATATAGGTATGCGCATAGCTACCGAAGCAAATGCCCGAACTACAGAAGCTGCTAGAACCAGCCTTCCAAACGCATTAAAGGTATCTTTTGGTGGAGGTACGGTTATGGGGCTTGGAGTAGCAGGGCTTGCCGTACTTGGTTTAAGCCTGTTCTTCCTGATTTTTGTAAACTCTTTCATGGGTGATAGTGGTTCTTTTTACACTCAAATGACTATCGTTCTTGAAGCATTAGCCGGATTTTCGTTGGGGGCTGAATCTATTGCGCTGTTCGCCCGTGTCGGTGGGGGCATTTACACCAAAGCAGCCGACGTTGGAGCGGATTTGGTAGGAAAAGTGGAAGCCGGTATTCCTGAAGATGATCCTCGAAATCCTGCTACCATTGCCGATAATGTTGGCGACAACGTGGGTGACGTTGCAGGTATGGGAGCCGATCTTTTCGGTTCATACGTTGCAACAGTTCTAGCGTCAATGGTTTTAGGTAATTACATTATCAAAGATATGGCCGATGCTGGCGTTGTGCTTGAAGCATTCAATGGCATGGGGCCTATACTGCTTCCTGTGATGATCGCTGGCGTTGGGATTATAACTTCAATAATTGGAACCTTTTTAATAGGTGTTAAAGATAATAACGCCAAAGAAGCCCAGGTTCAAAGTGCTCTAAACTGGGGGAACATCACGGCCATTTTACTTTCGGCATTTGCCGGATGGTTCTTAGTAGATTGGTTGCTACCTGAGACGATTACAGGAATGCAATTCTTTGGTGAAGGGCCGAAAGACATACCCAGCCGACATGTATTCTACGCTACTTTAGTTGGTCTTTCTGTAGGCTACCTGATATCTTTCTTTACAGAATATTATACGGCTTTAGGGAAAAAACCCGTTTTGGATATAGTAACCAACTCTTCAACAGGGGCTGCAACAAACATTATAGCCGGGTTAGCTACGGGTATGATTTCTACTTTTTCATCGGTAATTCTCTTTGCCGTAGCTATTTGGGGATCTTATGAGTTAGCCGGTTTTTATGGCGTGGCAGTTGCTGCATCTGCTATGATGGCTACCACGGCTATGCAGTTGGCCATTGATGCTTTTGGCCCTATTGCTGACAACGCGGGTGGAGTAGCTGAAATGAGCGAGTTACCTGATGAGGTTAGAGAAAGAACTGATATTCTCGATTCTGTGGGCAATACTACGGCAGCGGTAGGAAAAGGATTTGCTATTGCTTCAGCAGCTCTAACTGCTTTGGCCCTATTTGCCGCTTATGTAACATTCACCGGTATAGACGGTATCAATATATTCAAGGCCGACGTTTTAGCCGCGCTATTCATCGGAGGCATGATCCCCGTAGTTTTCTCGGCTTTAGCTATGAAATCAGTGGGTAAAGCGGCAATGGAAATGGTGATGGAAGTAAGACGACAGTTTAAAGAAATCCCCGGCATTTTAGAAGGAACAGGTAGGCCTGATTATGCTCGATGCGTTGCTATCTCCACGCAAGCTGCTCTTAAAGAAATGATACTACCCGGAGCACTTACTATTATCACTCCGATTATTATCGGTTTCGCAATGGGTCCCGAAGCACTTGGAGCATACATGGCTGGAGTTGCCGTATCTGGCGTTATGTGGGCTATTTTCCAAAACAACGCCGGAGGTGCATGGGATAATGCTAAAAAGTCATTTGAAGCAGGCGTTGAGATTAATGGAGAGATGACGTACAAAGGCTCGGACGCGCATAAGGCAGCCGTAACCGGTGATACTGTTGGGGATCCATTTAAAGATACTTCAGGCCCTTCTATGAACATACTTATTAAATTGACTTGCCTTGTAGGCTTGGTTATCGCTCCAATCTTAGGCGAACTTTCCGGAAATTCGCATCACAGTTCTTTGGATTTAGAGGAAAGCAAGAAAATGGAATTAGCTTCGGAGGATAATAGTATTTCTCTTGACGATAGATCATTGCCGGACGATTAACTACAAAGATTCTTTTTCGCAAAAAGCTCCATAATGGAGCTTTTTTGTTTTAGGTGAAATGGAATATCTTAGGGCAAAGGAATTATGAAAATACGAGTATTATTATCTATTCTCTTTTTTATAGTCAAGGCTGGTTACGGTCAAGATTCTGTTCTGGGTAAATGGAATACTATCGATGACGAAACGGGAGACACAAAATCGGTGGTTGAGATTTACGAAAAAGGCGGGAAAATTTACGGTAAAATAGTTAAACTTTTCCCCAATGGTGATGAAGATCCTGATCCGCTATGCAATCTGTGCCCGGAAGATGACCCAAGGTTTAAACAAAAAATAATTGGGATGGAAATTATTAAAAACTTAAAAAAAGACGGAAATGAATATACCGGGGGTACTGTTCTTAAGCCAGATGAGGGAAAGATTTTTAAATGTAAAATTTGGCTGGAAAATGAAAAGTTAAAAATCCGAGGTTATTGGGGATTTTTTTACCGGACCCAAACTTGGATAAGGGCCCGTTAACCCATTCATTTTACCAAATAACACTGAAATAGGTGTTTCAACCGATAATTTGTAATTCTCTAAGACATATTGGTTACCAGCTAATAATCTGTTGTATAAAACAAAGAGCTCGATGAAGGATAACGAGATTTTCGAAAAAATCTGTAATGGTGACGAAAAGACACTCGAGTACTTGTATAAGAAATACTACCGGATGATGACTAAAATGGTCATATCCAATAGCGGTTCGGAGCAAGAAGCTAAAGACATCTATCAAGAGGCATTAGTTGTTTTTTGGCAAAAGGCTGTGAGTGGAAAACTCGTTCTAACATCGAAAATTAGTACATATATCTACAGTATTTGTCAAAATCTGTGGCGAAAAGAGCTTGATCGAAAGAGGAGATTATCTAACGAAGAAAAAGATTCGGTCGAGTATGCAGATCATGATAAAGTGGAAAGAGCCAAGATAATTAATGAATGTATTCATCAACTTGGTGAAACATGTAGACGTATTTTGATGTATTACTATTTCGATGGTTTGTCAATGCAAGACATTGCTGATCACTTGGGCTTTGCAAATACGAACACAGCTAAAACAAAAAAATACAAGTGCAAAAAAAAGTTGGATGAATTAGTAAAAGCTCAGTACTCTGAGCAAGACTTTTTGGATTAAACACTTATGGATAAGTTAGAATTAATAGATGCGTACTTAAGGGATGAAATGGACTCTTCGCAGAAAAGTGCATTTGAGGAGCAGATGGCATCAGACCCGAAACTACAGGGCGAGTTTGAATTTCAAAAGAAGGTAGTTTCTGGCATAGCAGAGGTGCGTAAATTGGAGTTGAAGGCCATGCTTGATAAAGTGATTATCACTGGTGGTGTAGCAGAAAGTGTTACATTAGGGAAAGTAGCAGCAGGGTTATTGATGATCGGAGCCGTCGGTTGGGGTATCTATTATTTCAATCAACCGTCTAAATCCGGAGAATTTATACCTGTCGCCAAAGAAGCCGAGAACCCTGAAGAACTTATTATTTTTGATGGGCAAAATTCTAGGATTGAAAAGAAACGGGCACCCAATGAAACTGGAGAGGATGGAGAGGGTAACGTAACTAGTTCTGAGAAAATTGAGCCGAGTTCCTCTCAAAATTTACAAACCAATGCTTCAGAACCGCAAATCAATAAGCCTGAACTTTTAACGGATTTTAGTGGTGATACCAATGCTTCAGATAGTCTTTTAGCACCCGGAAGCACAGCCGTCGCCGGAGAAGCCGAAGAAATATCATCAATTGATGTCAGTGTAGATAATACTAAAAAGAAATTTACGTTTCATTATCAATTCAAGAACGGAAGATTGTTCTTATATGGTGATTTTAGTAGCGATCTCTACGAAATACTTGAGTTCAATACCAATAATGAAAGGGCACTATTTCTTTTCTATAAGGGTAAATTCTATGATCTGAATGACGATTATGACAGAATTATGGAACTCAAAACAGTAAAGAACAAAACCTTAGTATCAAAGCTCGAAAAAGCTAGGTCTGGTAGCTAAAAGATTTTCCGTAATTGAACCAAGCCCATGTTTGTTAACCGCCTTTCAAGCATGGGCTTTCTTTTTGCCAGACTAAGTCATAAATTTGATGAACATATAGATATTTAAGTGGAACCAAAGCAAAGAACAAAAAAGAAACTTGGTAGCTATCCTTATTTCAGCGTTGTATTCAGCATCTTCCTATCCTTAACCGTTATTGGAATTTTTGGACTGCTTTTCATCTATACCAATAAGCTGACTTCAATTATCAAAGAGAATATTGAAGTTCAGGTTTACTTAAAAAAAGGACTAAGCGATAATCAAAGGATCCAAGTTCAAAAAACGCTATCCGCTCAAAACTATGTGGCTAAAGATGGGGATGACCTCAAAATTCGTTTTATATCAAAAGAACAAGCTGCAGAAAAATTTATTGAAGATACCGGAGAGGATTTTACTGAATTTTTAGGTGATAATCCGTTAAGGGATGCCTACATAATTAATATTGCTGACGAAAGTCAAGAGCCAGAACAACTTCGAGGTATAAAAAAAGAGATTGAAAAAATCTCAGGAGTATTCGAAGTCGTTTATGTTGAAAATCTCGTGGAATCAATAAATAATAATTTAGCAACGATCAGTATGGGTTTGTTAGGGTTTGCGATGGTCCTAATATTGATTGTTATTTTACTGATAAACAATACGATCAAACTTGCACTCTTTTCTCAACGTTTTCTCATACGAAGTATGCAATTGGTTGGTGCCAAAGCCGCCTTTATACAAAAGCCGTTTTTGTTGCGTTCAATTTGGCATGGTTTACTTGCAGGTAGTCTTGCATCGGCGGTCATTCTGGGATTAATGAAATTTGCTCAGCGGGAGATTGAAGATTTAGCTAACTTGCAATCCAATGCAGCCTTGGTGCTACTATTTGGAATTCTATTGCTTTTGGGTGTGGCTATTGGATTTGGGAGCACGTATAGAGCAATTAAAAAATACTTAAGGTTGTCTTTAGACGAACTATACTAGAATGGAAAAGAACAATAAGCTTCCTTTCGGGAGAAAGAACTATATATTGATGTTAACCGGGCTGAGTGTTCTTGTGCTGGGTTTCATAATAATGAGCGTTGACCCTGAGCCTTTTGGATTCGGTTTTTTGGGATTAACACTTGGCCCGATTATCGTAATGAGTGGCTTTATCATTCAACTATTTGCGATCCTGCACAATCCAAAACAATAGATGACTATTTTTGAGGCGTTAATTCTTGGACTCATTCAAGGACTAACGGAATTTCTACCAGTGAGTAGCAGTGGACATATAGAACTGGGTGCGCATTTTTTAAACGTTGAAAATTCTGATAATCTCCTTTTCTCTATTGTGGTACATGGCGCAACGGCACTTAGCACTGTAATTGTATTTAGAAATTATATCATCGAACTGCTAAAGGATTCTTTGTTACTCGAGTGGAACGATTCTACACGATTCTTGCTACAAATTTTGATAAGCATGATCCCCGTAGCCATTGTTGGGCTGTTTTTTGAGGATGCCATTACAGCCTTGTTCACAGGTCAAATAGTATTAGTTGCAGCTATGCTATCCGTAACCGGTGTATTGTTGTTAATCACTTACTTCAGCCCGCCGAAGGAAAACCCTATTTCCTATTCAGGCTCCTTTATCATAGGAATATCACAAGCTGCAGCTGTTTTGCCAGGTATATCGAGATCTGGTGCTACAATAGCTACAGCACTATTTTTAGGCGTAGAAAAAACACAAGCAGCACGCTTTTCCTTTTTAATGGTCCTTCCTCCTATTTTAGGTGCAATGCTATTAAAGGGCATCCAATTTCTTAATACTCCTGCTTTAGCAGATAGAATTTCTATGGCGCCCCTCATTATAGGCTTTTTATCAGCCTTTGTATCTGGGTTACTGGCCTGCCAATGGATGATAAATCTTGTGAAAAAAGGGAAACTCCTCTATTTCGCTTTTTATTGCTTCACTGTCAGCGCTTCTGTAATACTATTAATTTCTTTTTAAATGGATCCAAATGCCCCCCCTGTAGATCCCGGTAAAGTCTGGTTTATTGATAAGCCTTTAAATTGGACGTCATTTGACGTAGTTAAGAAATTGCGAGGGTGTCTGAAAATTAAAAAAATAGGTCATGCCGGTACACTCGACCCATTAGCCACCGGACTATTAATCCTTTGTTCAGGTAGGAAAACAAAAGAAATTGAAAGCTATCAGGGCATGGAGAAAGAATATACTGGAATCATGAGAATTGGCCAAACCACGCCTTCCTTCGATCTTGAAACAAAGATTGACAGTAATGTAGACTTTTCACATGTCAGCCTAAGCGAAATAAATGAAGCCGTCGATAAGTTAACTGGCGAAATATCTCAAATACCACCAGCATATTCTGCCGTCAAGGTAGATGGGAAAAGAGCTTATAAGAGTGCTCGCAAAGGAGAATCAATAGAGCTGAAACCAAGGCGTGTACTGATCAAGACCTTTAACGTCGAAACCATTGATTTACCTAAAGTTCATTTTAGAATAATCTGTTCTAAGGGAACGTATATAAGAAGTATCGCACGTGACTTTGGTGAACATTTAGATGTTGGTGCCCATCTTATTCAACTTAGGCGTGAAAGAATTGGTCCTTACCACGTAGATGAAGCGGAAACCTTAGAGAACATTATTGCAGATGAAAATTTATCACGGTATTGAAGACTTCAAAGCTCTTCCACATGCGGTGGTTACGAGCGGTACTTTTGATGGTGTTCATCTGGGACATCAAAAAATATTGGGGCGCTTACATGAAATGGCGAAAATAAATGATGGTGAAACAGTCCTAATTACATTCTGGCCCCACCCGAGACTTGTGCTTTATCCCAATCAAAATGAACTTCGACTGTTAAATACCTTTGAAGAAAAAGCCGACCTATTGAGAGATCAGGGAATAGATCATTTAGTACGAATTCCTTTCACTAAAGAGTTTTCAAAACTAACCTCTGAAGAGTTTATTCAAACCATATTAGTTAAGACTATAGGCACCAAAAAACTGGTAATTGGTTATAATCATAGATTTGGAAGAAATAGAGAGGGTAGTTTCGAACACTTGAAAGAAAATGAAAAGACCTATGGATTCAATGTTGAAGAAATCCCTAAACATGAGATAGACCATGTTGGCGTAAGTTCTTCTAAAATAAGACAAGCGCTATTAACCGGTGATGTAGCGACCGGAAACGAATTATTAGGTAAACCTTACAGTCTAAGAGGGCGAGTTATCACTGGTGACAAGATTGGCCGTATGCTTGGTTACCCCACTGCTAATATTGAAATTGATTCTCAGTATAAACTTATTCCCAAGGATGGAGCCTATGCTGTGTATGTAGCAGTGGGATCAACTTTGATGAAGGGGATGTTGAACATTGGTTACCGGCCAACAGTAGGTGGTAAATCCAAGACCATTGAAGTTCATATATTTGATTTTGAAAATGACATTTATGGAGAATCCATTACCGTTTATTTTCACAATATGATACGGCAAGAACTTCGATTTTCAGATGTTGATGAACTAAAAAAGCAACTGACGAAGGATAGGGAACAAGCACTAAACCTCTTAGCCTGAAAAACTTGGAAGAAAAAGTACTCTGGACACCGACTGACGATTTTAAGAATAAGTCTAACTTATCCAATTATATAGGCTGGCTGGAAAAATCGAATCAGTTAGAATTAACAAATTATGAACAGCTGAGGGAATGGTCTGTCAAGGAACTGGAGTCATTTTGGCTTAGCATACTAGAATATTTTAATATAGAATTCTCAGGTGACACTAAGAGGGTATTATCAGGTTCTCAGATGCCTCATTTTAAATGGTTCCCTGATGTCCATTTGAGCTATTCGGAGCATATATTTAAAAATGAAAATAAGACTTATCCTGCCATTATCTACAAAACAGAGCGCTCTGAACTTTGTGAGTTAAGTTGGGCTGAGCTAAGAAAACAGGTCAGTGCTGTTAGGGAATATTTAAAAGTCAACGCGGGAGTAAAAAAAGGGGATCGTGTTGTTGGTTACTTAACCAATACACCAGAGTCCGTAATTAGTTTTCTAGCCGTCAATTCATTGGGAGCAGTATGGTCTAGTTGCTCACCTGATTTTGGAGTTAGTTCGATCATAGATCGATTTAGTCAGATTGAACCCAAAGCAGTGGTTGCTGTAAATGGTTACCACTATGGGGGTAAATATTTTGACAAAACAGAAACGGTAGAAGAAGTAATCAAATCGCTTCCAACAGCAGAGACCGTTCTTATGATCAATAATGGTCATTCCGAGATCAAATCTAATTTTGACAGCTGGGAAGATGTGATAGTGCAGTACCCAAATGAACTAGAATTTGAAAGGGTTAATTTCAATGACCCAATTTGGATATTGTATTCATCAGGCACCACTGGAAAGCCCAAAGCCATAACGCATAGTCAAGGGGGTATCCTGTTGGAACATTACAAATACCTTTCATTCCATAACAATATAAAAAAAGGCGATCGTTGTTTTTGGTATACTACGACAGGCTGGATGATGTGGAATTATATTCAGAGTTCGTTGTTACTAGGCGCCACACTTGTAATGTATGACGGTAGCCCGGCATGGCCCGAAATCGATGGTCTTTGGGAGCTTGCTGACCAAGCAAAAATAACGCACTTGGGTACGAGTGCAGGGTACATAGTAGCCGGTTTAAAAGCCAATTTAGTACCAAAAAAGAAGCACGATCTAACCAATTTAGTTTCTATTGGATCTACGGGTTCGCCCCTACCGCCAGAAGGTTTTGATTGGATCTACGAAACTATCAATAAAGATATCTGGCTCACCTCTATTAGTGGGGGCACGGATGTTTGCAGCGCTTTTGTTGGCGGTAATCCGCTTCAATCTGTGGTCAGTGGAGAAATACAATGTCGTGCTTTAGGGTGTGACTTACAAGCCTTTAACGAAGTTGGTAGTTCAGTAGAAAATGAAGTTGGTGAAATGGTAATCACCCGGCCTATGCCGTCTATGCCCATCTACTTCTGGAACGATACTGACTTTTCCAAGTATAGATCAAGCTACTTTGACATGTTTAAGGATATCTGGCGACATGGTGACTGGATACAAATTACTAAGCGTGGTGGAATAAAAATATTTGGTCGATCCGATGCCACATTGAACCGAGGTGGCGTTAGGATTGGCACCAGTGAAATCTACAGAGCGGTCGATAAAATAGATGAAGTAGAAGACAGTCTGATCATTTGTGTTGAAAGTAATACCGGTGAATTCTATATGCCCTTATTCGTAAAACTAAAAGAAGGCCAAAGGCTTACTCAAGCTTTAGTGAGTAAAATAAACTCCACTATTAGAAATGACTATAGTCCAAGGCATGTACCTGACGAGCTCATTAGCGCACCTGATATACCTTACACCATTAGCGGTAAGAAAACTGAGACCCCTGTAAAGAAAATATTTATGGGAAAGCCATTGGAAAAGGCCATGAATAAGGGTGCCTTGAAAAACCCTGAGTCGATGAATTTCTTTGTTAAACAAGCTAAAAAATTTCGGTAAGCACTCTTGTTCCGATAAGCAATTGTAGTTCTATGAGATAATGTTGCACCTCAATTTTATTAAAAATACACTATGAGAAAATCAAAAATAAACTTCAGCATTTCGTTAGATGAAGCAAACATTCCCGAATCCATAACCTGGGAGGCTACTGAAAAGCCAGATGACGGACCCTCTGACACCAAAGCCATTAGTGTCTCACTCTGGGATGACGCTCAAAAAAACACGATGCGAATGGACCTGTGGACAAAAGAGATGCCTGTCGATGAGATGAAAAGGTTTTACGTAGACTGTCTGGGAGGCATGGCTCAAAGCCTTCTTACCAGTACGGGTGACGAATTCATGTCTACGGAAATAAACAATCTGTGCGAGAAGATGGTTGAGCACCTGAAGAAAGAAGCAAAACAGGGCTAGAACCTGTAAAATGATTATGCAACCGTTTTCGAAAATGTTTCAACAAAAACGTATGCATGCCTACTAAATCAGAGAAAAATCTTGTACATTGTGGAAATTTAGCACGTTAAGTGCTTTAATACATTGAACAAACCTTAATCATCGAAAACTAAAAGCACATTTATGAAGAAGATCTTTACTAAAGTCACCATGGCATTTTTGGGACTATGTTGTTCTTTTGGGTTCAGCTTAGCCCAGGGCACTACTATCTCAGGAAAGGTCATAGATGAGGCCTACAATGATCCATTGGCAGGTGTTAACATTATCGTGAAAGGTAAAGTAGTAGGTACCATTTCCGATCCTGATGGAAACTTTCAGCTTAACGTTGATCAGGCACCTCCGCTTACCTTGGTATTTTCATTCATCGGGTTTGAGACCCAGGAAATTGAAATATCCAACGCTACCACTAGCAGTCTTGAAATTTACATGAAGGAGCAGTCTTTATTAGGCCAGGAAATTGTGGTATCCGCTTCCAGAGTTGAAGAAAGCATTTTGGAATCACCTGTTACTGTTGAAAAAATGGACATTCTATCGATTCAACAGACGGCGTCACCAGATTTTTATGATGGAATAGCTAACCTTAAGGGTGTTCATATAAGCCAGGGGAGCTTAAATTTCACTACTATTAACACAAGAGGTTTTGGCGCCATAGCCAACGAAAGATTTGTACAGTTAATTGATGGGATGGATAATTCGGCTCCATTATTAAACTTTCCGACAGGAAATTTAACAGGTTTTTCTGAACTGGATGCTGAAAGCCTTGAACTCGTCCCAGGTGCCGCATCCGCGCTCTACGGACCAAATGCTTTTAACGGTATTTTGTTAATGAATAGCAAAAGTCCTTTTGAATATCAAGGGTTAAGTGCACAGGCAAAAATCGGTGCAACGTCTTCAGATGCACAAGATGAGACCAATCCAATGTATAATTTCAGTTTGCGATATGCGAAGGCCTTCAATAATAAGTGGGCTTTCAAAGTGAACCTTTCTGTAATGGAAGCAACCGACTGGTTGGCAAATGACTACACTACAGACAGGGTAAGCGCTACTGATCGATTCGGTGCGTACACTACTGCTGAAGGAGTCGTTGTGCCCCAATCGCCAAATTTCGATGGAATAAACTTATATGGTGATGAAACTAATATTCCAGTTCCTTTAGGTGGCACATTCGGCACACTCGATTTAAGGAGAACGGGTTTTACGGAAGAACAGTTAATTGATGATCTTGATGCATCAAGTCTAAAATACGATGCAGCCGTTCACTATAGAATAAACGATCAAACGGAAGCTTCCTTAAGTTATCGTTTTGGTGGCGGTAATTCCATTTACATAGGTCAGGAAAAATACGCATTGCGTGATTTTAATCAGCAATTTTTTAAGGCAGAAGTTAAATCAGACAACTATTTTGTCAGGGCCTACATGACCACTGAAGATGCAGGTGATTCTTACGTAGTCAATGCTTTGGGTGGTTTTACAAGTGAGGCGATTTCGTTAACAGAATCTGAATGGGCACCTGCGTACGGCCAAGCTTATGCGCTGGCACTTCAGGGTTATATTCCTGGTGTGCCTGCCGGTAATATTCAAGCCGCACATGCCGCGGCCAGAGCGGCGGCAGACGCTCCTTTAGCCAATGCCGATGTAAATTCTATTATTAATACTGTTAGAAACAATAAATTCCAATCTGTAGACGAAAATGGAGTACTTGGCGCAAGACTTGTTGCTGACTCTAAACTCTATCACGGTGAGTTTAATTATAATTTCTCAGATATTATTGATTTCGCCGAAATACAAGTAGGTGGTAATTTCAGAAGATACGACCTGTTCTCTGATGGTACGATTTTTAACGAAAGTCCTGAAGGAGGTGAAAATGAAAATATTGTTATTGACGAATTTGGTTTTTATACTCAAATTAAAAAAGCATTTATTGAGGATAAACTAAGAATTCAGGCATCAATCAGATACGATAAAAATGAAAACTTTGATGGGCAATCAACTCCACGAATCTCAGCGGTTTATGAAGTTGTTCCAAATCACAACATTAGAGCATCTTATCAAACGGGTTTTAGAAACCCCCAAACACAAGCTCAGTTCATCTATTTTCCAACAACCACGATATTACTAGGTAGTGCTGAAGGCAATGCTGAGCGCTATGGAATTCATAATGGAGGCGCATACACAGAAGAATCATTTCAAAATTATGTAGCTGCAGGGTCAACTGACGAATCCTTACTAGAGGTAACTAATATTGACTTTGTTCAACCGGAACAACTTACTGCTTACGAAATAGGATATAAAGTCTTTGTAGATATTGTGATAATAATTAATGTCAATCATTAACTTATTTCCAAAAAGGCCTTTATATCCTATTTCGTAAGCAGTAAGTTGTTCCGGTTGAACAAAGTCAATATT
>JBCCOE010000062.1:0-26312 GCA_039025475.1 Bacteroidota bacterium | reverse complement strand
CGGATATTTAAAATAATATACATCTACTATTAGTTTAAATTTTGCGGTTAAAATATTAACGTTTAGCCGCTAAAGTTCAGTTTTATGGGTGATCAGCTGCTCATAAAGAGATAATATTTGTTATTAATTCAAATCGTGTCGGTGTTCAAAAATGCTCCTATTCGAACCTAATCCATATTTAATACGTATATTAGATTTGTGTTAAAATTATTTTTAGACTTATCTAAAAAAATTATATTTGTCCAAATATGACCGTAATGTTAAGTTTCGCTGAAGAAAACTATTTGAAGGTAATATATCACCTAGCGGAGCAGTCTGGAGAGAGTGTTTCCACTAACGCTATTGCCGATGAGCTTAACACCAAGGCCGCTTCTGTCACAGATATGATAAAGCGACTTTCCTCGAAAGGTGTCCTCTCCTATCAAAAGTACAAAGGTGTCCTGGTTTCTGCTGAAGGTAAGACTGCTGCCCTCCAGGTTATTCGAAAACACAGGCTTTGGGAAACTTTTCTTGTAGCCAAATTAAAGTTCAATTGGGATGAAGTTCATGAGGTCGCAGAACAGCTTGAACATATCAAATCACCTCTACTCATTAAGCGTTTAGATGAACTGTTGGGACATCCAAAATTTGACCCCCATGGCGATCCTATTCCTGATGAAAACGGGGAGTTCAATGAGAAACCAAAATCCCCTCTCTTTGAACTCGGAATTGAGCAGTCAGGTATAGTAGTCACCGTTCAGGATGACAGCCCTGAGTTTCTTCAATATCTTGATAAAATCGGTATTTATATCGGGGCTAAAATCAAGTTAATAGACAAGGTAGAATTTGATGGTTCAATGGAGATTCAGATTGATAACAGAAAGACTGTTTTCATCTCAAAACAGGTATCGGAGAACATATGGCTTACCGACTAATTTTCATACTTCTTGTCGTTTTATTTGGTTGCTCACTCGAGGATCAAAATGAGACGAATACCAAACTTTCTATTGTAACCACTACGGGTATGATAGCTGATGCCGTAAAGAACATTGTTGGCGACTCAGCGGAAGTAATAGCGCTCATGGGTTCTGGTGTGGACCCGCATCTCTATAAAGCCACTCAAGGTGACCTTGAAAAGCTAACCGACGCAGATATTATTATTTATAATGGACTTCACCTTGAAGGAAAAATGGGTGAAGTCCTCGAAAAACTCTCTCGTGTTAAATCGGTAATCGCGATAGCTGATGGGTTAGAAAAAACTGAATTAAGAACCACTCCTGAATACACTAGTTATGATCCTCACATTTGGTTTGATGTAAAAATGTGGAGAAAAGCAATAGAATATACGGCGATGGAACTTGGTAAAAGTCGCCCCAGCGCAAACCACTACTTCAACAGAAACCTAAATGATTATAGTCGCAAATTAGATACTCTGGATAGTTGGATCATCAAAAAAATCACAGAAATACCTGAGAAGAAGCGCGTCCTTATTACTGCACATGACGCATTTGGCTACTTTGGAGAAGCCTATGGTTTAGAAGTAAAGGGGCTACAAGGCATATCTACTCTTTCGGAATATGGTTTAAGAGATGTAGCGGATCTTGTAGATTACATAGTTGAAAAGGAAATTAATGCCGTTTTCATTGAAACTTCAGTTTCTGAGAAAGCCATAAATGCGGTGGTTCAAGGCTGTAAGCAAAAGGGATTTAACATTTCCATAGGAGGAAGTTTGTTTTCTGACGCAATGGGTGCTGAAAATAGCCTTGAAGGTACATACTTGGGCATGGTTCGTTCTAATGTTTTGACTATTGTAAAAGCTTTGAAATAATGGAAACCTCTCAAGAAATTGCATTAGAGATTCATGACCTTACGGTCTCTTACGACCGAAAACCCGTACTATGGGGTGTTGATTTAATTCTACCAAAGGGAAAGCTCATTGGGATAATAGGTCCAAATGGTGCCGGTAAGTCCACATTAATAAAGTCAGTTATGGGTTTGGTACCCAATAGTAGTGGCTATATACAGCTATTTAATCAAAATTTAGACGAAGTACGTTCCCGGGTCAGCTATGTCCCACAACGCGAATCAGTTGATTGGGATTTCCCAGCTTCCGTCCTTGATGTGGTGCTAATGGGCAGGTATAGGAAACTTGGTCTTTTCAAAAGACCTAGAAAAGCTGATAAGGAAGTAGCCTTTGATTGTTTGCGAAAGGTAGGAATGGAAGCCTATTTCAATCGTCAAATCTCGCAACTCTCAGGAGGTCAGCAACAGCGTGTATTCCTGGCACGGGCTTTAGCACAACAAGCAGATATATACTTCATGGACGAACCCTTTGCTGGGGTAGATGCAGCCACAGAAAAAACCATTATAGACATCCTCAGGGAAATGACTGAACGCGGGAACACAGTAGTAGTGGTTCATCACGATTTACAGTCCGTACGAGAATATTTCGACTGGGTTATTCTCTTAAACATGCGCTTAGTGGCTTATGGAGCCATTGAGGAGGTCTTTAACCAGGATTTATTGCAGGAGACTTACGGAGGTAAACTCACTCTGCTTAGTGATGTAGGAAATTTAATGAAGCAAAAACGCTTCCCCAATCGGGAAGGAAACCCTGCCAAGAGAGCTTGACCATGGATACTTTTTTGGAGTTCTTTTCATTTTCTGATCCCAACGTACGATATGTTGTGATCGGCTCCGTTTTACTCACCTCCAGTTCTTCGGTTGTTGGCTGTTTTACTTTTTTGAAGAAAAAAGCATTGGTAGGTGACGCTGTAGCACATGCGGTACTTCCAGGCGTCTGTCTATCTTTTATATTGACAGGAGAAAAAAATCCATTAGTGTTAATAATTGGTGCCTTTATTACAGGTTGGCTTTCACTAATCCTCATCGACATTATTTCAGGAAAATCTAAAATCAAGGAAGATACTGCCATTGGACTCATTCTGTCCATTTTTTTTGGCATAGGTATTTTTATATTAACCATCATTCAAAAATCAGGAGCAGCGGCGCAAACTGGTCTGGATTCCTTTCTTTTTGGAAAAGCGGCCTCACTTGTGGGTCAGGATCTTATCGTTTTCGGTATCGTTGCCTTGTTGCTATTTGCAGCCGTATGGTTGTTATTCAAAGAGTTCTCATTACTGGCATTTGATGAGGACTTTGCTCAATCCATGGGTCTTCCGGTAAGACGTATCGAATTAGTACTAACTACTTTGACAGTACTTGCCGTAGTCATCGGTATTCAAGCCGTGGGAGTGGTCCTCATGGCGGCTATGCTTATTACACCGGCGGCGGCAGCGAGATTCTGGACCGATAAGATTAAGGTAATGATTGTCTTGGCCGCTTTATTTGGATCAATAAGTGGTTTATTGGGTGCTTACATTTCCTACATTGCCCCATCCATGCCAACCGGACCATGGATCGTAGTAGTTATTTCCAGCATCGCATTTATCTCCTTTTTTCTGGCACCCGGAAAAGGGATCCTTTATAGATTAAGAAACCAATTGAGAATAAAAAAACATATAAACGATGAGAACATTTTAAAAACCCTATATCAGCTTAGTGAAGAGGAAAAGGATTTTTACGAATCACGAACGGTTGACGGCATTTTACTTAAGCGAAAATTCGATCGGAAAAATTTAGAAAGCGGTTTAAAAAGATTAAAAAATGAAGGTTTCCTAAGTAACGGTGGTGAAGGTTGGCGACTCACTTTGGAAGGAAAAGAAAAAGGGCAGCGTATCGTAAAACTGCACAGATTATGGGAGCTGTATCTCACTGAATATCTAAAAATAGCCCCTGACCATGTACATGACGACGCGGATACCATTGAGCATATACTAACGCCAGAGTTAGAGTCAAGATTAGAGAAACTCCTTGATTACCCTTCAGTGGATCCTCATAAATCGGTGATTCCTTACAGGTAGCCTGGAGCTTAGGGCTCAGAGCGAAGAGTTAAATACTGAAATAAAAAAAACAGATTACTATGGCAACATTTAGATTCCAGGAATTACAGATATGGCAGGAAGCAATCGAACTCACTTATACTCTACTTGACATAGCTAATGCTGTTGAAGCAAAAAAGAAATTTAAATTTGCCGAACAACTTCGAGGAGCTGTAATGAGTATCTCTAACAACATTTCTGAGGGCTCAGGCTCATTTTCGAATAAGGACTTTGCTAATTTCTTAAACATGTCAAGACGCTCGGTTTTCGAGGTTGTCAACATCTTAACAATTTTCGAGCGCAGGAAATACATAGATTCTGAAGTTCACATAGAACAAACCAATAAACTTGACCTACTCAGTAGAAAAATAACGAATTTCAGAAAAACCCTTATTTCTAAGCTCTAAGCTCTTTGCCCCCGGCTCTATGCAATCCCTACAAATTATACTCGCTGGTTCTTTAGTCGCTATTTCATGCGGACTATTAGGGTGTTACCTCATCCTTCGTAAAATGGCCATGATTGGAGATGCCATCTCACATGCTGTTCTGCCCGGAATTGTGATCGCCTTCCTATTTTCAGGCTCCCGTGATTCCCTAACTATGCTTATTGGGGCCGGAGTCATCGGTATGGCTACCACATTTCTCATCGAATTTTTTCATAAGAAAGGGAAGCTTCAGACAGATGCTTCAATTGGTGTCACCTTCACCTGGCTGTTTGCCATTGGAGTGATCCTTATATCCGCATATGCAGGTCAGGTAGACCTTGACCAGGATTGTGTTCTCTATGGTGAGATCGCCTATGTGCCAATAGATCTTTGGATAACCGATAACGGTACCATCATGGGGCCGCGGGTCGTTTACATCGCGGGTATAGTATTGGTCATCATACTCGTTTTTATAACGGTAGGGTATAAGGGGCTTTTTCTAACCACCTTTGACCCGTCATTTGCGGCAGCTATCGGCATTTCAACGGGGCTCTGGCATTATCTTTTAATGGGAGCTGTCTCGCTTACCACGGTGGCTTCTTTTGAAGCCGTAGGGGCTATTTTAGTAGTTGCTCTACTGATAGCTCCGCCGGCAACGGCCTATTTGCTCACGGAAAACTTGAAGAAAATGATGATCATAGCCTCATGTCTTGGCGTTTTGATCGCGGTTACCGGCTACTATCTTGCGGCAGCTCTGGATGGCTCAATTGCGGGGGCCATGGCAAGCATGGCGGGTGTATTCTTTGGATTGGCATTTCTCTTTTCACCGCAGGAGGGTTTGATAACCAAAAAACTTCGAAAACAATTAAATCCTACAACTTAATCACCAATCCTTCATCCGATACCTTATAACCCGCATTTATTACCGACTTGTACTGTTCACTGCCGGTATCAAGCAATGAGTTCGAGTGATTGAAGTGTATGAAATATATCTTTGATCTTTGAGGGTCAGCTAACTGTGAAAAAAGCTCTATAGACTCAATTACAAAAGGATGTGGAATCTTACTCATATCCCGGCCTGGTAGTTCAGTTTGATCAAAAAAAGTCGCATCTAAAAACGCAAAATCATTCTTTCTAATCACCTCTACAATGTCCTGTGACCATCTCCCCCACTTATCTATATCAGGAATGAAAATCACTTTTTTACGATCTGTTACGATCTGATAACCCACTGTTTCCGTGTATTCGTCGCGATGTGGTACTTCAAATGGTATTATCTCGATTCTTGGTGAGAGTGAAACCAAAGTACTATCACTGATTGGCTCTAAAATGATATTTTGAAGTTTCACTAACTGATCCCAAGGACCGTTTGAATTCAGGAATTCACGCATTCTAGGCATAGCATGCACTTTGATATCCTTCGCATTCATGGCTTCTCGTCCCAAATGCATTAGTCCTGTGTAATGTCCCATATGGCCATGGGTCAGGAATACACCAGCAAGTTCGTAAATACTGTCGGGGGCGTATTGCTCTAATCTGTAAAGCTGGTCCTTGATGTCGGGTGTGGCCTCAAACAACCACTTTTTCTTTAATAAAGGGTCAATAAGTGCCAGGGAAGTAGCCCCTCGTCTTAAGGAGGGGTCATTCCAGGCTCTTAAGCAATGTGGCTTATAGCAACCGGCCTGTGGATACCCGGCATCCTGAGTGATTCCCAGTACGACGAGGTAGGGGGCGTCAGTACTTGGGGTGGCAGGATTAGCTTCGGTGGATCTTTCATAGTGGCAACCGAGCGGAAGAAAGAAGAGTAGAATCAACACTCTATTCATCCTCTTCAACCACAATGGCGACATCGGCGCGACGATGTTGCTCAGGATCACCTTCCTCATCCTTTACCGAGCCATAACCCTGGGCTATAATTCTGTCTTCACCCAATCCCTTACTTTTAAAATAGTCAAGAACAATGAGTGCACGTTTCTGTGAAAGCTGTAAGTTATACCTGGGGTTACCATCTTTACTGGCGTAACCTGCAATATCGATACTAAGTATATCGTATTTATTTAAGAGTTGAACGATACTATCTAATTCAGCTTGATGAACATCTTTAATGGAACTCTGATCCGTATTAAAAAAAATCTGGTGAGTATGATCGATTATTCTAAGTTCATAATCTTCAAATTCTCTCTTTTCCTCCCCTTTTTCCTCGGTGATGATCTTGTCACGCGTAAGCTTTTCAGCCAATGCAATTTGTTCTTTACTTTTATGCGTCTTATCGCCATGGTACCGGACCATAAATATATCTTCAAAGCCAATTCCCCCTTCTCGCACGGATGCATAGTATCCTATTCGCTGATCAGGGGATGCATTGAACGAGATCTCGTTATCGGGGGTATTGACCGGATAACCCAAATTCTCAGGTGGTGACCACTCTCCTTTCAGACTGTCATACACCGATCTGAAAATATCGTACCCACCGTACCCTTTATGTCCTGTACTACTGAAATACAGCGTTTTACCGTCATACGCAAGAAACGGACTATCCTCGTCAAATTTTGTATTGATTACAGATCCCAGGCTTTTAGACTTATACCAATTTCCTTTGTCATCTTTTATGCACATATAAATATCTATCCCCCCCTCTCCACCGGGACGATTACTGGTATAAAAGATCACGTCACTTGTAGACGTTTCTGTAGCCGAGTTCTCACTGTACGCCGAGGAATTGATTCGATTCGTCAGAAACTTAGGCTTAGTCCAATTAGCACCGTCATAGTCCGAATAATAGATATCTCCATTCCCCTCATCTTTATATAGATAAAGCCTACCGCCATCGGCCGATAGTGCAATATTCGAGTCATGGTATCGCGTATTGATCGGTTCTCCGATGTTCTTGGCCGGCTCCCACTTTCCATTCGACTTCCGGGATATGAATACATCTTCAAAATAAAAGTTGTCTTGATCAACATCAGGAGAAGTATTGCCATCCTGCCGTCTGGAAGTAAAGATCATCACGTCGCCCTTCTTATTTAAGACAGGCGCATAATCCGGCCAGGGCGAATTAATATTATCACTGAGCGCTTCAATAGAATACCGTGCCGGGCGGGTAATGATATCCCTTCCATTTTTGCATTCCAGAAGCCTTCTTTTCACAGTACTCGGTGGAATACGGTCACGCCCACGGTACCTGGGGCTCTTGAGTATTTTATTCTGATAGCGTTCGTAGTGCGCCTCCGCAAGATCAAAATCAAGTCCGTAGTGATATGCCCTTCCTATTTGATAGTCAATATCGAAACGGTAGCTCGGTTTCAACCTTTTTACCCGAAGGAGATACTCCACCGCCTGGTCTTTATTGATCGTTTCCAGGTAAAGTTTACCGGCCATCCAGTTGGCCTTAATATTTGTAGTATCTAATGTGGCAGCCTGAACGTAAAGCTCTTTTGCAATTTCAATGGCCTCTTTTTGCTGAGCATAGATCTGATCAGCCTGTTCCATATACTCTAAAGAGAGCTTCACAGGATCTTCCTGAGCCTGAACATAGGGTGAAGTTACAAGCAAGGCTAAAAAAATAAGCGTGCGCATCACTTTGCCTTAGTTTAAAAAATCAAGCACAAGATAGTTAGAATCACGGTTTTTGGCAAATCTTAGTACTTGAAGCGTAGCGCACGGCCGTTGAATTCCGTGCCTCACAAATCGCCCTCAGCACAAATTTAATAAACAACGTTAGGTTATTCGCAGCCTGTATTCGTCTTCGAGTGGCATGTGAACAGACCAAAACCCTTCCGGTGCCTTGTCATTCAGCTTATCAAATAATATATCTAAATGCGTATGCCAGCCTGCAAGTGTGCCTACTCGGGTCTCATTGTCATCTTGAAGTTTTTCGTGTATGAGTGTTAGCTTCACCTTATTCTCTATCTCCTCAAGTTCAAAGGTTACCACTCCTTCCCAACTAATTTTTAAAAGTCGTGGAGCCTCACATCTCAATATTTTAGCCTGAGAAACGTATCCATCTCCATAGTCTTTATATTTTTCCGGGGTTGGGTCCGGAGGTGAAGAAAGTTGTGAGTTTGAGAATACAAGTTTCATATCTCCACCAGGTGTAAGATCAGTGGAGCCACCGGCAAACCAAAGAGCTCTCTTGTGGTCGTCGGTAAGGTATTCCCAAACACGTTCAATAGGGCCCGGTAGAAGCCTGACAAATTTTAGCGTAGTCGGATTAATTAATTCACCGTAGTTATTCATAATGCTGTGTTTTAAGAGTCTTTGTTGTTTAACAAGGTTTCCAATTGATCCAGACGGTCATTCCAGAACAGACAATACTGGTTAACCCAAACAGCTATTTCTGCTAGCTTTTCAAGTTGAATATGACAGAATCTTTCCCTACCCTGTTTCTCCGTGGTGACCAGGCCACATTCTTTCAAAATATTCAGGTGCTTTGAAACCCCAGTCCTAGATATATCATAGTGATCAGAAAGTTCATTAATATTTAATGAGCGCTGTGATAGTCTGCCAATTATGTCCCTTCGAGTGGGGTCTGCAATGGCTTGAAATACATCTCTTCGCATAATATGAAACCTTTCGGTTTCAAATATAATAAATAAAACCAAACGGTTGTATTTTTTTCGACTTAATTCTTGATCATCTTTGGGATATGCATACTATCAACGATACCATTGTAGCGCTAGCTACACCCACAGGACAGGGTGCTATTGGTATAATCAGAGTTTCCGGGCCAGATACTATTTCCATTGTAAACGCTATTTTTAAAGGGAAAGACCTGATGAAGGTGCCTTCGCATACTATACATTTCGGCACCATTAGAAACGAACGGAACGAAATTCTGGATGAGGTGCTGGTTTCGATATTTATTGGTCCACGGTCTTACACCCGGGAAGATGTAATTGAAATTTCCTGCCATGGATCTCCTTATGTACTCAAAGAAATCATAAAAGTATTGATATCTCACGGTGCAAGACTAGCCAAGGCCGGAGAATTCACCCAACGGGCGTTTTTAAATGGGCAGTTCGATTTGGCTCAGGCAGAAGCCGTAGCAGACCTCATCAATTCGGACTCTGCCGCTTCGCACGAGGCTGCCATGAACCAGATGCGTGGTGGCTTTTCAGAGCAGATTAAAGTCCTGCGAGAAGAGCTCATTCATTTTGCCTCCATGATCGAACTGGAGTTGGATTTCGGAGAAGAAGATGTGGAGTTCGCCGATCGTGATGACTTGAAGTCGCTCATTAATAATTTGCTAAAGGCGATCAATGCCCTAATTGAGAGCTTTGATTTAGGCAACGTCATTAAAAACGGTGTACCCACTGTGATCGCGGGAAAGCCTAATGCGGGCAAGTCCACCCTACTCAATGCCTTGCTTAATGAAGAGCGTGCCATTGTATCCGATATCGCCGGTACTACTCGCGATGTGATTGAAGATGAAATCAACATTGAGGGCATAAACTTCAGATTTATAGATACCGCAGGTTTACGTGAAACCACGGATACCATTGAAGCCATTGGTGTAGAACGCACCCAGGAGAAAATGAAAGCTGCAGCACTGATCATCTATATGTTTGATCTTTCAGCAGAACCTTTAAATGAAATTCTAAGAGAAGTAAACCGATTAGAAAACAATGGTAAACCGTTCATCTGCGTTGGAAATAAAATTGATAAGGCAGATCGGGAAATCGTGGATAAACTCACATCCAACGAAAACTTTGTGCTAATCTCAGCTTCACAAAAATCTAAGATTGACGATCTGAAATCTAAAATCCTGGAGATGGTCAATCTTGACGGTTTCAAATCAGGTGATACGGTGGTAACCAACATCCGGCACTACGACAACCTGTTAAAAACCCGAAATGCACTCCAGGATGTACTTAACGGGCTGGGCAATAACGTAACCGGTGACTTTCTGGCTATGGACATCCGTCAGTCGCTACACTACCTAGGCGAGATTACCGGGGAAATCACGACAGATGATTTACTAGCGAATATTTTTTCGAAGTTTTGTATCGGGAAGTGATAAGTACTCTCATTGACATCCAAATGATGTTTTTCTTGGTTTTGGAGTGAATAGAAGGTATATAAAATTTGTTATTTTAATGTTAGGAGTACAAAAGAGGTAAAACTAGTATCCAAAAAAATGGCCACTACATATCTTATTATAGTCTCTGTATTGGCACTTGCAATTGGTATTCCGCTACTTTTAAAATTTAAGAATCTTAAGCTTCTAAAAACTGTAACATCCTTAAAAAGAGGAACAAAATCAGAACGTAAATTAATATTGACGTTATTAGAAAACGGAACTCCATCTCAAGCAATATTTCATGATCTAATTTTAGAAAAGAGAAACGGAAAGACTTCTCAAATAGACTTAGTTGTTCCTACAAAAGAAGGAATAATAGTTTTTGAGGTAAAAGACTATAGTGGATGGATTTTTGGAAATTGTACTCATACTCGTTGGACTCAGGTTCTTGCCTATGGTAATGTAAAGCATCGTTTTTATAACCCCGTTAAACAAAACGCAAATCATATTTCAGCTTTAAAAAATCAATCTATTCAATTTAAGAATATACCCTATTTTTCAATCATTGTTTTTTACGGAGACTCTGAAATTAAAGAAATTGATTATGTTCCGAATGGAACATTTCTAGTCAAACCAACGCGCATAATTGAAGTCTTAAATCTTATCAAGAAACAAAATAAACCAGCAGCTTACACTGATAAGAAAGAAATCGTTAGAGTTTTAAAGAATGCCGTAAAAATTGGAGAGAATGTTGAGAATCAAGAAAAGCACATTGAAAATATCAACGATACTTTAGGCAAAGACAGAATATTCGAATAGCCATTTGAAGATATCTACTTTAGAGAGTTTATGATAGTGAGATTGATTTAGTCGTTTTTTGACAACGTTAAAAAGGAAACATGAAGAACAGCTTATTAGTAACTCCTGAAATAAAAGGCTGCAAAATGAATAAAATCACATCAACCAATATTCCAAAAATTAAACCATAAAGACCACCTAGTTGAAAGCCTAGATATGGAATAATAAATAGCAAGAGAGACAGACAATGCTTGAAGAAGAGTTCTCTTATATCTTGCTTCTCTATATCTCTTTTGTATTTCAATTTCTCCAATTCGGTATAATCTCTGAATATCAACCTTAGACTTGTTTGGATACATTGTTATATCCATCTCCAACTTAACTGTATGATAAATACCTAACTCGTCCAATTGCAAATCATCACTTTGATAAACTT
The DNA here is from genome assembly GCA_039025475.1 of Bacteroidota bacterium. GTDB lineage: Bacteria > Bacteroidota > Bacteroidia > Cytophagales > Cyclobacteriaceae > Fulvivirga. Next base: position 14,714 of record JBCCOE010000062.1, on the reverse strand, counting down.
TGTGGTGCTGAGAAAATACCTTAATGCTAATCTTTGAATCCAATTCAATATCTTCCAAATCGAACTCATAAACAGTTGGATAGCTTTCTTCCTGGACTTCATAGACCTTTTCCATTTCTCTATGTAATATCAACTTAGCACGAGGTAAAAGTCCAGCTATATGAACGCGAATAGTCAAAACTTTCGTTTTGTTATGTTTTAACCCTAAATTAACACATGAGTCACAGAGGTAAAACTATTCATCTCAAAACCAAGAAATTAAAGTCCGGTAAACTCTCTTACTACCTACAACTTTACAATCCAGTTACAGGAAAAAGACATAAAGAATACCTTGGTCTTTATGTTCATCCAAAGCCAAAATCACAGTTTGATACATCCGTCAATCGCTACACTACCTAGGCGAGATTACCGGGGAAATAATGACAGATGATTTACTGGCGAATATTTTTTCGAAGTTTTGTATTGGGAAGTAATAATTTAATTATCAACTTAAAATACCGATTCAAATCGAAACTTGTTAATCAATTCAAAAGAGAGGCTGGCAAGAACCAACTGGTGAACTGTTAAAAATAAAAACTAAGGACAACAGATTGATCCTAGAAAGAGAAATAGGCTCTAAGACCGTTGATAGTTGCGACGTCAAGATTGAGATAGAAACTTAGAGACTGAGCTATTTAATAAAGTCAGAACAGAGGAGCTCATAGGAAAAGATAGCATCACTTGATCTGCTTAAATGCTTTGACACACTTTAGTTGTAAAAATGAAATGCAATATTTTTAACCCCTTAAATGATTATAAAAAAGTCACACTTAAAACTATGAAAACAAAAAGTCCTTTAGAGCTAGCAATGTCAATGCTATTAGCGCTTGTTTTACTTTTCTCTTGTAATACAAAAGGCGTAGACCACACCGAACCCAGTGAAGCGTCAACAGAAAATGAAAAAATGGTAAGACAATACTATCAGTATTTCAATAATCACGAATGGGTAAAAATGGCTGAAATGTACTCAGAAATTTCTGATTTCAAAGATCCTTCACTGGGGCCAGGCATTGTACAACAAACCAGACAACAAACTGTCGAAAAATATACGGGTCTAAATGAAATATTTCCTGACCTGACCGATGAGATTATTCACGTCTATCCCTCCGGTAATAATCATGTGATCGTAGAATTTATCTCAACAGGGACAGCACCGGACGGTTCAAAATTTGAATTACCCATCTGTACAATTTTCACCATTGAAAACGGAGTGATTACCAAAGACTTCACCTATTACGACAATTTTGAAGACCCAGAATAGTATAGTGTAGTTCGCACGGTTATCCAAAGCGGAAAACTGTAGAAAACATAATCAGCCGTGTAATAAAACTGTTTTGCGAGCCTCAATACAGGTAAAAACGTGATAACAAAAACTTCCCATTACCATTTTTATCAATAAATTCACATAAAAGGTTCATCCATCTTAACAGTAGCTGTTATCTACGATTAATGTGCTAAGGGAATTTCTAAATAACTACTCCTATCTCACGGGCGAAGAAATAGAAGCTTTCTTAAATTTAGTTAAGCCTATAGGTCTTAAAAAAGGGGATTTCTTTATAACTGAAGGCAAAACAAGTACTCATATTGCGTTTATAAAGTCTGGGATATTTCGTACGTTCTATCATTCTTCTGAAATAGAACCCGTTACTTACTGCTTCACTTTTAAAAATACCCTGATCACAGCCTATACCTCCTGGATACTTCAACAGCCTACCAAAGAAAATATTGAGGCTTTAACAGACATGGAGTTGCTATTGATATCTAAAGAAAGTGTAAATCAGCTTGAAGTTCAATATCCTAACTGGACGAAATTTTTCAAGCAAATTGCCGAAAAAGAATATATAAATCTGGAGAATAGAATCTTTATGCTGCAACGGGAGTCGGCTGAAACCAGGTATCAAGATTTACTGGAAAATTACCCGGAATATTTAAATCAGATACCTCTGCAATACTTGGCCTCTTATCTGGGCATCACGCAACGCCACTTAAGTAGAATACGCAAAAGCATTTCGATTTAGACATATGTCCTAAAATTCCTAAGGCACCTACAAATAGTTTTGCGTCATAATTAAGATGATCAATTATGACACAGAAATTAAGAACTCCCGATTACAGGTTTGTCGATCTGCCGGATTACAATTTTAGTCCCAATTATATTGAGGATTTAGAAGGCTATGAGGGGTTACGAGCGCATTATTTAGACGAAGGAAACGCTGAAGCGAAAAATGTGTTCCTATGCCTGCATGGGGAGCCTAGCTGGAGCTTCCTCTATCGGAAAATGATTCCGGTTTTCACCGAGAATGGTCATAGAGTTATAGCGCCTGATTTGTTGGGGTTTGGCAAGTCAGATAAACCAATTAGTGAAGATACGTATACCTTTCATTTTCACAGAAATTACCTTCTTCGTCTGATTGAAAGGTTGGATTTACAGGATATAACATTGGTTTGCCAAGATTGGGGTGGGCTTTTGGGGCTTACACTACCTATGGAGATGCCGGAGCGTTTCAAAAGGTTACTGATCATGAATACTGCGCTGATCAATGGAAGACCTGCCGGTCCAGTTTTTGCGGAATGGAAACGTGAAATTACCGAACCGGAAAATGTGGATTTGATCAAATTATACAAAAAGCACGCTCCCGGGATCAGTGATGAAGATGCGCTGGCTTATGACGCCCCTTTTCCTGATGCATCCTACAAAGCAGGCGTTAGAAAATTCCCACAGCTTGTTGCCCAAGAACCTCATTTGGAAGGAGTAGCGACTTCATTCAAAGCAGCAGAGTTCTGGAATACCTCTTGGCAAGGTGAATCATTTATGGCAGTCGGAATGAAAGATCCAATGTTGGGACCTCCTGTCATGGCACACATGCAAGCACTCATTAGAAATTGCCCGGCACCCCTCGAAATTCCGGAAGGCGGGCATTTTGTTCAAGAAGCAGGAGGCAAAATCATTGCCCAAAAGGCGCTTGAACACTTCGGATTGAAAAGAAAATAATTTTTTACTTCCATTAAAGTACTTAAACCCCAAAATAAAATGGCAGAAGTCACTTCAATTAAAGAAATGTTAAATGCTTTCCAGAAAGCTTGGTCAAATCAAGACATACCCAGGATTATATCTTTCTTCGCAGATGAATTGCAATTCGAAGATATTCCGATTGGTTTATATGCAACTAATAAAGTGGAATTAGAAGACATCCTTAAAGAAACTTTCAAGGGCGTACCGGATTTCAAGATGGAAATCTACGAGTTTCATGAAGGAAATGGATTTGTGGTGACCAAATGGAAACAAAGTGGAACCATGACAATAAGTGGGTATGGACTGGAATTGAAAGATTTCGCTTACGAAACAAAGACTACATCCATCATTCAGTTCAATGAAGTCGGATTGATCACTTCGGTTTCTGACAACTGGAATACCGGTATCTTTTATCAATAAGACCAATAGATTAATTAATGAAAATTCTACACTTAGTTTTTCACCCAGACCTAAAAAATTCAAGGGTGAATCGAATTTGGAAAAAACAACTTGAGGAAAGCGGTAAGATTACTACCTCAAGAGATATGTATCTGGAATATCGTGACTTTTATATCGATGTAGAAAAAGAGCAAGAGCTATTAATGGCACATGATCGAATAGTTATCCAATTTCCCTTATACTGGTACTCAATGACCCCTTTGCTTAAAAAATGGTTGGACGATGTTTTGGAATACGGCTTTGCCTACGGAAGAGCAGGGAATAAGCTCAAAGGAAAAGATCTTCAGATGATAGTTTCAGCAGGAGGTCAGGAAAAGTATTACTCTGGGTTTGATATGTACTGCACTATTCACGATCTATTGCGCCCGTTTCAGCTTACTGCCAACTTAGCTCAAATGAATTATTCTATTCCTGTTTGGATGTACCGTGCCGATAGTGCTTCTGAAGAAACTATCAAGACATATGGACAAAATTGGGTGGAGATCGTTGATGATCCGTCAAGAAGTGACGGCCGATTTTTTATCAGTAGTATACAGGACGAAACGGTTACTTAACGAGGATAATAAACGCAATCATCCATTAGATTATTTAGCTATTTGCAAACGCGGGTGATATAAGGTCCTTTACTGAAATGTAAAAAGTCCGCTAACCGATAATAGTTGAACTTTGAGTGCAATGCCACCTATTTTCTTTTACACAAAAAGACTTATATAGTCGATTTGCTTGGGAGTACAGACCACTTTCCTATATCTATCTGGTATGTAATGATAATGGACAGGAGCTTTCTGATACTGAAACAGGTTTAATAACTGAGCTGCGTGATCAACAAGGTATATTTAAGTTGACTTTTTAAAGCAGTTTTAACTTAGGGATACCATGGATCATATTATCAACAATATCAGAATACGCTTATGAAGATTCGAAGTGCAAAATCCAATTTCTAAGAAAGTACACCTATGACTCCAATACTTTTCCTGATGACATAGATATATGACCGTCAAACACGGAGTTGAGCAAAAAACGACTGGATCTTTCTATTTTGAGGTAGAATAAGGTGGAAACGTCATAAAACAAAAATATGGGAAAAAGTAGACGGAAGTTTTTACAGAATAGTATGGCGCTAGGGCTGGCTCCATTAATGCCAAGTAACTCACTAGAAGCCTTAAACGATTATCCAAAGAATAATGAAAAACTGAAAATTCTAATCTTGGGGGGCACGAGCTTCCTGGGACCGCATCAAATTTCATATGCATTAAAAAGAGGACATGAAGTCACCACTTTCACACGAGGCAAGACGGTTCCCAAAATACATGAGGAATTATTTACTAAGGTCGAAAAACTGATCGGGGATCGGGAAAATAACCTTGAGGCCTTAAAAAATAGAAAATGGGATGTGGTAATAGATAATTCAGGCCGTAAAACTAAATGGACTGAAGATACCGCTCGTTTATTATCTGATCACGTGGATTACTACATGTATACATCGTCGGTAAGTGTTTATTATCCATATACTGGGGATGACTTTTCGGAGGAACGTTCTTTAGTCACAGAAATCCCAAAAAACGCGAGTGAGACAGAAAGACAAACGTACGAATATGGAGTGATTAAGGCGACATCGGAAATCGCTACTAAAGAAGCTTTTGGCTCTGACCGATCGATTATAGTCAGGCCTACTTTAATCGTTGGCCCAGGGGACAGAACAGATCGTTTCCCCTATTGGCTGGCAAGACTGGAGAAAGGTGGGGATATCATAATACCAGGGCATAGAGAAGAAGTAGTACAGTATATCGATGTAAGGGATCTTGCAGAATGGATGATACGATTATTAGAAAATAAAGCGGCAGGTGTCTACAACGGGTCTGGCCCCGGCTTTAAAATGACTACCAATGCCTTTGTACATGGCATACATGCCAGTTTCAATTCACCGGTCAATTATATTCAAATTGATGATCTGGAATTTCTGAAAAATAACGCGTTGATCGGAATACAACCATGGGTAATACAATTGCCACAATATGCAGGTATGTCTAAAAGCGACAATAGAAGGGCCATTGAAGCTGGCCTTAGCTTTAGATCATTATCGGAAACTGTTCAAGCCACCAAAGAATGGTGGTATTCAGATGCCGTGACTCAAGAAAGGCGAGACAATATCTTATCAGGTGAACGTTCGTTGATGAAAAGAGAAAAGAACATTTTGCTTAAGTGGAAAGAAAAAGTAGAAAAATGAATTTGAATTCCATTCTTTCTGTAATCTTAGTTATGAGTCTAAATCCAGGTATAAATGCCCAATCGTCAATTGACAGTGAATCTTTAGATAGTCTAAAAAAATCAAAATTTGATTCGCGCAATTTGCATGGGCGTTGGCACCTGGTGGAAATTATCCTGGCCCTTGATGATTCAGATGGGTTAGGCGCGAAAGCGGAGGAGGCATTACAGAAGTCAACGGAGTCACAACGAAAGGTGAAGCAACAAATTCAAGCGGGAGAGTTAGCTATTATAACACAATTCAATTATGATGACACCTATATCCACGAGCTAGTCTATGCAGATCCGGAAATTCGTTTCCCATCTTACAGAGAGCCCGGAACATGGACTTTCAATGAAAACACGCACCAATTACTGCGTAAGGCGAATGATCAAGAAATAGCCATGAAAAAATATACGTTGATGATGTTAGATAATGATAATCTTGTCTTGGAATTAAGGTTCACAAATCATGAATACGAAGGGGTGTACAAAGGTGTTGTTGAGACCATTCGACTTCGGAGGTTCCGAGAAACTAAAGCCCATTGATAAAAGTGAAAAAAGAATACCACCCATCTGTATACTCAATCTCTGCCTGAAAACTTAGCAGGTTGAAATCCCTTACCCTATTCCACCATTCTTAAATCCATATCGGATTCAAAACGACAGAAACCTTCTTAGTTACATCTTTTATGAATATATTAACACGAGTGGTAAATAGATGATCATGAAAAAAACGGTAGTGCATTTTGAAATAGGTTGCAGCGATCTTGAGAAAACATCCAAATTTTATGAATCCGTTTTTGATTGGAAATTGAGCAAACATGGAAATTCTGCAATAATTAATACCGGAAAAGAAGATGCCTTAAGTGGACACATTAATAAATTAGGGCCCGACGATCCACAAAATTATGTTACCGTTTACATTGAAACGGATTCCTTACATGCTGATTTGAACGCCATTAAATCAAATGGCGGAGAGGTGTTTGTAAATCCTATAAAACTGCCTGATGGAAGGGAATTTGCATGGTTTAAAGATGTAGCAGGCAACCTGATTGGACTGATAACTCCTTCAGAATAAATAAAAAATATGAAAACAACGACATTTTTGACATTTGTAGGCGACCAATGCGGAAAGGCCGAAGAAGCCATCAACTTTTACACTTCAATTTTTCCTAATTCTGAAATTAAGACCATTACAAAATATTCAGAAGGAGAGCCTGGAGGCACACCTGATCTCATTAAATATGGAGTTTTTAACCTGAATGGAATGGATTATATGGTTTCAGAAAGTAACTACAATCATGACTGGACATTTACACCGGCCGTTTCCATTTTGGTAAGTGATAATTCAGATGCCGTAATAAAAATGTTATTTGAAAAGCTTTCACATGAAGGTAAGATCATGGTTCCCCTGGATAATTACCACGGCGAGGGTGATTATGGATTTGGTGAAAAATTCGGTTGGTGTGAAGACAAGTATGGTATATCATGGCAATTTATACTCACTGAATAACGGGTTATATAGTGGTGGTGAATGTAGCCGTCATCTAAAAGCTAACTCATCATAAAGTTTTGAAATTGAACTTTAGAGCTCATGGACACAATAAAAGAACATATAAATCCTGACGGACTTTTTAAAAGTCCTGCTTTTTCTCAAATCGTGACCGTCCAAGGAGCTGGAAAGACCATCTATGTCGGCGGACAGAATGCTGTGGATAAAAATGCGGAATTTGTTGGTAAAAATGATATCACTGCTCAAACTGAGCAGGTGATGAAAAATTTAGAGATCGCATTAAAGTCTTGTGGAGCTGACTTCAAGGATTTGGTAAAATTGAATATTTACTTACTGCAAGGTCAGAACCTCAGAAAAGCATTTGAAGTTTCCCAAAAATTCCTGAAAGAAATTTCAGAGCCACCCATTGTGACCGTCCTCTTTGTGGCCGGTTTAGTTAATCCTGATTATCTTATCGAAATAGATGCTACGGCATTCCTCGCCAACTGAAAAAGAATACTATGGAAGCACAAGTAGGAAAAACAAAAGATGTCGGTTATCAATTCGGCATTCAAAAAACATTTTTGATTTCAGCAAAACAAGCATGGGATTTTATGTTCTCAGACGATGGATTGAAAATTTGGTTAGGAGAATTGCAAACAGACTTTTCGCTAAGAGAAAATTATAGAACGAAAAGCGGAATCGCAGGGTTTGTTCGGATTTTCGAACCGTACTCTCATATTCGTATGAATTGGAAGAAAAAGCATTGGGAAAATATCTCGACCGTTCAACTACGGGTAATTGGAAAGAATGATAACAAAACAACAATCAGTTTTCACCAAGAGAAACTATTGGATTCCAATCAACGCTTGGAAATGCAAGTATTTTGGCATAAAAAAATGGAGTGCCTAACGGGAGAAATAAGAAAAGGCGTTTGGTGTACTAACTAGAAAGAACGTGAAATCCATTCAATAGATCGGTACTCTTCCTTTAGGCTCTCTATTAGTCTTTTTGGTAAACCAATTCACAGAAAAGCTATCGTCTCGGGAGCCGTTGTACCAAATAGGCGTATCAATAATGAAGAATACCCTGATCATAGCTTTTTATTCTAATTGTATATGTGCTGATCATATATCTGCCACTGGACGGCTTGGATTTATAAATGCCCAAGTCCACCAACAAATGAAGGTGCTCGCAAGAACGAAAAAAATAATGTTTAAATCACTTTCATTCAATTTTTAGCTTGTAGTGGTCTTCCAATTTTCCTATTACCCTTTTAAGTGAATAAATTCACGAGATGATTAAACGTTAAAAGGGCCGTTATAAACAATAAACTATGATTACCGATCAGCTCTTAGAAAGTATCAACGAAACTATTGGTAGACTGGATATTGACAAAGAAGAATTTTCTTCCTGCTTTCAATTGAAAAATGTAAAAAAGGGAGAAAACATTCTCCGAATGAATCAAATGTGCTCTAAATACTACTTTGTAAATAACGGTGCATTTCGGATTTATTTCTTGAAGGATGGTAATCAGTTCACACACTGGTTCGCTTTTGAAAGAGTTCTATTTACCGAATTAGAAAGCTATAATCTTAAACAACCTTCCGCATATTGCATTGAGGCCATTGAAGATAGTGAAATACTAACGATCTCCAGATCGAAAATGGAAGAGCTTCTTCTTAAGTATCCTTTATGGCAGGAGTTTTTAAGGAAAAACTGGGAATATGCATTTATCAAGGTCTCTAAAGTGATTGCCTCGTTCCAAAGTAAAAGTGCTAAGGAACGTTATGACGAATTATTTGAATATTCCGAGATTTTGCAAAGAACCACACAGAGAGATCTTTCCTCTATGTTGGGTATCACTCAATACTCGCTGAGCAGAATAAGAAAAGAACGAAATTGATGAATTTGCCATTTGGCAATCATTGAAGGGCGATGATTCTTGATTTTTGTGTATCACAAAAATCATAGTCATGGAAGATGAACCTAAATATTTTGAATCTTTTGTAGATGATTTACTAAGTGCTTTAGACCAAAAACTACTATTCGCGGTTAACAAGGTCAAGCTTATCAGTCTTTCACAAGATTTAATAAAAAAGAATTTACCACTTGCCAGCGACGCGGCTTCAGTTGGACATATAAAAATGTGTAGCGTGATGATTGCCTTGTTTGGATATTTGAAAGACAAAATGCCTTTGGATAATTGTCTTGCCATTATAAAGTATGCTTTTGTCGATAGCCTCATCCATATTACCTACCAGACCGAAGAATTCTTGAACGAATCTTCCAACCCGTTTAAGGATGTGGTATCAATTTCAAAGCAAAAAGAAGTGGAGTACGGTGATAGTTTTAAGTTTTACCGAAAGAAAGATAATGATCAGTCTTACCTACTGGAAGTAAAGCAGTGTTTTTACTGCAAACTGCTCACTACCAATAATGCAAAGGAATTGATGCCGATCTTTTGCGACTTTGACACCTTGTGGATGAAAGCCATCAAACCCGAAACCCATGGGTTCAAATTCGAAAGACCTGAAACTATTGGAACGGGTGGAGAAGTATGTAAATTTTACTTTACTAAAACGTTAAAATAAAAACACATGCCAACCACCAGACCGCATCTGCATTCTGGCCATTTGTAAAGAGCATGCGGAACAGATATTTTTGAGATATTAGAAGGACTAATCCGACTACTTAGTTGGCCACAAGTAAGCATTAATGAAAAAGGAATGAAATCAATATATCGCCTTATCCCGCTCTTTATACTCTATATTTCAGATGTTACCGATGTTCATGCCCAAGAAACAAGACTGTTACGCCAACCGTCTATAAGTAACTCGAATATAGCTTTTACCTATGGCAGCGATATTTGGATCAGTGATCTAAAGGGAGGAAATGTAAAAAGAATTACAAGTACTCACGCCATTGAAAGTAACCCTGTTATCTCCCCGGACGGAAAAACTATCGCCTTCTCTTCAAACCGATCGGGTGTAAACGCGGTATATACAGTTTCAATTGCGGGTGGTACACCCCAAAAATTAACATGGCATCCGATGGGTGCCACGGTGCGAGGATGGACGCCAAATGGCGAACAGATCTTATATTCCTCCTCGAGGGACTATGCACCTAAGCCGTCAAACCGATTGTGGGCTATACCTATAGAGGGTGGGGTGAGTACGTTAATTAGCAAGCAAAGAGGCGTAGATGGTAGTTTGTCACCAGATGCATCTAAAGCGGTCATCGATGTAGTTTCAAGATGGGAGGCTGAATTTAGAAATTATCGCGGTGGGCAAAATACACCGTTGGTCATTCTGGATTTGAAAGATCAATCGGAAACGCTTATTCCAAATGAAAGTACTATTGATACTCAGCCTTTATGGCTTGGTGACCAGATTTATTTTTTATCAGACCGCGAAAGCGGAATCTCCAATATTTGGTCCTACTCGACCGCTGATGTCTCACTTAGCCGGCTTACCAACTTTGAAGGTGCAGACATTAAGTGGCTGGCCGGCAAGGATGATCAACTGATATTTGAGAGAGAAGGCCGACTACACTTATTTAGCTTAAGCTCGAAGGAGGTCACAACACTTCGCATCAATGTAATTGGCGATTTCCCCTGGGCCGATGAAAAGTGGGAAAATGTGACTAACGACATTCAGCATGTATCTATTTCAACCAAAGGGAAGCGGATTGTTATGGAAGCACGTGGGGAAGTATTCACTGTTCCAGCTGAATACGGTAATACCAGAAATATCACTAATTCCCCGCTTACGGCAGATCGTAAGCCGATCTGGTCACCTTTAGGCGATCAAATCGCCTGGTTCTCTGACGAGGGACATAAAAATTATGTTCTCAAAAGGGCTTCTCAGGATGGAATGCAAACCTATCCAGACATATCATTGGGTGTTTCAAAGTATGCCTGGGAACCTGTTTGGTCCTTAGATGGAAAATTTATTGCTTTTGTGGATGACGATTTAAGGGTACGAGTCATTGATCTGGCAGCCCAAACCATAAAAACCGTGGGATCCGGTGGAATTAATATCGAACGCGGAAATATGGGTTTAAGCTGGTCACCCGATTCGAAGTGGCTGGCTTTTTCAAAATCAGGCGAGAACAACTTTAAAAGAATCATGGTTTGGTCCGCTCAGTCCGGTACGACCACCGCTTTGACTAACTCATTCGCGTTTGCCACCTCTCCAGCTTGGGATTTTGATGGGAAGCATCTTTACTTTCTGGCCAGTACAAACGTTGCTCTGAGGTCTGGCTGGGCAAACACAAGTTCCATGAACGCACGACCAGAATATGCCACCTACGTAGTAAACCTTACTACCAATGAACCGTCGCCTTTTAAACTGAGAAGTGACGAAGAGGAAAAGAAACCACAAAAGCCATTAGATGCCGATTCTAAATCCAAAAAGGATAAAAAGAAGAAAGAAAATCCCGAAGGGAAAAAAGAGTTAGAAGTACAAATAGACTTTAACAATATTGAACGTAGAATTATACCGCTTCCGGTCCCTACTCGTAATTACGCCTATTTGAGAAGTGGTCCTTCGGGTTCGGTTTTTATTGCCGAGAGAATCCCTAATAAAAGAGGGCTAACCATTCATAAATTCAAATTGGAAGATCGTGAACCAAAGGAATTTCTAACCAACGTGAACAGAATGGTAGTCTCATCTGACGGAGAAAAGGTATTGGCTGAAATTCAGGGAAAATGGAACTTATCCGATACTAAAGCAGCCAAGGCCGATCCTAAACCTGTTAACGTAAAATTAGATTTGAAACTCAACCGGGCCTTAGAGTGGAAGCAAATGTTTGAAGAAGCTTGGCGATATGAAAAGGATTATTTTTATGACCCGGAGTTGCACGGAAGGGATTGGGATGTTGTCTATAAGCGTTATGCCCCGCTTATTCCCTTTGTTAAACATCGCGAAGACTTCAGGTATGTTCTGGATCAAATGAATGGCGAATTGTCGGTAGGTCACAGCTTTGTATTTGGTGGCGACTATCCGAAAGTAGATGAAAATAAGGTAGGACTTTTAGGGGCTGACTTCTCAGCATTAGGGGGTCGATGGAAGATTGATCGGATCTACACCACTGAAAACTGGAACCCCAATTTAACCAGCCCACTGGATGAGCCGGGATTGAAGGTTAGCGAAGGTAACTATCTCGTAGGTATCAATGGCCAGGAACTCACCGCTAATGATAACATGTTCGAACGGTTAGATGGCACACTTAACAAGCAAACTGTACTGCACATCAATAGTAAGCCGGCTTTTGAGAATTCATGGACCATAATAGTAAAGCCCATTCGCAGTGAAGTTAACCTTCGCCAACGAGCGTGGGTGGAAGACAATAGAAAATTGGTGGACTCACTTTCAAATGGTAAACTGGCCTATGTATGGGTGCCCAATACCTCAGCTCAAGGTCTAATCTCTTTTAATAGGTATTTCTTTGCCCAACAGGATAAATTGGGAGCCGTAATTGATGAGCGATACAACGGAGGTGGGCTATTGGATGATTATATGGTGGACCTGATGACCAGAAAAGTTCGAGCCGCTTATACCAATGAAGTACCAAACGCTAAGCACCGTGTTATGCCGGCTGGTATTTTGGGCCCGAAGGCTTTGTTAATTAATGAGATGTCCGGGTCAGGGGGAGATTACTTTCCATGGGTCTTTAGGCAGCAGAATGCCGGTCCTTTAATAGGCACAACTACCTGGGGAGGATTGGTAAAAAGCTCCGTGCACTATAGATTAATCGATGGTGGAGCACTTACCTCGCCAGATAATGCCATTTTCGATCCAATCAAAAATAAGTGGATTGCAGAAAACACCGGTGTGGCGCCTGATATCGAGGTTCGCATGGATGCCAAATCATTAGAAAAGGGAAGTGATCCACAAATAATTCGTGCCGTAGAAGAGTTAATGAGGCAGATTGATGAGAATATGCTGAAGATAGAACGTCCTGCCTTTTCAAAACCGGCAAAGAATGAGTATTAGATTAGTTTCGGTGAGTTGAAATGTATTAAACAGATTTCAAGACTAACCGTGTTTACAAACTCAATAGATGAGAACTTGAAATTAATGATCTCTAATGTGAGCTAGGTTCAAGTCTATAGGTCACACAATTTCATTCTGTCCGTAGTGATTCGACGGGGTTCGACTGAGCGGCTTGGTACGCGTAAAAGGCTACAGTCACCCATGATATCAGCGTCACCACTAAGCCTGCGAGCATTAATACCCAAATGGAATTATCGACTCTATAAGCAAAACCATCTAACCATTGATTGAGGCCCCACCAGGTTACAGGTATTGATAGCACAGAGGATATCACTACTAAGCGTAAATAATCCTTAGATAGTAGTAATACAATCTGATTACTCCGTGCACCCATTACTTTTCGTATACCTACTTCCTTTGCCCGCTTTTCCACCACAAAACCCATTAATCCAAATAATCCCAGGCAGCAGATAAGGATACCCAACCCTGAAAATATAGTAAAGAGCTTTCCCGTAAGCCGCTCGGCTTCGTAGTATTGAGCCATTGTCTCATCTACAAAATCGTAATCAAACACCTGATCGGGGACAAATAATTTCCAGACCTCTTCCAATCCAGCGAGTGTTTCACTCATTTCGCGTGGTTCTATACGAATAGTAGCGGACCGAAAGGTAATATCAGAAAGAGCGGATTCATGAGAAAAAATAAATGGATTAACTGGTCTATGGAGTGAACTGAAATTGAAGTCTTCTACGACTCCTATAACCTCCCAGTTTTCACCTTCAAAACCGGCACTAAATACGGGCTGATCAATGGCCTCATGGGGAAGCCACCCCAGTGCTTTTGCCCCCGATTCATTTAAAACGATCTTTAAGTTCGACTTTTCCTTTTGGTTCCCATCTTCTACCGTAAGGCCTCTGCCCGCAATCAAACGGATCCCTGTGGTTTGCAGAAAATTCTCATCCACGTCATAGTGCGTCATATTTACCCAACCCTCAGGGTTATTTTTTACACGAAGTGAGGATCCGCTTCTTATTTCATCTAATGGAAAAGAAGCAATTGCCATATTTGTAACACCGCCCACCTTCAATACTTCTTCCCGGAAGGCATCTATTTTTTCCAGGCTAAATGGCAGATTGACTATATTGATCAATTGTTGTTTATCAAAACCTAAAGGCTTATTCGCCATGTAATGCATTTGCCGAAAAACGGTAATGGTACCCGCCATTAGGATAATAGCAATCAGCAGTTGACCCAAAACCAATACATGCCTTAGGCTTTCCTTGTTACGGCCAATAATTAATTTTTGAAAGACCCCTGTCGTACCCAAACTTGATAAATAAAGTGCAGGATAAAATCCGGATAGCAATCCAAGTGCAAAAGGAAAAGCAATCAGAAAAATGATCCCTACAGGCGAAAAGAAAGGGCTAAGTGACACGGATTTACCGATTATCTGATTGAATTGAGG
>JBCCOE010000061.1:0-26785 GCA_039025475.1 Bacteroidota bacterium | reverse complement strand
TTATTTTATTTAAATTAAAATTAAGAAATATCATATTATACCTAGCGGTTTTGTGTATGTTTCTAACTCCAATTTTGCTACACGGCCAAATCTATTACGATACTGGTATCATCAAGGCAACGGGGTCATGGGAGAATGAACTTAAAGAAGGCCAGTGGGTGTTTTACTACCCTTCAGGTGAAAGGAGCAGCGTTGAAAATTATAAGAAGGACCAGTTACATGGTGCGGCCATATATTTCGATACCGTAGGGCATGTAATAGGTGAAGAAAATTGGATCAACGGGGTACTTGAGGGTAAAGCTGCTTACTACTACGTCAATGGAGGTATCGAGAAGTCAGGTATTTACAAAAGTGGAGTATACGACGGGATCTGGAAGTTTTACTATACTAATGGTCAATTGAAGCGTGAGGTACGTTACGTAAAGGGACTGTTGGAAGGAGGTTGGCTTTATTACAATGAATCTGGCATTTTAATTCAAAAAGGGTTTTATGATAAAGGCCAAGAGACGGGTAACTGGCAGTTTTACGATGATATGGGAAATTTGGAGTACGAGGGATCATACTTGAATGGCGAGCGCACTGGTATGTGGCATAGAATTACAAAAAAGGGAAAAAAGAAACCTTGGAAATATTAGAACTCTTTTTTTAGGTGGAAGAAGATCCCCGCTTCATTTTCTCTGTTCAACGAATACTCAAGTCGAATCACTGTGTCGTAGTAAGTGACGAAATCTACCCCTAGCCCTGTTCCAAAAAGAAAACGATCTGCCAATCGATCACTTAAGTCGTAATTGTCGTAGTTATGGACGTATCCCATATCAAAATAAGTCTTTAAATAAATGTCTAATGGGATTTCCCTAAACTGTTCTATAGGTATTAAACCAACTCTCTTTTTAGTGGATAAAATTCTTTTTTTGATTGTACTTCTATTCAGGCCATATCGAGGCCCTTCAATAAGGTAGAGTTCATAGCCGCGGATCACATCTTTCCTAAAACCAAGCGCATTGAAATTCGAATAAGGCTGATCGGTTGGAAAGGTAAAAGAGGCTGCAGTATAATTTGAAAAAAAGAAATTCTTACCCAATTCGTAGTGTTGTGATAATGCCATAGTAACGTCCCATTGATCTAAGTCGTCAAATACTTTTACACCCAATTTAGCGATACCAAGATCAAAGCGATGGCCCTTAAGCGGGTAAGGGTTGAAATCACGTTTATCATATGTAAAACCGTATCGTAGGGTAAAATATTTTTGAGAGTTACTTCCAGTGTTGTAGTACTCAGGATTAATTACCGTAATGGTGTCATTAACCAAATTATAGTTGAAGCTAAAGGTAATATTGTGAAAGGTGTAAAAAGAATTCCTAAAAGAATACCCTATTCCATATGTTTGCTCTGTTCTCAGTACTTCATCAGCATTATAAAAGGATTGGATATGATCTTCAGTTTGAAACGCTACGTCATCGTTTTCTGAGTAATCAAAAACAAAAGAAAGGCCATGGCGCTGGTTTTTATCAATGTAGGGTATTTTATAAACGAGATTAAACTTCCTGGTGAATCCGAATTGAAGAGTCAGCCTTAGTTGCTCATTACGCCCCCTGAAATTATTCCTGTTCAACCTTACGCCAAAGTTTGTCCTGCTCAAACTTCCGTCCCTATTTTGTAACCAATCATTAAAATTTCGATCGGCCAGATCAAATATGGGCGAAGGAAAGGTGTACCACCTTTCCTTTACGGAAACTACAATATCCACTTTTTCATATGAAAGATCTAGTATGCTGATTTCAACAGAATTAAACAGTCGTAGATTTTGGATCTTGTTTTTATCTGTTTTCAACAATTCGGTAAGAACATCGTAAGTATAGATTTGGCCTATCTCAACGTCAATCTCACGCATGATGATTTTAGGTTTTGTAACCTTATTACCAATAATGAAGATATTGTCAACCAGGACTTTCCGATTGGTGGAGTCTGATTGGATCGTCACCCGCTCGAAATCAACGCCATCATTATCGAGTGGTGGTATAATTGAAAATAAGGATATTAGTAACGCCAACATCTTCTACCTACGCCATGAAAGGAAATAAGGTGAAAAAGGTACACATTATGGAATTCTAATCAAATTTCCCTTTCAGCTTTTTTATTCAAGGTTATTGCCCTAAAAAAAATGTAAACACCAGCAAGAATTAATGGGATACTAAGCAGTTGACCCATATTATAAGAAAGTTCATCTTCAAAAGCTACTTGATTCTCTTTGAA
Organism: Bacteroidota bacterium; assembly: GCA_039025475.1. Classification (GTDB taxonomy): domain Bacteria; phylum Bacteroidota; class Bacteroidia; order Cytophagales; family Cyclobacteriaceae; genus Fulvivirga. The sequence goes on along the minus strand of JBCCOE010000061.1, from coordinate 24,532 downwards.
CAATTCATGTACAAAGCGCAATCCAAAAAGTAATATTAAAAATAATCCAAGAAGTAATCCGTCCGGAGTTTTGATCTTCATACGCCACCACAGTACATACAGCAGCGTAAATATTAGCAGGCAAGTAGAAGCTTCATAAAGCTGTGTCGGATATCTTGAAATACCATGGGCATTAACCGTGGCAGAAAAACTTCCATCTGAATTTTGTGTGAGTTGGTAATTCAGGGTCCCCGGTGCTGTAATATGATCGTTTACGTAATATCTTCCTCCACTGAGCAGTCCGGCAAACCTACTACTCATGTACCTATCCAGACTCTCCCTAGTAAGAACATCAGGTTGATTTTTAAACTTCACCTTCAGGGTTAAAGGCACTTTACCATCTGTCAATTCTCTACTCTCATCTTTCGTAGCTTCGATTTCTTCTATTGGACTACTATCTGCTAAAAAAGGAGGATTTTTGAGATTCCTGGCAAATACAACTCCGTAATCTGATCCCGTGGGTATCCCATAGATTTCAGAGTTCATAAAATTTCCGGTTCTTATCAAGCAGCCAGTCAGTGCAACGACTATAACTATCCTATCAACCACCTGAAGCCAATTTTGATTAGGCCTTTTTACACGCTTCGCCTTAATTCCAATTGGAATTACATACCACCATTTGGTGGTTATTTCATAGCGGGTATATAACCACAGGGCAAAAAGAATTCCGAATGCGGCCCCATGGCTCGCCAGGCCACCTTCCCATATTTTTATAATATCTATGGGGTTAGCAAGGTATTTATCAGGCTCATAAAAAAACACGTGACCTAATCGAGCTCCAAGAATGGTGGCTATTACCATGAATATTGTCAACGTCTCTACATCCTTCTCGGGTTTTCCTTCCTTACGATATATGAAGAACATGATTTGCTGGCTTACTAAAAAGCCCAAAGCGAAAAGCAACCCATACCATCTCACCGGCCTTCCGGCAATGTAAGGAAACCAATCAGGGAAAATGAACATATCTGGATTTGTGCTCCAGATCATATAACTCAAGAAATCCATGCGGCAAACATAATGAAATAATGAAGACTTAAATCATGTATTAAGCCTTATCAAGTTCTAAAAGCTCATGGGTAAATCCACTTGATAGGATGGGAAACCGACACCAGGTTCTTGGATCCACGTTGAAGGTATCAAGATGGAAAGCGGGAGCAATACGTTCTCTTTTCCACTGGTTTCTGCTCCAGAGTTGAAAGAATTTGGTTATGTGTTTTTTAAGTAAATTATCTTCCTCAAGCTTGGACTCTTTTAATAGCGAGTAAACTTCAATCGGGGATTTATGATCCCGTATCGCCAATTTTTCTATTTCAACCATGATTTCATACGGCATTAGGTCATCTTCATCTGTTTGTGTTCTTTCAAGGGGCCTCAGTTCTGCAGTAGGTTGTAGATTGTTTACGTTAGCTAATGAACCGTAGCCAAGCTCTTTTTCAGCCCATCTTAGCCACTTCCTTATGAAATTCTTATCCACAGCTGCTATGGGGGCAAGACTACCACTGGTATCACCGTCCATAGTTGTGTAACCTACGTCACCCTCGCTTCGATTAGAAGTAGTGAGCAATAGAGAATCATTAATATTCGCCAACATCCAAATAATCGGGGAACGGCTTCTCGCTTGAATATTTTGTAAGGCTATGTCATCCTTCTTCCAACTTAGCCTTTTTGCCAAAGCTGACTCTATTTTAGAAGTGTATGATTTTACTTCATCATCTATGAGCCAATCGTAGAAGGTTGCACCTATATCTGAAGCTAAGTTTTTTGCGGATTCAAATGTTGCTTTTGATGAGTTGATAGTACCTTGATAAACACAAGTCAATAATTTCTCAACGATTTCCTTTTCACTAATACACGCACTTAATTTTTCTACTCCTAGCTTACGCTTGAAATTATTGATACCTAATTCCATCACTCCGCGTTTTACCATTTCCGAGACGAGAATAGCTATTGTGGATGAGTCAGCACCACCACTTAAGGATAGAACAAATCCTTGAGCTTTACTTTTTCTCAAATAGTCATAGAGAGCGAGTGAACTTGCTTGGGTAAATTCCTCGTATTTGTCTCTCTTAAAACTATTGGCAACATAATCTTCTGACTCGGGGCCAAGGTCTACTTCAGTATGGGTAACATTGACATTCTTAAAAGATAACCATTTATTTCGTTGTAAAAGCTTACCATATTTGGCGATCAAGATTTCACCATCATAGATCATTCGTCCGGCTTCATTACCCAACAGATTAGCGTATAAGTAGATGCAACTGAATTCACGAGAACTATTCGTGATTAATTTCTCACGATCCAAAGTCTTACCGAAGGCAAAGTGGCTTGCACTTGGATTCACAATAAGGTTAACCCCCTTTTTCACTAATCGGCAGGCAGGTCGATCTTTTCTCCAAGCATCCTCGCAAATTTCGAATCCTATTTTTAAACCTTTGAAATCAATGGTTATATCACCAATAGGAATCGACTGATTACCAAAGTTTATTTGCTTCACGATGTTGGTAGGCCAAGGAATAAACCACCTTGGCTCGTAATGCACCCCATCTCTCGCCATATTTTGCTTGGCATAAATACCTTCAATGGTGCAGTTATTAATAAAAGCACAACAGTTATAGAATAACCCTTGATGCTTAAGTGGTAAACCCAATACTACAGCGATACCTTCAGTATACTGAGTAATCTCTAAAAGTAAATCATTAGATTTTTTGTATATCCATTCGCTTAGGAAAATATCTTCACAGCCATAACCGGTTAATGAAAGCTCTGGAAGACATAGTAACTCTATATTTTGATTTCTTGCGAGGTCTATGGCTTCTTGAATGTTAGCTATATTATTTGACCAGTCAAGTGGCGTTTGATTTAACGCTGCCCCTCCAATTCTAACTTTTGGCATTGAATATTTTTAAAATCTTACTCAGACTAATTTCAAAATTTCACAGGTGTTATGAGCAGCATCTTGTTCAGCTTTTTTCTTGTTAAAACCCTGACCCGTTCCAAAGGGCTCGTTGTCAATATAGACCATCGCAGTAAACTCTTTGAACTGTTTTTGATTTTTAACATCGATAATCTCAAACGTTATTCTTTTGTTTTCCTTCTGTCCCCATTCAATAACCATACTTTTATAATTATGGTTTGATTGAACAATTTCGTCCAAATTGAAGTAGGGGATAAGCAGCTTTTTCCAAATAAATCTTTTGCAAAAAAGGTAGCCCTTATCAAGATAAACCGCACCAACTAAAGCCTCAAGTGTGTCTCCGTATAGAGACTTATGCGAAAGCTTACCTTTGTTGCTCTGGTCGTATTCTATGATTGTATCTAATCCTAATGTCCGCCCAAGACCGTTTAGTGACTCCCGATTCACTATCCTTGATCTGATTTCTGTTAGAAAACCCTCTTCCTTATACGGAAACTTCTTAAAAAGATAATCGGCGACAGCTGCGCCTATTATGGCGTCTCCCAGGTATTCTAGTCGTTCGTTAGACTCTCTAATGCCACGGCTATTTATTTTAGCAATAGAGGAGTGCTTAGTAGCCAATACATATAAGGATAAATTATTTGGTCTACTACCGACAATACTTTCAACAGCAACTATTAGTCGCTTTTCACGTTCTGTCTTTTTTTTGAAGGTGTTTAGAAATCGCTTTGCAGCGCGATACACCTTTAATGATCTAGTTTTTTGAAAATGATGGAAGTGTTATGGCCTCCGAAACCAAAAGTATTGCTTAAAACAACATTTAGATCACGCTGTTGGGCGGTGTTAAATGTTAAATTTAACTTGTTATCAAGTTGGTCATCATCCGTGAAATGATTGATGGTTGGGGGCACAACTCCATTTTGTATGGACATAATACATGCTGCTGCTTCTATCGCACCCGCAGCGCCCAATAAGTGTCCAGTCATAGATTTAGTAGAACTAATGTTAAGATTGTAAGCGTGTTCGCCAAAGACTCTTTTTATCGCTAATGTTTCACTTATATCCCCAAGAGGAGTGGATGTGCCATGTACATTAATGTAGTCAACTTCATCGGGTGATATTTGTGCATCCGATAAGGCATTGATCATGACATTTGTAGCTCCTAAACCCTCTGGATGAGGGGCCGTTATATGATGTGCGTCTGCAGACATACCACCTCCGATTAGTTCGGCATATATTTTAGCTCCCCGAGCTTTGGCATGCTCATATTCTTCGAGAATGATGGCTGCAGCACCTTCGCCTAACACAAATCCGTCACGATCCTTGTCGAAAGGTCGAGAAGCTGTGTCAGGGGAATCATTTCGCTCAGAGAGCGCTTTCATGGCATTGAACCCCCCCATTCCGGCTTCCGTGACTGCCGCTTCACTACCTCCACATATAGCAATATTCATATGTCCTAAACGAATGTAGTTAAGGGCATCTATAATGGCATTGGTTGCAGAAGCACAGGCAGAAACAGTCACAAAATTGGGGCCTCTGAATCCATATTTTATCGATATGTAACCCGCGCTAATATCGGCTATCATTTTCGGGATAAAGAAAGGGTTAAATCGAGGTGTATTATCATTCAGTGTGTAACTCCTTACTTCATCCTGAAAGGTCTTCAAACCTCCAATTCCAGACCCCCAAATGACACCAGCCTTGTCTAAATTGGTTGACTCAAGTTCAAGAGCAGAATCCTTGATAGCTTCTTCAGATACCACCAAAGCATATTGTGTGAAAGGATCCATTTTTCTTGCCTCTTTTCGATCAAAATGATCTTCGGCATTGAAACCTTTAACTTCACAAGCGAATTTAGTTCTGAACTTTTCAGCATCAAATCTTGTGATTGTAGCCGCTCCACTTTTCCCATTAATTAAACCCTGCCAATAATCATCAGCTGTGTTTCCAATTGGAGTGAGAGCGCCTAATCCTGTAACTACTACTCTTCTAAGAGCCATAAAAACGAATCAGATTCGATTTATATTTATTTTACGTTTTCTTCGAGATATGAGATTGCCTGTCCAACGGTGGCAATGTTTTCTGCCTGATCGTCAGGGATTGAAATATTGAATTCTTTTTCGAATTCCATGATTAATTCAACAGTATCTAATGAGTCAGCTCCTAAGTCGTTAGTGAAGCTTGCTTCAGGAGTAACTTCAGACTCTTCCACCCCCAATTTATCGATAATGATAGATTTAACCTTTTGTGCTATTTCAGACATGTTTATAATGATTTAGTTAAAATATCTGCAAAGAAATGCATTATGATAATCATTGCCAAACAATTTAAACAAACTTATTAGGCTTGATTTTTTAACCAAAATGATAGCTTAAAGCTAATTTAAGCCTCTAATTTTGAGTTGCTTATGTCAATAAAAAAAACTCGTCTGAATGTAGAATTTAACTATGACTTCATACTCTTTGGTCTAAGTTCATCCGTTAAATTTTTTAAACTTGCATGGGCAATAAATAGGCAGTTACATCTCCAATTGGTAAGACAGCCAGATCATATGATTACTTTGAAGAATTCCAGTGAAGCGAATTTTGGCATTTATACCTGGCAATCAGAAACTGGGGTTATAGAATTGTTTAAAAATAAAAGTTTAGATAAAGAAGGGCAGTATTTGGTTCCTGAGTTTAATCATTTTGATTATCTAATCAGAGTCGACAGTGCACTGCAATCGTTTTCGAAAGAAGAAATTTTAAAAGAACTAAGGGATGTGCCATGGATTGAATATATTGCCGCCCTTGACGTAAAAAATCTTAAATCAAAGGATAACTTCCTAAGTTGAATAATGGCTCAAGAAATACATTTTAATAAGACAAAGATAATTGCAACCGTAGGTCCGGCATCGAATAATAAGGAGACTCTTAAACAACTTATAGAAACCGGGGTTGATGTATTTCGATTAAACTTTTCGCATGGTACCCATGACGACCACTTAGCGGTGGTAAAGTATGTGAGAGAGTTGAATCGTGAACTAGGAACCCATGTTTGTCTTTTGCAAGATCTACAGGGGCCTAAGATTAGACTAGGTGAAGTTGAAAAGGGGGCAAGAATTCATAAAGGTGATGAGTTTATAATCACGGTTGACGATATTGTTGGAAGCAGTGAAAAAGCCAGCACGGTTTATACAAATTTACCAAAAGATGTTAAGGTTGGTGATGCGATTTTAATTGACGATGGTAAAATTGAATTAATAGTTAAATCTATTCGAGGAAATGATGTCATCACGGAAGTTAGATATGGAGGAAAGCTGAAATCGAGGAAGGGAATCAATTTGCCCTTTACTAAGGTTTCTGCTCCTTGTCTAACTGAAAAAGACTTGAAAGATCTAGATTTTGGTTTAAATAATGACATTGAATGGATTGCACTGTCATTTGTCAGGGAAGCTGGAGATATCATAGAACTGCGGGATATAATTAAAAGACATGGTAAGACGAGCAAGATAATTGCGAAGATTGAAAAGCCGGAAGCCATCCAGAATATTGATGCCATAATCAACGAGACGGATGCCATTATGGTAGCCAGAGGGGATCTTGGCGTTGAAATCTTCATGGAAGAGGTGCCTATGGCGCAAAAAATGATTGTTAATAAGTGTAACAAAGCTGCGAAACCAGTCATCATTGCAACTCAAATGATGGAGAGCATGATCGAAAATCCAAGGCCGACTAGAGCCGAAACAAACGACGTCGCCAATGCCGTAATGGATGGTGCAGACACTTTAATGCTCTCGGCTGAAACAGCAGCTGGTATGTATCCGGTAGAGGTAATACGAAGTATGGTGAATACAATCACGAGCGTAGAGAAGCAGGCTGATGTTTACTTCCGTCACGATTTGCCAGATCAGGAAGATCATCTGTTTCTAAATAATACTATTATGCTAAATGCATGTCGCTTAGCAAAAGCTTCAAAGGCGAGTGCACTGGTAGGAATGACACAATCTGGTTACACCGCTTTCAAACTGGCATCTCACCGTCCAAAGGCCAATATCTTTATATTTACAAGTAATGAACCGTTACTAAATACCATTAACTTGATTTGGGGTGTTAGAGGATTTTACTATGACAAAGAAGTCAGTACTGACGATACTTTTGCCGACATTGAGGAAATTCTAAAAAGTGGCGGACATCTTAAAGGTGGGGATGTGCTAATTACGACCGCCAGCATGCCTATTCAGGAGCGCGGAAGAACAAACACGGTCAAACTTAATGTGGTTTCCGGATAAATTACGCTTTTGGATTAACCAAGATTATTTTCTCCCGTTCAACCACAACTGCTCCGGCAGGATCTCCCTTTCTTTTTCTAACGAACTTTCTAGGAGTATAAATGACTGGGCAAAGGGTTTCGTTTCTTTTTTTTGAGTGAAAAGCTGCTATTTCAGCTCCTCGCTCAATGAGGGATTTAGGAAATTTTTTACCAGGTATTTCCCTAATGATAACATGAGACCCTGAAACATCTTTCGCATGAAGCCAGAGATCGTTTTTCTGACTATAGCTCCTTAGCATGATGTCATTTGATTTAGCATTTTTGCCAATTTGGATTTTGTAACCTAAATACTCTATTTCGGAAAATGGTTTTGGGATTTTCTTTCTTGTTTGGGCAGTTTCCAGTTTAATGATTTTCCTTAAGCCCTTCAGGTTCTCAGAGTTTTTCACAGCTTCAATTTGCTGCAATATAGCTGACTGGATTTGTTGCTTTAGATGAATATTTTGCTTTAGGATTTCAAGTTCTTTGGATTGATTTTTTGATTTTCTGTAGTAATTCTCTGCATTTTTTTGTGGTGTCAGGTTCCTGTTTAGCTTAATTCTTACAGTTTTATTGTGGTTATAAAAGTTTTCAAGTAAAACATTATCGACTCCTTTTGATATTGTTGTGAGATTTGCCATAAGAATATCACCGATTTGCGAATAGCTGGTACCACTTTGTAATTCTTCTAACTTTTGAGAGCTCACCGTTATATACTTTTGAGTTTGAATAAGTTTTTTACCCAAATCTGTAAGGGCCTTGTTCTTTTCTGGGTTAAAAGTGTCTGTTTGAACCTTAAGTGTAAAGAAGTCATTAATAGCCTCTATGGCTCCTTCGTAGGTTCTAAGAGTATCGCCGATTTCTACCAGGGATAGATGTAGTTTTTGTTGATATCGGCAAATATAAAATTTTCCAGAGGCGAGTTTTTTTTTGACGCTTTGAATCAATTCCCATCGATCTTCAAGGGATTGCTCAAGGAACTCTCTATTTAAATAGGACTTTAATTCTTTACCGAAAGTAGGGAACAACTTATTCAAATCGCCATCATAAAGTTTGAAGTTCTCATAAGATTGATCGATTGACCTGTCAAGTGTTGTGATTGATAGGTTAAAATCATTTTTTAGCTTGCTTTTAAAAACATCTCTCAAATTAGAATGCTCGAATAAAATTATGTTCGATCTGTTACCATGCATTTTGAAAATAAGATTGAGATCATTCTCGAATTCTATGGCGAAGCAGCGCTCATTTTCAAACTGACGGATGCCAGTTACTTTTTTATATTGAAGTTTTTCAAAAAGGTCAATACTGTTTTTTCTTGCCCTATAAAAAGTATTAGGAAATGAGAGACAACTGAAGTTAGAGTCCAAGGCTGCTTTAATTGTGAATCCATCATCAAATGAAATGATCAATTCATCCTTATTTTGAGAAAAGCAATTTGTAAGTGTACTACCTGTAATTTTTGGTTCCAGTTCCCGGACCAGTCTTGTCAGAAAGTAATAGTTATTATGCAATGGATTTCTCAGATAGATATTTTAAGTCCGTCATGAGCTAAAAATGTATTTTCAGGGAGAATTGACTCTATACTCTTGTGTCGGCCCATTTTGTGACTTATATGCGTGAAATATGTTTTATCAGCACCGATCCTCTTAGACATTTCCAGCGCCTCTTGCAGGTTAAAGTGAGAAATATGATCCCCTTTTTGTAGTGCGTTAAGAACCAATATCTTGGATCCTTTTATCTTTTCAATTTGATCGTCACTAATGGTCTTAGCGTCTGTTATATAGGTAAAATCTTTTATTCTGAAGCCATAAACAGGTAGTTTATAATGCATTACTTCTATGGGAATAAACTCTACTCCTGAGATATATAAAGGTCGCCCGTCTAACTCATATGTATTTATTCGTGGTACACCCGGGTATTTTACATCTGCAAAGATGTAGCTAAATTCTTGCCGAAGTTGGTCAAGAACTATTTTTCGGGCGTATACTGGTATATCCTTTTTCTGTTTAAAATTGAAGGCCCTAACGTCATCGAGACCTGCCGTATGGTCTTTATGTTCATGTGTAAAGATTACAGCATCAAGAGATTGAATTTTTTCTCGTAACATTTGCTGCCGAAAATCAGGTCCCGTATCGATGACAAAACTCTTTCCATCAACAGCTATGTGAACGGAGGTTCTAAAGCGTTTGTCCCTAAAATCTAGGGATTGGCAAACTGTGCAATCACAGGCAATTACCGGCACACCTTGTGAGGTGCCCGTTCCCAAAAAGGTAATATTCAAAGTTCTAGTTCAGTTTGCGAGAGTTCAAGGTATAGCTTTGCGTTTTTTTCACTCAAGCCGTCTAAATCAATCTCTATAGATTTAATGATATCAAGTAAACAGTTTATTTTTCCGTCTGTGGCAAAGAACTTGTTAATAACTATTATTTTGGTATCCTTTAAAAGGCACCAACCTGATTGGAAGTTTCCTCTTTCGTATCTTAGAATATATTCCGATTCGGCAATCAAGTCTTCAAGCTTGTTTAGAAAATGCTTGGAGTATTTAATTACCATGGCAAAAATTAGGTGTATTTCTTAACAGCACTGACTAAGGCGTCGTAATCCAATGGCTTTATAAGGTAGTCATTTATGCCTATCTCATCAAAATCCTCTTTACTGTAATTCTTATAGTTTCCTGAAATGGCAATAATGGGCACATTCGCCTTTTTTGAGTCCTTATTTTTTCTGATTTGGCTGGCTAGCTCCATACCATTGGCACCTGGTAGTATAATATCGAGAATAACCACATCGTAGTCATTATTCTCTATTTCTTCCAACACATTTGTACCCGTTTTAGTACCTTTTATTTCGTAACCCTGACCTTGGAATATTTTCTTGGATAATGTTTGGATTACAGGGCTATCATCAGCCAATAAAATTTTTTTAGACATTTCTCAATTATTTAACGCCTTACTTCATTTTGCAATGAGTCAAAAAGTAGGCGAAGCTTACCTAAATCGATACCAAAAGTAGTATATTTTTTTGTTTTTGTTAACTCCTCCATATGTTCTGCCCAAGAGGCAATTTGCTCTATCCCTAACGTCCCTGCATTTCCTTTAATAGTATGTAGTATTTCAGAGGCTTTCTGATACTTCTTCAATTTAAATAACCTCTCAAGCAAATCGAGCTGATTGTCTAATTCTTGCTCAAACTCTTGTAAAGCTCTATCTACCATTTCTACACCACCGTATGAAATTAGCTTGTCGAGCACGTTTCTATTTAAGACTGCTTTAGATTGTGCTTTTGGCTCCTCACTGTAGGGCCGCTCTTTTGTTTTTGTGTTCAGCCAACGCTCAACGGTTTTGATCAGATTTACAGGGTCAATCGGTTTGGCAATATAATCTTGTAGTCCCTGTCGATCAAATTTTTCACCTCTTGTGTAGGCTGTCATAGCAATGATGGGTGAAGTCACACCCATTTCCGAACGCAATTTTTGTGTGGTCAGAAGTCCGTCCATTCCAGGCATTTGAATATCCATTATTATTACATCAAACACATTATCGCAACAAACTCTAAGTGCCTCAAAACCACTAACAGCAGTTTTTACTTTAGCACCGGCCTGAATCAGAATTTCTGACGCTAATTGCAGGTTTATTGCGTTGTCGTCCACGACCAAAACAGTACTAGGTTTTTGAAATTTGAGTAGACTCTTTTCTGTCTTTTTTAACCACTTAGTATCAGTGGCTTGTGCCTTAAACGTAAACCAGAATTTACTACCACGTCCTTTCTCAGATTGAACGTAGATATTTCCTCCGAAAAGTTTTACCAGATTCTTAGAAAGGTGTAAACCAAGTCCTGTCCCTTTGTAAGATTTTTGATTAGAGCTATCTAGCTGAGAAAAACTTTTAAAAAGCCTTTTCTGGTCTTTTTTTGAAATTCCGATGCCGTCATCTTCAATACTTCCCCTAAGCCATACACTTGAGCCTTTTATTTTTTCTAATGTTATAGCTATTGAAACTTTACCGCCCCTATGCGTAAACTTGATTCCGTTTGAGATTAGGTTTGAGAATATTTGAAGCAGTTTAATCTCATCGGTGAGAACAACTTCAGGAATCTTTTCATCAAGAGAAAAGCGAATTTTGATTTGATTATCAATAGCTTGAGCTCCGTATAAATGTTTTAGTTTATTAACTAACTCTCTCAAAGAAACGGGGTTAACGTTTAGTTCCATCTTACCTGCCTCAATTTTAGAAATATCTAACAGGTCATTGAGAAGGTCTAGTAATATCTCAGCTGAGCTCCTGAGAGAATTAACATGTTTAGTCTGCAGGTCATCAAGACGGCTTTCGGATAATAGATGAGCCATACCCATTATTCCGTTAAGAGGAGTTCTAATCTCATGACTCATATTTGCTAAAAAGCGTTCTTTTATCTTTAGAGACTTCTCCAATTCAGCTTTAGAATCTTTGAGCTGCAGGTTGGTTTGCTTTAATAGGGAAATATCGCGGGCTACACCCTCAATATAGCTAGGGTTTAGATCATCGAAAACCAAGTTTAAATTGCAGTTACATGCTATTTTTTTTCCTGTTTTATGTATTAAATCAAATTCCAGGTTTTGCACTTTTCCCGCATTGGCTAGCTTTTTAAGAAGTGATTTAGTCCTTTGATTGTATATATAGAAATTAGTTATATTCTTCCCTAATAATTCTGCTTCCTTAAATCCTGTTATTGATCTTACGGAGGGACTTAACATCGTTATCTTACCATCTAAGGTGCATCTGAAATATAGATCTTGAAAAGACTCAAAAATAGTTCGGAATTTTCTTTCAGATTCCTGGAGATCAATCCTGGATTGCATTTTTTCAGTGATGTCATAAGCCACCCCGGAAACCGCAATAATTTTACCCTGGTTGTCATAAGTCGGATTCAAAAAAACACCCTTCCAGAGCTCACGATCATTCTTTGTTAGCTGTATTTCAAAGTTCAGTAGATAACCTTTAGTGGCCTTACGATATCTCTGCTTCCAGAATTTATTGGATTTCAGTGTTTTTACTGTGTCACTTTCAAAATACGTTACCTTGCTATTGTTATCATGGGTGAATAATTCCCTAAAATAGTTCTGGTTGAAAGAGATCAACTCAAAGTCCATATTAACCGACCAGACGATGAGATTACTACCTTCCAAGACCGAGGTATTTACAATATTTCTGGATTTCTCCAGAGCAAGTTCCTCTTTCAGTTTTTTGATGGTAGATTTAAGTGAATCTATCGTTTCCACACTTGTAAATAAACGAATTTTAGAGTTGTGAAATATCGCGTGATAAAATGAAACCAACCCTAATATCTTTAGTGGGCCCCACAGCAGTTGGGAAAACCAAGTTAGCCATTCAATTGGCGGGTCATTTTCAAACAGAGATTATTTCCGCAGATTCAAGACAATGTTACCGGGAGATGAATATCGGAACGGCAAAACCTACTTTTGACGAGTTGAACTCAGTAAAGCATCACTTTATAAATTCCCACTCCATTCATGATTTTTTTTCAGCAGGTGAATTTGGAAGGGTAGCGCTGATGAAATTAAAGTCGTTATTTAACTCTTACAATGTTGTAATTATGGTTGGAGGATCAGGATTATATGTGGATGCAGTTACTAAAGGGCTTGCCGAAATACCCAAGATTAAAGCAGAAATCAGAAATGCACTTGTGGATAGGCTGGAAACCGAGGGACTGGAAGTTCTTTTTAGGTATTTAGCGCAAGTCGATGAGGACTATGCTGGGATGGTAGACAAGAATAACACACAACGAATTATTAGAGCACTTGAGGTTTATGAAGGAACGGGTAAAATTTATTCTTATTGGCGCAAATCAATCTCTTCCGTAAGACCTTTTAGTGTAGTAACAATTGGCCTCGAGCAGGAGAGAGAGGTATTGTATCAAAACATTGACCACCGTATGGATGGTATGATTGATAGTGGCTTGTTCACTGAGGCCAAGGCTTTATACCAATATAGGTTGCTTAACCCATTACAAACTGTTGGTTACAAAGAGATCTTTGACTATATCAATGATAGTTATGATTACAATGAATGTGTTAGACTCTTGAAACGAAATTCTAGACGGTATGCCAAAAGACAACTAACCTGGTTCAAAAAGAACGATCACATCAAGTGGTTTAGCATGCCTTACACTACAAATGAATTATTAGATTACATAGAAATGAGGCTTTCTGATAAGGTTTAGGGTGTCAATTGAAATTATTCTAACTTAGTCATTGTTAAGAGCAGGGAATAGAAATTTATGAGATCAATAAAATCATTACTTCTTGTTGCGACAGCTTTGATAGCTTTTGGATTCAACATGTCAAGCGAGCCGAAAGTGCAGTGGTTGACCTTTGAGGAGGCCTTGGAAAAATCAAAAACTGAAAAAAGAAAGATTTTTATTGATGTCTACACGGATTGGTGTGGATGGTGTAAGGTAATGGATAAAAATACTTTCAACCACGCCGAAATTGCGAAATATCTTAATGATAATTTTTATCCGGTTAAATTTAATGCAGAACAAAAAGAGGACATCCAGTTTAATGGAACTACATTTAAGTATGTCCCGTCAGGTAGAAGAGGTTACCATCAGCTGGCAGCGGCTCTTCTAAATAGTAAAATGAGTTACCCTACTGTAGTTTTTCTTGATGAAAACTTTGCCATGATACAACCTCTCCCAGGTTACCAAAAACCTGATCAGTTTGAGAAGGTCATTAAGTTTATAGGCGGTGATCATTTCAAAAATACTACGTGGCAGGAATGGCAGACTAATTTTGTCTCCAGCTTGTAGATTATTACCTTTTCAGGTAGAACTCGGAAAAAAGAAAATAGAAAAACATAAGGTTCCTCCACTCTTCGTCTTGTTGGAATTCAAACCGTTTGTCATCATATCTTGCTTCTATCTCGATTCTTCGGTTGTTTACAAAATCATAGATATTTAAGGAATCTACTGGATCTACTAGGTCGAAGTCCAATGGCAGTCTGTTTTTTGGGCCAATAATATTGGCGAAAGCCCTGAAATTACTAATGACCACCAAGCGCAAAAAATTCATCCTTTCATAGTCCTCAATTGGGGGGCAAATGCATTTGTTTCCGAACCGCCGATGCCAGATTAAACTCCTGACGCTGTCGGGTGTAAGATGTTTTGAAGCTTTAGAAAGTAAGTGCTCTAATTCATATTCTTGATCCAATCGTGATTGAGTGATCACTGCTTCACAAACCGCGTTGATAAAATCTATTGTTAAAGTGCTGTCGGAGCCACTTATTTGATAAATTTCGGGCTCACCTTGCCCAGAAAGATTGGTGGAAAAGAGTGCTATTAATAATAAGGATGAAAAACTAATCTTTGTTTGGAAGAAAAGCATCCGTTAGGGTCTGTGCAGTTATATCGTCTACAAAAAGCAGCATCAGTAGGAATAGTAGAATAATGACAATATATACCAGCTTTTTTCGATCATTATAAAGCATATGCCGAATGCCAGAAGTGCTATAGTATTTTTGATACTGTTTTAAGAAACCATCAAAGTCACGGTAACTCCGTACGGTAGAAAGACTAGGTGCAGGAGCATTTATTTTAACTCTTATCTTAGTCATGGTATTTGATTTCTTTTGAGATTTTTTTTAATTTATCAATAACCCTGTAGGTTTTTATTTTAGCATTAACCTCAGTAAGGCCTAATAAATAGCCAATCTCTTTGAACGATAGCTCTTCAAAGAACCTTAATTCGATAAGTTGTATTTCATCTTCATTTAGCTGTTCCAACAAAACCGGAACTAAAATGCAAGGGTCTAGAACCGGAGCTGAGTATTCGATTTCGGATATAATGATATTTACATGATCATCGGTGATGTTAACCACCCTTTCCATTTTATGCTGTTCTCGGAAAAAAAGGTTAATCTCATTAATTGCTATTCTATACAACCAGGCTGAAAAGGGTACTCCTTGATACTTGTATCGGCCAATATTTTTTAGACTCTTGAGAAAAACCCTTGAAGTTACCTCTGCGCTGGCATCAAGGTTATCCACTCGTTTTTGAATGAATAAAAAAAGTCGGTCATAGTATTTCAGATAAAGGGGGGCGAAATTCTCAGGATTTTTCTGGGCATTTTTAATGATATCGTATTCCTCAAGTATTTCTGTCTCACTTTTGTGATAGGAGAGGGTTGCGGTAATTGCCAAAAAAAGCAACTCAAATAGGCTATAAACAAAACTTGTCAACCAAATTTGGGAAGACTGATATAGATTTAACACGGGCTGCCGATAACGCATATCTTCAATTTACAATCATTTCTTAGAAAAAACATCCGGTCTTACCGTCTTCGGTCAGCAGACCGGATATTTACCGCCTTACAATGTCTCTGCCGACCGCCATCAGCAGATTTTATCATTGTTATTGGAAATGAAGTAATCACATAATGCACTACCTATAAAAGGGTACACATTTTTTTAATTTTTTTCATTTGCCAGTAATCTTAGCTTTGCACTCTTAAATCATAAGTAAAACAAAATTGAAATGGGCGTTGTAAAAAAGGGAGATAAAATTAGAGTTCATTATACCGGGAAATTGCGAAATGGACAGGTATTTGATAGCAGTGAGGGTAGGTCTCCACTCGAGTTCGAGGTGGGCTCAGGAATGATGATCGCAGGATTTGATGCCGCGGTTTACGGAATGAAAGTAGGTGATAAAAAAATGGCCGAAATTCCTGCTAATGAAGCTTATGGAGAAGTGAATAAGGAGATGATCGTGGATATTGACAAATCTCAGCTGCCCCCAGACTTAAACCCTGAGATCGGTCAACAACTTGGTATGCAACAACCTAATGGCCAATCCGTCCCAGTCACCGTAACCCATATTAAAGAAGATAGTATTACCATAGACGCCAACCACGCCTTAGCCGGTAAAGATTTGATTTTTGAAATTGAACTGGTTGATATAGCTTAGGGAACGAACCGTGTGTCCATTCTACTACTCTGCTGATTCTTCGCCTGTTTCTTCTTTCTTGGTCTTTTGAAAATCAAGTAGGCCTATGGCCGCTGCAAAACCTGCTAGGCACGCTACGATAGTAATAAATAAGCTAGCTCCGTCTCCTATATATTGATCCATAGATGTCTTTCTTTAGATGCGCTCAAATTTAATGGAAACCTTTTAAACTACTGCTTTTTATTTATAGTATTTAAGAGTTGATAGGATGCCCCCAGTCTTAGTAGATTGTATTTGGCGTCCCCGGCGATTTGGCTAGAAACTTCAAAAATTTCCGTAAAACCCCTGTTGTACGCCAATTCAACATTAATTCTATTGATTAGCTCATAACCAAGACCTAGGGTAGCCAGCCACTGGCTACCATTAAAACCACGCCCGTCTGTGAAGGTGCGTTCTTCTATTGTGTTCATAAAACTCTCAGAATCAAAACTAATTACATCCCCCTTGGTTTGGGAGTACACTCGGGCGGCAAAAGATATTCCTATTATTCCGTAAACTCTTTTTGAGAATAAGTAAGATAACTCAAGGGGTACGGCTAAATAAACAAGATGTGCAGGTCCTTTTTCAGGATCACCAATTACAAGATTATTGGTAATTTCAGATAAGTCCTCCCCAAAGTCATTTATAAAAAAGATCTCACCGTTTCCGTTAAAACCGAATGAACCAAGTGTGGTTCCTGGTTCTGAAACTGTTGCATTTCTTTCAAACTTAATGTAATCAAGCCCCAATCCTGTTTTAAGAGAGAATTTGTTTGAAATCGAAAACTGTGCTTTGGAACCTACCGAATAGCCTAGAAAATTATCATATGTCTCCTCAACATCGAGATTTACAGTCTGAAAGCCAAAACCTGATACGGGTGTAGACCTACTGCTTTCAGAAACCTGGTCACCTATAAAACTATAGTTAACACCTGTATAAATTTCAACGCCCTTTAGCTGTCCATAGGAATCTGCTGTAAAGTATGAGGCCAAACATGTAGTAAGGTAAATCAATAATTTCCTCATCCAATACTGACTTTCTTGACTCTTCGTAATTTGACCAGAATAAACACTATCGCAATGAGTATTATTGTTCCCATTAGCCCAAGTAATATGACTATGCGATTGTTCTTTAACTTAAGATCAATTATTTCTTGGTTCCGTTTTAGGATCTCCAGCTCTTTTTCTTTTTGTTGAAATTCATAGGCCATTTCAAGGCGTGCAAGTTTTCGGCTACTTTCCTCATTATATACATAGTCCTTTACTTTGTCATAAAGTAATCTTGCTTCATACGCTTTTTTGTAATCCTCTTGATCAAATGCAATGGTAGCAATTCCCTGATAGACCTGTTTAAGAATGGGATTCTCCTTTAAATCAATTGCAATGCTCATGGCTTTATCAAAATACGCAGTAGCACTATCATACTTTTTTAATTCCAGGTGAACGGAACCAATATTGGCGTAGGCATAAGCTCGACCTCTGAAATTGTTTTCTTTTATGGCGATTTCTAAAGATCTTTTATAGTAAGATAGAGCTTGAACAAAACTGTCTTTATAGAAATAAATGTTCCCTAAATTATTTAATGGATCAAAGCTCGGGTCCTTCCCAATTTGCTTGGTGAGTTCAATAGCCCTATCAAAGTATTCCATGGCCTTATCTTCGTCACCCATGTCGTTGTAAGCATTACCAATATTATTCAATGCCCCAATCATTTGTTCTTTTCTATCAAGCTTCACAAAGGTTTCATAGGACTCGATGTAATAAATTAAGGCTTTGTCATAGGTCTCTTTCAGTGAGTAAACGGTACCAATATTATTCATCGTTGAAGCTAATAACAGCTTGTCATCAAGATTTGTACTTATTCTTATCGACTCTATATAGTTATCCAAAGCTTTGTCATAGACACCTTGATTTTTATAAACCACTCCAACATTGTTTAACGCAGCGGCGCGCCCTTTTTGATAATCTATCAGTGTAGCTAATTCCAAAGCATCCTTTGAGTATTCTAAAGCACGCGTAGGTTCAGATTCTATATAGGCAATATAGATTTTATTCAAAATATCCACTTTTGCTCTGCCTGTAGCCGTTTCAAGAGCATTTTGAAGACTATCGATATTTTGATTCGCAAATGAGCCTGAAGCCAACAGACAAAAACAAATTCCTAAGAAATGTTTCATTATGTATCCATAGATTTAAGGCGAATGTAAGCATAATCATGGATTTCCCAGAAACGACGTGAAGCCGCTTACATAATACGCTTTCTAAAAGGTAATACAACCTACTAGTTTCGATAAATAAATTACTATGAGACTTTTTCTGACACTTTTTACTTTATTGATATTTTTCAGTGCATTTGCACAATCATCTGAGCAGCAGTCTGTAATTGATGTAGTTGAAAACTTATTTGAAGGAATGCGCCAGGGCGATAGTACCATGGTTGGCGCTGTTTTTACTGAAGATGCA
Source organism: Bacteroidota bacterium (assembly GCA_039025475.1). Classification (GTDB taxonomy): domain Bacteria; phylum Bacteroidota; class Bacteroidia; order Cytophagales; family Cyclobacteriaceae; genus Fulvivirga. Next base: position 5,850 of record JBCCOE010000061.1, on the reverse strand, counting down.
CGCATGTATACTGTTTTTACGAATAAAGACGGCCAGCCCGTAAGAAGGGAAGGTTCATTGCAGCGTTTCCTTACCGCCGTTGGAACTCCCCGTAATGAGGTTTGGGATGAACCTATTTGGGATGTGAAGGTCGATATTGATGGGAATCTGGCACAAGTCTGGACGCGATATGCCTTCTATTTAGGTAAGCAATTCAGTCATTGTGGCGTTGACGCTCTTCAGTTATTCAAAGGTGATAAAGGTTGGAAAATTTTTCAAATCTCGGATACCCGTAAAAAAGAAGGGTGTGTGATCCCTGATCATATTAAAGAAGCAAGAAAATGAGGCTGATCTCTTTAGTCCTTTTGATTTTCGCGGTTTCTGTAAGTAGGGCTCAAACCACGGTGATTTTAGTTAGACACGCTGAAAAAGTTCAGGATGGTTCAGAAGATCCTGGCCTGACTGAGGAAGGATCGGACCGGGCACAAGAACTTGTTCGGGTACTTGCTGAATCCGAAATTGATGATGTCTACACCACACCTTTTAAAAGGACTCGAAAAACAGTTGAGCCTCTAGCGACTCACTTTGGTTTAGAATTAAAGGAGTATAATCCTTTTGATTTACCCAAAATAGTCGAGAAGATTAAATCTACTGACAAAAGAACCATGGTCTTTTCCGGACATTCTAATACTACACCCATTCTCATTAATCTACTGCTCGGAGAAGAAAAATATAAACAGTTGAACGACAAAGATTACGACAATTTATATATCGTAACTCTCAATGAGGGAAAATCAAGTGTCATTCAAGTGGCCTTCGGGACGAAGTCGGTTTTCTAATAATTCTCCAACATTCAAGTTACTTAAATGTTGAAAAATGAGATGTTGTCTTTCACAAGTTCAGGAATTTACTGCGAACCAGCAGATGTATTCATCGATCCTTGGAAACCGGTCGACCGGGCGCTTATTACGCATGGCCATGCTGATCATAGCCGATGGGGGCACAAAAAGTATCTAAGTACCAGAACTGCTGCACCCGTAATTCGCCACCGTCTAGGCAATATTAATCTTGCAACGGTAGAATTTGGAGAGAAGATAAACTTACATGGAGTTGATATTTCTTTTTATCCTGCTGGACATATCGTAGGTTCAGCGCAAATACGATTAGAGTATAAGGGGGAAGTTTGGGTAGTTTCCGGAGATTACAAACTAGAGAGGGACAGGATAACAGAGGCCTATGAGCCTGTGAAGTGTCATACGTTCATTACCGAATCCACTTTTGGTTTGCCCATTTACAAGTGGAAAGATCAATCTGAGGTTTTTGAATCAATCAATGCTTGGTGGAAAAGTAATCAGGAACTGGGTAAGACCACTGTACTTACTGGTTATGCACTGGGTAAAGCGCAACGAATAATTCAGAATCTGAACGAATCAATTGGTACGATTTATACCCATGGAGCGATTGAAAATGTTAATGAAGTAATTCGTAACCAGGGCTTTCCACTGAAACCCACTGTTCGTGTAACCCCGGAATTAGGTAAGAGTGACTTTGAAGGGAATATCGTTATTGCTACACCTTCCGCGGTAGGTTCTTCTTGGGTAAAGAAATTTGGGAGTATATCCATAGGGTCTGCCTCTGGTTGGATGAACCTACGTGGGGCGAGGCGTAGACGTGGAGTTGACCGGGGGTTTGTTCTTTCAGATCATGCAGATTGGGACGGTTTAAATAAGGCTGTAGATGAAAGTCAAGCCGAACGTGTTTTTGTCACCCATGGGTACACCAATATCTTTGCGAAGTGGTTGAACGAAAAAGGTCTTGAGGCAGCTGTGGTGGAAACTCAATTTGAAGGGGAATTGACGGAGATTGGGGAAGGTACTACGAAGGAAGAGTGAAAGACTTCGCTGAACTATTCGCCCAATTAGATCAAACTACCAAGACCTTGGTAAAGGTGGAAGCTCTAGCCAACTATTTTTCCAAGGTAAATGACCACGATAAGTTATGGACGATAGCTATACTTTCCCATAGGCGACCCAAGCGACCTATAAATAGTACCTTGATTAAACAGTGGGCTGCCGAATTTGGAAAAGTACCTTACTGGCTATTTGAGGAGTCCTATCACGTAGTGGGTGATCTGGCAGAGACCATAGCGCTGATCTTACCGGAGCAAGAAGCCAATAATGAATACGGTCTAGCTTGGTGGATAGACTTCATTAAGTCCCTTGCTGCCAAGGAAGAGCATGAAAAGCAGGAATTGATGAATTGGGCGTGGTCATCACTAAGTACATCAGAACGGTTTGTCTTCAACAAATTGCTGACCGGAGGTTTTAGAATGGGGGTGTCGCAGAAATTAATGACCCGGGCTCTGGCCAAGCATACAGGAAAAGACGAAAATGTGCTGGCACATAAGCTTATGGGCAATTGGAGTCCTGATGCTACGTCTTTTGAAGATTTGCTGTTGTCGGAACAAATAGGGGAAGATGATTCTAAACCCTACCCTTTTTATTTGGCCTATGCCTTAGAGGAAGATCTTGAGAAATTAGGATCATCAGACGAGTGGATGGCAGAGCGAAAGTGGGATGGCATAAGGGGGCAGATCATCGTTAGAAATGGTGAGATCTTCATATGGTCCAGGGGGGAAGAGCTTGTAACAGATAAATATCCGGAGTACCACGCTTTAAAAGACGAACTTGAACATGGTACAGTGATAGACGGAGAAATCTTGCCTTTTAAGGATGGCGAAGTGTTATCATTCAATACCCTACAAACGCGAATTGGACGCAAAAATCTGACAAAAAAGATCTTACAAGATGCCCCTGTAGTATTTAGAGCCTATGATCTTTTAGAATATCGAGGTTTAGACTTGAGACCAACTCCTTTTGAAGAGCGAAGGAAAAAGTTAGTGGAAATTATCGATAGAAGTAATAATACGTCTTTACAACTATCGGTAGAGGTTAAATTCGAAACCTGGGATGACCTGGTTGAGCAACGTCAGCTATCCCGGCAATTTCGAAGTGAAGGCTTAATGTTAAAAAAACGAAACTCAGCATACCGCAGTGGCAGAAAGAAAGGTGACTGGTGGAAGTGGAAGATAGAACCCTTAACGATAGATGCGGTGATGATCTATGCCATGCGGGGTCATGGGCGGAGAGCGAACTTATATACTGATTACACATTCGCGGTTTGGGATGGTGATCAGCTAGTACCCTTTACCAAAGCGTACTCGGGATTGACGGATAATGAGATTCGAGAGGTAGACCGATTTGTAAAAAAGAATACGATTGATCGGTTTGGTCCGGTCAGAAGTGTTACCCCTGAACTCGTTTTTGAAATAGCCTTTGAAGGGATCAATAAATCAACACGTCATAAATCGGGTATAGCATTAAGATTCCCTAGAATAAAAAGATGGCGAAAAGATAAACCAAAAGAAGAGGCAAATACGAAAGACGACTTGCTCGTATTACTTGAAAAGTATGGTTAGAAATTTTAGCCTTATTCACTCTTGAGTTTAGGGTTAGAAGTTTACAGTTTTGAGTCCCGAGTTTTTTAGACCCGAAGGATGGCGAACATTGAAAAATTTGAGGATATCCAGGCATGGCAGAAGGCGCGTGAGTTAGCTAAAGTCATATATGAATTCAGCCGACAATCCCCATTTGACAGAGACTTTAAGCTACGAGATCAAATACTCGGGAGCAGTGGCTCGGTCATGGATAACATTGCGGAAGGTTTCGATCGAGGTGGAAACAAAGAGTTTATTCATTTTTTAACAATTTCTAAAGCATCTGCTGCCGAAGTTAAATCTCAACTCTATCGTGCATTGGACAGAAATTATATTGATCAAGACGAATTTGATGGGACTTATCTGCTAGCCGATGAAATTGGAAAAATGATTACCGGACTAATCAAATACCTGAACAAATCAGAAATCAAAGGACTCAAGTTTAAAGATAGAACGAACTAGCAACTATAAACAAAGAACTATAAACTAACATGGAATACAACAGACTAGGAAAATCAGGACTACAAGTAAGTAGGCTCTCTTTTGGCTCTTGGCTCACTTTTGGTAAGCAGATAGGGGATACCACCGCCGAAGATTTAATGCAAATAGCTTATGATGGGGGAATCAACTTTTTCGATAATGCCGAGGCCTACGCTGGTGGGAAATCAGAAGAGGTTATGGGAGAGGTACTTAAGAAAATGAACTGGCGCAGAGACAGCTATATTGTGTCGAGTAAGGTTTTCTTTGGTGCTGATGATGGTAAGGGAGGTTTGTGGCCCACACAAAAAGGCCTGAACCGAAAGCACGTAACGGAGGCCTGTCATCAAGCGCTAAAGAGATTACAGGTGAATTACCTCGATTTATATTTCTGCCACAGACCAGATAAACAAACACCCATTGAAGAAACCGTTTGGTCAATGCATAATTTGATCCAGCAGGGTTTGGTATTGTATTGGGGTACCTCGGAATGGAGTGCACAAGAAATTATGGAGGCGCATCGTGTGGCCGAACGTTATAACTTGATTGGACCAACTATGGAGCAACCGCAATACAATATGCTAGTACGTGATAAGGTAGAGGTGGAATACAGTCAAATTTATAAAACAGTAGGACTAGGTACTACCATTTGGTCACCCCTGGCTTCCGGAATACTGTCAGGGAAGTACAATGATGGCTTTCCCGAAGGCACACGTCTGAGTATAGAAGGCCTGGAATGGCTAAAGGATAGAACATTGGCTGAAGAAAATCTAAAGCGGGTAAAAAAGGTCAGTGAGCTGGCTAATGAACTTGGTCTCAGTATGGCACTTTTAGCTATAGCCTGGTGTCTTAAGAATAAGGACGTGAGTACGGTTATTCTAGGCGCTTCCAAAACCAGTCAATTAGAAGAGAACCTGAAAGCCTTTGATGCTATGCACCTGTTAACAGATGAGGTTATGGAACAAATTGATGGGTTGTTGGAAAATAAGCCGGTGCACCCACCTTTTTAGATGGGCGAAATATTAACTTATTTTTCGTTATAATTTGATCAAGATTTAATTAACCTAATGAGAATTGATTTTTTTTAATAACTATTTGAGTGCTTACAATTTCTTTGCTTTTCACCTCGTGTTTTGGACAGGGAAATAAAGAGTATGCTAGAATCAATCATAAAATTGAGGAGCTTAAAAAAAATCGAACAGCCTTAATAAACGAAAGAAAAGCTCTTCCATTCAAATTAGTTTCGAATATGGGTGATAGTATTTCATTGGAAAACTATAAGGGTAAATATTTGCTTCTATATTTCTGGGCTTCATGGTGCCCGACCTGTACCAAAATAAATAAGCGACTAATTCCTATATACGATGAAATGAAACCTCTGGGATTGGAAATATTAGGAATATCACTTGATCGCAAAGAAGCATCTTGGAAAAAAGCTTTGACTAAACGGAAATACGGATGGTCACAAGTACGTGATTTTAAAGGAATTGATTCTGATCTCGCCACAAATTATGGGGTGCAATATGTACCCAACTTAGTTCTAGTAGATCCTACGGGCCGTATTGTTCAAATCTATAATGAATCATCAATTGATAAATTAAAAGATGATTTACCAGAACTGGTAGGCCAGGCCAAAGATGAATAGACAGCTTTAAAATTTATTAGAGATTTATTAATCGATGTTTAAACATTTAATTTTAATTTTCGTTCCTTAGAGAAGTCAATATTGAAACATTTAAAAAACGAAAATGAGCTACTTAGTCGTCCCTTAAAATCGACATAAGTACCTATTTATCAACATGTTTAGTGGTTAAAATTGTGGATACTTTTTGCAAGTAAATGCTTATATTGAGTTAGAAACCTTGCAGAAATGTTACAGGAAAATTTAACTGATCAGG
>JBCCOE010000060.1:0-27930 GCA_039025475.1 Bacteroidota bacterium | reverse complement strand
TGCAAAGTTAATGCTATTTATTGTTTTTGCAAAGTAGCCTTTGGAAGTTTTATAGTACAGATTATAATTTATAGTGTTTGATAAACAAATAGCAAAAAAACACCTGGCCAACAGCTTGGGATTTTATCTATTAAGGTTTATTTAATAAAATATTGAAATTTATTAGGTGGTAAGAAGATTCAGATATAGGCTTATGCTCGTTGGCCTTTCCATGCTATTGCCCGTGCAGGCGAGCATTTGGGGTTTCTACGCCCATAAGAAAATCAATCGGTTAGCGGTATTTACTTTACCCACTGAAATGATTGGGTTTTATAAGCATAATATTGAATACATCACTGAAAATGCCGTTAAAGCAGATAGAAGACGATATGCGGTCAAAGATGAAGCGTCTAGACATTATATTGACATTGATCATTACGGAGACAGTGCTTTATACAAAATGCCCAGGTATTGGAAAGAAGCGGTGAATCGATATTCAGAAGATACACTTCAAGCTTATGGGATTGTGCCTTGGTACGTGAACATAATGCGCTACAGACTTACAGATGCTATGCGGATCGGGGATGCCAGAAATATTTTACGATTGTCTGCTGATTTAGGTCACTACATAGCCGATGCTAATGTTCCATTGCATACTACTGTCAATTATAATGGCCAGTTTACTAACCAATACGGCATACACGGACTATGGGAATCCAGATTGACTGAGCTTTTCTCTGGTAATTATGACTTTTTTGTAGGTAAGGCTGATTACCTGGATAATACCCAATTAGAAATTTGGGAAGCTGTTATGCAGGCTCATAATGCATTAGATTCGGTTTTTGCGATGGAGAAGAAGGTGACCCAAAAACTTGGAGGTGATAAAAAATACTCTTTTGAAACGAGGGGTAAATCTACTGTTAAGGTATACTCGCAAGAATTTTCCAAAGCCTATCATAAATCTATGAAAGGTATGGTTGAGCGGCAGATGAGGAGATCGGTTAAAATGGTAGGGGATTTTTGGTATACCTGCTGGATCGATGCAGGTCAGCCCGATTTGGATAGGTTAATTGATTTTGAGTTTTCGGAAGAAGAATTGGCTAAACGCAAAGAACAACTAAAAACCTGGAAGCGAGAAACCTTTAAAACCCGCAATCATGAGTATGAATAGAACCAATTTCAGTAGGGTTCAGATTATAAATAGGACGCCTAACTCAGTAAATCGATTAAATCGACTTAATTACCTGGTTTAAGTTATCAGCTTTGAAACAGCCTGCTGGTCCGCCGGGTTTAATCCGAAACCTGAGTGCTATCGGAAGTGACTTCGAGCACCTCGGGTTCTGGTTCGGGCAATGGCTTAGCTTCTACAATGGTTTTTAGGTCATTAAGCCCTTGCTCAAACATAGGAAGCAATTCAGCTTCTATATCCATCATACCAACAACAAAACGACCTACGTTATCAAGGTTTTGAAAACTATAGCCCCAGGTGACTTTAGTCTGATTATCTATTTCCTCCAACTTTATAGAGCTAGCAAAATCGCCACTCATTTCACCAAATACCATCTTGGTTTTCAGGCCTTCATTTGGAATGGCTTCTGTGATGGTCAATGATCCTTGACCTAACTCTGGAAGATCAGAGTTCCACTTAGACATGGCACCAACGCCTTCTTCAGGGCCTTCGTAACTGTAGGCACCAGGATCTAAATTATACCATGGTGACCAGGCATCAAGTTTTTTAATGTTGACCATTTCTTCATAAACAGACTCTGCCGGAGCATTGATGACAATGGAATCTTCAAGGCCTCCTTCAGGCGGCTGCCCATTGATCACGGAGTAGGCGATAATAGCGATGATAACCACCAGTGCCAGAACAATGCCCCCGACAATCTTAAGCACTTTCATAAGTTTTACTTTATTGGTTGGAAGTACAAGTTAAAAAAGTTTTTCATATGGATACAACCCCTCAATTTGCGTCATTTTGCAGTTTTCAACGGGAGAAAAATTATACCTGGCTAAAAACAGTACATCTTGCGGTGATCCCAAATTGTCGTTAACTTATTCATAGTGGCATTTATAATTGTTTTAATTATCAATTATCTCGACCGTAAAAACTGGAATAATTGGTTTATTATCCGATAGTTTTGATGGATGAATTATTTGTCTGTTGAGAGGTTAACAAAGTCCTTTAATGAACGAGTTCTGTTCGAGGACCTTACATTTGGTATTGGTCAGGGAGACAAGGTGGCGCTGGTAGGCTTAAATGGCAGTGGAAAATCCACCTTGCTCAAAATACTGGCAGGTTTAGAGGAACCTGACTCCGGCTTTAGGGCAATTGCTAATGATGTAAAACTGGCTTATGTAGGGCAGCAACCGGAATTCGATTCCAACCTTACTGTAATTGATGCGATACTCTCAGGTAAGGACCCCGTTACTAACATGATCCGTGAATACGAATTCGAATTAATCCGATCGAGTCAGGGAGTGGACAACACTGATCATCTCACTTCAATTATTGATCAGATTGAGAAGCACAACGCTTGGAACTATGAAAATAAAATCAAGGAGGTATTAGGAAGGCTTGAGATACATGATTTAGATAAAAAAATTGCTGAATGTTCAGGAGGTCAAAAGAAACGCATTGGCTTGGCCAAGGTGCTTTTAGAACAACCGGATCTAATCATTCTGGATGAGCCGACAAACCATCTTGACCTCGATGCAATTGAATGGCTAGAGGCCTATATATCTACGAGCAATATGGCATTGATAATGGTGACTCACGATAGGTACTTTCTTGATAATGTCACCAGTGTCATCCTTGAATTGGATGATCAAACATTGTATCGCTATAAGGGTAATTATGCTCACTATCTAGAAAAGAAGCAGGAGCGAGAAACTGTGGCCCAGGCTGAAAAAGATAAAGCCAGGAATCAATATAAGAAGGAGTTGGACTGGATGCGAAGGCAGCCAAAAGCCAGGGGTACAAAGGCAAAGTATCGAATTGATGCTTTTGACGAGGTTAGAGAAAAGGCGCATAAAGATTTAAGTCAGTCTCAGGTTATGTTATCTACCAAAGAAAGCAGGCAGGGTAGAAATGTACTGGAGTTGAATAATGTATCTAAATCGTATAACGACAAAGCGATTATTAACGGCTTTAGTTATCTTTTTAAGAGGGGTGATCGTATCGGTATTGTTGGGAAAAACGGCAGTGGGAAATCCACTTTATTGAATATTTTGACCCATACCATCGCTCCTGATTCAGGTGAGGTGATTTTAGGCCAAACTACCAAAGTTGGTTACTACCAACAAAGCGAACCCACTTTCAAGCCCAATCAAAAAGTGATTGAGGTTGTTCAAGAAATCGCTGAAGTAGTTAACATGGCAGATGGCGGCACTATTTCAGCTTCACGGTTTCTAACCTTCTTTAATTTTTCCGTAAAAGCGCAATACGATTATGTTGAAAAATTGAGTGGAGGAGAAAAAAGACGATTACAGCTTTTATTGGTCTTGATCCACAACCCTAATTTTCTCGTTTTAGATGAGCCAACCAACGATCTTGACCTTGATACATTAAGGGTTCTCGAAGGCTTTTTGTCAGATTTTAAAGGTTGTGTCGTTATAGTTTCCCACGACCGTTACTTCATGGATAGATTGGTAGATCATCTTTTTATTTTGGAATCAGGTGAACCTATTCAAAACTACTCCGGAAACTATACCGCCTTCAGGGCCGAACGGAGCACTACGGACTCATCGGAAGTCAAAGCTAAAAATAAGAATAAGGAAGCTAAGCAGAAGAAGATGGTTAATAGACTGTCATATGGAGAAAAGCGAGAATTTGAGCAACTGGAAAAAGATGTAGAAAAGTTGACAAGCAAGAAAAAGGAATTGGAGGAGCAGTTAAATTCAGGCGAAACAGATCACGAAAAGCTCACCAAATGGGGCATAGAGCTCAAAGCGCTTGAGGTAAGTTTGGATGAAAAAGAGACAAGGTGGTTGGAGCTAGCTGAAATTCAAGAAAACTAAATAGTATTTATATCTTAATAACTTCCAAATCATCATTTAGCTCTCGTAAGAGATCATTGTTCGTTTTCCTCAGCAAAGGATGAACAAAATCCGCTGCTAATTCTACAAGGGGTATTAATGTGAATCTTCTTTCCGGTATTCCCGGATGCGGCACCCTCAAATTTTCTTTCTCAATGACCTCATCATTAAAATAAAGAATGTCTAAATCGATAAGTCGTTCACCCCATTTTTCAATGCGTTGACGTCCCATTCGGATTTCAATGCGCAACAGTGAATCCAGAAGTTCCGGAGCGGTTAGCTCTGTACTGATTTGTAGCACTTGGTTGTAAAATACGGGCTGGTCTACCTTGCCCCAGGCGGCGGTTTGATACAGCGAAGATGTGGCCACAACTTTACCAACGCTATTTGAAATATGCGTTTTGGCCTGTTTTAAATTCTGTTGCTTATCACCCATATTGGAGCCTAAAAGTATGAATATTCCACTTGTCATAATTGAGATCAAACTTATTACAAATGGAATTCAACTTCTTAATTTTGGAATTGTATTAATGTGGCGATATGAATTTTTTGAAGAATTTCTTGTCAACACTACTGGCGTTGATTGTATTTAGTGTTGCAGTAGTTTTTATTGGAATAATCATTATTGACAACCTAACGGCTGAAGAACCTGTGGTGGTAAAAGAGAATTCAATCCTTCACTTGAAGCTAACCAAACCCATCACAGAAATGGAGATGGAAAATCCTCTTGAGGGGTTGTTTCCTGTAGCTCCTGAAACTATGGGACTTATAGAAATTAAAGAAGCGATTGCGCAAGCTGCTGTGGACGAAAATATCAAAGGTATATATCTCGAGGCTCCCTGGATAATGGCGGGAATAGCTACCATCGAGGAGTTGCGAAATTCGTTGTTAGATTTTAGGAATTCAGGAAAGTTCATAGTAGCCTACGGGGAAATTTACAGCGAGGGATCCTATTATTTAGCTTCCGTAGCAGATAAAATTTATTTACACCCGGAAGGTGATCTTGAGTGGAATGGTTTGGCGGCAAACCTTACTTTTTTTCGAGGAATGATGGATAAGCTAAAGATAGAACCTCAGATCTTTCGTGTTGGGGAATACAAAAGTGCCATTGAAGCTTACAGCAGGAAGGACATGAGCCCTGAAAACCGGGAGCAGATAGAAGTCTTGTTAAATGACCTTAATGGTTTGATGATAAGCAATATCTCGGAGGCTAGAGATATACCCTTGGAGAAAGCAAACAGAATTTCGAATAAGATGCTAGTGCGTAGTCCTCAAAATGCAGCCGAATTAGATGTTGTAGATGATCTGCTATATGAGGATCAGGTTTTTGAGGAGCTTAAGGGGTTAGTAAATATTACTGAAGATGAGGAGTTGGAGTTTATTAAATACAGTAGTTATCGCAAGAGCTATTCCAATTACAGCAATTCAAAAAATGAAGTCGCCGTAATAGTGGCTTCGGGAGAGATTCTTCCAGGTAGGGGAGATGTAAATACTATTGGAGGGGCCAAATTTGCTAAGGAGATCAGGAAGGCGAGGTTGAATTCAAAAGTAAAAGCTATAGTACTACGTGTAAATTCACCTGGGGGAAGCTTTCTCACATCGGATGTTTTGTGGCGGGAAATTAAACTAGCCGCTCGTGAAAAGCCTGTTATAGCTTCTCTTTCAGATGTTGCCGCTTCAGGAGGTTATTACATGGCAATGGCCTGCGATAGCATTGTGGCACAGCCTAATACGATTACCGGCTCTATCGGAATATATTCTATCATTTTCAATGCAAGCGGATTTTTAAACGATAAACTGGGCATAACTACAGATGAAGTAAGCACCGGAGAAGTATCCGTATTATATAAGATGGATCGTCCGCTAACCGAACAGCAAAAACGTATTATTCAAAATGACACTGATCAAGGATATCAAACGTTTATAAGCAAGGCCGCAGAGGGACGTGGTATCAGCGAAGAAGCTATAAAAGCGGTCGCCTCAGGTCGGGTGTGGTCCGGTCTTCAGGCTATGGATAAGGGCTTAGTGGATATGATCGGGGGATTAGAAGAAGCGATTCAAGTGGCAACGGAAAAAGCAGAGATCTCTGAAGACTACAAAGTAAAATACTATCCTAAACAGCAACCTTTTTTAGATCAACTCATGAGTGATTTAGAAGGAGATACTCAAGCTAAGATCATGAAAGATCAGCTTGGTGATTTATATCCGTATGTATTAGAATTTCAAAAGGTAGGACGCATCAAAGGCCTTCAAACCAGGATGCCTTTTGATCTACAAATTCAATAATTGATTGGTATATTCTGATCATTAACTAATATCTTAGAACTGAGTTGTATGACTTCACAAGTGTCATTCTAATAAATACTATCTGATTCATGACTGAGATTCGAAATGATTGGACTAGGCAAGAAATTGCCGAGATATATAATTCGCCTATTCTGGATTTAATTTATAAAGCCGCTTCGGTTCACCGCGAGTATAACGACCCTCAAGAGGTACAGGTTTGCACATTGCTTTCTGTAAAAACTGGAGGATGCCCTGAAGATTGTGCTTATTGTCCGCAAGCAGCAAGATATCATACGAATGTGAAAGTACACAAACTACTTCCTACGGAGGAGGTTTTGGGGAAAGCCCTAGAAGCGAAAGAAGCGGGTAGTACGCGTTTCTGTATGGGGGCCGCCTGGAGGGAAGTACGTGACAATAGAGACTTCGACCGGGTTCTGGATATGGTTAAGGGTGTTAGCTCTATGGGTATGGAGGTCTGCTGTACCCTTGGTATGCTTACTGAAGAGCAGGCTAGAAAACTAAAGGAGGCCGGACTTTATGCATACAATCATAATCTTGATACCAGTGAAGAGCATTATGATGAGATCATAAGCACCCGTAATTATGACGATCGTTTGGATACCCTCGACAACGTACGTAATGCAGATATTTCTGTCTGTTCTGGCGGTATTATAGGTATGGGGGAAGGCCATGATGATCGAATCGGCATGCTATTGACTTTAGTGAATTTGCCAGAGCATCCTGAATCAGTTCCGGTGAACGCCTTAGTGCCTGTGGAAGGTACGCCACTTGAAGATCAACCTCGTGTTAGTGTATGGGAAATGATTCGTATGATTGCCACGGCTAGAATTATTATGCCCAAAGCTATGGTAAGACTTTCTGCGGGTAGGGTGCGCATGAATATGGAGGAGCAGGCATTATGTTTTTTGGCTGGCGCAAATTCAATTTTCGCCGGCGATAAGCTTTTAACTACCCCTAACCCGGAAGTATTGGAGGACAAAGAAATGTTTCAAGTGTTGAATCTAAGACCTCGCGAAGCTTATAAAGGATCAGCTGCTTTAAAATTTCAGCAAATACCAAGTGCAATTGAGAATTAAGAATTAGTGACTAAATCTGGGCTTTTGACTCAGCGTTTGTCATTCTTTTGCGTTCATTCTCATCCAGATAAATTTTACGCATCCGCATTGATTTTGGGGTAACTTCCAGGTATTCGTCTTTTTGGATGTACTCTAATGATTCTTCCAAAGAGAATTTTCTGGCAGGAGCTATCTTAGCATTATTATCAGAGCCTGATGCCCGCATATTGGTGAGTTTCTTTCCTTTTTGAACATTTACTACAAGATCATTATCCCTAGAGTGTTCTCCAATGACCTGTCCCATATACAATTCTTCACCTGGATCTACGAAGAAGATACCTCTATCCTGTAGCTTATCAATTGAATAGGGAGTTCCCGGGCCCGCTTCCATAGATATTAAGGAGCCGTTGATCCTTCCCGGTATATCACCTTTGTAAAGTGCATATTCCTTGAAACGATGGGTCATAATGGCTTCACCACCGGTAGCGGTCAGTACATTGTTTCGCAGTCCAATTAACCCGCGTGCCGGAATATCAAATTCTAGGTGCTGGAGATCACCTTTAGGTTCCATTATGGTCATCTCTCCTTTTTTCGCACTTACTAGTTCAATCACCTTGCCGGAACTTTCCTCCGGAACATCAACTACCAAATGTTCTACAGGTTCGTGCTTAGCCCCGTTAATTTCTTTGATCAAAACCTGAGGTTGGCCTACTTGAAGTTCATATCCCTCACGTCTCATGGTTTCTATTAATACTGAAAGGTGAAGTATTCCTCGTCCAAATACATTGAATTTATCTTCGCTATCGGTTTCCTCAACACGAAGGGCTAAATTCTTCTCGGTCTCCTTAAACAGTCGATCTCTTAAATGCCTCGAAGTCACAAACTTTCCTTCTTTGCCGAAAAAAGGAGAATTGTTGATAGTGAAAAGCATGCTCATCGTAGGTTCATCAATTGCAATGCGTTCCAGTGGCTCAGGGTTTTCGAAATCTGTTACTGTATCTCCAAGCTCGAAATCATCGATACCCACAAGAGCGCAGATCTCACCGGAAGAAACCTCGGATACCTTTGCTTTTCCAAGACCCTCAAAAACATGAACTTCTTTCACCCTCACTTTCTTTAATGAACCATCTCGTTTGCTTAACCCCAGTGAAGCGTTCTCTTTAATGGTACCTTGAGAAACTCGACCAATAGCGATTCGCCCCACGTAGGAGGAGAAATCGAGAGAGGTAACCTGCATTTGAGGCACCCCTGCCTGTTGGGGAGCCCGTGGTATATGTTTAACAATGGCATCAAGCAGAGAGAAAATATCTTCAGTGGGTTTCTTCCAATCTTCACTCATCCAGCCCTGTTTGGAAGAACCGTAGAGTGTTGGAAAATCCAATTGTTCTTCCGTTGCATCCAGGTTGAACATCAGATCAAATACTTGTTCATGAACTTCATCAGGTCGGCAGTTCTCCTTGTCCACTTTATTGATAACTACGATAGGCTTAAGACCTAGACTTAAAGCTTTGCTTAACACGAATCTTGTTTGGGGCATAGGACCTTCAAAGGCGTCTACAAGAAGCAAAACACCATCCGCCATTTTCAGTACACGCTCTACTTCACCGCCAAAGTCGGCATGGCCTGGAGTATCTATAATATTGATTTTGGTTTCCTTATATCTGACAGATACGTTCTTGGAGACAATGGTGATGCCACGCTCTTTTTCCAGATCTTCATTGTCGAGTATAAGATCACCAATTTCCTGATTCTCCCTTAGTATTTGAGAGGCGTGAATTATCTTATCAACGAGCGTGGTTTTGCCGTGGTCTACATGGGCAATAATAGCCACATTTCTGATGTCTTGCATAGCTTATTTTAAAGGCACAAAGCTAGCAAAGTGATGGAATTAAAAGACTCCGAAGGAATTAATTTGGGAACGGAATAAAAAAGAAAAATACACTAAAAATGCATGTAAGTTTTCTAATGAAAATTGCACATTTTTGAGATGTTACTACGTATCTGGGTAAAACCTTATATCTAACAAGAATTATAACTAATTTACTTTCAAGTAGATATGGTCTTATTCTTAAATTCTTTAATTAATATAATTTTTCTTACATGTTGAATTTGTGGTGTCGTAGAAGCTTCAAGCCTCAAGCTGATCTGCATTGGCGTAGAGAGCCACAAGTTACTGGCCACCAGCTTCAAGCTGTTTTGTGTTTTCCTCTTCTAGGCTGGCTCTAGCTAGATTCAAGTACGAATCAGCTTTTTTGTAAAACCCCGTGCTATTTGCTATATAAGTTTCAAGCCTTAACGTGTATTTGTAAGAAAAACCTCAGTCTAACGAACCGAACTATTCATACATAATAACTCCAACACTTCAACACCTAATACACTTCAACACTTCAACACCCAATACACTTCAACACTTAAAACTGATTGGTATCCTCAAGCGCAAAACCTGATTGTGGCTGCTGTTGAGCGATTGGAGCTTTTTCAGTTTTACGATCTTTTTGAATCATTGTGAATGCGAATGACATGGCCACAGCTACTGCGAACAATGCGATGATTAATTTTGATTTCATGATGTTATTTTTTTAATTCTATAATTAGTCAAAGAATTTTAATGGTTTATTGAGATAATAGTATTGTAAGGTTTACAGGTAAAATGCACTACTGTTTCACCCAATATCTAGTTCAATTATTACTGGACCTAAAACTGATTGGTATCCTCAAGTGCAAAACCTGATTGAGGCTGCTGCTGTTGAGCAATTGGAGCTTTTTCAGTTTTACGATCTTTTTGAATCATTGTGAATGCGAATGACATGGCCACAGCTACTGCGAACAATGCGATGATTAGTTTCGATTTCATTATTTTTAATTTGAGAGTTAATATTTAAAAGTCACCGTCATCGATGGCCCCGCCATCAGCTACTTTATCATTACTTGGCAATACTTCTTCTTCAGCGCATGAGAATACGCCTGCGGATAATAGGGTGATTATCAGTAAAGTCAATATTTTTTTCATTTTCTAGTTGGTTATGTTGGTTTGATTGAGTTTAAAAGTCACCGTCATCGATGGCTCCGCCATCAGCTACTTTATCATTACTTGGCAGTACTTCTTCTTCAGCGCATGAGAATACGCCTGCGGATAATAGGGTGATTATCAGTAAAGTCAATAATTTTTTCATTTTCTAGTTGGTTATGTTAGTTTTAATTGAGTTTAAAAGTCACCGTCATCGATGGCCCCGCCATCAGCCACTTTGTCATTAGTGGGTAGTACTTCTTCTTCAGCACACGAGAATACACCTACGGTTAAACTGGCGACTATTAATAAAGTCAATAATTTTTTCATGGTTATTGTATTTGTTGAGTAAAAGGGTTCTTAAATTCTATCAATGTTTGCCAACGTTTATTACATCAGCTTGAATCGACATATATTTCTTAATCACTGATATTTTGTTCATTATGCAGAGCAAATTTGATATCTTAACTTCAATTAATGAGATCTAATTTTTTGATATACTTGCTCGTGTGCTTCTTTGTAGAATACTGCAACAAATGAGAGTAGCATTCATAGTCATAGTTTCGCTTCAGTTTATAATGTTGGAAGGGAGGTGTTCGCTTTTGGCGGAAGTAGACTCTGTAGACTACATGTCGTTGTTTAATAAGGTACGCCGTAACAATTTGGACAGCGCAGAAATTTACGCTCAAATGGCTGTTGATCAAGGTTATGTTTTTGGCGATAGCCTATTAATATTAAGAGCCGCGACTGCTAAGGCGTGGGTGTTGGAGCAAAAAGGAGATTACACAGGAGCTGTGAATGACTATGAACAAGCCCTGAAGATAGCTAGGAATAACGGTTATCGCTCAAGAACCAAATTTATACTCAATAGGTTGGGCCTCACACATGCAGATTATGCAAATTATAGTGAGGCTCTGAGATACCATTTAGAGTCCCTAAAGTTAAGAGAAGAAGACGAAGACTTAGTTGAGATAGCGACTGCGAGTAATAATATTGGACTTGTTTACTACAGGATAAGTGATTATGGCCAAGCCATCCAATATTATGAAACTGCAATTGAATTGGGTCAGAATACTAATTTGGACTTAAAGACTACTTTGGCAAATTTAGGATTATGCCATACTGCATTGGGACAAGATGATAAGGCATTGGGTTACTATGAAAGAGTACTTGAACTTTGCAATGAAGATTGTAGTGCAGATATTTTGGTCATAGCTTATCATGGTTCGGGTTTATCGTATTTAAACAATGATCAAGAAAAAGCACAAAAGAACTTTGAAAAAGCAATTGAAATATCGAAATCAAACGAGCTGTTCGATAAACTGGTTATTGGTCTCCATTACTTATCTAAAATTGAACTAAAAAATGGAAATATTGATACGGCTCTAGAAATTGTAAACGAGAGCCAAAAAATGGCTTTGGCGTATGGCTACCGAAGATGGGTTAAACTTAATTTCCAGCAATTAGGTGCTGTCTTTTCCAGCTTAGGTAATTTTGAGCAGGCATATAATTACCAAAGAAAGTATGACTCCTTAAATAATGAAATATTAAATGAAGGAATTGTAAAGAACATGGCTAAAATTCAAGCCGATTATCAAGAACGGGAAAACCTTCAAACGATCCAAAACCAAGATCAGGAAATCTCAAGGACCAACACCCTCCTTTTCTTATCGGTAATCATTATCATTCTTATTTCTATTATTTTGTTCATCCTTTATCGTATCAATGAACTACGTAGACGGGCAAACCGGCAACTTTCCGAGGCAAAGAATACTATTGAACAGCAAAATAATATTCTTGAGGAAAAAGTGCGTGAACGCACCAAAGAATTGAATGAAACAAATGCCGCTTTAATGAAGTCAAACACGGACCTTGATAACTTTATCTACAAGACCTCTCATGATATCCGTGGTCCCCTCGCCACTTTACAAGGCATGTGCAATGTGGCGCTCATAGATATTGAGGATAACAAATCAAGAGACTATTTTGAAAAAATTGGTCATACAGCCTTTCGATTAAATGAGATCTTATCCAAGCTGTTGATCATCAATCAAATTAACAATTCTCTTATTTCTACTGATAAAGTTGATCTTAAGAAATTGGTAAAAGGAATCATAAAAGAAAATTCAGCGTTACCCGGGTATCGAGAAATTAAGGTTGAAAATCAGATTGACCAATTCGAAAACATAGAATCGGACGAGGTACTCTTAAAAATCATACTGGGTAATCTGATTTCTAATGCCTATAAATTTCACAACAGTTCCAACCGAGTTAACTCCTGGATAAAACTAGAGGGCAGAAGAGAAAATGGCCATCTTCAGCTTGATGTCATTGATAATGGCATAGGTGTGGATGATAAAGCTTCTAGCAAGATATTTGAAATATTTTCGAAAGCTTCTGAAGTTTCGGATACGGCTGGGTTGGGTTTATACCTGGTCAAACTTGCGGTAGAAAAGCTTCAGGGTAAAATCGAACACTCGAAGACCGAGGAAGGGTTCACTAAATTCTCAGTGGAACTGCCTGCTAACTAATTTATTTTTTAAGCTGTTGAAGGTCTATCCATACCGAATAGGATCACCTATCTTTGTGGCCTCAATTATTTTTAAATGTCAGATAAGTTCAATCGTTACACTATTACTGCTGCCTTGCCTTATGCCAATGGGCCTGTACATATAGGTCATTTAGCGGGTGTCTATGTGCCGGCAGATATATACGTCCGCTACTTAAGAAATAAAAAAAGGGATGTGGTGTTCGTCTGTGGATCGGATGAACATGGCGTAGCCATAACCTTGCGTGCCCGAAAGGAAGGAGTGACCCCCCAACAGATCGTAAACAAATACCATAACATAATTAAGGACTCTTTTGAAAAATTGGGGATATCGTTTGATATATATTCGAGGACCTCATCAAAGACGCATCACCATACCTCCTCGGAGCTGTTTAAAACACTTTACGATAAGGGGGTTTTTGAAGAAAAGACCAGTTCACAATACTATGATGAAGAGGCAGGTCAGTTTCTGGCGGATCGATATATTATCGGAACATGCCCTAACTGTGCTTATGATCAGGCCTATGGTGATCAATGTGAGCGTTGTGGTACCTCACTTAGTCCCAACGAGCTGATCGACCCTAAATCGGCTTTAAGTGGGGCCACTCCCATAAAAAAGGAGACCACACATTGGTTTCTTCCCATGCAGGATTATGAGGCCTGGCTAAGAAAATATATTCTTGAAGGTCATAAGGAGTGGAAATCCAATGTTTACGGCCAGTGTAAGTCCTGGTTGGATATGGGCTTGAAGCCGAGGGCCATGACGCGTGATCTGGATTGGGGCGTTCCTGTTCCTGTTGAAGGAGCGTCGGGGAAAGTGCTTTACGTGTGGTTCGATGCTCCCATTGGTTATATTTCAGCCACAAAGGAATGGGCAAAAGAAAAGGGAGTGGAGTGGGAGCCCTACTGGAAAGATGAGGATACCCGCTTAATCCATTTCATTGGTAAAGATAACATTGTATTTCATTGCATCATCTTTCCATCAATCTTAAAGGCTGATGGCAGTTTTATTTTGCCTGATAATGTTCCAGCTAACGAGTTCTTGAATCTGGAAGGGGATAAAATCAGTACTTCAAGAAATTGGGCGGTTTGGCTTCATGAATTTCTCGAGGAGATGCCCGGTAAAGAAGATGTACTTCGCTATGTACTCTGTGCTAATGCACCTGAAACCAAAGACAATGATTTTACCTGGAAAGATTTTCAAGCAAGGAACAATAATGAGCTTGTTGCTATTTATGGAAATTTCGTAAATAGGGCTTTAGTTCTTACCCATAAATACTTCGAAGGTATAATTCCGCCGGCAGGTGGGTTCTTTGATGCGGAAAAAGAAGTATTGAGACGTTTGGATGATACACCTGAAAAGGTGGGTAAGGCATTGGAAAGCTTTAAATTCCGGGATGCTCTTTCGGAGTTTATGGACCTTGCACGAGCAGGGAACAAGTACCTGGCAGATACTGAGCCATGGAAATTAATAAAAACAGACTGCAAGAGAGTAGAGACTATTTTGAACCTGGCACTTCAGATTGCCGCTAACCTAAGTTTGTTGGGGGAACCGTTTTTACCTAATACTTCTAAAAATTTGAGATCAATGTTGAATTTGGATTCCGGGGATTGGAAAGTTGTCGGTTCTAATGAAATTCTTCCTGCTGGTCACCAGATTGATAAACCATCACTACTTTTTGAGAAGATAGAAGATGAATTAATTCAAAAGCAAATAGATAAACTGGAAAATACTAAAGTGGAAAACGAGACTACATCAGAAGGGATAACTCCCATAAAGGAGGTAATTACCTTTGACGATTTTGTTAAGATGGACATACGTGTTGGCACCATACTGGAAGCAGAAACGATTCCAAAGTCAAAGAAATTATTAAAGTTACTGGTGGACACCGGCGTTGACCAACGTACGATCTTAAGCGGAATTGCTCAACATTTTTCAGCAGAGGAGGTTGTAAACAAACAAGTATGCGTTTTGGTCAACCTCGCCCCCAGGAAAATGATGGGTATTGAATCAAAAGGTATGATATTGATGGCTGAGGATAATGATGGAAACTTGAGCTTTATTGCTCCACCATCTGTTGTTGGTAATGGTTCTAAGGTGAGTTAGCGATGGCTTCAGAAAACCTCATCAATGCGTCTTTGCAGATTGTGCCCTTAGCAGGATCAGAGCACTATCACAATTATATTGATGCCGCGATTGAACTAATCCGAAATAGTGGCTTAAAATATATGGTGACACCCATGGAAACGGTAATTGAGGGTCGAAAGGGGGAGGTTTTGAGAACCCTGGATGAAGCTCGAGAAGCCGCGTTAACGGCAGGAGCAGATGAGCTCTTAGTGAACATCAAAATTCATATCAAGAAAAATATGGATGTTACCTTCGATGAGAAGGTCAACAAGTTTACCTGAACCTTAGATCTTGAGTTATTACTTGTAAAATGATTAGGAATATAGTTATGTGCTAATCATTGAATTCATTCATAGTTCTTGTAATACCTGTAGTACAGAATCCTAATATCATATCCATTGCCTTGTTCATGGCAAAAGGAAGCTCATCAAATTCTTGTTTTGTAAAATTACTGAGAACGTAATCAACCTGACCGCCTTTGTGGAAATCGTCGCCGACACCAAATTTTAATCGGGCGTAGTTCTGGCCTCCGGTAAGATCTTCAATATTTTTTAAACCATTATGTCCTGCTGGAGAACCTTTGGCCCTCATTCTAAGTTTGGCAAAGGGTAAAGCAATATCATCAGTAACCACAAGTAGATTTTCTTTGGGTATTTTCAATTCGTTCAACCAAAAGTTGACAGCCTTACCGCTGAGATTCATATATGTGGTAGGTTTGATGAGATGAATTTGCCTTCCCTTAAATTTAAATTCGGCCTTGGTAGCAAGCCGTGTTTGATCAAATTTTGCAGACTGTTGTCCAGCTAACTGGTCTAAAACCAGGAAGCCGATGTTGTGACGTGTCAATTCGTATTCGGAACCTATATTACCAAGAACGACAATTAAATACTTCATAATTTAAAAATCTGTACAAACAAAAAAATCCTGTTCATTGAACAGGATTTCTAACTCTTTTACACAGAAGTTATTCTGCTGATTCTGCCGCGGGAGCTGCATCCTCTTCTGCAACAGCTTCTTCTTCAGTACCCTCTTCTTCATCGTCTGATTTACCTCTAAGGGCTCTAGGTATTTCGACTACAGCTACAGACGCGATAGATGTATCCAAAATTTCAAAATTACTAACTTCGATTTCACCTACTTTAATGGCCCGCCCGAAGTCCAGTTCGCTAAGGTCCACGGCGATGTATTCTGGCATATCCTTAGGTAAAGACATAACTTTTAAATGTCTCCTTTTTTTGATTAAAGTTCCACCTTTGGAAACTCCAGGTGAAGCTCCTTCAAAGTGAACTGGAATATCCATTTTTACAGGCTTTCCTTCAAAAATTTGAAGGAAATCAGCATGTAGAATCACTTCACTGACCGGATGAAATTGGATGTCTTGCAGTATGGCGCGGAATTCCCGTCCTTCAACATTTACATTAACAAAGTGTGCCTCATCGGTATAAACCAGGTCTCTAAAAAGGATCATAGGCGCATGGAAATGAATTTGTTCATCTCCACCATAGATCACACAAGGAACATGTCCTTCTGCTCTTAACCTTTTAGCTTCTGATTTGCCGAGATTTGCTCTGTTATACCCTATAATCTCAACTGTTTTCATAGTTATATTAATTTAGTTGTACTTCTATTTTTGAATAAATAAAGAACTGATTGATCCATGAGTATGGACATTATTAATGGCTCTGGCAAATAAATCGGAAAGTGTTAAAACCCTGATCTTTTTACTTTCCCGTTTTAGTGGGATACTGTCAGAGACTACTAACTCTTCCAGAACCGAGTTGTCTATATTATCATAAGCCTTTCCGGAAAGAACAGGATGTGTTACTACAGCTCTTACAGAGTTAGCGCCGTTTTCCATTAAAAGTGAAGCCGCTTTACACATAGTACCACCAGTATCTATCAAGTCATCAACCATTACCACGTCTTTTCCCTTAACGTCACCTATCAAACGCATTGAGGCTACTTCGTTCGCTCGTTCTCGATATTTATCACAAACTACCAGGTCTGCACCAAAGAATTTAGCAAAGCTTCTAGTGCGCTTAACCCCCCCCACATCCGGGGAAGCGAAAATAATATTATCCAGTTTCAATGATCTCAAATAAGGAACAAAAATAGCTGTCCCATCGAGGTGATCAACCGGAATATCAAAGAAACCTTGAATTTGATCAGCATGTAAATCGCATGTCATTATCCGGTCTGCACCTGCGGCCGATAATAGGTTTGCCATGAGTTTGGCAGCAATAGCTACTCTAGGTCGGTCTTTGCGATCTTGTCTCGCATAGCCGAAATAAGGAACGACGATAGTAACGTACTTAGCACTGGCGCGCTTGGCGGCGTCAACCATAAGTAAAAGTTCCATAAGGTTGTCCGAAGGGCCAAAAGTCGATTGTATTAGAAAAACATCGCAACCCCGGATTGATTCTGCAAAATAGGGGGCCATTTCCCCGTCACTGAAGATCTGGATTTCGGAGTCTCCCAATGGCTTTCCGTACGAAGCAGCTATCTGTTCCGCAAGATACCTAGTGGCACTTCCTGAAAAAATTTTTACAGTCGACATCCCTAATTGCTTCAAACAAAAATAGGTGGCTTTATTCCACCTATTTCGTTGTCCGACTAGGGCTCGAACCTAGACTCTTCTGGACCAAAACCAGACGTGTTGCCAGTTACACCATCGGACAATAATAATAGCGAGATCTTCTCGCCCATTTTTCGGATGGCAAAGTTAAAATTTATTTTAATAAAAGTAAATCCGAAAAGAAATTATTCTAGTTATTCTCGGCGGCCTTTTTCATCTGTTCTTCGATAAAACCTTCGGCAAAAAATTGATACTTATTAAGGATTGATTTGACTGCATTTCGAACCTCCTGATAGCTATCGAAATTGAGTTTTTGGTACTCATCCGTAGCATATCCCTGCCATATGGATGAATTCTGTTTTCGATCAAATACCTGGATTAAAAGAGTGCCTTGGGAGAGGCCAAACTTTATTTGGTTGTATTCAAGGTCACGATCCTTTCTTTGTATCCATTGATTTATATCCGGTTGGTCGTAACCGCGCAGATTTAAACTATCCACATAAATAGCATAATTCAGTAAAAGGTCGGGCTTTCTTTTTTTGCGCTTATAGCCTAAAAACTTCATATGCTGTTCAATCGATGAACGAATAAGACTAGTGTCCGAACCTCTAAGCGCATAACTACTAATAAAGTCGTATGATTTATACTTGTCAAATCGACCTTTATAGCTGTAATCATATTCCACTGGAAGCTCCTTGTATCCGAAGCAGCCAAAAAGTGAAATAGATAGTAATACTATAACAACTCTCTTCATTTCCTCAACTTTTTTACAGCCGATTAAATTAATGAATTATTGAGTTGATATCAATTTAACAAAAGAGTTTTACAATAAATTGTCATCAAGACAACTGTTTAACTATCCATTTTTTTGCATTGATAAAAGGCTCAATCCAAGGAGTAACTTCATCGGCTCGCTCTTGAGGGTAGTAAGGCCAGTTGTGTGGGTATAATGATCTTTCAATATGAGGCATAATTGCCAGATGTCGCCCATCACTTGAAGCTATTGCAGCGCATGAATAATCTGAACCATTGGGGTTACCGGGATACGTGTCATAGTGATACCTTGCCACAATGTTATATTGGTTTGTTGAACCCGAAAGTTGGAACTTACCTTCGCCATGGGCAACCCACACACCCAAAGACGTGTTGCTCAATGAACTCAACAATACCGAATTATTTTCCGGGATATCAATCGCAATAAATGCTGATTCAAACTTGCCGGAGTCATTATGAGTCATTTTTGGGTGGGATTTAATTACGGGATAAATCAATTCCAACTCCAGCATCAATTGACATCCATTGCATACACCTAAACTTAAGGTGTCATTTCTGGCATAGAATTTATCCAGCGCTTTTTTTGCTTTTGCATTATATAGAAAAGCTCCTGCCCAGCCTTTTGCGGACCCTAGTACATCACTATTAGAAAAACCACCGACAAATACGATGAAGTTCACATCGCTTAGATCTTCTCGAC
This sequence comes from Bacteroidota bacterium, assembly GCA_039025475.1. GTDB lineage: Bacteria > Bacteroidota > Bacteroidia > Cytophagales > Cyclobacteriaceae > Fulvivirga. The sequence continues at coordinate 8,819 of JBCCOE010000060.1, read as the reverse complement.
CAGTAATAAGATCGGTCATATGGACATCTTTTACGTCAAAGCCGGCCAAGTGCATACACCATGCCATTTCTCTGTCTCCGTTAACTCCTTTTTCCCGGATTATAGCGGCTTTGATATTTGTTCTGGACTTTCTGTTTATATCTAAACCCATTCCTTTCAGGTCTCCATTAAAACTTTTTGGAAAACTGAACTGCAGTTTTTGATTTTTGTAATTATTAAATCTTGAAAGCGCTAATGCATCACCACTCTGTTTACAGTCTAGTAAATACGATGTTTTAAACCAGGTGTCTCGTAGCGAATCGATGTCCAGTTCATTTTGATCGATTTTTAATGTTCTGTTCCGGATAATGCTACCGAGCATTGTGCATTGTAATTCACTAGAAAGAATATCTTGGATATACTCCTTTTTGACTTGAATTAGCAGTCCTGGTTTCTCACTGAAAAGTATCTTGATCTCATCATGTTCTGCGAAACCCGCAAGTTCGATTTCTAACCCTATGTCTGGTGTAGGAAAACACATTTCGAGTAACGTAGTAATCATTCCTCCTGCCGATATATCGTGGCCTGCTAATATTTTGCCCTGTCTGATGAATTTCTGAATGATATTAAATGCTTTTACAAAATATGGAGCGTTTGCTATATCAGGAGTGCTTTTACCCATGTAACCCCGAACTTGTGCAAATGAACTTCCTCCTAATTCGAATTCACCTTGGGTAAGGTCTACGTAAATCAATGTGCTCGATTCATCGGCCACTAGTGAGGGACTAACAATTTTGCTAACATCGGAAGCTTCCGCTGCCGCACTGACTATAACCGTACCCGGCGAGAACACGGTTTTGCCGTCAGGGTATTTTTGAGCCATTGAAAGGGAATCCTTACCGGTTGGTACATTAATACCAAGTTCTACAGCGAACTGACTCAAAGCCTCAACGGCATAATAAAGACGTGCATTCTCACCTTCATTCTTAGCAGGCCACATCCAGTTGGCGCTCAGGGACACACCCTTTAAACCATTCGTGAGCGGCGCCCATATCAGGTTGGTTAATGCTTCTACTACTGATAACCTAGAGCCAGCAGCGGCATTAATCAGTGCGGGAATTGGTGAGTGCCCAATGGAGGTAGCGATGCCCGTTTTGTTCTTGTAATCGATGGTCATAGCCGCTACATTGTTCAAGGGAAGTTGAATTTCACCACAAGTCTGCTGCTTTGCGACCTTCCCGGTCACTGACCGGTCTACTTTATTGGTCAACCAATCCTTACAAGCTACCGCTTCTAACTGAAGAACTTCATTTAAGTACTTTTTTAGATCCTGAACATCATATTGAATATCTTGAAATGACTCTATTGAAGTACTATCGCTTAAAATGGTTTTGGGAGAAGAACCGAACATATGATCTAATTCCCAATCCATCGGATTTTTACCGGTTTTTTTGTTTTCGAAAACGAATTTACCATCATTGGTAACATCTCCGACAATGTACATTGGGGACCTTTCCCTGGCCGCTGCATCTCTCAAGATGTCAATATCCTCTTCTTTTATGACCAATCCCATCCTCTCCTGCGATTCGTTGCCCACTATCTCTCGGTCTGAAAGTGTTGGATCGCCGACTGGTAGTGCATTTACATCAATTTTACCTCCAGTTTCTTCTACCAGTTCCGAGAGGCAATTTAAATGACCACCCGCGCCATGATCATGAATGGATACAATGGGGTTAATTTCCAATTCTTCCATTGCACGAATGGCGTTCATTGCTCTTTTTTGCATTTCTGGATTTGACCTCTGGATGGCATTTAACTCTATGGAGTTGCCAAACTCTCCCGTGGCGACCGAAGATACTGCTCCACCGCCCATACCAATACGATAGTTGTCCCCACCAAGGATCACAATCTTATCACCTTTAGAGGGTACATCTTTAATACTATCTTGTTTTTTTCCGAAACCAATTCCGCCGGCCAACATAATAACTTTGTCATACCCATGGAATTTATTGTTTTCTTCGTGCTCGAAAGTGAGCACACTTCCGCAAATCAAAGGCTGACCGAATTTGTTGCCAAAATCACTTGCTCCATCGGAAGCTTTAATTAAAATGTCAATAGGTGTCTGATAGAGCCATTTTCGAGGTAGGGTTCTATGCTCCCACTCCCGACTTGATTCTAAACGAGAATATGAAGTCATATAAACCGCAGTTCCTGCTAGGGGCAGGCTTCCTTTGCCACCCGCTAGCCTGTCTCGAATCTCGCCTCCTGAACCAGTAGCAGCTCCATTGAACGGTTCTACAGTGGTGGGAAAATTATGGGTCTCAGCTTTGAGACTTATCACTGAATCTATCTGCTTGGTTTCGAAATAATCAGGTTTATCTTGAGTTTTTGGGGCAAATTGTTCAACCTGAGGACCGTCAATAAAGGCTACATTATCTTTATAGGCAGAAACAATATAGTTCGGATTTTTGACGGACGTTGCTTTTATCATCTTGAAGAGCGACTGCTTGCGTTCGACCCCGTCGAGAACAAATGTTCCGTTGAAAATTTTATGTCTGCAGTGCTCAGAGTTTACCTGAGAAAAACCGAATATTTCGCTGTCCGTAAGCTTTCTTCCAAGTTCTTTACTCACTTGCTGCAGATAATCGATTTCTTCGTTGCTTAGTGCCAGGCCTTCATTAACGTTATAGGCCTCTATGTCGTCAATTTCAATTACCGGTTCAGGTGGGTGTATGATGGTAAAGATATCATGATCCAACTGATCATATAGCACAGAAAGCATGGGGTCGTATTGGGTAGTTTTATCCTTTGTTCGCATAAACTCCTCTATACGATTAATTCCTGTTATTCCCATGTTTTGAGTGATTTCCACCGCATTGGTACTCCACGGAGTTATCATCTCTTTTCTTGGACCAATAAACTGACCGATTATCTTTTTCGAATCTATCTTTAAAAGTCCACCGAAAAGCCAGCTAAGCTTCTCAAGATCTTCTTTATTAAATTCTGAAGTATGTTCTAAACCGTAAACTTTGGTTAAGGCGTCACCGAAAAAAGAGATCATTTATTGATGTTTGAAGGTGGAAAATTTACACCCGCAAATGTAGAAAAATCGATGAACTATGTCTGGCTATACCAGAACTAGAAGAACTTCTTGTAGTTTACTTCTTGGCTCCAGAAATCAAGACATTTTTGAACTTCTTTTTCCCTGAACTCCTCGTTTTTTTTCAATTCGCGCCAATCGCCCATGCCCAGTGACTCACAGAGCTTAAAAAATCTATCCCCTTGTCCTGCTTTTTTATCTTGTATCATGGCACTCAACAGAGGACGCCCTTCATCATGTTCTTCCTCCGAAATTTCATCTAGGATTTCTCCCAACAATTGTTTTTCATGCTTGATGTCCATATTGAGCCCTAGATCAACTTGATTGATCAATCGTCGATAAGAAATTGGACTGTCTCCGGTCTTCGCCAGTTGAATAAGTTTATTGCGTACTCGAGTATTCAAACTTTGTGTTTTTTAGCTAGTGCGCAAAATTATAAAAAGATTGAAAAACGCCTAATCTGACAGTTCGAAGGCCACTTTGTTAATTAAATCATTATGGCCTGATTCGAGAATAGTTACCCTCGCCCCGTGAATTCTTTTGGTGAAAGACTCAATACCTTTTCTTAAGATAACACGGTCATACTTTCCAAGCCAGATGTTTAGTTCGCAGTTATGATCGTTGACTAACTTGGCAAGAGCGGGCCTTGAGGATTTGAAATCCTTGTAGATCACCCAGGAAAAGTAGACTCTATGCCTCTTACTTGCCATATTCATTTGGCTAGCGGCGAAACGCATTAGTCCTTTATCCAAAAGTCCAAGTCGATATAATCCGTTTAGAATGCTGTAGAAGCGTTTGGGGTGGACAATCATGCTTTTAAAATAGCGCCTGAAGATGTTAGGGTAGGTAGCCAGGTTATACCAAACATTCGTATCTATACCGTCAGGAGCCAACAAGTACATTTTTTTTACCTTATCCGGAAAAAGCTCGAAGGACGCGAGTGCTACTTTTGCACCAAGGCTGAACCCTAGTAGGTCGAATGTCTTGATACTATGTTTTTTGAGAACAAAGTTTATTATTTCTTGCCATAATATTAGCTTCAAAGGTGTATCTCTGAAATGCCAGCTACTTCCATGGAAGAAATGGCTAAATGAGTAAGTTGTATATTCCGTTCTTAGTTTTTGAATAATAGGTTCAAGATCGGTTGCTCTCTGGCCAAATCCATGAAAAGCAAATAGAGTCTTTTGTCCACCGGGATATATGAGATAACTTAATTCACCAAAGTTACCTGTGACTTTACTTTTTTGCATTACGGTTTGGCTCTAGCCCCTTCTTTGCCTTCTTTAAGATTGTAATATATACGTTGTGTTGGGTATGCAAAATCTATAGAATCAGATTTGGAAAACTCAGAAAGTACGTCTCTCCAAATAGCGTCTTCAGTCACTCTCCTTTTGTTCGGAATACATAAATAACGCATGGTTAGCATTACTCCACTATCCTTAACAGCCACGTATACGATCGGATCAAGTGTATTATAATAGATCATGAATTTTTTAGAAGCGTCCAAAAGCTTTTTTCGAGCGGCATCTGTAAAATGGGCACAGTGTTTAGCGACGATTTCTTCCAGCAGCGCTTTAGCTTTTTCCCAGTCACTTTCGAACGTCACCTGGACTCCTAACTCATTCCATATATGACTAAAACCTTGATCATAGTTCGTTTGGCTTTCGGTAAAGACTTTACCATTAGGAACATGAATGATCCTACCTGTGCTTTGATCTGCATCCACCCAGTTTCCTATCTCGTTAATAGTAAATTGAAAAAATCTGATATCGATTACGTCACCAGCCTGATTTCCTATTTGAACGCGGTCACCTACGTCAAAGGGTCTGCGGATAATAATAAACAGCCACCCGGCAAAATTTATAATGGGGTCCTTCAAGGCAATTGCGAGGCCAGCCGAAAGGAGACCAAGAAATGTGGCCAACGAGTCAATCTGCTTTATCCAAACAATACTTATAAGAATTAAACCCAGAGTGACGGTAAAATACTTGACACCATTTCTCCAATAGTAGCGAACTTTTGGATCTCTAATTTTGGTAAAAATTAACTGAAGTGTAATCAACCTAAACCCCCAGAGCACCATTATTATCGCCAATGACAATAACAATCTTGTCTCGACCGGTGTGATCCCTAAACCATCAATTAGCCATTGCTCAATGCTCTGTTCAGTCATGGTATTTGACTCGTGTTAAATTCAAATATAATATGAAAATCGTGTCTATTTAGAAGTACTTTGGAAACATGTAGACTTCCGCACACCGTTGAAATTCATGTTCTATCAAGAAAACTCTAAAAACTTTAAAAAAATATGAGGATATGGAAACTTAAATGGCGCAAGTGCGTTGAACCTGAGGAAACTCTGGGAGTAGCAAGAGTTTCCTGAGTTTTCGATCAACCTAAAAAGAGCAAATGGAAGTTAAAAATAAGATTATCGAGGGGGCGAGTACTCTTTTTCATAAATATGGTGTGCGCAGTGTTTCTATGGATGACATTGCCAGGTATTTGTCTATGTCGAAAAAAACATTGTACCAATACTTTAAAGATAAGGATGAACTGGTAACCCTGGGTATGCAAGCACATATGGAACAGGAAAAAGCAGAGTTTCAAGAGATAGCCAATAACGCGCATAATGCCATACACGAGATGGCGGGTGTTACAAAGCTGATGCGTAAAAATATGAAAGGTATAAATCCGTCACTTCTTTTTGATCTTCAGAAGTATCATCCCAATGCCTGGAACGTTTGGCTCGATTTTAAAGAAAATTACATTAAGGATTCGGTGGTCTCTACGCTACAAAAAGGAATGGAGCAAGGCTTATTTCGAGATGAAATTGACCCAGAGGTCATGGCCATTTTTAGAGTAGAACAGGTACAAATGGCGTTCGATGATCGAGTGTTCCCAGCGGATAAATTTAATTTTAAAAACGTCCAAATGTCGTTTTTGGATCACTTCATTCACGGACTGGTCAACGATAAAGGACGTGAACTACTCAAAAAATATTTAGACCAAGAAACCAAAACTAATTCAATACATCAACATGAAAACTAGGATCACTTCAATTTTAGCAAGTCTATTGCTAATGTTTGGACAAGCTTTAGCTCAAGATGGGGGCAATAACTCTTTCACGCTTGAACAATGTATTGACTATGCGATGGAGCACAATGAAAACTTACTTAATGCTGGTCTTGATCGCGAAATTGCCGATGCCCGCGTTAGAGAAACCATTGCTGATGGATTACCACAGATAAATGGAAATCTGGATTTGGCTTACAATTACAAGATTGCAACCACACCAATTCCCGACTTTATTTCACCTTCGGTTTATGGTGTTCTGTTTCAAGAATCGCTTCTGGAACCGCGTGATCTTGGAGATCCTGCGATTTTTCCAGCTCAGTTTGGCACTAAATACACGGGTAGCGCCACAATTGCTTTGGAACAGATGATATTTAACGGGTCCTATTTTGTAGGTCTTAAAGCGGCCAGAACATACACTGAGCTAAGCCGAAAAGATCAGATTAAATCTGAAATTGATGTAATTGAGGCAGTTAGTAAAGCCTATTATTTGTTATTGGTAAATGAGGAACAGGTAGAACTACTCAATAAAAACTATAACCGGCTTGATTCCCTATTGCGGGATACGAAAGCGCTGAACAAATATGGTTTTGCCGAAAAGATTGAGGTCAATCGGGTACAGGTCCAATTCAATAACGTTAAGGTTGAACGTGATAATATAAAAGAGTTCGTGTCGCTAAGTAAAGCGTTGTTAAAATTCCAAATGGGTTATCCTCAACGCGAGGAGCTCGAAATTTCTGAGAGTATTGACGATTTAATTTTTGAATCTGTGAGTAATGATATAGCTGATTCATTTGACTATCAGCAGCGCATTGAGTTTTCTCAACTTATGACCAACGTGGAGCTAAATGAGCTGGATATTAAAAATACTAATTCTCAATATTACCCTGAGATCAACCTTTATGGAACTTTGGGTTCTTCGGCAGGAGCTCAAAGCTCAAGTGACCTTTTCAATTTTGATGATAATTGGTTTGGACTTGGTGTAGTAGGCTTACGTATGAGCGTACCTATTTTCGATGGCTTCAGGAAGAGTAATATTATCCAGCAAAAACGCATCCAAGCAAGACAGCTGGATAATAACAGGGCGCAGATTGAGAATTCAATTGATCTGGAAATCAAAGAATCTAACACGAATTATAAGAATGCCATTGATAATATGGTAGCACAACAGGAAAATATGACACTGGCCGAAGAGGTATATAATGTGGCTAAAATCAAATATTATGAAGGTGTTGGCTCCAGTCTTGAGGTAACCGATGCGGATACTGAATTCAAAACTGCGCAAATAAATTATTACACAGCACTCTATGACGCGCTTGTCGCCAAGGTAGAATTGCAAAAGGCTTATGGTATATTAAATAAATGAAAACGGATCATAATTATATATTAAACATGAAAACTAGAATAGCTTTATTTACGCTGACCTTAGTAATATTGGCTGCATGTGGTAATGAACCAGGCTCGGTCGACGCGTTGATCTCAAATGGAGATTTGGAAGGCATTAGAGCAAAAAAGAAGGAGCTTACTGAACAGCAAAGGTCTCTGGAACAGGAAATTGCTTTACTCGACTCCGTTATAAGCGCTAATGATGAAAATAGAAAGTTGCCTTTGGTAACCACATTTGAAGCTAAGCAAGCAGCTTTTGATCATTACATTGAGCTGCAGGGTGATGTAACTACTAAACAAAATGTATTGATATATCCTGAAATGGCGGGTACCTTATTGAAGGTATACATAGCAGAAGGAGATCCGGTAGTAAAGGGGCAATTGTTAGCTTCAATTGATGACGGAGGTATGAAAAGTCAACTTCAACAAATGAAAACCCAATTGGAGTTGGCCAAAACTACATTTGAACGCCAGGAACGCCTTTGGGGGCAAAAAGTAGGTTCTGAGATTCAATACTTGCAGGCGAAGACAAGCTATGAAGCTCAGGATAACGCCGTCAAGCAAATGGAAAGTCAGCTCAGCAAATACAGTATCAGGGCGCCCTTTAGTGGTGTGATTGATGATGTTATCAAAGATCAGGGGACTGTAGTCAGCCCAGGTCCGGGTTCGGAAGTTTTTAGAATTGTAAACCTTTCGAACATGTATATTGAAGTTAATGTGCCTGAAACCTACATCAGCACCATAACTCCGGGGAAGATGGTTAAAGTTTCTTTCCCGGTTTTGGGTGAAACCATAGATTCTAAAGTACGGCAAACGGGAAATTTCATAAATCCCGATAACCGCTCCTTTACTGTAGAAATACCGGTGCCTAATAAAGGAGGTAATATCAAGCCGAACCTCACTGCAAAGGTTCAGATCAATGACTACAGAAATGATATGGCGATCCTCATTCCCCAAAGTGTGATCTCGGAGAACTCAGAAGGAGAGCAATATGCTTTTGTGGTTTCGGGCATTAATGCAGAAAATATTGCTAAAGCCAACAAAAATATTATCAAAACCGGCAAAACACAGGGTGACTATGTAGAAGTACTAGAAGGCATCAATAGTGGCGATAATATCATTGAAGAGGGGGCTCGAGCGGTGAAAGACGGTCAGGAAGTAAAAATATTACAACAGTCATGAGTAGCAATCAAGATAGCAAAGTAAATAAGGAGTTTAAGTTGTCATCATGGGCGATAGATAACCCATCGGTGATCTATGTGCTGATTGGTATCTTCTTCTT
>JBCCOE010000059.1:0-28290 GCA_039025475.1 Bacteroidota bacterium | reverse complement strand
CAGGTTAACTCCGGGATTTGACGGAGACTGAATACGAGGCGATCCGTAGCCGTTGTAACTGAAATTCAAAACACCCGTGCCAGTGGGGTTGAGTAGCACACCGGTACCTACCCAGCCCTCCGAGGAAACGTCAAAATCCCAGGACTTTGCTATGGGACCTCGTGAGTGTGTGGTAATCATCAATTCACTGGTATAATCTGAGTTATAGCCGTCATAAAGAGTTTTCGCTCTGTAATAGTAGTTTGTGCCGGAAGCTAATCCAGTATCAGTGTAGCTATTTTCATCAGCATTCGCGGTATCGATAACAACGAAGCCGCTTCCCGAAGTCGTACTACGTTCTAATATAAAACCAGTTTCATTATCAGAAGTATCTGTCCATGACAGATCTACCTGGCTGCTAGTAATATTAACCCCTTCCAAGTCCATTGGTATGGAAAGTCTTAAGCTTTGATAACGTGAGGAAAGCGTTTGCTCTAATGCGGATCGGTCGGAATCTCCTAAGGCTATGTTATAGCTATACCACTCCGCGATTTTACCCTGGAAGTAGGTGCGGGAATTGGTGTTATCGTAGTATTTGGTACTGCCTACGGTGCCGCCTAATGCGCCGTCGTCGCCGTGGTTATACAACGGTCCTGTGACAGCTGCAGATCCAATAAGATTACCGTTTACATACCCAAATATTGTGCTGGCGTCAAATACCAGAACGGCTACATAAGTTGTGTTAGTTGCTACCGGCGTATGTATATCTACGGGACCCCAATTGTCTTCATTAACGTTCCAGCCGTTAAGGTAAAGATTACCGTTGTGGATGGACATATTCAACCCTCTTGTACTCCCTCCCTGCTCATAGATCATCTGGCGACTAGTAATATCGCTTCCGGTTTCAAACACCATGGCAATGGTCTTAGCGGCAAAAGGCCCACCGGTATTAAATCCATTTTGATCCGGCAACAACAAATAGTCATTTGATCCGTCGAAGGCTAGTGCTGGCTGACCATTAATGCCATCCGCTTCTAAAACCGGTCTTCTGGAATTATTGGATTGGGTGGCGCTGTAACTTCCTTGCTGACTGTCCCATGTCGTAACAGAGCTACCACTGGTCGAAAGTCCTGTCGACGCCGATAAATGATAGTTAGGAGTAGGTTGGGCAAACGAATCCATTGAATAGCACAAGAGTGTTATCAATAGTATAAGGGGTCTGGTTATACCAGGGTAAAATTTAAAAGCGGCCAACTATTATTAAGTCTTGAAAGTTGATTAAAGTAGAATCAAACTACGGTATTAAAAACTTAATAAACTCTTCAATTATAACTTAAAAGTCACATTTACTTATCCCGTTAATTTGTATGCTTTTTTAAATAAATGAGCCTCAAGTCCCTTAAAAAAAATGGCTTTTATTTAATCTTGGACAAAAACTTACATGAGATGATATAAGTCTTTTAAAAAATTTAAAACAAAGCTTACCTTTCTTTGTTTTAATCTGCCTTAATATCTTCTATTCAAAATCTCCCCTAAAATTATAGCCTTGCGAGGGCCATCTTCATCCCTTAAAAAAGCTAAGAACTCGCTCTCCTCGGGTTCTTTTTCAATAGCATCATAACCATTAACATGGGTGAAATTTCCCTTGTGCCGATCGTCTTGCTTTTCCTCTTTCCTTGCAGATTGTGATTTGTAAGACTCGGCGGTTATCAGGGACTCCTGGTAACGCTGTTGGATCTCGTCTTCATTATATTCTACCGCTACTGGCTTGGGCTTTGCCCTCTTGGGTTCATACACTTCTTCGAGTTCGGGCTCATTAGAGCTTTCCCCCGTAAACTCTTTAAGTAGTTCCTCAAATGAAACTACAGGCTTTTCCGAAGCAGTTTCAGTATCTGCCGGTGCCTGAGGTTTAGGTTTTTTCTTTTTGGCCTTTAGGAAACGGCTAAATATGCCGAAGGCTACAATAAGGATATAGACCAGCAGTTGAATGTCATCCATAGTAAACAAAAATATGATTTAATGTACAATTAGCAATGGGTTGTGTGCAAAGGGCAGAGTGCAGAGAGTAATGGATTTGGGTGATGCTTGTGGCTTAGGGCCTGGAGCTTAGGGCTTGGGGTATGACACCTAGTCAACTATAAAACTCAAATAGCAGGTCAAAGCAAAGTCTATCAAACATCTCTTGCATTATGATCTTTAAAAATAATAAATTTGAGCCCTTTTCATTTATACAAAAGAGGGTTCTATTCTATGCAGCTAGCTAAGCTTGAAATCAAAGGTTTTAAGAGTTTTGGAGACAAAGTAACGATCAACTTTGATGAAGGTATCACGGGTATCGTAGGGCCAAACGGCTGCGGTAAATCCAATATAGTGGATTCCATTCGTTGGGTGTTAGGTGAGCAGAGTAGCAAAACACTGCGATCCGAAAAGATGGAAAATGTCATTTTTAACGGGACAAAAAAGAGAAAACCAACCCAGCTCGCAGAAGTCTCACTCACCTTTAACAATACCAAAAACCTATTACCCACTGAGTACTCCCAAGTGACCATCACCCGTAGATACTATCGCAGCGGAGATAGCGAATACTTATTAAATGGTGTGACCTGTCGTCTCAAGGATATCACCAATTTATTCCTGGATACGGGTATTGCCTCCAACAGCTATGCTATCATTGAATTAAAAATGGTGGATGATCTACTGAATGACAAGGATAACTCAAGACGTGGTCTATTTGAAGAAGCGGCGGGCATCTCCAAGTTTAAAAAGCGAAAAAAAGAAACACTTAAAAAACTTTCAGACACTGACGACGACCTGGACAGGGTTGAGGATCTTCTATTTGAGATCGAGAAGAATATGAAGTCGCTTGAGCGCCAGGCTAAGCAAACTGAAAAGTATTACAAGCTAAAAGAGGAATATAAAGCGTCGAGCGTAGAACTAGCACAACTGACCGTCAGTAACTATACCTCTAGTTACCAAAATCTCACTAAACAAATTGAGGTTGATAATGACAAAAAGATAAGTCTCAACAAACAGGTTCAAGAAAAAGAAGCACTGCTAGAAAAGGCCAAAGCTGGTCTGATCGTGAAAGAAAAAACTTTGGCCAGCAGGCAAAAGGCATTGAACGATCATATCGCTAAGATCCGGCAGTATGAAAGTGAAAAAAAGGTCAAAAACGAGCGATTAAGATTTTTAAATGATAAATCAGAAAATCTCAAGGATCAAATTGAGCAAGACAAAAAGAGTAATGAGCGAGCCGCTTTTAGCATTGAGAGCCTAAAGCAGGAAATGTCATCGGCTGATAAGCAACTACTGGAATTAGCCACTAAACTTGAATCCCTCAAAGAGGAATATGAAAGGCAAAAAGTCAAGACAAGTCAAATCCAAGAGGAAACCGATACACTTAGGAAAATCCAGAAGAACAGACAGGAAGAGGCCTATCAGCTTAAAAAATCGGTTGAGCTGCACGAACTTCAGCTCTCTTCGTTAAAGCAGGAGCTTGAGAGAACCGCATCGGATACCAGCGAAAGGAATGCCAGCCTCCTGGAATTCGAGAAAAAAGTAACCTCCCTGTCTCAAGAACTCTCAGGGAAAACCAAAGAGCTTCAGAAAATGAAGGTAGTGGAAGATGATCACAATGGTCGTATCGAGTCTACAACCAAGACCATAGAAGTAATTCGTGAAGAGGCTACTCAATTAAACCGAAAGTTGGATGCGCGGCAAAACGAATACAATCTTACAAAGTCATTAGTTGAAAGTCTGGAAGGTTTCCCAGAGGCGATAAAATTCTTAAAGAAAAAAACGGATTGGAAAAAGAATGCTCCTCTCCTATCAGATATTTTGACCTGTGATGAGGAATATAGGGTCACTATTGAAAATTACCTGGAACCTTTTTTAAATTATTATATCGTCGATAATGAAGCTGATGCCTATGAAGCTATCAACATTTTAAGCGAGGCAGCTCGAGGCAAGGCCAACTTTTTTATTCTCGACAGTTTTAACAAATTCGCTCCTTCAGACACCTCACTTTATGACAATGCCTTTCCGGCCACTGAAATCATGGAGTATGATGCCAAATACAAAAAATTGATGGCCCATATTCTTGACCGGGTTTATCTTTTTGAAGGAGACCATCACGATATTCCTGAAAGTGATAACATTTTTATCACTAAAAATGGAAAGGTTACCAAACGCAGGTTTAGTATATCGGGAGGTTCGGTAGGCCTTTTTGAGGGCAAGAAAATAGGACGGGCTAAAAACCTGGAGAAGCTGGAAAAAGAGATCAAGACGCTAACCAAAAAGAAAACCGAAGTTGAACACAGTTTGGCAGAGAATCAGAAGCAGTTGGATAAGTTGAGGTCAAATGAATACAAAGAATCCATAGCGCAATTACAGGAGGAAATTAATCAACTAAACCAAGAACATGTCTCTGTCAGAACGAAGCAGGAACAGTTCCATGAAATGCTTTCAGCAGCCGATGTTCGGAAAGAAGATATTCTCGCTAAAATTGAAGAACTAACTGATCTTGTCTCTGAAAGCAAGCCTCGTGCCGAACAGGTAGAATTAGAACTTCAAGAGTTTGAGGCAAAATTAGCTCACCTTGAATCCGAACTCGGTGAGCAGTCAGGTCTATTGAGTGAACGTTCATCCGCCTTCAATCAGCAAAACATTTTTTTTCACCAGCAAGAAAACAGGGTAAATAGCATTAGTCAGGAAATCGACTATAAAGAAGAGGCTTTTAAACATAGCTCCGATAGGATTGAAAAGAATAAAAGTGAATTGCAATCCAATGAAACAGAGATCAAGCAATTGCTTGAGAAGAGCGAGATAAACGATGATGAGCTTGTAGCCATGTATGGTGAAAAGGACGGTATCGAAGCCGGGGTTAATGAGGCAGAAAAGGATTACTATTCTGCCCGCGGTGAAATAGACGAAATAGATAAGAGTGAGCGAGAAGTTCAACGCTCGCGCGAGGCGATAGACACCTTGCTTATGGAGCTCCAAAATAAGCTAAATGAAACAAAGCTTGAGCTTACCTCAGTAAAAGAGCGCTTGTCGGTGGAGTTTAATGTCGATCTTGATGACCTAATAGAGAAAGGTGAACCTGTAGAATTTAATGAAGACGAGCTACGGACTCAGGTGGAAAAGCTAAAAGATAAACTTGATCGTATGGGGCCCATAAATCCCATGGCGATGGAAGCATACAATGAGATAAAAGAACGCAATGACTTCATAACCTCACAGCGAGATGATCTTTTAAAGGCGAAAGATTCTTTATTGACCACTATTCAAGAAATAGACAACGTAGCCCGTGAAACGTTCTTAGACGCATATGACAAGATAAAGACCAATTTTGTAGAGGTATTCAGGAGCCTTTTCACGGAAGAAGATGATTGTGATCTACGACTAAGTGATCCTGAAAACCCGCTTGAGTCAAGTATAGAGATCATAGCCAAACCTAAAGGAAAACGACCTTTGACAATTAATCAGCTGTCCGGGGGAGAAAAAACGCTCACTGCCACTTCACTCCTATTTGCTATTTACCTATTAAAGCCTGCTCCATTCTGTATTTTTGATGAAGTAGATGCTCCTTTAGATGATGCGAATATTGACAAGTTCAATAATATCATTAAGACCTTCAGCAAAGACAGTCAATTTATTATCGTTACCCACAATAAACGAACCATGTCGAGTACCGATATTATTTACGGTATTACCATGATAGAACAAGGGGTTTCTCGTGTTGTTCCCGTGGATTTACGAGAGTTACAAGACTAAGTCGACCGCCTTAAGTTATCACAAATGACAGCTGTGGCTACGCCTACATTGAGCGATTCGGCCTGCCCATATCGTGGAATACTGATACGTTTCGATATCAGCGGGCTTAATTCGTCAGATATACCGTTGGATTCATTTCCCATCACAATTAAACCTCTCTCCCGGAACTCTATTTTATGGACACTATCGCCCTCCATAAATGCTCCAAAAATAGGAACATTTGCTTCTTTCAAATAGACGCTTAAATCTGTGTAGTATAGCCTGACTCTTGTGAAGGAGCCTTTAGATGCTGAGATTACTTTTGGGTTATATAAGTCAGCTGTATTTAAAGACGCTACTATTCGACTAAAACCGTACCAATCTGCAACTCTTATGATCGTACCTAAGTTTCCAGGATCATTTACATCGTCCAATACAATTCCAAAACCGTCTGCTATCTCAAACGGGGTATTCGATGACATTTCTACCACAGCTATTGCACTGTTATTTGTTCTGAAGTTGCCCATAGCTGATAACTCTCGCTCATTGGCCGTAATACGTTCAGTTGATTTCAGTAATTCGGGATATCTCTCTTGAAATTCTTGCGTAGACAGTACCTGGCGCACTTTATATGTAGATTGGAGAACTTCAACCACGCTTTTATCGCCCTCAACCAGAAAAAGCTGTTCAAGTTTTCGGTATTTTTTTAATTGTAGCGATTTGATGAACTTCGTAATTGTTCTGGATACCATAATTTTTTGTTGCCGGTGAGATTAATTCTCCGCTATCCTCTCATACTTTTCACATCCTTGTTAGTTAGTGGCTGCTTGGGAACGAGATACCTGAAAGAAGACCAAAAACTTCTTTATAAACAAAAAATTAGCGCTCCTAAGGGCGTTGATACTCAAGAATTAAGTGAACTGTACGATCAGAGGCCAAATCGACGATTTCCACTAATCCGATTTTCACCTTATGTTTGGTTTTACTATCATGGCACAAAACGATATTCCATTGATAAGTATGAAACCAAAAAGAACAAGATAACAGAGCATTATGGTAAGAAAATCTCATCACTTGATTCAGCTCGACTCAAGAAAATAAACCGCTTAAGTCGCAGGCAGGAAAAAAAGATAGCCCGCCAAGACAAAAATATAGAAGAAGGAAACGTTTGGATGCGCTGGGGAGAGCCCGTTACTATTTACAGTAATAGCTCAGCCCAACGTAACATTGAAAGGTTTAAGCTGTACTTATCTAGCAAGGGATATTTTAATGCAGAGGTGGATACCACAATCAAACGATCTAAGAAAAAGGTTAAGGCATTTTACAAAATCATCCCGAATAGGCCATATATCATTGATACTTTATTTACGCAGTCTTTAGACACGGCGGTATTAGATCTCCTGAGATCGAATGAAGGATTAAGTCTGTTGAAAAAGGGCGCAAATTATGACCAGAGTATCATTACCAAAGAGCGAGACCGCATTGATGAACTTCTGAAGAACAAAGGCTATTTTGATTTTAGCAAACAATACATTTCATTCGATGTAGACACGGCATTCAACGGATCATTTAAGGTGGGTATTCGCACTAGAATTAGCAACCCCGCGATAGGTTATCATAAGGTATTTCATGTAGACTCCATTAATTTTATAACAGATGCTAATCTTAAAACTTTGCCAGATAGTTTACGGCAAAGTGAGCTATATGATGGGGTCAATTATCGCTATTTTCAACGTCTCTATAATAAGAAAGTATTAGGGAGGCGTGTTTTCCTGGAAAAGGATAGCTTGTATAGCAAGGGAAATACGTTCGCCACTCAAAGACAATTGGCTAATCTGGACATGTTTCGTTTCATTAACATTAATTACGATTCAACAGGAGGTGCACTTGTGGCCAACATATACACGAGCCCTTTGAGTCGATATCAATGGTCGAATGAGGTAGGTATTAACGTTACACAGGGTTTTCCAGGACCATTCTATAACCTTTCATTCAAGAAAAGAAACGTATTCAAGGGGATGGAAATCCTGGAGTTGAATGGGAGAATTGGAATTGAAGGAGTTGCACCCGCTACTGAGGTAGACGATGTATATGCAAGTGTAGAGGCTGGAGCAAATGTTTCTATCACTTTTCCTCAGTTTGTACTACCGATAAGCGCTGCGGCTAAAGAAAGGCTGGGAAAAATTAACCCAAAAACCAGACTGCTGGCCGGTTTTAATTATACACAGCGCCCTGAATATACACGAGAAAATTTCAATTTGTCTAGCACATACTCCTGGCAGAATAAAAAGAATACTTTATTTCAATATGCATTGACCGATGTGAGTATTATTAATTCTGATATAACTGACAGTGATTTTGCCGATCGGCTCGAAGAATTAGAGGAGCAGGGAAACCGGCTCATCAATTCGTTTGAACCCTCTTTTGTCAGCAGTACTTCCCTCAATATCGCCTGGAATAAAAACTCATATGGGCTAGGAAAGAGTAATTCTTCGTTTTTCAGTGTTTTTATAGAGAGTGGGGGTACTGTTTTGAACTTTATAAGTCCAAATATTATTGAAAATGAGGGTTTAGAAGCATATCAGTTTGTAAAAGCAAATTTTGACTACAGAAAAACCAAACCAATAAACCCAAACACAACACTTGCTTACAGAATAAACGCCGGGATAGCTAAGCCCTATAGTAGCAATGAAGTGCTACCCTACGAGAAATACTTTTTTGCCGGAGGTAGCAATGGTATTCGAGCTTGGAGACCTCGACGACTAGGACCAGGTTCCTATACACCCTTAGACTCTACAGAAACCGGCACTTTAGTGAATTACGATTTTGAACAACAGGGTGAAATCTTGTTCGAAGGCAGTGTAGAGCTTCGTAAAAACCTGGTAGGTTTTATAGATTATGCCTTTTTCATGGATTTTGGTAATATCTGGACCCTGGAAAATGACAATTCCAGGCCCGGATCACAATTTGAGCTGGATCGGTTTTATAAAGAAATTGCATTGAGTGGTGGTTTTGGATTAAGGTTTGATTTTTCATTTCTTGTTCTACGTCTAGATGCCGGTGTTAAGCTGCATGACCCGGCACGACCGGAGGGACGAAGGTTTATATGGTCTAAAGATTTCTATGAAGCACCGTTTACCACCGCTGCCTCCGAGCCAGTAGTTTTTAATATCGGGATAGGATATCCATTTTAACCTAGATGTCTCCTAATTGAGGTCTCATCACCAATTCCTCAATTACTGTTCGGTCAGACATTTGATAAGCGCTCCAAACAGCTTCAGCAACGTCCTTGCTTTTCATAAATCGATCCTCTGGTAGATCAGCTCCCTCCCAACTTGCCGTTAGTGTGGCGCCAGGAAGTACGGCAGTAACTCGTATATTAAGAGCTTTCAGTTCTTCGCGTAATACCTTAGACATACCGAGCATAGCAAACTTCGATATACAGTACGA
The DNA here is from genome assembly GCA_039025475.1 of Bacteroidota bacterium. Taxonomy (GTDB): domain Bacteria; phylum Bacteroidota; class Bacteroidia; order Cytophagales; family Cyclobacteriaceae; genus Fulvivirga. The sequence continues at coordinate 19,107 of JBCCOE010000059.1, read as the reverse complement.
TCCGCCATTGACATAAGGCATTACGGAAGCGGTCGAACAAATGTTAAATATGTGTCCTTCCTTTCTCTTTTTCATTCCTTCAATAAAGGCACGAGTCGTTCTATACGCACTATATAGGTTAGTCTCGATCATGGATTCTAGAGTACCCTCCTCCTCTTCATGAATAGATCCGGGAATAAAAAAACCAGCGTTATTTACTAATACATCTAATTTAGAAACCTGCGATTTGACCTCATTACAAAATTCGTCCAATTCCTCTTTGTTAGAAACATCGGTAGTCAAAGCAATGACACGCACGGAAAAATCATCTTCAATGGTTTTTTTGAGCCTTTCAATATCATTTTGATTTCTGGAGCATGTAATGATATTAAAACCCTTTGATGCAAATTTTTCTATAATCGCCCTTCCAATTCCCTTAGTACCCCCTGTCACTAAAACCCATTTAGCCATATTTCATCAATTTGAATTGAAAATTAAACTTATCCTTGCGCCTTCGCAACTAAGAAATGGTATTAGCCTGAAGATAATGAAGACCAAAACATATGGCTTATATTAGTAGCCGATGGAAGCCTTAGGCAAGTATTTTATTTTTTTGGGTAAGCTCTTCGTCAACAGGGAGTCTTTTGCTACTTATGCGAAACTCGTCATTGATGAGTGCATGGCCATTGGGATCAATTCGATATTCCTGGTTTCGTTGGTTTCCTTTTTTATGGGTGCGGTAACCACCATACAAACTGCCTATAATCTCGTGAGTCCGCTGATCCCGGATTATGTGATTTCTTTGGTAGTTCGGGATATGACCATTTTAGAACTCGCCCCAACAATTATAGGTGTAATATATGCAGGAAAGGTGGGTTCAAGTATGGCTAGTGGATTAGGCACTATGCGAATCAGCGAGCAAATAGATGCTCTGGAAGTGATGGGTATTAACTCCACGAGTTACCTGGTGCTCCCGAAGCTATTGGGATCCATTTTTATGTATCCATTGTTGGTAATACTGGCTGGGCTGCTGTCCATAATGGGAGGATATCTCGCTGGACAGCTTACTGAGGTAATTACCCCAACTGAATATATCTATGGCATACGGTTCGAATTTAACCCGTATATGGTAACATTTGCTATGATCAAATCATTTGTGTTTGCATTTCTGGTAGCCACCATTTCTTCTTTCAAAGGGTATTATACTACCGGAGGTGCGGTAGAAGTAGGTAAAGCTAGCACGGCTGCTGTAACACAAAGTGTAATAGCCATTCTCACTGCTGATTATCTGCTTGCACAATTGCTTTTAAAATGATCAAGATAGAAAACATCCATAAATCATTTCAAGGTAAACCCATTCTCAGCGGAATCAGCGGTGTATTTGTGCAGGGCAAGCCGAATCTTATCATCGGAGCTAGTGGCACTGGTAAAAGTGTTCTACTGAAGTGCATAGTAGGTCTTATTACTCCTGATGAAGGTCGTATATATTATGGCGACAAAGAATTCACCAATGCCTCAAGGGATACAAAAACAGAGATCAGAAGAGATATTGGTATGCTGTTCCAGGGAGGAGCCTTGTTTGATTCAAAGACAGTAGAACAAAATGTGATGTTCCCATTGGATGTGCTCACAAAAATGCCATTGGCTGAAAAAATAGATCGCGTGAATTTTTGCCTCGAAAGAGTTGGTCTTAAGGGACAGAATAAAAAGATGCCGTCCGAAATAAGTGGTGGCATGCAAAAACGTGTGGGTATTGCCAGGGCAATTGTAAACAACTCCAGGTTTCTTTTTTGTGACGAACCGAATAGTGGCCTTGACCCTCAAACCTCAATTTTGATTGATGATTTAATATTAGAGATCACCGAAGAATATAATATTACAACACTCGTCGTAACTCATGACATGAATTCTGTGTTAGGCATAGGGAGTCGAATTATGTTCTTGTATCAAGGTTTGAAGAGCTGGGAAGGTACCAAAGACGAGATTACAGATTCAGGGGTCAAAGAATTTGACGATTTTGTGTTCGCCAACAAAGTAATGCAAAGATTGAGATGATCATCAAAAGAATTTTTGGAGTTATATACATCGTGTTTGCATTATGGTTTGCTTACGTACGACAAGACGTTATTTTGGGTTCACCTAACCTTGGGTTTGATTATCTATCATCTTTTCTTATTCCCATTGGCTTAATTGCTCTCGGGGTTTTCAGGATCAGAAAATAACCTAAAATAGAGCACTCAGCTGCACACGACCTACGTGAATTACGTCTGTATTTTCCGATTTTCGTCCGTCGTAAATAACATTTAGCTGAAGGCCACCCGTAATTCTTTGTTGCCAATTTAAGGACCACAGGTAGTTTGAACCCGGTCGCAGCGCCTGCAATAGCTCATACCCCAAAGGTGAATTTTCTTCACCGTTAAAGTCTATATCTGTAATTCTGAAGCTGGCGTTTAGCGAGTTCTTTATGGCCTTATTATATTTTAAGTGCACCGCCATCTCGTGAAATACGGCATACTCATCGCTTTCAGAAGTAAAAATATTAACCTTATCCTGATACTGGTATTGGGCCGAAAGCCTCAGTTTTAGGTTGGGTTGCCAAGATATCTCAGGATTTAAATTGATGCTCTCAATTTTGAACTGGCGACCATTTAAAAAGTCAGAATCTGAAGATTTTTCGGAGACCGAGGACTTAGTACGAAGATTCAATTTTCGACTGAAGTTGTATCGTAAGTTCAAACCGTATTCCCTCTTTTCCCTGGATTCAAAACCGTTGCTTAAGAGCTGTTTACTCCTTTGATTTATAAAAATACCTTCCATTCCAAATGTAGAGCTAAGCCGATTAAAAAAAAGTGTAGATCTTAGGTTTTTCCTTTCGGTAAGGATCAAATCTTCATTCAATTCAGTTAGAAAACCTATCAGGCGCGACTTCAGGTCGCTATCCGTAGTTTTAAGATCAGCTGTCCAAGAAGTATTATTTGAAAATTTGGAAAGAAACCCTCTGATACCTCCAATTTTTCTCCAGCTTCTAGGCATTTGCACGTTTACTCGATATACCAGTAGATTTTGAAAGGCCGTTACAAATTCGCGCCCTGGAGTGAAGATTTTAGCATAATTGCGCTCGTCAGGGTTAATCGCTTCAAAAAACTCCGTGAGGTCCTGAACACCATCATCATTTAAATCACGCCATGTATGCGTGCCTTGACCTGCGGGGACTCTAATATAAACAAACTCCCTCCTCAGCTCTCGACCATTAGATACTGAATAAGTAAGCTCGGACTTGACATGTTTACTAAACCAATTCCCTGACCAATCCAACCTACCGGATACGGTTTCTTCTTCTTTACTCTCGCCTCTAAGTTTAAGAGTTCTGTAATTCATTACCGCCGCCAGGCGATTATTACCAGAAGTTTTAGTGAAGCTTAACCTGGACGTTTGCGAACTAGAGAAATGCCGCATCTCGCCATTCAGAGGCCTCTTATCCTCACGGTAGGCATACTCGAGCTGAAACTTTACTTTGGAGTCATCGCGACTTTTAAGATAGCCCTTATGCTCATCAAAGAACATGGCCGAAGAGCTTACAGAATCACTTTCAGGGTCTCTGACTACATTGTGATCACGGCTAAATTTATAACCAGGAAGTAACCATGGCAGTTTATAGGAAAAATCTGCAGAAAGCTGATCCCATGTGGATCTGATCTCGTTTGTGTTATTAGACAGCACAAAAGCCTTCGATCTTAACTGTAGGTTCCCCAAACTCTTGTCAACAGCCAGGCGATGCTGGGTTCCACTGACCTGTTCTCCACGTTCACGGCTAGAGAAATCATAGGTGGCCTTGTTATTGTTGTCTTTCATGGCCTGAACACCAGCATTTAAGATATTGTCATTAAAAACACGAGTATCTCGTCTCGGGTCATAACTCCAATCCCGATCGTATTCAATGTATCTGAATCGGTCAATGGGGTTAAAGTTCTTGTCGTCATATTCGAAATCGACATAGGTGTCTAATGCGTAATTAGGAATGATATTAAGCTTTCTCTGCCGACTTTTAAGGCCAACTTTCATAGCAAACCCCTGATCGTCATCAGAATCTAGTTCAGAAAATAGGTTTTTATCGCGGTTCGAAAATGCCACTTCTGAATAAACACTCTCATTTTCGGTGATCTGGTATATCAGAGCTATTGTACTCATTTGTCGCTTATTAGGGACTGGCAAAGGTGTTAAGGGTTCAAACTCACCCTGAGGTTCACCGCCGACCGGCGAAACCCACTCAAACACTCTCCCATTGGCCGTGGATTGTATCTGCATGTAATTACCATTACCCTGACCTACATCGGAAAAAGTAACACTAAAAAACGCGTCATTGACATCTGTAGAATACTCAAATATTTGTTGTGGATTACCATCTAAATCGACTGTATCCCTCTGCGCATATAAAACCGCCTCAGGTGAAAAACCCACACTGTCAGCACCTAATGTTACAGCCTTGTTAACATCATCGCCAATCTGACTTAGGAGGATCTGGTCTTCGTTATTCAATTCAAAATTTAATGGTCTGTTCCTATTATCAGACTCACTATAGGTGTGCACTTCAAATTCAAGTTTACCAAAATCTTGCTTATGACTGGCGGTGGCAATGGTTCTGCTGAAATCCTGATCAGAGTATTCATAATCAATTCTTATCCTGGAGAACCCTGTAATCAATATACGATTGGTAAATGTGATTTCGCCAATATTATAATCAATGGTGTAGTCCTTGTTAAAGCCCCTGTCCAAACGTTTACCATCCAAAAAAACTCGCTCTGAATTAGCCAGAATAATTATAAAGAGCTCATTGTTTGGACCTGGAATACGATAGGGTCCAAGGGAACCTTCAATCGCCTCTAGTTGAACCGAGGAGAATTGTCCCTTGGCTATGGAGATACCTGCTGAAGTTACGGCATCACTACTACCCAATTTGTAGTTGACGGATGCCTGTGCACCCTGAACGTTCTTGTAAAACCTTAAAAAGTGAGATTCCGGATTTTTAAAAACGACATCACCGCCTTTCAATGAAAATCTATCATTGTACAACTCAATCAGTACATTATCAAAATCTTGTAACTGCTGAGTATTACCTTCAGGTTGATAGGGAACGTTTTGATCTGTAATATTCGCCCGAATGTTGATATCCTCAGTAAGCTTCCCATCAAGATTCAAGTTTAGGGTGGAATTCACAAAAACATCCTGATTGTTGCCAAAAGATATTCCTCTGCTAATGCTTCCGCTTTTATTGAGCTCAGGGGTGTCAAAAAGCTGATTTCTTTGAAGCGCATTCAACCGTTTTGAGGTAGGGGCTTTGAAAAGAGCCCCAGAGTCATATAGCGAAAGTTCCTTATGAAAATAACGTTGATGGAAGGCTATAGGTAAGACCGTGTAGCAAACCTGGATCGAATCATATTCCTTATATGCCTTAATAAATGCGCGTCCGGTTGCTACATCATACTTGAACTCAACCTCTTCCGGAAGCACCGAAATTGTTTTCTCATCGATAGATAAACTATCTAATTCAAAAGATTGCTCAAATGTATTTATCCATCTACATCTATCATTGGAAAACTGAGCAATGGCATTAAATGGTAAAACCAGGAGTATAGCTAGTTTTATGAGCCGCATAGCTAATCTGCGGTTGATAACTCTATAAAAAAAGTTGTGCCATGATCTAATTCCGTTTCAAACCAAATCTCACCACCGGCATGTTCAATACCGTGTTTGGCAATGGCCAAACCAATTCCGGACCCTCGTTCTTTCGTGCTGAAGTTTGGTATAAATACTTTAGCACGAACTTCGTCACTAATCCCCATGCCATTATCAGATATTTCTAGCCTCATTTTATGATCACCATTTTTCGTTAATGCCACCTTTACTACAGGCTCGGAATCAGTCGCGGCCTGTATTGCATTAAGAATGATATTATTGATGATCCTACCCATTAATTGCTCATCTCCTATGGTATATACAGGTTCTACATCTATTTGTAAGTCAATTTGAATTTCTTTATTGGATTTATGAAGACTGACCGCATTTTTTACTATGTGGGTCAATTCGTACCTCTCCTGTTCAGGGATAGGCATTTTTGCAAATGTACTAAACGAAGAAGCTATGTCATTTAATGTTTCAATCTGTTGAAGTAAAGTGTTTAAAGGCCTTTTCATATCGCCTTTTTCCTGCTCATTGATCTTTCTGTTCAAATGCTGCAGTGTAAGCTTCATCGGCGTCAGAGGGTTCTTGATCTCATGAGCTACTTGTTGAGCTATTTCGCGCCATGCCGATTCTTTTTCGCTTTTGGCCAGAGCTCTTTTACTTTGCTCTAAATTATCGAGCATCTTATTGTATTCACCTACCATAAGTCCTATCTCATCATTTGCCTCCCAGTTTAGCGGTTCGTTGACTTCCGTCAATGTGGTTTTTTTTAGCTTCTGAGTGATAAAACGTAGCGGAAAGGTCAACCAATTTGAAGCCAGGTAAGAAATGATAAGAAATACGATAAAAACAACAGTAAATACATTAATTACATTCGTTAATACGGTAATTTGACTTAGCTCGAGATTGTATTCAGACTTAAAATAGGGAATGCTTACGATACCTATCAACTCACCCCTTTGAAACGATTTTACCGCAAAAAAAGTGGTATTGTAGCGTAGCTCACCTACCGATTCCTGTAGTATATAGGAGTTTTTACCCCGTTCCCTAATCTGACTTAAAGCGAGCGGATTAATATACTCGCTTAATAGATCATTTTCGAAAATTTGAGGCTGACTAGAGGCGATAAGCTTTCCCGTGGTGTTGAAAAGATTAACGTCGGCACCAGAGTATTTGGATACCTCGGTGAGCTTTGATCTTAACTCTTCAGGATCTACACTGACTTTGGTGACATAATTATTCAGTTCATCGCTAACGTTATTACTTATGCTCTCTGCCTTTTTAAAATATTCCAGGTTTACTTCCTGCTCGAAGGAAGAATTGATCAAACTTAGGGTAGTAAAGCTCACCGCTATTAAGGGCATAAAAAAAGCCAGGTTCAGATAAAGTTGAATTTTAGCTGAATAGTTCAGGTTCTCCGTTTGAAGTAAAAAATAAATCGAGTAAACTCCAGAAGCCGCCAGAATCAAAAACACCTGCAGTAAAAAAAGGAAAGAGAAGTTGGAGACAATATCCGTCCAGGGGTGGTCATCCGAGCTAATCACTATAACTCTTGAGTTAGCATCACTAACGGCGGTATGCCAATAATCCTGGTGATTTACTGTACTTTCAAAAAGCTCGGGGTTTTCAAAAAGCGAATGATGAAAGTCCAATTGATAGTTAAAATCACCGGAACTGTATTGGACCTTATTTCCTTGAAAAATAGCATAACTATAGTTATCCTTTTGATAGGGCATTAATAGACGGTGATCTACCAACAACTCGGGATATACACTTTCAGGAATTATTCTTTTAAGGTTTAGATCGATAATCACGTAACCTACTACAATGCCCCTTTTACGTATTTCAATGTGGCTAAGGTATCTCTTGGAAGCCTCTACATTAGGACTGTTTATAAAATAGATGTCGGGATAATTTGTCTGATAGCGATCTAATTTTGGTATCTGCTCAGGCGTCAAGGAAGTATTTATACTTTTGAAAGGACGGCCTGAAGAATTGAACAGGTAAATATCAATACTATACTTATCCAGATAATTGCTGAGGTAAACCTGCCTTATTTTAGTCTCGATAATATCCTTACTCAGAAAAGGACTTGACATTGTACTTTGAATGAATCTATCATTTTTAACCTTCTGATTTGCTTCGCTTAAGAGGAATTCTGCCAGATTATCATTTTCAATTAGTAGCTGATTGGCAAACCTTTTTTTCTTTTTGTAGCCCGATTCTCCTTCAAAATTGTAAATAGACAGTGAACCAAGTAAGGCTCCGCCCACCATAAAAATGAAAAAGTAAAGGAAAGTCCTATATCTTAACCGATTCACCGATTTGTATAACCCTGTCAATTCGGTTACCAGCACAATGGACACCCCTATAGACAGCGAAATACCGAAATCTTGTTCCAGTAATATATTTGCTGTTGTAAATAAAAATGTAGAGACGGTCAAATGAATAAACAGCTCTACTCTGGTTAAGGAAAAACACCTCACAACCATAAAGAGTACATGGAAAACAAAGAAAATGGTGGTGATGAACAACATGATAATCGCGTATCCCACTACTCTACCGATATCAAAAGTCAGGCTTTCATTGATATCAAAAGTAATCTGTGAGTTATGGTAAAGAGTCTGAAAGATGAGAAATAAAAAATGGATAATCAGTAGTGCTAACCCAATAAGTATAGCCGGTGCAATCCATTTCCAGGTTATCCGTTTCCTTTTTTCGGCAAAGGAAGCCAAAATTAGATCCTGATGATAGAAAAGATAAAATCCTGATAGGCAGAAAAAACCTATGTTAATAAACAAATCACCTAGTGAGGGATTAAAATCCGATGAAGCAAAATAGCTTGAGTCAAAAAGTAAACCCTCTAAAAAAGTATGGGGGAAATTCAAGAATAACATAATCCACCTAAGGAGCAGTAGCCCGGTGACTAATGTCATCAAACCAAGATAGATGCGACCAGAATATGCAATACGATTCGTCCATCGAAACAACAGAAGCACAAGAATGGCCGTAGCTGAGAGGAGTAATGAAACCGCAAGTTCAGACGGTGTGTTTGGAATTACAAAAGTGCTTTGAATTTCAATTTTAAATGGACAGTCACCCTGGCCCAAGCAGGTTACGTTGCCAGATTCTGCCGATAAAGGCAATAACTTTACGTTTTGAAGAGGAAATATCTTGGGATTATAAGCCGATTCTATATAGTCGTTCTCAATCTTGTAACCGGTGTAAAGGGGCAATAGGGCATAAACCTCCAACGCTTTATCCGATATTTCCCACTTTCTAACCAGATAAGACTTACGCAAGTCCTGTATGAATTTCAATCTGTAATTTCCTCTAAGACTCTTGTAATCCGGTACATAGCGATAATCTGACCAATAGGCTATCCTACCTGCTCTATAAACAAAAAAGGAATATTGTTGAATTTGATTTAAATCCTGAAATGTAAAATCCGAATTACCTTCTAAAATCTCCAGAACTGGGACCATGGTTTTTTGGATATTCGTAATTTCTTCCACCAGGTTAAACTCGATGTCAATCTTTTCCTGAGTTAATTGATCGGTTGTGTTGATATATAAAAAGCTGACTCCTGCAATGATTAATAGCAGGGTGGCAATCAGGAGTTTGTTATCAAGATTTGCTAATCCCAAAATTCAAAATTTCAGATATCGGTTAAATATAACCGATTTGCTCTAATTACCTTTTCGAGGCTCAAAGTCTATGCCACCAAAGAGATGGAGAAATAGAATTCTGGAGTATCTGAAACTTACAGGTAAGAGAAGGATAACGGCTAATACAATACTTATGAAGTAGACATAGAGAGGATATTCACCAATAATGGACAGACCTAAACCTACGGCTACGAAAAGGGCCACGGAAAACACATAGCTGATGTACATCGCACCAAAGAAAAAGCCAGGTTCTCGTTCAAATTGAAGCCCACAAACTGGACAGTTTTTGTGCATTTTTTGGAAACCTTTGAGGTTATAAATGCCTGTTATAAACATATTACCAGAACGGCAACGAGGGCATTTACCATGCAATATTGCGTTTCCTTTCGATTTGTTTGGCATTTGCTTTACTATGTCTATACCATAAATACGCCACTACTCCTATTGCCAGGTATGGCATCACGAAAAGATACAGAATTCCAAAATTTAAACTTGCACCTATTCCCGGATCTCCATTACTTACATTATTTTCAATGGTAGCACGGCACATAGCGCACTGTGAAAATACGGCTACCGTTGAAAATAGCATCAGAAACGTGGTTGTCAATATTTTCTTCATCTTTTCTTATTCGATACCACAAAGATAACAGCTAACCGTTAGAAAAGATTAGTAATAGGGACTAATCATTATATAAACAACAACACCTGTTATCGCTACATATAACCATATGGGAAAGGTGATCCTTGCTAATTTTCTATGCTTATCAAAACGTTGAGATATAGCACGAACGAAAGTAAAAAGTACTAAAGGTATGATGACAATAGATAAAATTATGTGGGAAATTAAGATAATGAAGTAAACATACCTGATAACCCCCTCTCCTCCGAACGAAGTGGAAGTGGAAGTCATATGATAAATAACATACATGACTAAAAACAGAGCAGACAGTCCAATACATGTCTTCATTATTTTTTCATGCAAATTCTTATTTCCATTTTTTATAGCCACCACACCTACAATCAAGAGTAGTGCCGTTAACCCATTTATACTCGCGTAGATCGGTGGTAAAAAAGAAAAGTCGTATCCTTCAATCTTAATACCAAATAAAGCTGCCACGGCCAATGGTATAACTACCGATAAAACTACAATGGCTTTATTATACTTGGTGTCTAACGCCTCATTCATTTTCCAACAAGATTTTTATCTCTACAATTAGTCTATCTAACTCCTCAAGTTCAGTATTGTAGTAACCCCTTATTCTACCGTATTGGTCGTGTAATATGAATTGATTTACAGTATCAGTAACAAAGCCGCAGTGCATTAGTTTGATCAATTCGCCACTATCATCAGCGGTATCCAACTCGTAAGTAATGAAAGATAGATCTTCTGGAAAAAGTGTCTCCAGCCTGGATTGGGCATTAATGAGATTAGTGGCTGTAAACTGCTCCGAATCATCAAAAAATAAGGTCAAGTTTGCCTTTTTGTCATTTCCATTTTCTATCGGCACTTTAAATGGGTCTGACTGGTAGGTACATTCCTTAAAATCTCGGCTGGCTCCGTTCGCGTAGTAAACAGGAATGTCAAATTGATTATTTCCGAATGACTTCAAAAAAAGAAAGATAATGACCGGAATAGCCAAAATGGCAAGTAGAATCAAAAACTGAAAAAACTTCTTATTCATAAGTACAAACAAAAAAGGCTAAAACCGAAGCTTTAGCCTTAAACAACATTCTTTTGATCTAAAATCTTATGTCGTAGATAGCCGCGCCTTCATAAATAAAAGCAATCAGCATCCAGATGATAAAAACTGTCGGAATTAGTATGGACCAAATCAGCACCTTCACTTCATATTTTAAGTGCATAAATTCAGCGACAATGTAGAATGCTTTAACAATCGTCATAAGAACGAATATAGCTAACCGGGTAGTTGCCATCTCCAATGGCAAAGTAAAAGCAACTAAGAATTCAAGCGCTGTTATAATAGCTAAAATTCCAGCTGTCATCCATATTTTTTTGACTTTTGCCTTGTCAACGGGCTGAGGTTGTATATGTGTAGTTTCTTCCATAATTATGAGTTAAACAAGATAAAAGAATGTAAAGACAAATACCCAAACCAAGTCTACAAAGTGCCAATACAGACCTACTTTTTCCACCATCTCATAGTGACCCCTCCTGTCATATACTCCGGTTACGGTATTATAATAAATTAAGAAATTTAGTACGACACCACTAGCCACATGTGTTCCATGGAATCCTGTGATGAAAAAGAAAAAAGCCGCGAAATCAGGAGGACCATATTCGTTGATTGATAAATTAGCACCAAAAACTGTTTGTGATACCCATTCGCCATTAAGTAATGAAGTAACGACAGATCCTATATCTGTTCCGTGGATAAAATGACCCCACTCCCAAGCTTGACATCCTAAGAAAGTTAATCCGCCTATTATAGTCCACAGCATCCATTTTTCTACATCTTTACGATCCATCCTATGACCTGCTTCGACGGCCAGTACCATAGTTACACTACTCATAATGAGTATGAACGTCATTATACCCACAAAAACCAACGGAAGGCTAACTCCGTGTAAAAAAGGTACTGCTTCAAATACCTTTTCTGGAATTGGCCAGTATTCCTGACTAAATGCAAAGGCATCAGCTGCACCCTCGTAAGCGGGATGTGCAGATCTTACCAATCCATAGGTTATGAGTAATGCAGAAAAGGTAAAAGCATCTGAAAGCAGAAAAAACCACATCATCAGCTTACCATAGCTCGCCTTTAGAGGTGATTGTCCGCCATCCCAGATATTTCCTTTTGATTCAATAGAAGTTGCTGTAGCTGACATAAATAGATTTTGTTATCTACCAGGAATTAATGATTCAACAATAAAAATACAAACAAATAAATCCAAAGCACATCCAAAAAATGCCAATAAGAAGCGCACATCTGAATCTGTGTAAGATTTTTAGAATGAACTTTATATCTATATGTTGAAATTAAGACAATTATTAGAAAAATAACACCACTGACCAAGTGTAAACCATGCACGCCTGAAAGTACGTACAAAAAGGATCCGCTTGGATTACCGACAAAATAAACATTGTTAGCCACTAAATCACTCCATACTACGAGTTGGCTGATTAGAAACGCCACACCCAGGACCGACGTGATCGAAATAGCCAGCTTTACTTTCTCTAAATCATTCTTCCTAGCCGACGCAAGCGCCCAGTGCATGGTAGCACTACTAACTAAGATAATCACAGATGAAACCCACATTGAAATAGGCAAGTCAAATTCCGTCCAATTTCCCTCTCCTTGACGTACAATATATGCGCTGGTTAGTGCTGCAAATATCATCACCACCGTAACCATAAATAGCCATAACCCAAATTTTCTCGGGTGCATTGATAACGGCTTCTTTGGTTCTTCTACTAGCTTAAGATCTCCAGTCATAATCTCTTCATTTTATTTCACCATATCCAACAAATACGCTATCTGTACTATGGGTAAGTACAGAAATGAGCCAAACATAATTCTTAATGCCGATTTCCTATTACCATTCTTCATTAAAGTGAAAGTCTGACTTAAGAAAAGCACGCCGCAAACCGTTACAATAATAGCTGAGTCAATACCCGTTATTCCAAACTTAGCCGGAAGCAAACCTAACGGAATCAGGAACAACGTATATATCATTATCTGTATCGCTGTATTTAAATCTTTAGTACCTCCGAATGGCAAAAGTTTAAACCCTGCCTTCTTATAATCTTCATCTGCAACCCAGGCGATAGCCCAAAAATGTGGAAACTGCCAAATGAATTGAATACCAAATATAATCAAGGCTTCATACGTTATGCTTCCGGTAAAGGCTGTCCATCCCAATAAAGGAGGTAACGCGCCCGGAATTGCCCCGACGAAAACAGCAATTGGCCCCACCCTCTTAAGCGGTGTGTACACAAAACTGTAAAGCACCATCGAGAGCAAGGACAAAAGAGTAGTGAGCGTATTAGTAAAAGACATTAGTATAGATAAACCCATGGCCGCTAGAACTATGGAAAAAATCATAGCCTGACGCACAGTAAGTTTACCGGTAGGCAGCGGACGGTTCATGGTTCTGGTCATCAGTTTATCCAGGTCTTTTTCGATAATCTGGTTGATCGTAATTGACGCTCCTGAAACCAAAAAACCTCCTAAACACAACCACGCCAAATGGCTCCAGTTCAAAGTACCTCCACTCCCTAGAACATAGCCAAAACCACATGAAAATGCGACCAAAAAAGATAATCGAAACTTTACCAGTTCGTAAAACGACTTAGCTTTTGATCCTAGATTTGATACCGCTAAAACTCGTTGATTATTCAGCATTTATGACAACCCTCTTTTTCAAAACCAACTGCAAAAATAACAAAAACTGAAGCCCAAAGCCCAAAGTGCCAACCAATAAATGTACAGGCTGCATTACGGGTGGTACGGCTCCATAGGCCATTACTATTCCTGATAATATTGACACTACCAATACAACAGCTAAACCTTGAAGTAGTTTCGAATGTAGTAGCGATTTACGCAGTCCATAAAATACGACCAAATGCGATAAAAGTATCAACCAAGAAAATGATCTGTGAATAAAAAATTCTAGCCCTAAAGACTTAATCCACAGGTCTCGTGAGGCATGATCAAAGGCAATAGCAATTTGGTCTATTGCTTCTCTTACCTGAGTGCCCATCGCAATTTGAACAAGGGTTAGCGCCATACATACCACCAAGGCATAAGGTAAAAAAGTAGTACCACTTGCTATATGATAACTTGAAGATTTTGTGACTTTGGCGTAAAGCCAAACCAGAAGAGCTACTATTGCCAACGCTATGAACATATGAATGGTAATCATCCAAGGCAATAAATTTGTAGATACGACTATGGAACCTATCCATCCCTGAAAAACAACCAAAATGAAGGTAAAAACGGCAACCAGCGGTATAGACCTGTATCTTTTAAGTGAGAATGAAGCTACAGCAGTACTTAATATCATTAGACCAATAATTGCACCTATCAACCGATTAATATATTCAATCCAGGTTTTTATAGCATTAAAGTCCGCTTCTTGAAGAATAGAGTCATCGTTTAAAATAGCTTGAGCCGTTTTATCGTAACCAAAAGCTGTTAAATATTTGGCAAATCGAATGTTTTTAGCTTCACGCTTTTGAGCATAGATCTCTTTATAATTAATAGGGAGTTCATCTATGTGAGTGGGCGGAACCCAACTGCCAAAGCATTTAGGCCAGTCGGGACAACCCATACCTGAACCCGTGCTACGCACAATGCCTCCGACGAGTATCAAAAGATAAACAGCTATTAAAGTAATCAGGCTGATCTTTCGGAACAGCCTGACTTTTTTTGGATTGTTATTTTTCATCCACGACTACCACATTCTGATCCGAATCTGTTTCCAATTTTATCAACTCATTCTCATGAGGCAGATTGGATTCAGGGGTTTCAGAAAATGGAACAGTCTGAGGAATAAAATCTTCTTCTGCACCAGGTTTACTATAATCGTAAGGCCACCTATATACGGTCGGTATTTTACCAGGCCAATTACCATGCCCCGGATTAATAGGTGTAGTCCATTCCAATGTATTCGACTGCCAAGGATTTGCACTTGCTCTTCTTCCTCGATACATACTGTAAAAGAAATTGAACAGGAATATAAACTGGGCACCGAGTGTCAGAATTGCGGCGATACTAACAAACATGTTCAAGTCACTAAAGGTATTGAACGTATCAAAGTTAGTGAATGAATAATATCTACGTGGATACCCCGCTATTCCGATATAGTGCATCGGAAAAAATACCATATATACTCCAACGAAGGTCAACCAAAAATGAATATATCCTAATTTGGCATCCATCATTCTGCCGTACATTTTAGGGAACCAATGATAAACCCCCGCTAACAGCCCAAAGAAAGATGCACTTCCCATAACCAAGTGAAAGTGAGCAACAACAAAATACGTGTCGTGTAGTTGGATATCGATTGCCGAATTACCAAGGAATATTCCGGTAAGACCGCCGGAAATGAAGAAAGATACTAATCCAATAGAAAACAACATGGCTGGAGTAAATCGAATATTACCCCTCCAAAGCGTCGCCAAATAATTAAATACTTTAACTGCCGAAGGAACTGCAATAATTAAAGTAAGCAACATAAATATGGATCCTAAGAATGGATTCATTCCGGTTACGAACATGTGATGCGCCCATACAATGAATGACAAAATAGCAATGAAAAGTATAGAGCCCACCATTGCCTTGTAACCAAATATTGGCTTTCGAGCATTAGTCGCAATCACCTCCGACGTTATTCCAAGTGCAGGAAGCAAGACTATATAAACTTCTGGGTGTCCCAGAAACCAAAATAAATGCTGAAATAAAATAGGACTACCCCCCTGATTCGGTAAGGCTTCTCCACCAATGTAGATGTCAGACAAAAAGAAACTCGTTCCAAAGCTTCTATCAAAAATCAATAATAAAGCTGCGGAAAAAAGTACCGGGAAAGATAGTAATCCAATAACTGCCGTAATAAAGAAAGCCCAAATCGTCAATGGCAACCTAGAAAATGACATGCCTTGGGTCCTCAAATTTATAACTGTTGTAATGTAGTTGATCCCTCCTAACAAACTCGATACTATAAAGAGTGCCATTGAAGTTAGCCACAGGGTCATACCTAGTCCCGAGCCATTCACTGCCTGTGGAAGTGCACTCAAAGGAGGATAAATAACCCATCCACCGGATGCAGGACCAGTCTCGATGAAAAGGGAAATCAACATTATGATACTGGATGCAAAAAAGAACCAGTATGATAACATATTCATAAATCCGGAAGCCATGTCTCTGGCACCTATCTGTAGAGGTATAAGAAAATTACTAAAGGTACCACTTAAGCCAGCAGTAAGCACGAAAAATACCATTATAGTACCGTGCATAGTTACAAGCGCCAAATAAAACTCAGCATCCAACTTACCTTCAGCGGTAATCCACTCACCCAAAATAGGGCGCAGCCATTCCAACTGCATGTCAGGGAAGCCTAATTGCAATCTAAATATGACCGAGAGCAGTCCCCCAATTAAGGCCCAAATAATACCGGTAATAAGAAATTGCTTACCGATCATCTTATGATCTATAGTAAATACGTAAGTGGTCCAGAAATTACCATGATGCTCATCATGGTGCTCATGGCCATCACTATGTGTTTCTTCGGTTACATGAATATCTGCTATTGCCATTTCTTTATTCTTATAATGAAGCTTTTAAACTATTTTCATCACCCTCTACCATGCCGGATTTAATTTTCGCCAACTCCCTGTTCGCTTCCGGAACCTTTGCCATGTAGTCAGGATTTAACTTTAACCATGTCGGCTGTTCTGCTTTCCATTTCTCATAGTCCGCAGGTTCATCTACCACCAATTTCATTTTCATTGAAAAATGCCCTTTCCCACATATCTCCGTGCAGGTAATAAAGTAATTAAACTCGGGGTCTTCAAGTTCACTGCGCATTTCAGCAGTAGATTTAGTCGCTGTAAACTTAAAATGAGTAGGCATACCCGGAACCGCATCCATTTTTACTCTAAAATGAGGTAGAAATACACTATGCAAAACATCCCGTGCCCGTATTTTCAACAAAACTTCTTTGCCTTTCGGAATGTGCATTTCTATCGGCATGAAATCGTCATACGTGTTTTTATCGCTCAAATCCATACCAAACTGATTAACAGCATCAATCATTTGATAATTATATTCTCCTAATGCATTGTCCTTAACACCAGGGTAGCGCACGCCCCAGGCAAATTGATATCCCATTATCTCGACCACTTCTGCATCTGACTCTGCTTCGCTGGTAATGTCGTTCCAGGCACGTAAACCTGTAAACACTAAAACTGTCAAGACAATAGCGGGTACCACTGTCCACAAAATTTCTATTTTATGGTTATCAGGGTAGAAAGATGCTTTGCGACCTTCTTTATACTGATAGGCGTAACTAAACCAAAACAGCAGAACATTTGTGATCAGAAAAACTATGCCGGTTACTGCCATAGTCGTCCAGAAAAGTGTATCCGTCAATACTCCGTGTTCTGATGCTACGGGCAGCGTATAATCATCAAAATAGGTCCAGGAATACCAAAAACAGAATCCAAAGGCGCCAAAAAGAAAAAACATAAATAAAGCAGCATTCACCTTATTACTTGTAGTCGCCACTTTCTTGTCGGAACCCTTCACCACACTTACTAACCTACTTATCCTAAATAAAGTATAAAGGATTATGAGCAGTAGTAATACCCCAAGAATAATTATGAACTGAAACATATTCTAAATTTAATCTTTATTAAATATGATGATGTAAACTTTCACCTAACATTGGATGATTACGAGCGTACAACGGTGCTTTAGCAAGATTGGATAGAGTAACAAATAAGAAAGCAACTGCGAAAATCATAAACATACCAATCTCCATAAAACCAAACCCCCCGTCATTTTGCATTACTCCTGGTGTAATCATTAAATAAAAATCAATAAAATGACCACCTATAACGATAGGACATACAACCTTTAACATAGCCATATGTCGTTTCGCGTCCCTTGTCATTAATAACAAGAATGGGAGGAAGAAGTTAAGAATTAAATTAACAAAAAACACCCCCTTATACTGACTATCTAACCGCTGGATAAAATAAACCGTCTCTTCAGGAATGTTAGCATAATAAATTAACAGAAATTGTGAAAACCAGATATAGGTCCAAAACACGCTAAATCCAAAAACAAATTTTCCTATGTCATGAAGGTGATTGGAATTAACAACTGCCAAATAGCCCTTCTCTTTTAACAAGACGACGATTAATGTAATTACCGCCAATCCATTGACCCACCAACTAGCAAACATGTACCACCCGAACATCGTACTGAACCAGTGCGGGTCAACCGACATTACCCAATCCCACGCAGATATGGATGACGTTACCGCGAAAACTACCAAAAAGATAGCGGAGTATTTACGCGCTTTATACCAGTGCGATTTATCACCGTCCAAATCTTCAGCAAGCATTTCTCGTTTAATCCAAAGAAAGAACATGTACCATAGCGCGAAGAACACAACCATTCGTACTACATAAAATATTGGGAAAGTACCCATTTCCATGGGCCAATACCATAAAGCTGCTTTGCCCTGAATAATTTTATCCCCACCCTCTTCCACTGGAACGTACAGCGATGCATGCGTCCAATGGAATACGTCATGATTTACTATAAACCAGGATATAATCATCAAAATACCTGCGAAAGGCAACCAATGTGCCATAGCCAGCGGTATTCGTTTCATACCAGCCGACCATCCGGCTTGTGCAGCATATTGAATGGCCACAAAAAACAGCCCAATAATACCTAAACCCGCAAAATAAACGTTGTTGATCCATAGGTTTGAGAATAATCTCTTCAACCAAGGCGCACTTCCATGATGATGTCCCCCACCTTCGGCGTGAGCATCGCCCCCGTGGCCGTCGCCTTCAGCGATGCTGGCCACTAATTCTTCACCGCCATTACCTATTAATGCATGACCTTCTTCAGCATGATCTCCTCCACCTAATGCCATGATCGTACCCAATACCGTGAAAACCAAACCTACAATGCCCAGCACTATAAGGTTTTTTTTGGCCTTAGGCGTAAACGTATATATCTCTTCTTTTATTTCCGTTGTATGTGCCATTTGTGCTAACTCTGCAAACTATTGATTTTGAAGTTTT
>JBCCOE010000058.1:0-28609 GCA_039025475.1 Bacteroidota bacterium | reverse complement strand
GTTAATTTTTTCACAAATATATTCCGGGGTTCGCTTGGCAATACCAGTTCCCCGCTGAAGAGCGGCCTGCTCCATCAGCGTAGATATTTGTTCGGCATACTTAAGGTGAAATTCACCAGCGGTTATGATTTCAAATTCCATGATTGAAATCGGTATTTTAGATCAAGATTAAATTTTTACAGAAAATAGATGAGAGAAACGCACCGGACGTACCGGTACTAATTAATATTACCCCAGAAGGGGCCTGTTGGTCCTGATCCTGCGAACGGGTATAGTCGATGCACACGAAAATGGTGCCTTTGAATGGGCTATATGATGATCTTTCCCTTGCATTTACTACACAAAGAATATTATTTGAATTTTTAAAAACAAGAAATAATTAATATTTAAAGTGAAACCATGTGAAGGTTGTATTTTTGGCCTATGCGTATTTTATCCATTGTTTTAACATTATTATCCTTCACCCTTCAAGCTCAAACCGCCGCTGAATTAGTAGATATTGGCTATAAGAACTACGAATTGGGCGACTATAAAGAGGCTATAGAATATTTTGATAAAGCCGCTAAATTGGATGGTAAAAACCCGGAAATATTCTATTTAATGGGGGTGTGTAAATCTCAGTCAGGTAGAAATAAGGAAGCTATAATTGATTATGATATTGCCCTAAAACTCGATCCGGCTTATGCGGAAGTGCACTATGAAAAAGGTTATGCCTTATTTTTGCTCGATGATTTGGATGCTTCTATCAAATCGTTTGACAAAGCCATAGCCCTCAAAGAAAATTACTCCGAGGCCTGGTTTAATCGGGGAAGCATTAAGTGTATCAAAGGAGATGCAAAGGGCGCAAAGGCCGATTGGGACCGGGCTCGGGAATTAGGTGCAGAAATTCCTGAGCAGGAGTGTGAGCTTTAGAAAATCCTTAAACGGCTGAAATTTCAACCCCTTGCTCACCATGCCATTTTTCCAATCTAGAGTTCATCGTAGCGAACCATAGTGGTGGAATTATCGCTATCAAAATCATAGTAGAATAGCCAGCAGGTAATTGCGGACTTTCGTCATAATGGTTCAACACCTGATAACGCTTTATCGCATTAGCGTGATGGTCTGAATGACGCTGAAGCTGAAAAAGGAAGAAGTTGCTTACTACATGACTTGAGTTCCAGGAGTGAATCGGCGTTACGCGTTCATATCGACCGGGACTTACTTCTTTTCTTTGGATTCCGTAGTGCTCTACATAATTGACCAATTCCAGAAGAGTAAAAGCCAGAATACTTTGAGTAAAAAAGAAAATAGTCACTTCCCAAACTATGGTACCAGCTATCACGCTTAGTCCGGCGGTTGCAATAGCCGCAAAAAGAATGGGCAATAGGGTAAACCAGATCATAGCATTGTCAAGGCCGAACACTGACTTTCCTTTTCTACTTAACCGGTCGTTTTCAAGATGCCATGCATGTATATAACCTTGTATAACGGAACGTACCCAAAAGGCATAAAAGTTCTCGTTTTTTCGGGAGGTAGCCGGGTCTGCAGGAGTGCCGATGAGAACATGATGACCGCGATTGTGCTCTATGTAGAAGTGCATATAACTAACGGTCATCAGTAACAGTTTACTGTAGAATCTTTCGATGGCTGCTTTTTTATGACCTAACTCATGTGCCACTGTTATGCCTATCCCTCCGGTAACTATAGCGAAACTAAGGGTAAAACCTATCCATTCTGTCCATGTACTTAATGTTCCAATAGCTACAATATAGCAACCCCAGAATACGAAACCTACCTGAAATACGGTCCAGATATAGGTTATGAAGCGGTAGTAAAGCTCATTGGAAATAATGGAAGCCTTTTCTTTTGGGATGTTAGAAGTGTCGATACCAAATAACTGATCTACCAAAGGGAGTATGATGAATGCATGTATAACTGCCATGTAATTCCACCAATCTCCCAGATAATATCCGGCTATTACCAGGGTAGGAAAAATGAAAGCACTAAAAAATCCAAGCTTCTTGAAAAAACCCATAGATATAAAAGTAACTAAAAATGGAAATTTCAGGAGGGTTTAAGAACTGTAATTTGAGGGCTATCTACTCAAGTTATGGTCATAACAGCAGGAATTAATCCTTCTATTCACAAGTTATACCACTGAAATCAGTCAGTCCAGTAGCCTCATTTTCTGTGTAGACATCTGGCTGGAACAACAAAAATTTGTCAATCGCATGACCTTTTGAACGTCCGGATATTTCCATGGTGTAGGTACCTGCGTCATTAAATTGCACAAAAATAGGATGAGCGTCATTATCTGAGGTTCGGGCTTGCCATTTGAAATCCAGATCGTTTCCACTTCTGTACACTTTGAACCACCCATCGGAGGAAGCGCCTTCCGGGTTGGGCATTTTTCCGGTACCCTTTGGATAAACAATACTTCCATCTGATTTTTCGCCGTAGAAATCATCGGCATCGGCAAATCTTAACCAGGAGTCATTGGCTTCCGTGCCGTTATCACCTTCTTTAACCGCTGATCTCCAAATGAAACGATAAATACCAGGTGTAGAAATATTTATACGATAGGTAGCTAATCCATTTCCAGGTTGTCCAAAAAAATTATCACCCTCCCAGAGCATATATCCTCTTCCCGTCGAATTCGAAAGGTCACCGACAAGTACCCACTCACCTTCAAAGTCGGCGTCTTCAAACTCAACAAGAACAAAACCATTTTCTTCGCTAAATAGTGCATTTGAAGTCTCACCACAGTCAACACCAGGAATCAAGTCATCCGAGGAGTCGTCTCCGCAAGAAGTGAAACATATGATTCCAATACATAATACAATTAATAAACTGCTTGAACTTCCGGTCATGGT
Organism: Bacteroidota bacterium; assembly: GCA_039025475.1. Lineage (GTDB taxonomy): Bacteria > Bacteroidota > Bacteroidia > Cytophagales > Cyclobacteriaceae > Fulvivirga. Next base: position 25,754 of record JBCCOE010000058.1, on the reverse strand, counting down.
TTCTAGGGTTTTAAGATTTAATCTTTACGTGATCAAATTAATATAAAGATTAAAGTTGGCAAAAATTATTATTTAAAACGGTGTCGAATATTAACTACTTTATGCAATACCTTACAGGAGATGATATCTAAGTATAAAATATCCCTTTTCATACCTTCGATACCGCCAATGGATCAGCAAGCTTTAGACGAGTCTGATTGATTTTTTCCGTATGCGACACGGCGGAGTCCGTATAAGTAGGAGATTAGAGACTGTCTGTTAATTCAAGAGCTTTTAATACTAAATCGTTATAAATTGGTATGCATTAAAAATCTAGCTATGAAGTTTGCTTTAGCTTTATTCACAATTCGCACTTGAGTTTCCTGCTCTAAAAATGTATCAAATAAAGATCAGCTTGAGGAAGTTGAAAGCTCGAAACACGAGGCTGGACTACTATCTTTAATTGGAGAGTTAACCTGTAAGTTTGCATTGCACCGAATATCACGCATGAGCCAATTCACTGCATATGCTCATCTCAAACTGACCTCTCTTAAGATACCGTTTAACAAAACGTCAGGCCGTTTTGAAATAGGAAAGTAGCATTACCCTAAGTTTTGAGATCCTATTCTCTATACTAAACTTAAACAGTTATAGTGGTTTGAACTGCTCAAACGTCTCTTTACAGTCAAAACAATGGTGGATAGAACGGCAGGCAGTGGGCCCGAAAGGTGATTTTAATTCTGTATTGGTACTGCCACAATTTGGACATTTGACGTTCTCGAGAATATCAAGGTCAACGATAAGGTTGTGCTTTGGTGGCGGGGCTAAACCAAACTCTTTCAACGCTTGACGACCCTTCTCAGTAATTTTATTCGAGTTCCATGACTGTTCAAAATTCACGTCTACCTCAACTTCTTTAACACCATGTTTTTGAAGAACTTCTATAATATCATTTTTCATGTAGTCAATAGCAGGACATCCCACAAAAGTTGGCGTCATCGCCACCTTTACGTTAGATTCATCAACATCTATTTGTGTAATTACTCCTAAATCAATCAAAGACAAAACGGGTATCTCTGGGTCTTTTACCTCGTCTAACCACTCTTTTACATTCTCCTCAGTGACCATAGTTTTAATATTATCTTCTACCAATCAGCGGTCGGATCAATCTTAAATACCTCAGACATTTCGTCTAATAGGGGTTGTAGATGTTCAGTGTGGTTACCAGCTCTTCCCCCGTATATTGGTTCTACTAGTGACAAGTCCGGTAAGTTCAGCGATGTTTTACTAATCACAAGAGATATGGCTTCTTGCCAGTGCTGTTTAAGGGTACCTTCTCCGGAAAAGATATTGTCGTCGATGAGTTGTACCTCGAACGGTGAGGGTTCAAAAATACCCATTGCGTAAGGAATAAGCCTGTCTAAAGAGTCTTGTAATCTCGATACACTTTCCTCAGTAGCGCTTCCTAGTTGCTTTATCCATACGTCGGCATGCATGGTATGGTATCTTAACTCTCCTTTAATTTTATTGGCTAGTTGAGCTAGAGGTGTGTAAGACGACTCAGTTAGCATTTGAAACCTGATGGCTTCCGCGGTATCAAACAAAAAGTGTCGAACCAAACTAAAATCATATTCACCATTTGGTAGCTCTACCAGTTGAGAATTGTGGAACTGATTAGCATTACGCATGAAAGCAACAGTATCGGGCTCTCTTTCACCCAGATCATTTAGGATTTGATACAGCGCGTGACTTTGTCCCACTTTATCCTGTGCCATAGATGAAAATGCGATATCTTCCTCAAGCAGGGGACCGAAGCCGGTCCATTCCGAATTTCTATGACCTAAAATGAGCTGATCATCAGCCATTTTATAGATAAGTTCCTTTAGAGCTTCGGTATTGATCATGATTGTCGTTGCTTAAATTCTTTGATTTTATCTGCCGCCTTATAGGCTATGGCATCTCGGAATTTTTTATCCGGCAAAGTATCCCAAATGATCTTATCTTCTTCCTGGTTAAATTCAATATCAGAGGTTTTAACAATCCAGATATTGTAAACAGGTTTGTCGTTAATGAACTCGGACTTTACCAGGCTTAACGCTACTTCAGCATCTGGAGCCTCAATTGTTCCGATATGCTCATGTTGTTTACCTCTTTTTTTTAGATGGAACAGCTCGAATGATTGTACGTTACCATTTTTAATTTCACTTTGGTCATCTATATAATTGTAAACCGTATCCTCACCCTCGGTAAAAATTGAAACTTGAATGTTTCGGGTTTCTACTACAAAAAGACCTGCGCAGGTTTGTCTTCGGCTGAATTGTTCTTTGGCAAATAAAAATGCCATTTCACAATTAGGTGCATGTACCGGTCCGACATGAAAATAAGGTTTACCTTCTCTTAATTGGGAAAATACCTCATAAGTCCCCAACTGATCCAATGGCGCTTTGGAAGTGAGCTCCGTTAAAGATAAGTTTAGCCTGTTTACTCTAGGATCTAATGATTCCATGTATGTGATTTTATAGTCGTCTGACCACTTAGAGTGGTCTGACGACTAGGAACTAAGTGGTCAGACCGCTAAATGAATGACTGAATTTATGCTAATGGGGCAACATACTCCGTCTTCGGTGCCAAAAGCGCTTTTCTCACCCAACGTCCTCTTTCTTCAGCGGTTCGTCTCACGGAGAGACGTTCCTTATTACATGGACCATCGCCATTGATAACCCGCTTAAATTCTTCCCAATCGGGTTCAGTATATTTCCATCGGCCGGTCTCTTCATTTTTCCTTAGATCCTCATCAGGAATGGTAAAACCTAGTTCCCAAATCTTAGGCACATACATATCAAGGAATTGGTTACGCATATCGTCGTTAGATCCCATTTTCACTTTCCAGCGCATCAATATTTCGGAGTGTACAGATATTTTATCTGAGGGTCCGAAGAAGTGCATCATCGGAGGCCACCATCGGTTAATTGCAGCTTGCATCATTTCCCTTTGCTTTTCAGTACCTGTGGCCATATGGATGACACAATGGTGACCATATTTGAGGTGAAATGATTCTTCGGCACAGATTCTCTCCAAGGCCCTGCAATAAGGGCCATAACTTCCACGGGCGTTGGCCAACTGGTTGACGATAGCTCCTGCATCTACGAGCCAGGATATAAAACATGAATCTGCCCAGGTAAAGGCAGGGTAGTTGAAAATGTTAGAATATTTTGACTTACCGTTAATAAGGTCATCAATCATTTGCTCGCGTGACTTACCGAGTGTTTCAGCCGCACTGTAAAGAAGCTGTGCATGACCTACTTCATCCTGGACCTTCGCCATTAGGGCTAACTTACGTTTGAAACCGGGAGCTCTCGTGATCCATGTTCCTTCGGGCAGTGCACCTATAATTTCACTATGTGCATGCTGTTCGATCATTCTGATCAACTGTTTACGGTACAACTGCGGCATCCAGTCGGTTGGCTCAATTTTTTCTCCTCTTTCTATTCTGGCTTCAAATTGAGCAAGTTTTTCCGGGTCCTCATTTTCGAGACCGTTTGACTTAATGTGTTCAAATGTGTTTCCTCCTCCGTACATATTTCGCAATCGTTTTAACGCTCTAATTTACAACAAACCTAACACTTATTTGGTTTTCAAACCTTCAATAAGCATCCCGGCAAGTTGGTCTCCCAGGTCTGCTGGATTTATGATCCCTGAGGGGTCATACCAGTTGGGCATCCAGTTGAGTGAGGAGAAAAGTGTCATAACGGCAAGTTTGGTATCTACACCGCCAAACTCATCATGTTTGATTCCACCCTCTATTATTTTTTTAAAACGGTTGATGTAATTTATTCTCATCAATAAAAAATCCCGTAAGTAGGGCTGACTCAAATGACGGTGTTCATTCATAAATACAGCCGAAGCAATCAGGTCTTTGGACATTACTTCGATATGACCACGGATCCCAAGTCTTAGTTTTTCGGTGTAGCTGATATCCTGGTTTTCCACTTTTTCTAATGATGCCCTAAAAAGCTCTGCCATCTCAAAACATAGGCTTTGTAGAATTTCTTCTTTGGATCGTATATGTGAATAAAGTGAGGCAGCTTCAATACCTAAGGCGTTCGCCAGATCTCGCATAGAGGTAGCCGCATAGCCATGGTCTCTAAAAAGTTCAGCGGCCTTTCGAATGACTTGCTCTTTCCTACTCATCTTTTCTATCGAGGGCATATGACAAAAATAATGATAAATGTTTCTGAATAAAGCGATTGGTTACTTTTACCGAATGAGTAGAAACACCCCGGAAATATACCATCAGAAAATGAGTGCTGCGTTCCATACCATGATCGCCTTACCCTTGGCTTTTTTTGTTTACTTATTTCTCGAAAAAAAACACAATGATTTAGCACCTCTTATCGAAGAGGGTAATTTGACATATTTAATTGATTTCGGCCTTACTCTGATATCCGTGATTTTAACCTTCTTGGCCTATACCAGATTTCGAAAAGATCTTCAACAGATAAACAGAGATGACTCTTTAAGGGCAAGATTTAAGTTATATGAACACCTCACTATGAAAGCTTATCTTTCATTAGGTATTACTTTTGTTTTGTTGGTAATAGGATTGTTTGTTACAACCTCTGCTATTTTCATTGTAGATTATCTTGTACTTCTCTTTCTACTGTCACTACACCGACCCACGCCCGATAAATATGTAAGGGACCTCCAATTGGATGGAATGGACAAGAAAATAGTTAAAGAGAAAAGGGAATTTATAGACTGAATTTCTATCTCGCATTAATTTGAACCCGACCATCATCAACGCGAACTTTAACCTTGGCGTTCCCTCGTCTTGATCTTAATCTGGTTTCGTTCTCATCATCGCGATCGACTTCAAAATCTCCTGAAAATGATACCCTACTATCGTCATGATAAATAAGAAATTCACCTCCTCCTCTGGGAACATCCAGGTAAACGCCACCGTCGTTGGAACGAAAAAAATAAGTGCCATTATCTGCCAACGAAGTTTCTATTTCAATATCGCCATCGTCCATACTAGCCTCCACCTCACTGAATGATGCATTTCTGATATTTACATCCCCATCATCTGAACGGATTCTTATCTTTCCCTTGCCACCATCCATACGAATGTCGCCATCGTCGAAATCAAAATCGAAGTCACTTCCATCACAATTACTAAGGTCCGCGTCACCATCATCGATATCCAGAACAATTGAGCCTCCTATATTTTCAATGAGGTAATCATCATCATCACCTTCAAGGTCTAGACTCACATTTCTAGGAGCTTCAATATCAATGGTGTAAACCTCCCGGCTGTATCCTACCATAGAAACACTTCCTTTTGATCTTTCTCTGATGATTAAGTTTCCATTTTCTTCAAATACTTCTACCTTGAAGTCCCGCTCACCAAAACGCACACCTTTTACGGTAACCTTTCGGTAAATATTAACAGAAACGTCTTTGCGATCTGTCCCTTTGATCGTTACCTCTGCGTCGCTACTCCACATTTCAATGGTTCCCGAAGATTTAATTGGATAATTCTCGTTCAGCTTAAACTCGCTGTCTTGCGCAACGGTACGTATTCCAATAAATAAGATGGCTATGGTAATCAAGGTTTTCATTTTTGAAAGGATTAGTAGATGTTTGAACGAATATAATGCATTTCAGGATGTCTTGTGGAATATAAAATTCCTAAAAAAGTAGTGAGGTCGTTAGTCCATGAGCATCAGCTCTAGTCGAAACAACAATGATCAGTGCTACAATAAAGCCTATGACGATAACGATATTTCTACGATTTAATAGTCCTGACATAATTACCAAAGATCCAAATACAATACCATCTGCTTAAAACGAGCTATATTAGCTTTTTTGGATTTTTTGTGGACGAACCCGGACGCATTAGGTGTTCATTTTCGCACAAAAATCACTACGTTTTAAGACCCATTAGACTGTTCATTGGTTGGAAAGTTTAAATAGCAAGTTTATATCAGTTGTGATTCCAACTTTAAACGAGGAACTCACTATAGGACATTTACTAAATGATCTAAAGAATGCAAGCGAGTTGGAGATTATAGTTGTGGATGGCGGTAGTAAGGATAGGACGGTTGAGGTCGTAAACTCATATGCTGGGGTACAATTACTTAATTCGCAGCCGGGGCGGGCCGTTCAATTGAATATGGGTGCAACGGAAGCGAAAGGAGAATTTTTATGGTTTTTACACGCTGATAGTCGTTTTGAAGGTGGTATTCTTAATGATTTGCTGATCCAAATAAAAAAGTCCAAATGTTCGGGAAGTTGTTTTTTAAAGTTTGACAAAAGCGGGTTTTGGTATACTTTGTATTCAAAGTTCAGCAAAATAAACTGGAGTATTTTTACTTATGGGGACCAGGGTATCTTTATTAAACGAAGTCTGTTTTTAGAACTAGGCTGCTACCGTCAGATTCCTATAATGGAGGATATAGATCTCGTGCGGAGAATCAGAAAACGATGTCACTTTCAAAAGCTGGATTTGCCTGTTGTCACTTCAGCGAGACGATTTGAACGCAACGGTGTAGTGAGGCAAGAGCTCAAGAACATAGCACTTGTTTTTCTGTACCTATTAGGTATATCTCCTTATTTTTTGAAGCGTTTTTATTAATATTTGCCTGGTATGATCCCACTGGTAGATCTTAACAAATTGCACGGTCCGATTCAGGAAGAATTGAATGAGGTCATTCATAGTGTAGTTCGGAGTGGCTGGTATATCGGTGGGGAAGAAGTGGAGAAATTTGAAGCTTCTTTTGCAGAATACTGTCAGGTAAAATATTGCATAGGCTGTGCGAATGGAACAGATGCTTTGGAACTGATATTAAGAGCTTATGACATTGGTGAGGGTCATGAGGTAATTATTCCGGCGCTTACCTGGGTTTCGGATGCGGAGGTAGTTAAAAATGTAGGAGCAAAACCAGTTTTCGCTGACGTTGACAACTACTACACTATAAGTCCTGAATCCATAAGGAACAGGTTGACACCAAGAACAAAAGCCTTGATTGCTGTTCACTTGTACGGTCAGTCCTGTGATATGGATGAAATAAGAAAACTAGCTGCTGAATACAATCTTATTGTTATCGAAGACTGCGCACAGGCTCACGGAGCGAAGTTTAATGGGACAAAGGTAGGTGGTCTGGGAAACGCTGCGGCATTTAGCTTTTACCCAACGAAAAACCTGGGTGCTCTGGGGGATGCAGGATGTGTAACTACTAACGATTCAGTAATAGCCAAAAAAATTCATTTACTAGCTAACCACGGACAAAAAGAACGTGATGTACATGTACTGTCAGGAACTACCAGTAGGCTCGACCCCATACAGGCGGCAGTCCTATATGTTAAACTCAAATACCTGGACCAATGGAATGCTAAGAGACAAGACAATGCCAGATTTTATGTGAATGAACTTACCGGTTCTGAATTCATCCTTCCCGGGTTTCAGCAAAATGCGTTTCATGTATTTCATCAATTTGTAATTCGATCTGAAAGAAGGAAGGCTATTCGAGAAAAATTAGAGAATAATGATATTCAGACGGCCATTCATTATCCAACTCCTTTAAGTAAGATGCCCTTTTTTGGAAATTACAGGAACTGCCCTAACGCTGAAGCATTTAGTCAGAGTGTATTTTCCATTCCTGTGCATCCCTCGCTAGGCCTCGCTGATATACAACGGGTTTCAGAGCAGCTTTTAAGATTACTTTCCGATTAACTTTTTTAAGTTTTTATTGATGAGGTCATTTATATCAGGAGAAACTCTTAAAGCATAAATAATTGACCAGTAACTGATGGTCAATACCAATGATGTGACTCCAATATTCAGGAAGGCATTTTGGATTTCTGGCTGAACCCTGGGAAGCAAAAAACACAAACTTCCGATGATTAAGATTATTCCTAATTTCCAATGGAAGGGTTGGAAACCGTACTTTTTCCATATAAATAGATACCTGAAAATATTCACGGTGATCAGCGCAATAAGAGAGGCCAAGGCAGCTCCATTGATGCCATAAATTGGAATGAATATAGCGTTTAAACCAATGACCAAAATAATTAATCCGCCCATGAAGTAAGTGGTGTAGCGATACGATTTAGAAGTGGCCAATATTTCATTATTTACTCCAAAAGTCATATCCACAAGGTAGCTGAGGCCGATAAAAAGCATCGCGTATTTTCCCTGACTGTATTCTTCTGGTAAGAATGAGAATACCGAATCTAAATTGAGCCACACGCCTAGTAATAAGTAGAAGCCCACTGCACTGAGATTAATACAGCTTTTTTTATAAATATCTAAAATAGAACTAAGGTTATTTTCATTCCAGGCATTTGAGATGAGCACGGATGAAATCCTTCGTATTCCGTTAGCTGGTAGGTTTACAAATGCACCAAACAAAAATGCCGTTGCGTATACTCCTGTACTGTCTAATCCCAAATAATCAGTTACCATTACACGATCTACTTCCATTATAATCCGTACACCAAAGGCATTCAATACACCGTAACCAGCTAATGATAGAACCTGTTTTTTAAAGGGAATAATATCGGCTAATGCGCGCCTGATATTGCTGATTCTGATCCCTTTGGCCCAAAGGTAGAGCTGGCTGAAAATGCCGGGAAAACTCATGGCAAAAACGAAAAGTATAAAAACAATTTCAAAGGACTGGTCAGCACTGAAGTAATAGTAAATAAGTGAACCCAGAATAATAACTTTTATGATCAGACTTTCCAGTACAGTGCCTAAGACCGTATTTTTCATCATTCGAATAAGGCTGTCATTATTTTTGAAAATGATTCTAAAAGAACAGATAATGACAAAACCTACAGAGAAGTAAGGGTACGATGTGATATTGCTTCTTGTATCTCTTAATATCAACAATACCCAATCGTTACCCATATAATAAGTACAAATGGCTGAAATAATGCCTAAAATACTAATCAGTAAAATGAAGGTATAGAGGTTGTTGAGGTTCTTGTTTTGGTATTTGGGAAATATATTAAGAACAACCAGTGAAAGGCCAAACGCAAACAGGCCTGAAAAAATACTGCTCAAGGAACCTAAAAATGACAGGAGCCCCACCTGTTCAGTGGTAAGAAGCGTAGGCATTAAAAGGGCGTTTACTAAAAAGCCTATTACTACACCAATAGAAGAATAAGCGGCAGCTTGCAGCCCCTGCTTTTTGATTAAGCCCAAATGATTATTTTAAATTTGTTGAACGGGTTCTAACCTATACAAGAATACAAAAGATCACCCCAATCATCATTTTCTGAAATTAAAAATTATAATTTTCATTGAGGTTCAAAAGATCTTTGGATTTAAATCTGTATTTATGAGTTACAAAAATTAAAAAATCAATATCCGAAGTTTTATAATTTATCTTATCGCTAGCTTTAAGCGATGCTTGAAAAATACATTAGAAGAGTTTATAAGCCTTTCCATAACCGCTATTACACTAGAAAAATAGAATTGTCCAGAACCAGATCTTTGTATTCGGAAGAGCTTGAATTTAAGTATCCTGACCTGAGAGATCAACATGACAATATTGAAGATCAAATCAAAGCGATAGGCTTAAGGATTTTAGAGATATTAAGTGCGCTAACCGATTCGCTTGATATAAATTTTGCACTTGCCTATGGAACAATGTTGGGGGCCGTGAGACACAAAGGTTTCATACCATGGGATGATGATATTGATATATTCATGACCCGAAAGGATTTTAACGTCCTTTTACAAAACTGTTCGGACATTCCGGAAAGCTTGCTTTTTGCACCTATGGATGTTGGTTTTTTTAAGGTAATGGATAGAAGTTCTATCATCAGTAAAGACCAAAAAAGAGGGGTGGCCGTAGATGTATTTATTATTGAGGATCATAGGAAAGATCAATTATCGTTTTATAATGTACATACGCTGAGAAACCTTTTCTTCAATAGAAAAGATTACAACCCCCTTAAAAGCACACCTTTTGAACAGTTGGAACTAAAAATACCATCAAATTCCGACTGGATTTTATCCGAATTATATGGTGATTACATGAAGCTGCCTCCGAAGGATCAGCAGGTTTCGCACCACTCTGACTTTAACGAAGTTCAAATTGCCAACTTTGGTGAATATCTGGTTAATAAAAACAACCTCGGCAACTGATATTGACTTTGAATAGTAATGAAAACCTTACCTTTGAATTCGACCTATATCAATTGGAATTACTAGAGAAATTAGCCCAAAAAACTGATAACTGGAGGGTAAAGAAGGTGCTAAAACCACTTTATCTGCCTTTGTTAAAAAAGTTTTTGTATAAAGTTCAAAACAGCCAGTTTAAAAAAGAAGGTGAAAATGTTTTGAAAGTAGCTACGAAAGCTTTGGAAGAAGTAGATGTTTTTTTCTGGCTCGAATTCGGTACGCTGTTGGGAGTGATAAGGGATGGCAAACTCATTGAACATGATACGGATTTGGATGTGGGTATTATGCTTTCAGATTATTCCCCAAAAATAGAAAAAACACTCACTAAATATGGTTTTGTGAAAGTTAGGAAATTCGAGATTGATGGTGGGCATTATGGAATAGAAGAAAGCTACAAATTAAACGACGTTAGTTTCGATATCTTCTATTTTACAAAAAAAGAAGACTATATGTATTGTCATTTATTCCCTTTCAATGAAGACAAGAAGCGCATAGTGAGGGAGTTGTACACATGGGCGACTGAATTTAAGCAAATTGAATGGCAAGGGTGCCAGGTTAATGTACCTGCTGATTCACATAGAAGACTAACAGACACTTATGGTGATTACACGGTTAAGATCAAAGACTGGTACACGCCAGATGCTGCTTTGAACTCAAAAATTATTAACAAAAAGATTACGGTTATAAAAGACTGAATGAATGAATAATTATTTGAATTATTGGGAAGAATACTATCAAAACCACCGTGATCCTAGTCACGAATCACCTTTTGCAAGGTTTGTTTTACCGTTTCTGCGTGAAGGGGCTGCAATTTACGAATTAGGATGTGGTAATGGAAGGGACAGTATTTTCTTTGAAAAATTTGGCCTGCGTATTACAGCATTTGACCAGTGTGAAAAAGAGATCGAATATCTGAATGATAAATATTCTTCGAACCGCTTGGCGTTTGAAGTAGGTGATTTCACTCAGTTGGGAAACCGGGCAAACTCACATTTCATTTATTCCAGGTTTACCTTACACTCTGTTAACAGGGAGCAAGAAAAAAATACACTTGACTGGGCTTTTGATAACCTGAATACAAATGGCCTTTTCTTCATAGAAATAAGAAGTACCAAGGATGAACTGTTTGGAGAAGGTGATAAAGTAGGGAATAATGAATTTATTACTGATCATTATCGAAGGTTTGTTATTTATGATGAGTTTGTAAAACGCATCGAACAGGCAGGTTTCAATGTTATCTATAAAATTGAATCTAAAGGGCTGGCTAAATACAAAGATGAGGACCCCGTAATTATTAGGGTAATTGCTCAAAAAAACCTCTAATAGTCTGAGACGGGATGAAATTTTCTATCATCGTTCCAGTTTACAATGTTGAAGCTTTTCTTCCCAAATGTCTTAATTCTATTTTAAAACAGTCATTTCGTGATTTTGAGGTTCTGGTCATAAACGACCAGACACCAGATAACAGTCAGGTCTTAATTGACGAGTTCGCCACAAAAGATAAGAGAATCGTACCCATTAAACATGACGTTAACCAAGGTTTGGGTGGAGCGCGTAACACAGGAATCAGTTTGGCGAAAGGCAGTTACCTTCTGTTTGTAGACAGTGATGATTGGATTGCTGAGGACGCTTTAATGATACTGTCGAAATATATTGAAGAAAAAAAAATCGATATCATAAAATTTGGCTTTGTTGAAATTTACCCGACAAGACAGGTAGACAGTCCTACATTAAACGAAGGATATTCAAAAAACGGATGGAACTTGATTAAAGAAGAGATTCAAGATAGGGCATTTAGCCCTATTTGTTGCCGCTCTCTTTATAAGCGTTCTTTTCTGGAAGAAAATAAAATCCACTTTCCGGAAAACGTACACTTTGAGGATTTCTCCTTTACGATTAAAACCCATTTACTGTCAAAAGGCATCTGCTCAATTAAGGACCATTTATATTTTTATAGAAAAGATCGGGATGGAAGTATAATGCATAAACCAAGCCCCAGGGATATTGAAGTTTGCACTACTTTGGAAATCATCTATGACTTCACTACCTCAGATCATTGGACAACAGTAGCCGAAGATCCTATATTTAACTACCAGATGTATGAATGGAGTGCAGGAACGACCATTTACAGGTATTTGAAAAACAATTCCGACCAGCAACTAAAAAAAGAGTTAATTAAAGAGCTTAGAAATAATTTCTATTTCAGATACTACTTAAAAAAAGCTTCGGATGGTGCTGGTTTGAATGTTATCAGAAAAATCCCACCTTATTTATTGTTGCATAACCTCATGCTTTTCAAAATATTTTACAAAGTATATAGGCTATTTTTAAATCAATCTTAGTTTAAAATCCACGAATTCGGGAGTTCCAGACCCTGTTCTCAGTTTTTAAAATCGGAACCCATGATTTCATTGAGATAATAAAGTTAGCGATTATACATGTTCAATATCCTTATTGGTTTTTAACCCCAATCAACTAATGATTTCATTCAAGAAAAGTGATAATGTTTTAGTTTGATTTTTCACAGAATACTTGGATATGTCCCTTTCAGAGGTAGACGGCACCTTGTTGGCTTTATATCTTTCATGCTGAGCTTGAATATATTGTTTGAGGGTACTCCTGGTTTCATAAGTAAAGCTTTGACCTGCGTCGAGTTCGGTTATTATATTACTTACGTCGCTTCCATTGGGTCCGAGACAAATTATGGGAACAAAAGAACGTAAGTATTCGAAAAGCTTACCCGGAATTCTTCCAAGGATGTTATCGGACTTATTCAACGGTAATAGGAGAAGGTCAGCTCCCATAAGCTTCTGAAGAATGATTGATCTTGAAATTGTACCGTTAAAACTGGTATTTTTATCCAGTTCATATTTTATTAAAGCTTCTTTAATGGAAAAGTCTACCATTCCGTAAAAGTCGAGAACAAGATCATTTCTAAATTCATCTGAATCGTTACGAAGTTCTTGCAACACTCTAAATAGGTTTTCCGGTAATCGATCTAAACCAAAAATACCTGCATGAATAATGGTAAATTTATTATTTACTGTACGTTTCAGTCCCTCAAAATCGCTTTCATCGTACCCCCAGTAAATGACATCCACGTTTTTTGCTCCTATTGACTCCAGATCCTCTTTCCATTTGGGGCTTGCTATAGTTATTTTGCTTGCTGTTTTGAAAACCGTTTGCTCCATTTTTCTATGAATTCTATCAGCCCATTTAGTTATTTTGAAAAGCTTGTAATAGTCGACCTGCGTCCAAGGGTCCTGAAAATCTGCCAACCATGGAATCTTTAATTTATTTGAAAGTTTGCATGCGATTATTGTGTTGGTATGAGGTGGTCCGTTAGATAGAATTGCATCTACCGGATTTGATCTTAAATACTTCGTCAAATATTTAACTGAGGGTCGTATCCAAAGGGCACGAGCATCTGGTATAAAAAAGTTACCCCGAAGCCAGATCATGAAATTTTCCAGAATCCCGGGTTTCTTATCCCTGGTGACCAAAGGATTACTCATTGGGGCATTCTTTTTCTTGCCCGTTAGTATTTTGAATACGTTGAATGGCTCAATAATGGATTTCCGAATAATTTCAATGCCATCGGGGATGTCTTTTTTATTTTCATCATCCAAATAGGGGTATTGAGCATTTTTGGCGGTATAAATAATAGGTTCCCATCCAAAGTCTCTCAAGTATTTAGCAAATTTTAAACATCTAAGAACTCCAATACCGCCAGCTGGAGGCCAGTAATAAGTAATGATTAAAACTCTCTTCATCCGTATTCGGCTAAGAATTCTCGGAAGCGGCTTTTTTTCCGCTAAACTGAACGACAAATGATCCGATCAAAAGCAGTAATAATATCCCGGTTGAAGCGATCATAATCTTGTTTCCAATGAAATACGACTTTGGCTTGAATTCAAATTCAATTATATGTTGACCCGCGGGTACTTCCAAGCCACGAAGTATATAGTTGACTCTAATATGGTCTACCTCGGAGCCGTCAATTTTTGCAGTCCATCCCTTCGGGTAGTAGATCTCCGAAAAAGCGATAAGACCCTTGCTGTCAGAAGATAATTCATATTTTAAATAATTGGGCTGGTATTCGGACAAGCTAATCGAACCGTTATTGTCGAATTCGGTCTGCGAAACTTGAAATTTACTGATATCAACTATGGCAGTCGTCTGATTTTGTAAAGTGCATGTTGCGGCAATTTCTTCATCAGCTGATTTGACCTCTTTGACATTTTGGATGAACCAGGCGTTACCAAAAGCTGATCCATTGGGTAATGTATTTTCGGCTCCATCGCCAAACATAAAATACTTCGTATTGAGCATATTTAACGTACTTAAACCTCTGAAGTCCACCTGATTCTGCCGTAACCTTTCAATAACTTGGTTTTTTTGATTATCCAAACAATAGTCAATAAGTTCCTGGTACCGACCTAATTTAGCTCCATGATACCCGCCTATGGAGCTATGATGATAGCTGGTCCTCGCTTCGCTCCAAGCATTAACTAAGTTTACTACTCGGAAGTGCTCACTAGGATCTTTCTTCACTTCTTGATCTGCTGCTGTGGGTTGAAAGTATTGCGCTTTAGCCCTGCGTTGATAATCTTCACCATTGAGATATCTTCTTCCAACCAAAAACAAGTCTAGAAAAACAAGAGTTGTAATTATCGCTACACCTCCTGCAAAACTTATTTTCTTTCTTATTGTAAAAACTAAAGCTGCCACTGAAATAAGTATAAAAAAGAAGGACCGGATAGCATCCGACTGAAGCATATGCTGCCTTTGGTCTTTCAATACGTCTAAAAACCATGGTGGTAGTTCAGCAAAATTAGCATCTACAGGGCCTCTAAAACTTGCCATAGTACCATAAAGCCAAATGAGTAAACAACTCCCGAGACCGATCCCCAGAGTAATGTAAAGCCTTTTTAGTTGCGCCTTATTCCAATCAATTTTCAAAACTTTATCCAAACCCAACGTTCCAAGTATTGGGATGGTGAAAATGATAATAGCTAAGGCCATGGTAACTGCCCGGAATTTGTTGTAGTAAGGAAAGTAGTCGAACATAAAATAGTTAAACCACTCTAAATTCTTGCCCCAGGCCAATAGCAAACCAAAGACCGTCGCTGATATAAGCCATATTTTATGTTTACGCTCTACAAAGAAAATTCCCAGGATGAAAAAGGCGAGCACTATGGCTCCCATGTAATATGGTCCGCCCACACCGGGTTGGGCACCCCAATATGTGGCTGCTCCCTGTGCAAATTGAGCCGCTTGTTGTGGCTGAACTCCTCTATCCAATAAACCCTGAGCAAATTCCGAGTCCATATCCAGACTTTCCTGTGATGCACCTCCACTAAACCCTGGTACAAGCAAGGTAAAGGACTCTAATTTACCCTCACTCCAATGAAATACGTAGTCCCTATCTAATCCGCTTTCACCTTTGCTCTGAGCCGCGGTTAATTCTGAGGACCCTCTTGTTGAATATTTACTGTATTCATAAGTGGTCCATAATCTGCCAATATTGGCGCCCAGAGCCAGCATTGTGGCGGCCAGCATTAATGCTGTGCTTTTGATAAAAGTAGGTAAGGTATTTTCTTTTATGGCATACACCAATTGGCTAACGCCGTAGCACGATAACACCAAGAGTAAATAATAAGTAATCTGCGGATGGTTTGCCTTTATTTCTAATGCTAACCCCAGAGCGGTTAATGCTACTCCCAGGTAAATTTTCTTCTTATCATACAATAGTTTAAATCCTGCAAGCACGAGTGGCATGTAAGCCACAGCCCGTATTTTCCAGATATGACCTGCTTCAATGCTTAAAGTTTGGAATGTATTAAATGCGAATCCTAGCGAACCAATTATAGCGATGTATGGATTTACACCAAAAACAAGCATCAGCACATAGAAGCTTATTAACCCAAGGAAAGTAACACTGGCTACACTTGGAAGGCCGAGCGTAATGATTTTTTGTACGTATTCAAGCAAGTCGCCACTCCAATATATGTTTACCATATATGCAGGCATCCCGCTAAACATGCTATTGATCCAAAGTGCTTCTTCTCCCGTTCGTTGCCTAAATTCGACCGCCTCTTGTCCGCCCCCTTGACCCTGTAGGACGTCGTGCTGGTACATAGATTGGTTGCTGAAGAACAGAGGATGATAAAAGATAACTACCACTATAATAAAAATCAATACCGCTATGAGATGAGGCAGGATATCGGACTTAAAACTAATCTTTGACATGGCTCTTTTTATACTCAAGTTCAAAGATAAGATATAGCATGAAGCTGCCTCATCCCTGACCTAATGTTTACTTTATACGATTTGGATTATCAGTGATAAAAGCTTTCCAACTCTTGACTGTGTTTTTTTTGGTGCCTTTTTGAAAGTGGTGGCAGACAGCAACGCCCAGTGCATCCGTGGCGTCAAGTAATTTAGGGGATGACTTAAAGCCCAGTAAGGTCATGAGCATCGCCGCCACTTGTTCTTTAGACGCATTTCCGTTGCTGGTAACAGATTGTTTGACCTTCTTAGGAGCGTATTCTGTAATTGGAATTTGACGCGATAAGGCTGCCGCCATAGCTACACCCTGCGCACGACCTAGTTTTAACATGGATTGCACGTTTTTACCATAAAAAGGTGCCTCCAAGGCCACCTCGTCTGGGTTGTAGTCGTCAATTAGGCTACTAACACGTTCAAATATCTTTTTAAGCTTCAGTTCATGCCCTGAATATTTACTTAAATGGATAACGCCATACTGCAATAATTGTAACTGTTGACCACTCACAGATATAAGCCCGTAACCCATAACACTAGTACCTGGATCTAGTCCTAATATTATGGTTTCGCTATCGATTTTTTTATCTATTTTCCCCACTTGTGCAAGATAATATAAATGGCCAGCAAATACCTACGTTTTAATTTTCTGCTAAAAGTGCTGCTCTTGATTTCTTGCCTGCTTTTTCTAGCATTTAAACTCAACGCCGCAAAAACTGATATTCTCGATTTGTACTTCCTTTTCAGGACTAAAATGGCTCGAGGTTACATCGTTATAGGTGTAATTTTGATTCTCATGCCGTTTAATTGGTCTCTTGAGGCATTGAAATGGCGGTTATTAACTGGTAAAGTGGTTCAGCTCAACTTTTGGAATTCCCTTAAAGGTGTTGTGTTAGGTTTGGGTTTAAGCTTTTTTACACCTTATGCAGTTGGTGATTACCTCGGACGGATCGGGCTAATTACCCATGTCGATAGAAGACGATTAATAGGACCGCTTTTGATAGGTAGATTAGTTCAGCTTTTTATTACCCTTATTTTCGGCCTTTTGGGAGTATACTATCTTTTTGGTGTTGAATACATTTCTTATCTGCTTATCGCAATTATTGTTTTTTTTGCCGTATTTCTCATGGTTCATCGTGGTCCAAGAATAAAATGGAAACCAAAATTTATTTCTCAGATAAGGATCTATTTTGGGCTTATTCTGGACTTTGACCGCCGAGAGCTTTTGGCGGTTTTCACTATTTCATTTTTGCGATACTTTACTTTTACTCTTCAATTTTTGCTAGCGTTACAACTTTTCCTACCTGAAGTGGAGCTTCATTTAAAGCTTGCCGGAATTACTTGGGTGTTTTTTGCCAAGTCCATTATACCGACATTCAATTTCTTGAGCGATCTCGGTATTCGAGAAGTTAGTGCAATTTTATTTTTCGAACATTACTCAATAGATATTGAACCAGTAATTCTAGCCAGCCTTTTGATATGGATTATTAACTTACTTCTTCCGACTATGTTGAGCTTACCATTAATGTTCAAACTAAAAATTATAAGGTGATAGCTCTGCTGGCGAGTATATTATTGGTAGCATATATTATAGGGCTTTTTGTTGCGTTGATAGCTTGGCTTAAACTCTTCCAAAAAAAATCTCCTGCGATTGGCGCTGAACCTAAACTCAGGTATTCTATTATAATTCCAGTAAGAAATGAAGGGGACAACATAGTAAAAGTTCTCGAAACCATTAAAGCTAATAGGTTTCCAGGTTCTAATTATGAAATTATTGTGGTTGATGATCATTCAGAGGATGACACTTCTGAGAAGGTTAAACAGTTTAGAAACGATATTATATGCGTTAAACTTCAGAGAACTGCCGGAAAAAAGGCGGCATTAACAAAGGGTATAGAAATTGCCAAAGGCGATGTTATTATTACGACTGACGCCGACTGTCAGGTATCTAGAAATTGGTTATGCAGTATTGCGAGCCACTTTGAAAATAGCGATGTAAAGTTATTAAGTGGTGCGGTAAGCTTCCGTCCTCTAAAAAAAGTCTTTGACAAGTTACAAGCGATCGAATTCAGTAGTTTGGTTGGCGTGGGTGCATCGTCCATTTATTTGAGAAAGCCTGGGATGTGTAACGGAGCTAACTTATCATTTCTTAAAACCACCTATTTCGAGGTAGGCGGTTACTCTGATAATTTTAATATTGCCAGTGGAGATGACGAATTTCTAATGCACAAAATTGCTGATCGTTATCCAAAAAGTGTTGGTTTCAATACAAATCCGGATGGGGTGGTGTATACAAAGCCACAAAGCAGTTTACGCAGCTTCGTACAGCAGCGAAAAAGATGGGCTTCCAAATGGACTTATTATAAAAATCGAATGCAGTCTTTAATGGCAGTTTTTATAGGGTTCTCTAATTTGGCTGTTATTGCCGGGGTAGGACTTGCCATAGATGGTAATTTCACGATGATAGTTTTGTTACTGTCAAAGCTGGTTTTAGAAGTAGTTTATCTTAGATCCGTACTTAAGTTTTTGAATACGAAAGTGGGTTGGCTCTATTTTATTTTAATTCAGATAATATATCCATTTTATGTCGTTTACTTCGCTGTAGTAGCTAATTTAGCTGGGTATAAATGGAAAGGCAGAAGCTATTAGTGATTTACATTCTATTTGATTAAATTCCAAAAATGGGAGATTCTATTATTAATGGACGCATTATCACCTGAGAACAAATATAACCTTAAGGAACTTGAGCTTAATGCTTTGCTCGAGATTACCCAGGCCATTAATAATAACCTTCCGGAGAAATCCCTTTATAAGATTTATGATTTTACGATTAGGGCGAACCTTAATATTCGAAAACTGGCGCTCTATGTGCTGGATTCATCCTGGTCGTGTAAGGTAAACTACGGCACCCAGATTAATTGCTTTGAAACCCCTCTTGATGAGAGTTTTTGTAACTATAGAAAAGTAACCTCAATAGAAGGAAGGAAGGATGTTTTCGGAGAGTTTGATTACCTGATCCCGGTATCGCATAAAGGTAATATTTTGGCGTTAGTATTCTTGGGCGGAATTCAAGTTGATTCTGATGAAATGCGTGATAGTAGTACGCGATTTATACAGGCTCTTAGTAATATTATTATCGTGGCCATCGAAAATAAAAAGTTGGCCCGTCAACAATTGGAGCAAGAGGCTTTAAGGAAGGAGCTAGAGATTGCTAGTGATGTTCAGCAATTCTTATTCCCTGAAGAACTACCTTATACGGCCAATTTAAAAGTAGAAGCCAGTTATTTGCCACATGATAGAGTTGGGGGTGACTACTATGATTACATTCCAATTAACAAAAATCAGTTTTTGATTTGTATAGCTGATGTTTCTGGTAAAGGTATACCTGCCGCCTTGATGATGTCTAACTTCCAGGCTTCTCTTAGAACATTAGTGAGGCAGACACCTAACCTTCAGGAAATCATCGAAGAATTAAATTATCAGGTACTCGAAAATGCTAAGGGGGAGAAATTTATCACTTTTTTTGCCGGCATTTATGACCACCAGCTGCGAACGCTGGTTTATGTGAATTCTGGTCATAACCCACCTATTCTGATTAATAAGGGAGAACTAATTCTTCTTGAGGAGGGTAGTACGGTACTGGGAGCCATGCACCCACTGCCCTTTTTAAATGAAGGATTTATCACGGATCTGGACGAATTTCTTTTGTTTAGTTATACGGATGGCGTTACCGAGACGGAAAATGAGAATCATGAAGAGTTTGGTTTAGAGAAGCTTACTGAATACTTTAAGGGCAACAACAAAAGTGATTTAAAGAAAATACATCAGGATATAATTATTAAGTTGGACGAGTTTAAGGGCCTGAATGGTTATAAAGATGACATCACTATGCTATCCTGCAAAGTGGAACTCTAAATGTTTCTGCACAAAACCCCTTGGCTATTCCAAAAGATTTATCCTTCACTGACTTGGAGACAAAACAAACCTAATACGATCTACCTCACTTTTGACGATGGTCCCATTCCAGAGATCACACCGTTTATTCAAAACACTTTGGCGGATTTCAAAATTAGCGCTACATTCTTTTGCGTCGGAGACAATCTAAGAAGATACAATGAAATCGCTCAAGAATCTATTCGTTTGGGCCATTCCGTTGCTAATCATACATTCAACCACTTGAATGGCTGGAAGACGAATAAAAATGACTATTTAAATAACATTGAACAATGTGAAAACCTTATAAAGGAGCTGGGTGTATCTCAGCTTTTATTTCGTCCACCCTATGGTCGAATTTTAAACAAGCAAATTCAATTGTTAAAGTATAAATATCGAATCGTAATGTGGGATGTATTAACAGGTGATTTTAGCAAGAGTATAGACCCCCAAGCTTGCCTAAAAGGGTCTTTGGACGCTACAACTCATGGGTCGATCGTTCTTTTTCATGATAATATAAAGGCTAAGAAGAACCTGGAATATTGCTTACCTCGTTACATCGAACACTTTTTATCGGCCGGTTTCAAGTTTGATCTTTTATGAGCCTATTGTTGATCATCACCTTAACGATAGCCGGTATCGTGTTTATAACAGATAGCCTTTTGGTGCTATGTTGGATTTTCAAGTTCAAAGTATTTCAGGCTGAATATAAATATGAACCGTCTGTTTCCATACTGGTGGCTGCCAGAAATGAAGAGGAAAACATCGAGAGATGTGTTAGATCTTTAATGGATCTCGATTACCCCCATGATAAATTAGAAATTCTTATCGGAAACGATCAATCTACGGACAGCACCTCTTCAATTTTGTCCAAATTGAAGTCAGAGTATCCTGATATTAAAATTATGGATGTTGTTGATCAAGTTGGTTACGCTAAGGGTAAGGCTAATGTACTAGCTCAACTAGCTAGTAAGGCCAAGGGAGATTTTTTTTTCATAACTGATGCCGATTGTCGAGTCGATCCGCTATGGGTACGAGGTTTATTAGGTTGTTATGTTGATGGGGTCGGTATAGGGGTTGGTATAACGGATGTTGACGATACGTGGCAAGGTATGGACTGGCTATTTGCTTTGGGACTTATAAAGGCTTTGCACGATTTGAATAACCCGGTGGTGGCCATGGGCAATAACATGTTCGTCACAAGAAAGGCATACAAAGCTGTAGGTGGATATGAGTCCATTCCTTTTTCTGTTACAGAGGATTTGGAATTGTTTAAGCAGGTTAAAAAGAAAGGATTTAAAACAAGACATGTTGCTTCGGTGGAATCAACTGTACTTACCAAAAGTACAGTCGGCCTGCTAAATCTGATGCAACAAAGGAAAAGGTGGTTAGCCGGTGCTGTTCAACTGCATCCGGGAATCGTCTTGCTACTATTAATGCAGGCGCTTTATTATCCGGCTGTTGTCATTATAACGTTACTTTGGATGCCGCTGGGTATAATTATATTCTTTGTTAAGGCTCTTGTTCAGGCGTTCATCGTGTACGTAGTAGGTAAAACTGTACAGCGTTCAAAAAAAATAACACATCTTCTGTTTTTTGAATTTTATCAATTATACGTTGCTTTAATTTCCTTTATCTACTTTTTAATACCCACTCGGATTATTTGGAAAGGTAGGAAGTACTGATTCTGCTATTTTATTGTGACTATTTAAAATCTGACTATTATTACGACTAATGATGGTAGACACACATGCCCATATATATTTAGAGGCTTTTGATGAGGACTTCGATGATATGTTGGAAAGAGCTTTCCAACAAGGGGTGACCAAAATCTACATGCCTAATATTGACCACACTTCCATAGATAGAATGCTTCAGGTGGAGATGGACTTTGATCGGTGTTACCCTATGATGGGCTTACACCCATGTTCTGTTAATGCCAAATTTGAAAAGGAACTATACCTTGTGGAAGATTGGCTCAATAAACGTGGATTTAGTGCAATAGGTGAAATCGGTATAGATCTCTATTGGGATAAAACGTTTTGGGAACAACAAAAAGAAGCGTTTAAGATTCAGGTTGAGTGGGCTAAGCAGTTCAAACTACCTGTAGTTATTCACTGCAGAGAATCAATTGATGAAACGATACAGCTTATCGACGAACTCAATGATAATGACCTGTCTGGTGTATTTCATTGCTTTACGGGCGATTTGAAACAGGCTAAAAGGATTGTTGAATTAGGTTTCTATGTAGGAATAGGAGGTGTTAGTACTTTTAAAAATGGAGGCTTGGACCAAGTGCTTACTGAAGTTTCCATTGATCATATCCTTTTAGAAACAGATAGCCCGTATTTAGCGCCAACCCCTCATCGAGGAAAGAGAAACGAACCTTCTTACCTTGGACTTGTTGCCTCAAAATTATCCGACCTTATGGAATTACCATTGGACGAAATTACAGCACGAACTACTGAAAATGCCAACGAACTTTTCAAGCCTATTGGGACTCGATAGAATAAATATCATAACTTCCGCAGCACGTGAACCTGAAGCGTCCGTCCTTATTATATATACAGGTGGTACCTTAGGAATGATTCATGATGACCAAGGCACTCTACAGCCCTTTGATTTTTCATCGATTTTAGAGCATATTCCGGCATTGCGAAAACTGCAGTTGAAGCTTACGGTTATTGCGTTTAAAGAACCCATTGATTCTTCGAATATAACGCCTGCTAATTGGCAAAAAATTGGTGAACTCATTTTTAATGAGTATGCTCATTTCAATGGTTTTGTTGTATTGCATGGAACCGATACCATGGCGTATTCGGCTTCAGCGTTAAGTTTCATGCTTAGGAATCTTGCAAAACCAGTGATTTTTACGGGAGCACAGTTGCCCATATCATCATTACGTTCCGATGCTAGGAAAAATATGATTAACGCCGTAGAGATAGCCGCGGTCAATATCAATGGTAGGTCTTTAGTACCTGAAGTTTGTATCTACTTCGATTACAAATTGTTTCGAGGAAATCGTTCGAAGAAAGTTGAAAGTGTTTTCTTCGATGCTTTTGATTCTGAAAACTACCCGATATTGGCCGAGACCGGTGTGGAAATTAATTATGACCTCAATTCAATACTAAAACCGTGCAATGAGGAACTGGAGTTGCGCACTAATTTTGCAAATGAAGTGGCCATTTTAAAGATTTTTCCAGGTATAACGAAAAATTATGTAAAGTCGGTGCTATCCATTCCCGGGTTACGTGGTGTGGTACTCGAGACCTATGGCGCAGGAAATGCCCCAACGTTTGATTGGTTTGTTCAGCTACTATTTGAAGCTGTTAAAAAGGGCATATCCATATTGAATGTTTCACAATGTCCGGGTGGTAGGGTACAGCAAGGGCGGTACCAAACTAGTAAGCAGCTTCTAGAAGTGGGGGTAATAGATGGAAATGATTTGACTCTTGAGGCCGCGATTACCAAACTAATGCTGGTGCTCGGTGAGCATACAGATTTACGTGAAATAGAAGAAGAAATTAAGGGTTCATGGAGTGGGGAATTAACTGAAAAATGACACTTTATAAAATCAGTTTATTTTTGCATAAAGTGTTTTTTATTGATTTATTTGTGCTTCTTGTGCGTAAAAGTCGCACATCAAGGAGAGGTGACCGAGTGGTCGAAGGTGCTCGCCTGGAAAGTGAGTGTGCCCCAAAAGGGTACCGGGGGTTCGAATCCCTTCCTCTCCGCCAGATTTATTGAACTTTAATTAACTTTAACTATAATTACTTAATCGTTTAACTATTGCTCTTTTAATAGAGAAAACTTTAAAACTTGAATTATGAAAAAACTATTTACGTTATTGGCACTGGCAGGAGTTCTTTCCTTAGGGTACCAAGCACAAGCTCAAGATGATGCTGCAGACACAACTGCTACTGAAGCGGCTGATACTACAGCTGTAGCCGAGCCGGAACCAGAGCCAGAACCAGAGCCAGAACCAACTCCGGAGCCTGAGCCAGAGCCCGAAGCAGAAGCGTCTTTTCATCAAATCATAAAAGACAAGTTTATTGAAGGTGATTGGCAATTCATGACACCGGTATTGATCTGTTTGATTATCGGCCTCGCAATCTCTATTGAAAGAATTATTACGTTAAATCTGGCTACCACTAATACAGATAAGTTGCTATCGACTGTGGAAGACGCACTGGCTAACGGTGGTGTTGAAGCTGCGAAAGAAGTTACAACAGGCACAAGGGGTCCTGTAGCATCTATTTTTACTCAAGGATTAATGAGAATGTCTGAAGGAATTGAAATGGTTGAAAAATCAATTATAGCATATGGATCTGTTGAAATGGGTAGATTGGAAAGAGGTCTGGTATGGGTTTCTCTTTTTATTGCTTTGGCTCCTATGCTCGGTTTCATGGGTACTGTAATTGGTATGATCGGAGCATTCGATGCTATTGAAGCAGCGGGTGATATTTCACCTCAGATTGTGGCGAATGGTATTAAAGTAGCGCTTTTAACAACTGTTGCGGGTCTAATAGTAGGTATTATTTTACAGGTATTTTATAACTACTTAGTGTCTAAAATCGATTCTTTGGTGAACCAAATGGAAGACGCTTCCATAACGCTGGTCGACCTTCTTGTGAAGCACAAACTGTCTAAGTAATTCTGAAATCCTAAATTAAGACAAATGGAAAATTTTGTAGACATAGGTTTGTGGGTTGCTTATATCTTAGTTTTGGTGGCTATAGTATCGGCTGTAGTACTTCCAATAGTTAATTCGCTAAGTGATCCTAAATCATTGATAAAGCCTTTAGGAGCACTTGTGGGGATCGGAGTGTTGTTCCTGATTTGCTGGGCAATAGCAGGCGACACTTTGAACGCAAAAGCTGTAGCGGCTGGTGTTACACCTGGGGTAAGTCAGGCAGTTGGAGGTGCTTTAATTACTATGTATATTCTGTTCATAGTAGCGCTTGTAGGAATCGTTTTTACTGAAGTTAATAAAGCAATAAAATAATGGCGCGTAACAAAGGAAGAGATAACCCGGAAATTAATTCCAGCTCGATGGCGGATATTGCCTTCTTGCTGCTAATTTTCTTCCTGGTTACAACAACGATCGCTAACGATAGAGGGCTAAGTCTTCAGCTTCCGCCGAATCCGGAGGATATTGAAAACATTGACATCAAGATACCTGAGCGAAATCTTTTTAAGATCCAGATTAATTCTGCTGACAGGATGCTGGTAGAAGGGGAGCCTTTTGAGAAAGACGTTACGGAGTTGAGAGAAATGATCAAGGAATTCGTTCTTAACAATGGTCGGGACCCTGAGTCGTCAGATACACCTAAGGATGCCATTGTATCTGTTAAAACGGATC
>JBCCOE010000057.1:0-28965 GCA_039025475.1 Bacteroidota bacterium | reverse complement strand
TGTTCGGACGGGACTACAGGCGTAGTATTGCCGACGACAGACGATGATGGCGATGGCATTACGAGCTATGACGTGAGCGCGGTAGTCGGCCCGGGTTTAACGGGCGTGGCGAGCACGGCGACGGGGACCACGGATGTGAACTTGATTGCTGGTGATATATTTACGAATCTAACAAACGCGTCTGTGACTGTAGTGTATACGGTCACGCCGTATATCGGCACGTGTGTGGGTACTTCTTTTAACATCACGGTAGAGGTAGATCCGGAGCCGGTGTTTACGGGCAATTTAAATACGACAATATGTTCGGATGATAATACAGGGGTGATCATTCCAAATGTTGACGATGACGGAGGTACAATAACAAGTTTTGATGTTTCAGCTGTAGTTGCTCCGGGTTTGAGTGGAACCGCGACTACTGGTAATAATCAAGCCAATGTAACTTTTATAAGTGGGGATAGTTTTGAGAACCTTACAAATACATCGCTCGACGTAATTTACACGGTAACCCCCTACTTTGGCACCTGTGAAGGAACAGCCTTTAATATAGTAGTTACCGTTGATCCTGAACCCGTGTTCACGGGGAGTTTGGATGCGACGATATGTTCAGATAACGCGATAGGAGTTATTCTCCCGGCGTTAGATGATGATGGAAATGGAATAACGAGCTATGATGTGAGTGCTGCTGTTGGTTCGGGATTGACTGGAATACCGACAACCGCAACAGGGACTACAAATATCAATTTAATTAGTGGAGATGCCTTCAATAATGTTCAAGGAGATCCGGTTAATGTTATTTATACTATAACTCCTTATATAGGTACATGCCAAGGGGCAGATTTCACCATAACAGTCACAATCGGTGAGGAACCGGTATTTACCGGTAATCTCAATAGAGCGGTTTGTTCTGATGAAATATCCGGTATTGTATTACCAAATGCTGATGACAGTGGTGATGCCATCACAAGTTATGATATATCAGCGGTGGTAAGTGGTGCGTTGACGGGTTCCGCCAGTGTGGGTTTAGGTGTCACAAACATTAACCAAATCTTCAACGATAGCTATACAAACCTTACAAACGCCGCTTCTAACGTAATTTACACCGTCACACCTTACATAGGATCCTGTGCTGGTGCTGACATTGTAATTACGCTAACGGTTAATCCGGAACCTGTTTTCACGGGGAATTTAGATGCGACAGTTTGCTCCGATGAGGTTCTTGGCATATCCTTACCAGGCGCTGATGACGATGGAGACCCAATAACTACGTATGATGTTACAGCTGTGGTTGGAGCCGGATTAATCGGAGCGCCTAGTACTGCGGTAAGTACAACCGACGTTAGTTTAATTGCATCGGATCAATACAATAACGTAACCAGCGCTTCTATTGACGTGGTTTATACCGTGACTCCTTATCGTAATGGATGCCAAGGAGCATCATTCACTATTACTGCCACTATCTCACCAGAACCGGTATTTACAGCAAATCTTGACGTAACTCAATGTTCAGATCTTGCTATTGGGGTCACACTTCCGGCTGTTGATGATAGTGGGGATGCCATTACAAGCTACGATGTATCAGCGGTTGCGGGAGCAAATTTAAGTGGAACGCCCAGTACAGCCACGGGTACCACTGATGTGAACTTTATAGCAGGGGATATCTTTAATAATGTATCTAACGCTAGTGATATTGTTACCTATACGATAACTCCATACATTGGCCTCTGTGCAGGAGCACCGTTTAACATTGTGGTAACGATTGATCTGGAACCTCTGTTTACTGGTAATCTTAATGCCTCTGTTTGTTCTGATGAAATAACTGGCGTTATTCTTCCTTCTGCTGATGATGACGGAAATGCGATCACTTCGTTTAATATCACGGCCGTTGTTGACGGCGGTTTGACCGGACTGGCTTCTACTGGCGCGGGAGTTACGAACCTCAACCTTCTAACTAATGACGTATTTAACAACGTCACAAATGCCAGTGCTAATGTTACTTACACTGTAGTTCCTTTTATCGGAGTTTGTGAAGGCAGCTCATTTGATATAGTAGTTATTGTTGATCCGGAGCCACTGTTCACCGGAAATTTAGACAATACGGTATGTTCCAGTCAGATCGTTGGCATAACACTGCCTGCTGTAGATGATGATGGTGGGAGTATCACCGAATTTGATATTGTACCTGTAGTGTCCGGTGGATTGATAGGAAGTGCTACTTCCGGTACAGGTATAACAGATGCCAACGCCATTTTCAACGATGTATTTACGAACCCTACCGCAGCTGCCTTAACCGTTGAGTATACGATTACACCTTATACTAATGGCTGCGAAGGTGATCAGTTTACTATAATAGCTACAATTGATCAGGAACCTGTTTTTACCGATGTTTTGGACCAAACTATTTGCTCCGATGACGTAGTAGGCGTGTTGTTACCTGCTTCTGATGACAGCGGTGATGCGATTACCAGTTATGATGTTGTAGCAGTAGTGTCTCCGAACTTGACCGGTTCGGCTTCTACAGCAACAGCAACGACTGATATCAATCTAATAGCAGCCGATACCTACAATAATGTGACGAATCAGTCTGAGGATGTAGTTTACACGATTACTCCTTACATAGGGATCTGTGACGGAGCTCCGTTCGATATTGTGATTACCGTGGACCCTGAGCCAGTTTTCACTGCTTCATTGGATAACACGGTTTGTTCCGATGATGTTACAGGGGTTGTATTGCCCACATCTGACGATGATGGGCGTGTGATTGACAGTTTTGATGTTTCCGCCGTGGTAGGTGGAAGCTTATCTGGGTTTGCAACGACAGCCACCGGAACCACAAATCGTAACCTGATTTTGAATGATGTATTCACCAATACTACAAATGGCATTGATAATGTAGTTTACACGGTTACACCTTACTTCGGTGCGTGTTCGGGAACCGATTTCACTATAACGGTTACCATTGATCCGGAACCTGTTCTCGACGGAGGGTTAAGTCCCGCACCTGTCTGTAGCGATGTTCCATCAGGCATCACCCTAATAGAAGAAGATACTCCACCCTCTGTTACCGCTGTGGCTTTTGACATCAATTCCATAACCGTGGGTCCTGATCTTGTAGCTGGTGGTTCAAACGCAGGCATTGGTACAAATCAGCCTCCTAATGTGCTGATAAATGATGTATTTACCAATACGTCAAGTGGTGATAGAATTGTTACGTACAATGTGACGCCAGTTGCAGCTTCCGGTTGTAAAGGAGATCCGGTAGATGTGATATTTACAATCAAACCAGCACCCCAACTTGCAAATTTGGATGTGATCGTTTGTAGTGATGACGGGGCAGGGACCAATATTACACTTGGTACCCAGGTGACCAGTGCTCCTGCTGATTCTTATGATGTCTTGGCTATTAGAGTTGATGCAGGTCTGGTGGCAGATGCGTTAAATGCAACACCTTCCAATGGGGTTACAAATTTGAGTTATATCCAAGATGACCGTTGGACCAACCCTACCAATGGTCCGCTAACTGTTGAGTATGATATACGTCCTGTAACTGCCGCACCGGACTTATGCCAGGGTCCTGTGACCACCGTGGTTGTCATTGTGGAACCTAATGTAATAGTTACCGATCCGGCAGATGAAAATATTTGTAGCGGAGGCACAACGAATATCTCGGTAGCTTCTCCAACTACTCCAACATCAGGGGGTATAACCTTTAATATAACTTCTTTTGAGCCAAGTGGTCTGGTTACGGGCCAATCATTCTTCTTACAGGTGAGCAACCCATCTGTGATCAACGATGTTCTGGTGAATAACTCTGATGATCCACAAACTGTTACTTATACCTTAACTCCGACAGCAGGGATTGCTAAAGGTGGAGCGGGATGCCCAGGTACGGCTGAGACCGTTGATGTTACCGTTGAGCCTAAGCCGCGCTTAGTCCCTTCAGCAACATTTGCCACCGTTTGTGAAGACGATGCGCTGGCTATAGATCTTCTCTCACCAACCAACCCTACTAATGGGGCAACTGTTGAGTTTGTTTTAGAGGCGGTTACGGCTACCGGTGGAGTAACCGGCGCTAGTGGAGTGGGGACTACGTTTACCGATGGTCAGGTGCTTTCGGATATTTTGAGCAACCCAACGACAGCGAATCAAACGGTTACTTACGAATTTAGACCACAGGTTAATGGTACCCTAGGCGGAAACTGTACGGGTGACTTGACCACAATTGTTGTAACCGTTACACCAAGACCGATCGTAACACCAAGTTCAAACTTTGAGAGAATATGTAGCGGGGACTTTATCAACATTAGCTTGCCTACTGATGTTGCTAATTCCTTGGCCGCAGTGACGGTAGTTGACAATCCAGATATTATTGGAGAGTTTGATATCCCTGCGGGAGTCAACTTATTCCAGTCTTTAATAAATACTTCAAACGTGCCCCAGACGCTTACCTACACGGTTGAACCATTCTTACTCATTGATAACTCATGTACCGGACCTACGGAGACCATTACGGTAATCGTAGATCCAATACCAGATGTTATTGTGGCTGACCCTAATCTTGAGGCATGTAATGGGGAAATCATTAGCATTCCTTTAGACGGTAATACTCCTGGAACGACGTTTAACTGGAGTGCCGATCTTCCTGATGGAACCACCGCTAGTGGTAGTGGAACCAACGGCGACTTTATTAACGTTACAATGAATAATCCGGGAACAACTTCTGCTTTTGTTACCTTTACCATTAACTCAGATTTCAACGGTTGCACTGGTTTAATACCCGGCTTGGTTTTCGTAAATGTTAGCCCCGAAGTGGATGGATCAATTATAACCGATAATGATGTCCTTTGCGCTGGTAATACCAAGGCGATTGAGTTCGAACTCATTGGAGCTGCACCTTTTTCAATGGTGTTAAGCAAAACAGAGAATGGGGTAACCACGACAGAAACACTTACTAACTTGCCCAGCAGGCATATTATTTTGGCCACTCAAACCGTAAGTTATTCCATAATTGAAATTACTGATGCTACAGGTCGATGTACTGCGAACCCAACTGATGATGTGACTATACAGTTTGAGGAAGCGATTGCAGATTTCACAATTAATGGTTCAAAGAGTCCGGCACCTGTGACCTTAGACTTTAATACGGGAACTGTCACAGTAGATATAGTACTGAATAACTTTAATCCATCTAATACTTATGAATTGACAATTGGTGAGGATTTAGTTCCAGTGACAGGGCCTAATCTGACTTACACATTCGACGAACCATCGCCTTTTGGCTCCATAGGTTTCTTAGCGGAGTTAAATGTAGATGCGCCGACTGTCACATTGCCCTGCAATGATGTTGAAAGCTTCTTCATACAAGTAGTTCCCGCAGAACCTACTGTTTTGTCTACCTCAGACATCACTGAGGGCTGTTCTCCTTTAACCGTAAACTTCGAAGGGTACCGTGATGATCTAAGTCTATCCAGGAACGTGATCGTAGAAGAGCTTACTTGGGATTTTGGCGACGGAAGTCCTACTATTCAATCTGCAAACCCCACTCATACTTTTACATCACCTGGTGTTTACAGTGTTGTATTAAGAGGATCTAACGGCTATCCTGGCCCGGGTAATGATCAGCAGGCAGACCCTATTACCATAAGAGTGTTGGATAATCCGGTGGCAGACTTCAGGAGTAACCAAGATGTCATCTTTATTCCGGACCAGGCGTTTAGACCTATTAATAATTCATCAACATTCGTTACTGACTGGTTCTGGGATTGGGGAGATGGCAACTTTACCAGCGGGCAAGAAGAAGCGGCCACTCCAGAGCATATTTATGAACAGGAAGGACAGTATCTCGTTCAGTTGACGGCATCTGTTGACTATGGAAATGGTATTGTCTGTTCTGATTCGGATACGCTGACAGTCAACGTAGAAGAAGGTGGATTCACCCGAACACCAAACGCCTTCACTCCGAGTCTGGATGGTCCTCGCGGTGGAGCTTATGATCCACTGAATCCTGGTACAGCAGGAGATATAAATGATGTTTTCCTGCCAATTACAGAAGGAGTAGAAGAATTCCAGATGGTCATCTTTGATCGTTGGGGTAACTTGATATTTGAAAGTAATGACAAAAACTTCGGATGGGATGGTTATGATTCAAAGGGGAATCTATTGCCGGCCGGAGTATATGTTTACCGTCTGGACTTATTATTATCAGATGGTAATCGAACTACAAGGGTTGGAGATGTTACATTGATTAGATAAATTGGACATGAGAATGATACAGTCTATAAAGTATTTGGTCTTTTTGTGTTTATGTACCGCATTTACGTCATTATCTGCGCAAGACCCGCAGTTCTCTCAGTTCTACAATGCCCCGTTATATCTCAACCCAGGGTTCACAGGTATAACGCCCCAGCAGCGTTTAGTGGTTAATCACAGGTTGCAATGGCCTAACTTACCTCAGACCTTTGCCACCTACGCTGTTTCATACGAAATGTTTGTAGGTGAGCTTAATAGTGGATTTGGTCTAATGGCAACAACGGATCAAATGGGTTCGGGAGGTTGGAGAACAACGAATATAGGCTTTTTGTATTCTTATAAAGTACGTCTCAATCAGGATTGGGTGTTTTCTCCCGGGATCTATTTTGGCTATGGATGGCAGGGCATTGACCAAAGCAAATTACTGCTTGGCGATGAGTTGGCTAACAATCAGAATGGCTCTAACGATGGCACTGTTTTCAGAATCGATAATGAACAATATTTTGACTTTGGTTCAGGTGCCATCCTTTACAATCGAAATGTTTGGATTGGTTTAAGCGCTTATCATATTAATACCCCGAATACCTCTTTGATAGGCGGGGAAAGCCGCTTACCCATTCGGTACAACTTACATGGTGGAATGCGTATTCCGTTGTATAGTGGACCTAGAACAATCAGTAGGGTCTCATACCTAACACCATCTTTTGTATATAGAAGACAGGGGGATACTTTTTCGCAGTTTGACGTTGGTCTTCAATACCATATCGATCCGATAGGGATAGGTGTCTGGTATCGTGGTGTTCCTATTCCCAGGCCGTTTCAATTGCTGGATACCGAGGAAGATCGGGTTAAACAAGATGCGTTGATTTTTATATTATCATTACAGTTTAACGGTTTTCAAGTGGGATACAGCTACGACTTTACGATTTCTGATCTCGAAACAAGAGTAGGTGGAGCTCATGAGATATCGCTCATATATGAGTTCTCTGTAAAACCTTTCAGAAGAGGAGTAAAGCGTAGAAATAAATTAATACCCTGCCCTACATTTAATCGTAAAGAAGGTTTTTGGAATTAAGCAATAGCTTCAAATTTCATCGGTCATTCTGGTTGGTTTATAGGCCAATTCTGCAATCCAGCGATAACGCCTATTTTTAGGTAAATCTCTGGGTTCCAATTATTTACTTCTGAGTATATACAGCATATATATTATGTCTATGGTGGTTTTTTGATGGTTTGAATCCACTTAAATCACTATGCGGAGTAAAGTATTTTTGACCGGTATAATTTGTGCCGTATGCTTTGGAACAAAGCTTCTATATGGCCAATGTAGTTCATTACGCCCCCAGATAGACATTACCTTCAACACCGATCAGGACTGCGCCCCTGTTACCGTGACTGATTTTACAATAACTTATTTTTTTAATACCTCGCAAAACCCGAACGATATTGAGATTAGGTTCGAGTGGAATGACCCTGGCAATAACATCGATGTAGTTAATACGGGTAATGGATTGGTTGCAAGTGTCGGAAACACAGAGTTTACTGCATCGGCTCCTAGCTTTACTTATTTCGACAACGATGGACAATGTACAATTATTCCTACCGCTTACATCTACATCAATGGTGTGCTTTGCCCAACCTCTGAGGAGGTTCAAACCGCTTTTTTCTGGGGAACAGATGAGCAGGCTAATGCACAACTATTCATAAACCCGGTGAATTACGAAGTTTGCTATGACAATCCTGTAGTAAACGCCGTTTTTATCGATAACTCCGAATTTAACTGTAATGTAACGGTTGAACCTGACAGACCCAATGAACAGCCGAGACATGTACAATTTGCTTACGGGACTAATCATAATCCGACCGCCACTATTCGGGATCTTACCTTGAACGACGGTGGTACTCAAGGTTTAACTAATGGGACAGGTAATTTAGTTACCCCACAGACCCGTGGAACTGCAGGTCTTCAGGTTACTGCCGGATATTTTGGGCCCATCGATGTCATTCCCTTTCCCGCTAATGGGCCAAACTCGCAGACATTTCCAATGAATGCCCCTGCCAATGCTCTCAACCTTGTAGGTAATTCATTTGAGATAACCATGTTCAATTGGAATATTTGTAACCCTTGGAACGGAGATACGGCAAATCCGAACTACGAAGATGCTATTTCCACGACGGCTTATATAGTTATTGTTGAAGCGCCAGCTCCTAACTTTATCACGCGGGAAAACAACGCTACGGGGCCTATAACGGATGTCTTCTGTATTGGCGAGACTATCTATTTTGATAATCTGACCGCAGGGGTGGGCGGTTTAAATTTTGATTGGGAGTTTTACGATGACCCATTTGGTACAACACTGTTAGCAAGCAGCACGGACAATAACCCTACCTATATTTACAATACAGCGGGTCAGAAACTTATTAGGTTAATTGCCGAGAACCCTGCTGCACAAAGTAGCTGTATTGAAACTTATGAGCTATTAATCACCATATCGCCTTCTGTTATAGCACAGATTGTGATCACTGATCTTAGCAATAACCCCATATCTGGTTTATTTTGTCAGGATATGGTGAACCCTCAAAGCTTTGGTGTGCGGTTTAACGATATATCTACTGGTGCAGTTAATGCCTCTACACGCTGGCGATGGGAATTTTATGATGAAAATGACGCTTTAATTAGACAGGAACCCGGCGCAGGCGCCTTTTCATCTGTGCAACTTGGTCCATTTGACGAAATATTTACGAATGTTGGTAGTTATCGTGTAAGACTCATTGTTCTTGATGATGCCACTGACTGCGAGACAGTTGATGAAGTTCAGGTAATTATTTATTCTAACCCAGAGGCGGATTTTAGCGCTACGCAGGTATGTGAAGGTGAGTTGACGAGTTTTCAGGACCTTTCCACATTGACAAGTGTGACTGGAGAATCTATTGTTAGCTGGGAATGGGATTTTGACTATGATGGTGTTACATTTAACAGGGATCCGGCATTTGATAATCAGACGACTTTCGACAGGATTTTGGGTGGAGCCGGAATTTATAATGTTGCTCTGCGGGTAACTACTGATCAGAATAGCTGTGAAGATTTTAGAGTAGTATCGGTTGTTGTAGACCCGTTACCTATTGCAGATATTTCTGCAAGTAATCCTGGTGGGTGTAGTCTTTTGGATATTACCTTTACTAATAATGGTGTCGGCACTCAACCCGATGCAATTCAAAACTATATATGGGAGATAGATACCGGTTCCGGATTTGTTACCGATTCTGTTCAAAGTCCTTCTGATCCAGGTTTTTCAGATCAATACTTTAGATATTTTGAAAACTTAACTACGGCACCAATAACATACAGAATCAGACTTAGGTCTATTACCGTTAATAACTGTGAGTCCATTAGCACACCACTAGATATTGTCGTCGATCCTGGACCTCGTTCTGGATTCATCTCATTGAATTATTCACCATTTGACGACAACTGTAGTCCTGTAAATGTTGATTTTGAAGTAGATTCAGAAACACAATCTTTAAACCCTAGTTCTTACATCTGGTCAATAAGTGATAATAATGGACTTATAGATCAGCAGAATACAGGTTCAAATCCATTCTTCTCCTACAACTTCGTCAATGATTCCAATGTCATTAAGGACTTTCTAGTTACACTAAGAACTACTTTACCTAATAACTGTTCAAGAGACTCTACTCGACTTATTAGGGTTAATCCAACTCCAAATGCCGATTTTATTATCGACACTTTACAGTTTGACTGTGAAGTAATGAAACTCAAGTTTGAGGCATTATCCAAAGGGTTAAGTAGGTACAACTGGGAAGTTCAGATAAATGGTGTAGTTGTATTCTCTTCTAACACGGTAGAAGCAGAGTTTGAGTATGTGTTTAACAAAAATGCATCTATCCAAGATGTAATCATCACACTACGGACTGAGAACTTTGCTACTTGTGAAAGTTTGCCTGTTTTTCAAAACATAATTGTACCCGAAAGAGAGGTTATAAACGCAAGTTTTACCGTTGATCCTCTTACTCAAACCCTCCCTGATAGAGTGGTAAACTTGGTGAACACAACGAATATGGGCCCATGGGAGTATAAATGGGATTTCGGTGATGGAGCAAGCTCCACGGATCCAAATGTGTCGAATTATGAATATACAACTTTTGGTACTTATACGATTACACTCACCGTTACTAATGAGGAATGTGTAGAAACGGCAACACAAACCGTTGTAATTAACCCTATACCGCCCATTGTAGATTTTGCTTATGATCCTCCGGCTGGCTGTGCGCCGCTAACTGTACAATTTACCAATTTATCTCAGTTCGCAGATTCCACCAGTTACTTCTGGCGATTTGGGGTTAATGAAGGAGTATCAAGAGCAGTAAACCCGACTTACACTTATTTTGAGCCAGGTGTATACACAGTAAGCTTAAGCGCAACGAATATTTTGGGAGATACAATACGCGAGACCAAACCACTTATTATTGAAGTGTTTGAGCGTCCGACGGCTGAGTTCAGTGTAAGGCCATTTATAGTGCTTATACCCGACCAACCTCTTTTTACCGATAATAACAGTTTTGGGGCAAGTACATTTTTATGGGATTTCGGTGATGGAACAACATCTACGGAGCCGGAACCGCAGCATTTTTATGAGGAGGAGGGTATTTATGACATTACTTTGATTGCGACAAGTTCAAATGGTTGTGTGGATACCACAAGGCAAGAAGGTGTTGTACAGGCCAAGACCGGGGGCAGATTATTGGTGCCCAATGCATTTACTCCTAATCTTTCAGGTAGCTCTGGTGGCCTGCCGGGAGGAGGTGTTAATGATGTGTTTCTCCCCTTGACACAGGGGGTAAAAGAGTTTGAAATGTTGATTTTTAATCGTTGGGGTGAATTACTATTTGAAACCAGAGATAAGAACATAGGTTGGGACGGGTATTATAATGGGAAACTATGTCCGCAAGACGTATATGTTTACCGACTTAACCTTGTTTTCGAGAATGGTGAGACTGCTGCTCGCACCGGAGATGTAAACCTGATAAGATGAAGAAAATATTAGTCATATTCATGTTTTTACTCTTAACGTATGATGTTAGCTCTCAGGATCCACATTTTTCGCAATACTATGCTGCCCCCATGTATTTAAATCCCGCTTTTGCCGGTACAGGGCCTGACCATAGGTTTGTGGCTAACTACAGAAATCAATGGCCAAATATTACCAATGGCTTCGTGACCTACGCTTTTTCTTATGATTACCATATGTCCGACCTAAAGAGTGGTATAGGACTTATGTTAGTCGCAGATAAAGCGGGTTCCGCCGGTCTTAGATCTACCACTGCTAACTTTGTTTATTCGTATAAAGTTCAGCTCGCTAATAAATGGATTATTACCCCCGGACTATATTTTGGCTATGGTCAGCGTGATATCGATTTTAATCGCTTAGTATTTGGAGATCAGCTCGAATTTCAAAATGATGGACAAGTGCCTACGCAAGATCTTCAAGTTAACGACCTTGGTCGAGCTAGCTATTTTGATTTTGGCACAGGACTCCTAATATACAATAAGACTTTTTGGGCTGGGTTTTCTGCAAGTCATATCAATACACCTAATAGATCTTTGTTAGGAGAAGAAAGCAGTATACCTATGAAGACCTCTATACATGCGGGTTTTAGAGTTCCGTTGTACTCTGGTTTGTTCAAAAAAGAGCGTAGCTCAAGTTTGGCGCCTTCCTTCGTATATCAAAGGCAAGGTGAGTTTGATCAACTGGATATAGGGCTCCACTTTTTGTATGAGCCGGTCATGATTGGGTTATGGTATAGAGGTATTCCAGTTCAACAAAATGTAAAAGATAATATTAGCCAGGATGCAGTGGTACTCATATTAGGAATGCGTTTCGACCAAATGGAAATTGGTTATAGCTATGATTTTACGGTGTCGGAACTGGGAAATATTGGAGGTGGAGCACATGAAATATCCCTTAAGTATAACCTTGATATGTCATTTCGGTCTTCCAGAGTAAAGAAAAAGGATAAGTTCATACCTTGTCCTACCTTCATCAAATAATTTATTATCGGCTAAATCAGTCTTTAGTTCTAACTTTGTTTATGAAAAACTAGGTTAAACTAATGAACTATCGTTCGGCTCTTGATGAAAATCCTATTTTTAGCATTGTCTCGGAAGAAAGCCAAAGAATTGGACTGAAGACTTATGTGATTGGTGGATGGGTACGTGATCTTTTGATTGATAGACCTTCTAAAGATATAGATTTTGTTTGTATAGGTAGTGGTGTAGTATTAGCCCAGGCTGTTGCCAAAAGAATGAATACGAAGCTGAAGGTATTTAAAAATTTTGGTACGGCTATGATCAATGTAAATGACTGGGAACTTGAGTTTGTAGGTGCTAGAAAGGAGTCCTATCGTCAAGAATCCAGAAATCCAGTTGTTGAAAATGGCACCCTGGAAGATGACCAAAATCGTCGTGACTTTACCATTAATGCAATGGGGATCAGCCTCAATGAAACCAACTATGGAGAGTTAGTAGATCCCTTTGGGGGCAAAGCAGACCTAAAAAATAAGATTATTAGAACACCATTAAATCCAGACATAACTTTTTCGGATGATCCCTTGCGTATGATGCGAGCAATTCGCTTTGCCACACAATTGAACTTTGATATTGAATCCAGTACCTATGAAGGAATCATTAAAAACGCGGCTCGAATTAAAATTGTTTCAAAGGAGCGTATTACAGATGAACTGAATAAGACGGTTCTATCACCGGTACCATCATATGGTTTTAAGTTAATGTTTCAGTCAGGATTGCTTAAGCTAATATTTCCGGAGATGGTGGATTTACACGGAGTAGAAACCATTAATAAGAAGTCGCACAAGGATAATTTCTACCATACACTACAGGTTCTCGATAACCTATGTGAAATGTCGGAAGATCTATGGTTACGATGGGCTGCTATACTTCATGATATAGCCAAACCAGCTACCAAACGTTTCAATCGATCCGCAGGTTGGACATTTCACGGTCATGAGGATAAAGGTGCTCGAATGGTACCCGGTATATTTAGAAGATTAAAACTTCCGTTAAATGAAAAAATGCATTATGTGCAGAAATTGGTAAAGTTACACTTAAGACCAATTGCACTCGTTAAGAAAGAGATAACTGATTCCGCTTTGCGCAGATTACTGTTCGAGGCAGGAGATGATATAGAAGACTTAATGAAGTTGTGTAGGGCTGATATTACTTCCAAAAACCCAAATAAGGTTAAACGTTATCTTGACAATTTTAATCTGGTTGAAGTGAAGCTGAAACAGGTGGAGCAAAAGGATAATATTCGAAATTTTCAACCTCCAATTTCAGGTGAAGAAATTATGAGAGCTTTTAATATCGAACCAAGTCGTACAATTGGAGATATCAAGGAAAGTATAAAAGAGGCGATACTAGAAGGCGAGATTAAAAACAATAAGCGATCGGCATGGGAATTGATGATCAAGCTAGGAAAACAAAAAGGTTTGGAATTAGTAAACTAAATACTATAGCTTTGGCAAATTTTTTAGAACAGGAACTATGAAATATATATATCTTTCTCTCTTGACAATTATTAGTAGTACGGTTTTAGCACAAGACGAATCAGCACAGCCACAGACTATGTCGGCTTCACAGATATTTACCTCTCACTACGCTCGAACTTATCAGGCAGCTATCAGGTATAACGACTACAATGTTGCTAAACATGCCTTGTATAATATGCTGGTTGAGAACCCGCAAAACGACTCAATTTTATACTCGTTGTCTTTGCTTTACATTCAGGGACAGCAATATGCTTCCGCTGTTCTCTCGGCTAACGATATTCTTTCAATAAAACCAAATCATACAGGTGCCTTGGAAATTGCAGCTATTAGTTATGAAAATTTGGGTATAAAGGACAAGGCATTGACAAGTTATGAAACGCTTTATCTGAATACTGAAGATTACAATACACTTTATAAGATGGCCTTTCTGCAATATGATCTGGCCAAATACACCGAATCTAAAACTAATGTGGATATCCTTCTAAGTAAGAAGGAGTCTGAGAAGTTAAAAAGCCTTTACACTTTGGCAAATAATGAACAAAAAGAATTCCCTATTAAAGTTTCGTTACTGACTTTAAAAGGTATGATTGATGCCGCCAATGGTGATAAGACGAGCGCCATGAAGTTCTTTGACGAAGCCTTGGCTTTAGCACCGGATTTTGAATTAGCAAAGGAACGAAAAGCTGAGCTGGAAAAATAATCTCTGATCCATGCAACCTCTTTTTTTTAGAATCGGTCTTTTAGTCAGATAGCAACCGGTTGGGAAAGGAGGTTCATAACATTCATCGTGATCTTATTGATCGATGCCTGGTGGGTGATACTTACGCCCAGAAGGAGTTATATGTAGCCTATAAGAAAGCGATGTTCAACACTTGCCTGAGAATAGTTAAGGACTTCAATGATGCTGAAGATATTCTACAGGACGCTTTCATAAGTGCATTTAGAAATCTTAAGTCGTATAAGGGCGATGCTACCTTTGGAGCATGGCTTAAGCGTATTGTGATCAATAAATCAATTAACTTCCTCAATAAGCAGAAGGTAGATTTCGTTGATCTTGATAGAGAGATAAGCCTCCCAGAAGAGAGTGAAATACAGCCCGATGCGTTAACGGTAAAAAAAGTAAAGGGAGCCATTGAGAAGCTTCCGGTGGGTTATCGCTCTGTGCTTTCGTTGTATCTATTTGAGGGTTATGATCATTCTGAAATTGCCGCTATACTTTCAATTTCAGAATCTGCGTCGAAATCTCAATATAGTAGAGCGAAGAATAAAGTGCGAGAACTGTTAAATGCGATAAAATGAGTGATAAATTAAGGAATTTCATCGACACAAACAGGGATGCTTTTGATGATCAGGAACCTTCTGATCGGGTCTGGACTGGAATTCATAAAGGTACTAAAAAGAGAAACCTGCAATGGGTCTGGAAAGCGGCTGCCATATTCTTCTTTTTGTCAAGCATTGTTTTGTACATAGGTCAGGACAATAAGGAGAAGATATTGTTATCGCAGCAAGTTAAGATATCATCGGATTTTAAGGATATTGAGTCTTTTTATTTTCAGATGATTTCTGAAAAAAAGATATTAATTAACTCCTATGAAGATCATCAAGATCTTGACTACGCCTACGAGCAAGATCTACAAAATCTAGATGCAATGTATGAGGTATTAAAGGATGAATTAAAATCTAATCCGAGTAAAAAAGTCGTTGATGCTTTACTTCTAAATTTGGTCGTTCGTATTGATATACTGAATAAAGAACTAGCTAAACTAGATCAGAATACGGCGGAAACAGATTCCTCCCATCTGGAAATTTAATAAGTATCTGTTGCCAGGCTAAATTGATCCTTTTTGGAGTCCAAGACTTTTCCTAGTTCGCATTTAAGAACCCTGTAGTCGTAGTTTTTGACCAGGGAGTGATCATGGGTAGCCATCATTACTGCCGTCCCACTTTTGTTTATCTCTTTAAATAAGTTAAAGATACCTACAGAGACATCTGGATCTAGATTACCCGTGGGTTCGTCTGCTACCAAAACAAGAGGTTCATTTAATAATGCCCGGGCTATTACAACTCTTTGTTGTTCGCCTCCTGAAAGCTGGTGTGGCATTTTAGTACCAACTGAGCCTAAACCTACACGCATTAATACTTCAGCCTGTCTTGATTTTACCTTTGATTTATCTTTCCAGCCGGTGGCTTTTAGAACAAAAGATAAATTCTCTCCCACAGTTCTGTCTGGGAACAACTGAAAATCCTGAAAAATAATGCCGACTTTTCGACGAAGCATTGGTACTTCGGCAGGTTTTATGTTTCGGATATCAAAGCCTGCCACATTCATTTCGCCCAAACGAAATGGAAGATCGGCGTATATAGTTTTTAATAGTGAAGATTTTCCTCCGCCAGTGCGTCCAATTAAAAATACAAATTCACCTTTTTCTAACTCGAACGTTACGTCGCTTAATACAGTATTATTCTCTTGAAAGATACTGGCACCCTCTACGCGAATAACCGGGTCATTTGAAAAAGACATGCCTAACCGTTCGCCTTCTTATGGTCGGCCAAGAATTTTTCAAGCCCAATATCAGTTAATGGATGTTTGAGAAGGCCGATAATAACATTTAAAGGACAGGTCACCACATCTGCCCCAATCTCAGCGCATTGAACTAAATGCATGGTATGCCTTACACTGGCTGCCAGTATTTCGGTTTCAAAACCGTAGTTGTCATAAATTTGAGCTACTTGTTCAATAAGTGAGAGCCCATCATGGGAGATATCATCTAATCTGCCAATAAATGGGGATAAATAACTAGCTCCGGCCTTAGCCGCGAGGATAGCTTGGCCAGCTGAGAAAACCAGAGTGCAATTTGTTCTTATGCCTTCGCTGCTGAATTGTTTAATGGCCTTTACCCCGTCTTTTATCATAGGTACTTTAACCACAATTTTGTCGTCCAGTTTGGCTAATTCCTTACCTTCTTTAATAATACCCTGGTAGTCGGTTGAAATTACTTCCGCACTAACATTATTGTCAACGATGTCACATATTGCTTTGTAGTGGGCTTTTACGTTTTCATTCCCACTTATACCTTCCTTAGCCATAAGTGATGGATTAGTTGTCACACCGTCCAGTACACCGAGATCATATGCTTCTTTAATGTCATTAAGATTTGCAGTATCAATGAAGAATTTCATGTTTTTAATGTTAAATGATTAGTGGTTAGTAAATCTAAACAAATGTAAAAGTAAATAGCATGACCTATTCAAGACGCGAAAATAATATTTAGAAAAAGCTACAATAAAAAAGGCAAATCAAATATCGCACCGCTACAACCGCTTACCCTTGCTACCTTCCGGTCCTGGGGGAGTTCAGCAGGAGCTGGTCGTACTGATTTGCCAGTGTAAAGCTACGAGGATTTAATTAATTCGAGAAAGGAATACGTATGTACCTTCTAAAATTCGTCTTTTGAAAGTTATCGATTAAATTTATTTAATTATGAATAGAGAACTATGATTGTAAAACTAAAATTATTAGAACTTATTTGCTATCGAGCGGATGAATCTGACGGAGATGAATTATACCTCAAACTAGGTAACGACAAGGTGTGGCCTGAAGATGATAAGTATGCCAGGATTCCTGAAGGAGCCAGTAAGCTTAATACAACTGTTGACGTAGAATTAGGAAGTAGTATAGTTCTTGAATTATGGGATTACGATACATTTAGTTTGAATGATAAGCTAGGTGAATTTCGTATGGTGCTAGATCAACGAGGTGCAGAATTCACTACAGATTTACAGGCTGGTAAAAGTGGAGCGAAGTATAGTGTAAAGTGGGAGTTATCTTAACAAGTTTATGCTCTTTAGATGTAGATTGAATTCAATCGGACTTGACTTCTCGAATTCATCTTCGTTTAAGTCCTCATAAATATCTTCATCTACCTGTACCTTCCTTTTTGTCATCGAATTATCTTTGTGCACTGTGAGCTCCAAGACGCTGTAGCTAATTGGATTTAATTGAAGCAGTATCTTAAAATCCTTAAACTCTTTTTTGAAGTACTCGTGAACCATCCCAATCAGACGAGAACCTGCTCAATTTCCAGATCGGGTAGCTGAACCTTCGCTAATAGCTCGCGTTCCAAAAGAGCAGCCCATGCCAAAATATATTTTACAACATCCTCCTTTTTATTCTGCATTAGGTATCTGGAACTTTTTGGAAGGCTACGCAGAACATTGGTGTCTGAAAGCTTTTCCAAATGCTTCAAATCGTCAAGATCCAACCCAGCATTGAGTAATTCGGTGATCAAATCATCCATTAGCAAACCACTCGTCGGGCAATAATCATTGAGCTGATCGTTCCAATCCCCATATTTTTGCATAGCTCTGGAGTGAATTTCTGATTTATTGAGTTTGGTAATTTGCTGCGCCAGGTGTCCGCAATTACAACTGCCCATATGACCCCATTGGTAGTTGTTACTTTTGCTTAAGGCATTAGCGGTACTGCGTAGCGCTTGAATTAATTCTAAACTTGATTTTGCCATATGTTTATAACACGATTA
This sequence comes from Bacteroidota bacterium, assembly GCA_039025475.1. Taxonomy (GTDB): domain Bacteria; phylum Bacteroidota; class Bacteroidia; order Cytophagales; family Cyclobacteriaceae; genus Fulvivirga. Next base: position 10,591 of record JBCCOE010000057.1, on the reverse strand, counting down.
TTAGGGTTAAAGTTATGTTACAGTAGTTTTAAAGGCAATAGTACCCTGAAAGTTCAGTGGTAGCCCATAATAATATTAGCAGTCTTTTTTATAATTTTAATAATGAATCAAATCAATTAAAGCATGGGTAAAGGTGATGTAAAAACCAAAAGGGGCAAAATAACCAAGGGAACATACGGTGTTAGAAGACCTAAATCACAAAACCAAAAGGCTCTTGAAGTTGTAGAAAACACTAAGAAATCAACAGCGAAAAAAAAGCCAATAACAAAAAAAGAAAAATAGCTTTCGTTTGCTAATTCAACTTTCGTTTTTACTTTTGACCTATATGAAAAAAGTTTTTAACTATAGCGCTGGGTGGTGGCCTATTCAAATAATATTATGTGAACAGCGTTATTGAATAAAATAGATAACATAAAAAAGGCTCGCTGTTTCACGGCGAGCCTTTTTTTATGTGGAATAATTAAAAATGGAATATAAATTTAAAACGAATTATAAGCGTCTGTTGGCAGATACATTGACGCCGGTCAGTATTTATTTGCGTTTAAGAGATAAGTTTGCCCAGAGTATTCTGCTAGAGAGTTCAGATTATCACGGCAATGAAAATAGTTTATCTTTTATCTGCTGCCAGCCCATTGCTACTTTCAAAGGGAATATCAATGGAGTATCCATTTCTTATCCTGATGATACAGTTCAACACCTTCCAAAAGGATTAAATCTGGTGGCTGAACTTCAAAAATTCAGTAAAGCATTTGTACCCACGGAGTTTGAAGAGTTTAAGTTCCCATCAAATGCGCTGTTTGGTTATACTGCTTATAATGGGGTTCAGTATTTTGAAGATATAGATCTTGGAAATATTAACAATGAGATCCCGGATGTCTTTTATGCAGTTTACAAATATGTAATAGTCATAGACCATTTTAAGGATCAACTTTTTTTGTTCGAACATTTGACTGCTAATGAAGAATCTGGTATTGGTAAGGTTGAAGCCCTGATCAAGGCCAATAATGATCCTCAATTTGGCTTCAAAAGGGAAGGGGCTGAATCCTCTAATCTTACTGACCCTGAGTTTCTTAGGATTCTTGATAAAGGTAAGGAACATGCACATAGGGGAGATGTGTTTCAGATCGTGCTTTCAAGACGATTCAAGACCAAATTTCAGGGTGATGAGTTTAACGTTTACCGAGCTTTGAGGTCCATAAACCCATCACCCTACCTTTTCTACTTTGACTATGGAAGCTTCAAACTTTTTGGTTCTTCTCCGGAATCTCAGATCGTAATTAAGGAAGGCCAAGCTACCATATATCCCATTGCAGGAACTTTCAAAAGAACAGGTAATGATCAGCTGGATGCTGAGCAAGCCCAGAAGTTATCACAGGACGAGAAGGAGAACAGTGAACATGTGATGCTTGTGGATCTTGCCCGCAATGACTTAAGTAGGAGTTCAGAAGAGGTAGAGGTGCAGGTATTTAAGGAAATTCAGTACTATTCACACGTCATCCATTTAGTTTCTAAAGTTACTGGAAAGCTCTCGCAAGAGGTTAATCCTGTTCAGCTTGTGGCAGATACGTTCCCTGCGGGCACACTTTCAGGCGCGCCGAAACATATGGCCATGCAGCTCATTGATAAATACGAAAATATCAGCCGAAGTTACTATGGAGGGGCTATTGGTCTGCTAGGGTTTAATGGAGATTTTAACCACGCCATTATGATCAGATCTTTTCTCAGTCAGAATAACACACTGAGTTACCAGGCTGGGGCAGGAGTAGTGGCTAAATCAAGTTCTGAAAGCGAGTTGCAAGAAGTGAATAATAAACTGGCGGCATTGCGTAGTGCCTTGGAAATGGCTGAGCAGATATGAAAATATTAGTTCTGGATAACTACGACTCTTTCACTTACAATTTGGTTCATATCATCAGGAAGTTAGGGTATGGAGGTTTGATGCAGATTCATCGGAATGATAAAATAAGCCTTAAAGCAGTAGCTGCTTACGATAAGATCTTGCTATCCCCGGGTCCAGGTATTCCCGATGAAGCTGGCATTATGAAAGATGTTATTGAGCAGTACAGTCCTTCAAAGTCCATCCTTGGTGTTTGTCTGGGGCATCAAGGTATTGCGGAAGTATTTGGCGCTGAGCTGTTTAATATGCCTGTAGTATTACACGGGCTCACGGGTGAAGTCAGTGTCAAGGATCACGAAGAGCAGCTTTTTCAAAACTTACCGGATACTTTTAAAGGATGTCACTATCATTCATGGAGTGTAAAGCGGGAGTCTATAAATGGATCCCTAAAAATTACTGCAATGGATGAAAAGGGGCTGGTTATGGGTATCAGGCATAAAGAATATGATGTAAAGGGACTACAGTTTCATCCCGAATCCATTCTCACAGAAGGAGGAGAACAAATGATAAACAACTGGTTGAGCTACTAGATTATGAAGGAAATCCTAAATCAATTAATTGAGTACAAAACGCTAGATAAGAATATGTCAAAAGAGGTTTTAATGAACCTCGCCCAAGGCAAGTATAATCAAAGCCAGGTGTCAGCATTTCTTACCGTTTTTATGATGAGGAGTATCACTGTGGAGGAATTGGAGGGTTTTCGTGATGCCATGCTTGAACTATGTCTTCCGGTGGAAATTGATGAATATGATGCCATTGATCTCTGTGGAACAGGAGGAGATGGAAAAGATACATTTAATATATCTACATTGGCTTCCTTTATAGTGGCAGGCGCTGGGCAATCCGTTGCCAAACATGGAAATAATGGAGTTTCATCTGTCTGTGGCTCTTCCAACTTACTGGCACATTTTGGGTATGAGTTTACCAGTGACATTGGAGAGTTAAGAAGAAGTCTTGATGAGGCGAATATATGTTTTTTACATGCACCTCTTTTTCATCCAGCGATGAAAAATGTAGCACCAATTCGCAAGGAACTTGGTGTAAAAACATTCTTTAATATGCTTGGGCCGATGGTAAACCCTTCGTTTCCTAAGAAGCAGTTGGTAGGCGTATTCAACCTTGAACTTGCTCGTTTATACGGTTACTTATACCAGCAAACGGACAAAAAATTCACCATTTTACATTCACTAGATGGATACGATGAAGTCTCTCTAACCGGTGATTTTAAAATGATCTCAAATTCAGGAGAGGAACTTATTACACCAGTGCATCTAGGGTTCACCAGGCTGAACCAACAAGACATAAATGGGGGTGATACGATTGAGGATTCAGCGAAAATATTCGAATCCATTTTGAGAGGAGAAGGTACTGGCCCTCAAAATCAGGTAGTGACGGCTAACGCGGGTATGGCCTTATATTGTGCAGATCAAGAAGCTGGCATAGATACAGCCATAGCAAAGGCAAAAGAATCATTAGGATCGGGAAAAGCGCTTGAGGCCTTTAAAAAATTGACTAATCATAAAACACAGATTTCAGTAGACTAAGTATGGACATTCTTAAGGAAATAATAGAGTATAAAAAGACAGAGGTAGCAGAAAGAAAGTCTTTATACCCCACTAAGCTACTTGAACAGAGTATTTATTTTGGCTCCCGTACGGTTTCACTAAAAAAATACGTGCAACGAGATGATAAGTCTGGTATTATAGCAGAGTTCAAAAGGCAGTCACCATCCAAAGGAATTATTAATGCTCATGCTTCCGTAGAGCGAACTTCCATTGGCTATATGCAGGCAGGTGCATCTGCTTTGTCCGTATTAACAGACTCGAAATATTTCGGTGGTAAAAATGAAGATCTGACTACAGCCAGAAAATTTAATTTTTGCCCGATTTTGCGGAAAGATTTTACAGTAGATGAGTATCAGATTGTAGAAGCTAAGTCTATTGGTGCCGATGCCGTACTCCTTATTGCTGCGGCTTTGGAGCCAAAGCAGATACGCGAATTGGCGGAATTGGCGAAATCTCTTGGTTTAGAGACACTGTTGGAAGTTCATAGCAAAGAAGAATTAGATCGTAGCATAAATCCAAACATTGATTGTGTGGGTGTGAATAATAGAAATTTAAAGACTTTTGAAGTTTCTATTGATACCTCGATACATCTAGCTAAACATATCCCTTCTGAGTTTGTCAAAATTTCGGAAAGTGGAATAAGCAAACCGGAAACAGTTGTAGAATTGGAGAAGGCTGGATATCAAGGATTTTTAATGGGTGAGCGTTTTATGCAGAGCGCCAGGCCACAAAAATCTTGTGCTGAGTTCGTTGAGAGACTGAAAGAATTGAATGGCTAGCCATGCTTAAGGTAAAGGTTTGTGGATTAAGGGATAATATAACTGAGGTGGTTGGATTGGAACCCGATTATATCGGTTTTATATTCTATTCGAAGTCAAAGCGGTACATTGAGGAGTTACCTGATGACGTACTTAAAACTTTGTCAGACACTATTCAGAAAGTAGGTGTTTTTGTAGATCAGGAGTTAGAAGAAGTGATGGATAAGGTTGAGCGGTATCGGTTGGACTGCGTTCAACTACATGGACACGAATCCATAGCATACTGTTCAAGCCTTAAGAAGAAGCTGGATATCCATGTTATTAAAGTGTTTTCAGGGAATGATCTGCCCGACTCAAATGTATTGGACGCTTATGGAGAGATCATTGATTATTATTTGTTTGACACAAGAAATGAAAGTTATGGAGGCACAGGTCAAAAATTTGACTGGACGGCAATCAATGGTCTGAAATTGAAGAAACCAATTTTTCTAAGTGGAGGCATCAGTGTTGATGATTTGGACGAGATCGAGGAGAGTGGGATAGACATTTTTGCTGTAGATGTAAATAGTAAGTTTGAGACCAAACCGGGGTTGAAGGACGTAAGTCTGATCAAAAGGCTGCTAGAGTTAAGAAAATAATTGTGTGAATAATTGGAAAAGTACGAATCAGATAGAGTAGTTAATTTTTGCGGCCTTTGCGCTTCTTCCGAGCTTTGCGTGAAAGCAGCTCACGCAAAGAACGCTAAGTTTTTCGCAAAGAGTGCAAAGTAAATTTTATGACGGAAAACGAACTCTCTTACAAGATAATAGGTCATTCTTTAGAGCTACATAAAGCAATTGGTCCCGGTTTATTGGAGTCAGCGTATGAAAATGCATTAGCGCATGATCTGAGAGAAGCAGGATTTCTAGTGGCACAACAAAAACCCATGCCCTTTATTTATAAGGAGGTTAACATGGATGTGGGCTATAGAATTGATTTACTGGTCGAGAATAAAGTTATTATCGAAGTAAAATCATTAGAAACATTAGCGCCTGTACACTATGCTCAATTACTCACGTATTTGAAGTTGTCAGATGTAAAGTTGGGATTGCTAATAAATTTTAATTCGAAAGTGTTAAAAGAAGGAATACATAGAGTAGTAAACAAACTATAACCTTTGCGTGAAAGGCTTTCGGGCAAGATCGCCAAGAATTTTCGCAAAGGATGTAAGGGAAAATTTTGGAAATTATGAAATATACAGTTGACGAGACAGGCTATTATGGAAATTTTGGTGGAGCGTATATTCCAGAAATGCTTCATCCAAATATTGAGGAGCTAAGGGAGAATTATTTAGATATTATCGGCTCTGAGGAATTCAAGAAACAGTTCAATGTATTATTAAAGGATTATGTAGGTCGCCCGACACCTTTATTTCTGGCAGAGCGTCTCTCAAAAAAATATGATGCTAAAATTTATTTAAAGAGAGAAGATTTGTGCCATACGGGCGCTCATAAGGTAAACAATACTATTGGTCAGATCATATTAGCCAAAAAACTGGGTAAGCAAAAGATTATAGCCGAAACTGGTGCAGGCCAGCATGGTGTGGCTACGGCTACGGTATGCGCTCTTATGGGTATGGATTGTGTGGTATATATGGGTAAGGTAGACATGGAAAGGCAAAAACCCAATGTAGAACGGATGCGTATCCTGGGAGCCACCGTTCAACCCGCTACGAGCGGTAGCCAAACGCTTAAGGACGCAACTAATGAGGCTATGCGTCACTGGATCAACAATCCGACGGATACGCATTACATTATCGGATCGGTTGTAGGTCCCCATCCTTATCCTGATATGGTTGCCAGGTTTCAGGCAGTTATAAGTGAGGAAATCAAAAGTCAGTTAAAGGAACAAACAGGATCAGAATGGCCAAATTACGTACTGGCATGTGTAGGGGGAGGTAGCAACGCTGCGGGTGCATTCTATCATTATTTGGATCAGGAACAGGTCAAGCTGGTAGCTGTAGAAGCGGCCGGTTTAGGCGTAGCTTCAGGAGAATCTGCAGCCACGACAGCCCTCGGCAAGCCTGGTGTACTGCATGGCAGCAAGACCCTGCTTATGCAGACGGCAGATGGACAAGTGGTAGAACCCTATTCAATTTCTGCAGGGTTGGACTATCCTGGAATAGGGCCTATGCATGCACATCTATTTGATGTGGGTCGGGTAGATTTCTTAAATGCAACTGATGAGGAGGCCATGAAAGCGGGTATCGAGTTAAGCCGGTTGGAGGGCATTATACCAGCGATTGAAACTGCTCATGCTTTTGCCGCATTGAAACAAATGAATCTGAAGTCTGAGGATGTGGTAGTTATAAACCTTTCAGGAAGGGGAGATAAAGATTTGGATACTTATATAAAATGGGGAAAGTATTAGCAATTAAGAATTAGCAATTAAGAATTAGCAATTAAGAATTGACAATTAGGAGATTTAGCACTTAATCAATTTATGAATCGAATAAATCAGCTTTTTGAGAATAAGAAAGGACGTATCCTTTCCGTGTATTATTCCGCAGGTTTTCCTGAGCTTGACAACACATTGGATATAGCTATATGGCTGGAAAAGGCAGGTGCTGATATGATTGAAATTGGAATTCCTTTTTCCGATCCGATTGCAGATGGTCCTACCATTCAAGAAAGTAATAAAGTGGCTTTGGACAATGGAATGACCCTTGAATTGCTTTTTAAGCAAATAAAAGAGCTGCGAGAACATGTTTCTGTTCCGGTGATACTAATGGGCTACGTAAATCCAGTTCTACAGTATGGAGTCGATAGTTTCTGTGACTCGTGTAAAGAAGTAGGGGTTGATGGGTTGATTCTGCCGGATCTTCCCATGTCTGAATTTCTGACTGAATACCAAAGTAAGTTCGATCAACATGGACTTAAAAATATCTTTCTAATTACACCCCAAACTTCTGATAAGCGCATCAGACAAGTAGATGAAAACAGCAGCAGTTTCATATATATGGTATCTACGTCAAGTACTACCGGAGCCAAGGATTCGTTTGGCGATGAACAAGCGAGGTATTTTGAGCGGGTAAAAGCATTAAACCTTGTCAACCCTACTTTGGTCGGTTTTGGTATTTCTAATAAAATTACCTTTGATCAGGCTTGCGTACATAGCAAAGGAGCAATTATTGGGTCGGCATTCATTAAACGTATCGGCTCTTCTAGCCACCTGGAATCAGACACCCATCAATTTGTAAGAAGTATTAAAGAATAATATATGATCATTCAACTGGAAAAAGAAATCTCGAGCAAAGTCAAAGAAGAAATCATCAGAAAAGTAGGTGACCTGAAGTATAAGATCACTGATGTAAAAACCCAGAAGGGTGATTATCTGGTGGGCATTGGTAAAAAGGAATTTGATATTAGAGATGTTGGGCACATGCCAGGTATTGCAGATGTCCATATTGTATCGGACGACTATAAGCTGGTGTCCAAAAAGTGGAAGGTTAACCCTACCACAATTGATTTGGGAGATGACGTGATTATTGAAGAAGGTGGCATGGCCTTAATGGCGGGACCCTGCTCCATTGAAGGCGAGGAGCAGATCAATAAGACAATCGCCCACCTCAAAGAAAACAATGTAAAGATAATGCGAGGAGGTGTCTATAAGCCCAGAAGTTCACCTTACTCATTTAGAGGAATGGGTATAGATGGACTCAAACTTTGGCATGAGGCCACTAAGAAGGCGGGTATTAAAATAATCACTGAGGTGATGCAGGTTTCTCAGATTGAGGAAATGTTTCCTTACGTGGACATTTTTCAAGTTGGAGCACGGAATACGCAAAACTTCAATTTGTTGGATGAACTCGGATTAATTGATAAACCTGTTCTCATTAAGCGAGGTATTTCGGGTACAATTGACGAGCTACTTTCGTCTGCAGAATACGTTTTTTCGGCTGGCAATGAGAATCTAATGCTTTGTGAACGCGGAATAAGGACCTATGAGAAGGCAAGTAGAAATACCATGGATATTAACGCAATAACTATTCTTAAGGAGAAATCACATTTGCCAGTGGTAGCTGATCCTTCACATGGCATAGGAATTCGCGATCATGTAGAACCAGTAGCGCTAGCCTGTATTATGGCTGGAGCTGATGGTGTTATTTACGAAACACATGAAAAGCCAGAAGAAGCCTATTCCGACGGTCAACAAACATTGAACTTTCGTGAGTCAACAAAGCTTATCGATAAGATGCGTAAAGTATTTGATCTTCGGGAAAGTATGTAAACTGACATTTTATGAATTTCCCATAATAATCAGTTTTGCATTATGGTCAGAAATTCTAACTTTGAATATCAATGAACAAACAAAAAGCATATTGCTACTATTATTATTCAGTCCTAATAGGAGCCGGAGAGGGTAGTTAGTGCTTGACTAATATTTAAAACAATATAGCCCCACTCCGAGAGTGGGGCTTTTTTTATGACTAATTTTTAAACCATGGAAACAACAACAAAGCGCAACATCCCAACACTTAAGGATATGAAACAGGTGTATGATGCGTATACGAAAGAGGATCATCAGGTTTGGAAAATACTTTTCGACCGTCAAATAGTAAACATGCCTCAAGCCGCGACAAAGGAATTTATGATCGGGCTTGAGAAAATCAATTTTACAGCAGATGGTATCCCGAACTTTGAGAAAACAAATGATATTCTTAGAGAGCTCACGGGATGGGAGCTTGTAGCAGTTGAAGGTATAGTCGATGATTGTTTGTTTTTTGAACTCATGTCTAACAAGAAATTTCCGGCTACTACCTGGTTACGAAAAATAAAAGAGTTGGACTACCTTGAGGAGCCGGATATGTTCCATGATGTCTTTGCCCATGTGCCACTTCTTACCAATCAAGCTTTTGTCGACTTTCTGGAGGCGATAAGCAAGATTGGACACGATCATGCGGACGATGCAGTTGCCATTGACCTTTTATCCAGGGTCTACTGGTTTACGGTAGAGTTTGGGTTAATACGTGAAAATGGTGAGCCAAGAATATATGGCGCAGGAGTGCTTTCTTCAGCAGGGGAAACCAAATACTCTTTAAGCTCTGAGCCCATACACTTTGAGTATCATGTAGAGCAGATGTTAAATACGCCTTATAGAAAAGACATTTTTCAAGATCGTTATTTTCTTATCGATAGCTATGAACAGCTTTATAATTCCATCGATGAAATAAAAACTGGGCTTACCGAAAAACTAAGAAAGCTGGAGGTTATTAATTGATTGACGGCTCCAGGTTTGGCTTCTTACTAAGGACTTTAATGTATGGAGAAGGTACGGTAAAATGAAATGTTGTGCCTTCTCCGAGCTTTGCATCCACCCAAATCCTACCCTCGAGTTTATTCACAACCGTTTTGCAAAGATTCATCCCTAAGCCCGTTCCTTTTTCCTGGTTGGTTCCAACCTGGCTTTTTACTTCATTCAGTGAGAAAAGAGCTTTTGCATCTTGAGGTGACATACCTATTCCGTAGTCAGCAATTGAAAAGGTGACTTCAGTACCTGATATATCATGATCAATGTCAATTTTATTATGAGCATGGGAAAACTTGATAGCATTGCCTATGAGGTTTCTTAATACTATTTTGATCATCTCCGGATCCGTATCCATCTCTAAATTAATAGGACTATAGTAGTCTAATTCAATGTTTTTTTCCAGAGCTATTGGGTCGTATAAGGTTATACACTCTTTAATCAACTCTGCTATGTTTACTCGTAGGATCTCCGGTCTAAAGTCTTTTTGCTGAACATTAATCCATTTTACCAAATTGGAAGTCAGATTTAATGTAGAATCTACGTCCTTGGTAAGGTTTTTTGATAAATGATCAAATTCGTCTCGATTAATGTGCCCATCATTAAGCAGCACCAGTGTTTGCTTAATATTATTTAACGGACCTTTTAAATCATGGCCTAGTATATTTATTAACTTATCCTTCACCTTATTATCTTCCTTGGCCATTTGGCTTTGACTTTTCATCTTTGATGCATAAGATAAGATAATCCAACCTACCGGATAGGCCGTGATCAAGGAAATAACTGAAGCTAATAGGAAACCTGTACTAAAAGAAGTGAAAGGAATGAACCAATATAATAACGTATATAGACTACATACGGTAACCCAAACCACTAATACCACCCCACTCATTGTTTTCGTTCGGGTATAGGTAGATATTACAAACTTCTTCATTTAGGAATACAAAAATAGAAAATTTAGAAATCATCGCTTCTACCGTTATTCTGGTATTTCCAAATGCGTGGTTTACCTAGTCTGTGTGTTAAGTCTGATACCAATCAAGTGTGATTGTCGTATATTTTTTTTAAAATAGATACTTAATTGT
>JBCCOE010000056.1:0-29042 GCA_039025475.1 Bacteroidota bacterium | reverse complement strand
TTTGGCGATTAAAAAGTACAGCAGTACGAAATAGGCGGTTGACTTTCGCTTCTAGGGTAGGTCTGAGATGTATGTGCGCTTAATCCATTGCTTGAGGGCAGAATCATACTCCATAATTTGTAGTTGATCGTCCTTAAACATACATGTTGATAGAGAGTCTTTCATAGTCCCTTTTAGTTGAAATATGACATATTCTTTAGACGCGGAGCTTAATTCATATTCCTTTGGTTCATCACAAATGCCGAAATCTGAACACTTTTTTATCATTAGTGAATAATTACCAAATCTTACGTCATAGTGAGCTTTACGCTCTTCAGGTGTTAAACGGTCACTTGCCGGAAGAAAAAAATGACCTAAGAAATCTGAATAATTAATGTCAGCACCTGTTGACTTGGAAGGCGCAGTTTCGGGATTGTTGCTTAAATTATCAGTTTGTTGTTCAGGTACTTTAGCACAGGCGATTAGCCATAAGAAGAATATAGCTAAACCAATTTTATTTAAATTCAGGCCCACTTTAAATCCAACTTATCCAGTTCAGACCTAAGTCGCGAATGAGATTCCGAATTGATTAATGTAGTATTTATTGTAAGCTCGGCTTTGTCAGTTCGAAGAATATAATCACCGGCAAATTCCTTCATATATTGTACTTCTGCCAACTTTATCCGCTTTCCGAATAGTTTGTTTTCTTGAATATAGCCATCTTTAATGGTAAGATACTGTCGACTTAGTGTGTAGAAATAAATCGATATATAGGCACCTGATATTACGAATTGACCGAAATCAGTCCATCGGATATTGTCACCAATGAAAATTGATACAGTAGCTAGTCCCAGCCAACTTAAACCAAAGAATAGATGCAGGTTGATATGCTTCCTTTTGTATTGTATGATCATGCTCTCAAAAATAGGTACAAACTAACAAATTTAGGTGGTCACTCTGCAATTAGCCCAGGGTTTTAGATAATAAAGCGAACGGAAGTAACAAAAAAAGAGAGTGTTTCAAAAGACAGAAAACCAATAATTCAAGTCATTCTGACGGAGGAAGAATCTTACTAAGCTCGTCAAATAGTCACACTCAACTTAGTGAGATCCTTCGCAAACTCAAGATGACTTGCCTTTTGAGACACCCCCTTTAAAATTATTTGATCGAGAATTATTTTTCGTTGTAGATGTGTACGTCTCTTTGAGGAAACGGAATAGATATACCGGCCTTGTCAAACTCTATTTTGACTTTTTCATGTAAGTCAAAATAGACACCCCAGTAGTCAGCTGCATTTACCCAAGGGCGAACTACAAAATTTACCGAACTATCAGCTAATTCGCTTACGGCAATTTGATGTGCCGGATCTTTTAATACTCGATCATCACTGCTTACAATGGTTTCTAAAAGGTCTTTCGCCTTTTTGATATCATCATCGTAACCGACACCAAACACAAGATCTACCCTACGTGTGGGTTCAGCAGAGAAATTAGTTATTGATGAGTTTGAGAGCCCACCGTTAGGGATAATGATTTTTTTGTTATCAGGCGTCATTAAGACAGTATTGAATATTTGTATTTCCTTTACGGTACCGGAATGCCCTCCACCGTCTATATAATCACCTACCTTAAATGGCCGCAGAACTAAAATAATAACCCCTCCCGCAAAGTTTTGTAGAGTACCTTGTAATGCTAAACCCACTGCCAAACCGGCGGCACCAATAATAGCCACGAAAGAGGTCATTTGGATGCCCAGTGTGCTTAGTACACTCAGGATCAATAACACCAGGAGAATATTATATAATAGGCTTCTTAAAAAGGGTTTCAGTGACGCATCAATATTCCGTTTATCTAATAACTTGCTGAATCCATTTCGCAGCGCCTTGATAATCCACAGGCCAATGACAAGTATGATTATGGCTTTCACAATCGCCAATCCGTAATCAACACCATATGTCATCAGGAGGTTTTTAGCTTGTTCTAAATATTCCATAGTTTAAGTTGATTTTGCGCGAAATATAATGAGCTAAAGTAACTATTCAAAGACTTTTTAGCTCACTCTCTGAATATCTGCACCAAGTGCTCTGAGGCGCTCTTCGATGTCCTGATAGCCACGGTCAATTTGCTCAACATTCAGGATCGTACTTTCACCTTCAGCAGATAAAGCGGCTATTAATAGTGACACTCCAGCACGAATATCCGGGGAACTCATGGTTATGCCTCGAAGTGACTGTTTTCTATCTAAGCCTATTACTGTGGCTCTATGGGGATCGCACAAGATGATTTGTGCCCCCATATCAATGAGCTTGTCTACAAAAAATAAGCGACTTTCAAACATTTTCTGGTGTACTAGCACTGTTCCGTTGGCCTGAATAGCTGTGACAAGTACAATGCTTAATAAGTCTGGAGTGAAACCAGGCCAAGGCGCATCAGCAACAGTCATTATGGAACCGTCGATGAACGTTTCGATTTCATAGCGCCTTTGTGCTGGAATAGTGATGTCGTTTCCCTTAATTTCCAACTTAATTCCTAACCTACTGAAGACTTCAGGGATCAAACCAAGATGTTCTACACCTGCGTCCTTTATGGTGATTTGGCTTTGCGTCATAGCAGCTAAACCAATAAAACTACCTACCTCTATCATATCGGGCAGGAGGGTATGTTCAGTACCTCCTAGTTTATTTACCCCTTCAATATGAAGTAAGTTGGAGCCTACTCCGGTAATCTTTGCTCCCATACGGTTAAGCATATTGCACAGTTGCTGTAGATAGGGCTCGCAGGCTGCATTGTAAATAGTGGTCTTGCCCTTGGCTAATACAGCGGCCATTATGATATTCGCCGTACCAGTCACCGATGCTTCATCTAAATGCATATAGCAACCTTTAAGATCGGATGCATCTATTCTGTAAAAGCCTTCTTTTTTGGAATAGTCAAACTTGGCTCCAAGATTTTGAAAACCAATAAAATGAGTGTCTAACCTTCTTCTGCCTATTTTATCCCCACCTGGTCTCGGAATTTTTGCTTTTCCGTATCTTGCCAAAAGTGGCCCTAAGATCATGATAGAACCTCTTAAGGAGGCAGCTTTTTCGGCGTATTCATCACTTTCAAGGAAGTGAACATCAATATCTTTACAGGTAAATCGGTAGATGTCTTTACCCAACTTTTCAACTTTGGCGCCCATATCACCAATGAGCTCGATTAATCTATTGACATCTACAATGTTGGGCACTCGCCGAATAGTAATCGGCTCTTCTGATAAAAGGGTGGCGGATAAAATTTGTAAGGCTTCATTTTTGGCGCCTTGTGGAGTAATCTCACCCGATAAAGATTTTCCCCCACGAATTTTAAATGAGCTCATCTAGTTTCTTCTGCGACCTCGGTTTCTGCCTCTACCTCCACCTTTTCCACGATTATCAGATCTTCCACCTTGGTGACGGTTCATGCCTGGCTTACGTTTATCTTTATAAAGTCGCTCAAATAAATTATCGTCCTTTACCTTACTAAGGTCTATGTCAAGTTCACCTCCGGATATGGACTTGATATTTTCAAGGATAACAGCATCATCTATGACCTCCTTATTCCAACTACTGTAAAAGCTCTTCATGAGTTTACCAATATAAATAATAGCGTCTTCACGCTCCTGAGGGTCCTCTTTTTTTATGGCCTCTTTTACCAGAAGTTCTATGTTCCTGCCGTAATGCTTGTATTTGATCCTGTTATTTACGTACGCGACCCTCTGAGGAGGTTTGGTAAGTACATCCTTATCGGGAACAGGGTAGGGGCTATCCACATCCAAATCAAACCCTGCCATTATGAACATATCGTCCCAGAGTTTCTGATTGGTTTCGTTGGTTTCTTTAACTGACGGAGCAATTTGTTTCATTAGCTCCACCAGAGTGTGGGCGTATTTTGTTCTCTTTTCTTTGTCTTCAATAGTACGCAGGTAGGCTACTATCTTTTCAATGTTTCTTCCATACTCTTTGAGTATAACGGGAGAGAGGCTTGTGTTATAATTCATCTAAAGTTTATTGGAACCTTCTATGAGGTTATTTTAAGATAAGCGCTAATTATTGTGAATTCTAAGCTTAGCAAAGCTAAGTAATAATGTCTTCTCTCCAAAGTCATCAAAGCTGACCTTGGCTTTGCGATTCGCCCCACTTTCATCCAGCTCTATCACCATTCCATATCCGAATTTTGGGTGTTCCACTTTCATCCCGGCCTGCAGGTTTGATGTATCACTCGGTGCAAAGTCAGGAGAAGGCTTGTAGTTACTTTTCTTAACAGGCTGAGATGATACGGTTTTACGCATTCCGGAAACGAAATTCTTGGTCACGTCAGATTTATTTTCAGAATAAACGGGTTCTGGCTTGGAATATTTCTTATTTAGTTTGATGTAGATAGGGTCAATTTCCTCAACAAACCTGCTCGGTTCACAGTTTTTTAATCGACCAAAACGGTATCTACTCAACGCGTAGGTCAGGAAAAGCTTGCTTTTGGCTCTGGTAATAGCCACGTAGAAAAGGCGTCGTTCTTCCTCAAGATCCGCTCGGCTGCTTAACATCATTTGGGAAGGGAACAGATCTTCCTCAAGCCCAACAATATAGACATGCTGAAATTCTAGACCTTTAGCCATATGAATGGTCATTAAGGTAACCTTCTCATCGTCGTCATCTTTATCATTATCTACCGCTGAAAGTAGGGCAACATCCTGTAGAAAGGCGTTGAGACTTCGGTCCTCTTTTTCCGGATCTTCGACAAACTCTTTGATCGCATTAAGAAGTTCCTGTACATTCTCGTAGCGATTTAGACCTTCCACGGTCTTATCATCGTACAATTCTTTGAGAATACCGGATGTTTTTGCTATCTGAGTGGCTGATTCAAAAGCGTCCTTAGACTCCAGTTCCAGCTTAAATCTTTTTATTTGAGTTACGAAGTCTAAAACCGCATTGGCGGCTCTTCCACTAAGGAATGAGCTGGCATTCTCCAAAACCTCCCAAAGGGGTATGGCATGATCATTAGCGGCCACAATTATCTTACTCACCGAGGTGTCTCCAATACCACGTCTGGGATAGTTGATTATCCTTTTAAAAGACTCTTCATCGTTATGATTGATACTGAACCTCAAATAAGCAATCAGATCTTTGATTTCTTTGCGTTGATAGAATGAAAGGCCTCCAATAATTTTATATTTAATATTCATCCTACGCAAGGCTTCTTCAATTGCTCGCGATTGGCTATTGGTTCTGTAAAGAACAGCAACTTCACTATTTTTAAGCTGGACGTTCATTTTTTCTTCAAAAATGGATGAAGCCACTAGTCTCCCCTCTTCATTATCACTATTCGCTCGAAGAAGTTCGATGAGATGCCCGTCATCATTAGATGTCCATACATTTTTTTTGAGTTGGGCTCGGTTCTTGAGAATAACCGAGTTGGCGGCATTCACGATATTCTTTGTTGAACGATAGTTCTGCTCAAGCTTAATGACCCTAAGGTCTGGATAGTCCTTTTCAAAATTCAAGATATTCTGAATATCAGCGCCCCTGAAAGCGTAGATGCTTTGGGCATCATCTCCGACAACGGCGATATTTTGTCGAACGGCCGCTAGCTTCTTCGTGATGAGATATTGTGAAATATTAGTATCCTGGAACTCATCTACCATTACATAATGAAAGCGTTGCTGGTATTTGTTCAATACATCTATGTGTTCTTTAAAAAGCACATTGGTGTTGAACAAGAGGTCATCAAAATCCATTGCTCCAGCCTTGAAACAGCGCTCGCTGTAGATTTTATAGATTTTACCGAGCTCCGGTTTCATATTGCTTTCGTCATCAGCTCGATAAATTGGGTTGTTTAGATATTCACGCCATGAAATCAACCTGTTTTTAGCACCGGAAATCCGATTCAGAACCACATTTTGCTTGTAGACCTTGTCATCTAAGTTTAGCTCCTTGACTATAGAGCGAATAAGTGATTTGGAATCTTCTGTGTCGTAAATTGTGAAGTTATTAGGGTATCCCAACCTGTCGGCCTCTGCGCGTAAAATACGGGCGAATACGGAATGGAATGTGCCCATCCAAAGGTTTCTCGCTTCTGTGCCTACTACACCCTCAATTCGATCTCGCATTTCCTTAGCCGCTTTATTGGTAAAGGTCAGGGCCAGAATATTGAATGGATCAACCTGCTTATGATCGATCAAATAAGCGATACGATACGTCAAGACTCTTGTTTTTCCTGAGCCTGCCCCGGCTATAATCATTACAGGTCCATCTGTATTTTCTACTCCCTCTCGCTGCGGCTCGTTCAGACTTTCCAGGTACTGCATATCGTGTTTTAAGATGACTTCGCAAGTTACATTTTGCCGCGCTCAAAATGAATTAGATTAGCGTTCATTTAAAAACTTGTTTGTATTGTTACTGATGCCGTAGATTCAGTATATAAGAGTGTGGGATATGTAATTATTTTCTTTAGGGCTGTATTAACTTTGAACCCGTGATAGAACTTGAAAAAACTATACTCTCAGACGATATAAAAGAGCAATTCTTTGTTTGTAATCTGGAAAAATGCAAGGGAGCGTGTTGTGTGGAAGGTGATCTGGGTGCGCCATTGGAACAAGATGAACTTCCGATTCTGAAAGAGATATACGATACGGTTAAGCCATACCTTAGCAAAGAAGGTATTAATGCTATCGAAGAGCAAGGCACCTATGTTTTAGATGAAGATGGTGATTATTCTACGCCAACTGTTGATGGGAAGGAGTGTGCATACGCCGTGTATGATGATAGGGGCATTCTTAAGTGTGGAATCGAGCAGGCTCATCTGGAGGGTAAGATTGATTTTAAAAAACCAATCAGTTGTCATTTGTACCCGATCAGAACAACCAAATACTCCGAGTTTGAGGCTCTAAACTATGACCGATGGGATATTTGCAGTCCTGCTTGCGATCTGGGCTCGCAGTTGAACGTGCCTGTATATAAATTTCTTAAGGAACCCTTAATTAGAAAATACGGCAAGGATTGGTATGACGAACTTATCAGAGTTATTGAAGGTGGCTCATCTATTGAAGGGGACCAGCAGTAAAAGCCTGGTGGACAAAATATTATCTGAGCCATTCTCACCAAACTCGGAAATGTTGTCAAAGTAGTCCGAAGTTATGTTCAAAAGACTAATTTCCAGATTGACTCCAAATCCATTGCCCAGCAGGTAAGTAGCCCCGAGACCTGTTGGAAGCATGAATGAAATATTCCTGTAATTCTCATTTGGTGCCCTGGTGTTATCCTGGTCTATAAGATTGTCACCAAACTCGTCATTAGGGCTAAACCGCATAAAGCCAACTCCCTGACTCAAGTAAGCTGAGATGCCCTCCTTTCTAAGAAAGGTAAATCTTAGTGCATAATTGATAAATAAGAAGTTTGTT
The DNA here is from genome assembly GCA_039025475.1 of Bacteroidota bacterium. GTDB lineage: Bacteria > Bacteroidota > Bacteroidia > Cytophagales > Cyclobacteriaceae > Fulvivirga. The sequence goes on along the minus strand of JBCCOE010000056.1, from coordinate 21,650 downwards.
TTTACGAAAGTATTAATGTCGGGGTCACTGGAGTTAAGTTGCAGGGCAAAGTTTCTGTCCGATCCACTAGCCGTTGCAAAACCCGCTTGCAGAGAGCCGCTAAATTTTTTGTTCGCATCAAAGATCCAACCTGCTTGAATTCCACCTGACCAGTTAGTGTAATCAGAGAGTTCACCGCGATAACTATTTGCCGAAGGGCCGAAAGTGATAAGTGATTGTTTTTGTGCCAATACTATTCCAGGTAAAAAACTAGTGATTAATACTATTGTCCTTAGTTGAAATTGCATTACAAAAAAGAGCCCTTTTAAAGGGCTCAAAAATTAGTTTAGATCACTGAAGTCGAAATCTTCCAGAAACTTCGTAGTAAACATACCGCTCTGAAAAGTCTTATCATCCATTAACTTCAAATGAAAAGGGATTGTCGTTTTTATACCCTCAATAACGAATTCTGATAAGGCTCTTTTCATTCTGGTTACCACTTCTTCCCTTGTTTGACCACTAACAATTAGTTTGGCAATCATAGAATCGTAGTTAGGTGGGATCACATAGCCTGTATATACATGACTATCAATTCGCACCCCATGGCCGCCAGGCATATGTAAGTTGGTGATTTTACCAGGAGAAGGCCTAAAGTCATTACCGGGATCCTCTGCATTAATGCGGCACTCCATAGCGTAAAGATTAGGCTCGTAATTTTTACCGGATATTTCAATACCCGCAGCTACCTTAATCTGCTCTTTTATCAGGTCGTAGTCTGTCACTTCTTCCGTGATTGGGTGTTCAACCTGTATACGGGTGTTCATTTCCATAAAATAGAAATCACCATTTTTGTCTACCAGAAATTCTACAGTTCCAGCACCTTCGTAAGCAATAGCTTCTGCTGCTTTTACTGCAGCATCTCCCATTTTCGTTCGGAGCTCAGGAAAGACAGTCATTACTGGTGAGGGGGTTTCTTCAACTAGTTTTTGGTGTCTCCTTTGAATAGAGCAATCTCGTTCTGAAAGATGACATGCCTTTCCCTTACTATCTCCCACCACCTGAATTTCGACATGACGTGGTTCCTCAACAAACTTTTCTAGATACATTCCATTGTTGCCGAAAGCCGCTGCAGATTCCTGGCGTGCAGAATCCCATGCTGCCTTAAATTCTGATTCTTTCTTTACGATTCTCATACCGCGGCCACCACCACCGGCAGTAGCCTTAAGAATGACGGGGTACTTGATTTTTTTAGCGATTTTCATGCCTTCTTCTACCGATTCGAGAAGACCGTCAGAACCTGGAATGCATGGTACGCCTGCCGCTATCATTGTTGCTTTGGCTGTAGCCTTATCACCCATTTTATTGATCATCTCAGGTGATGCGCCAATGAATTTGATGTTATATTCTTCGCATACCGCACTGAACTCGGCGTTTTCGGCCAGAAATCCATATCCTGGATGTATGGCATCAGCATTTGTAATTTCAGCGGCCGCTATCAAATTAGGAATGTTGAGGTAGGAATCTGTACTAGGAGCTTTTCCAATACACACTGCTTCATCAGCGAATTTGGCGTGTAGACTATCTTTGTCTGCCAATGAATAAACAGCGACAGTTTTAATGCCCATTTCTTTACAGGTACGAATAATACGTAGGGCAATCTCTCCTCTGTTAGCTATAAGTATTTTGTTAAACACAATATTCTTGGTTAGTTGTTAAGAATAAAAGTTTGATTTTAAGAAGGGTCTACCAAGAATAAGACTTGATCATACTCCACAGGAGAGGCGTTCTCAACCATTACTTTTACAACCGTTCCGCTGACTTCAGACTCAATTTCATTGAAGAGTTTCATAGCCTCAACAATACAGACGGGTTGACCTTTTTCGATTTTATCCCCTACTGAAACGAAGGCCGGGCTATCGGGGTTAGCAGACCTATAAAATGTACCAATCATAGGAGACTTTACCTCAATGTAATTCCCACTGGCCTCTTCTTTTGGAGCTGCTTCCTTTGGAGCTGGCTCTGATGCCGGCGTAGGAGTAGAGACTACGGGAACCGGAGCCGGTGCGGACGGTACGGCCGCAATACCTGTTTCAACGATTTTAGTTTTAACATCAGGAGCTCTTTTAATAGCGAGCTTGATTTCTTCAGTCTCTATGTTAACCTCATTCAGGCCAGTTTGAGCAATAAAATCGATTAGATCTCGTATTTCTTTTGACTTCATATCAATGACTTTGGTTGAAAATTATTCCTTTACCCGTTCCACGTAGGCATTGGTTCGAGTGTCTATTTTTATTTTTTCGTCTTGATTTATGAACAAAGGTACCTGTACGGTAGCGCCAGTTTCCACAGTGGCGGGTTTTGAGGCGTTTGTCGCGGTATCACCTCTTAGGCCAGGCTCGGTATATGTAATAATGAGCTCCACGAATTGCGGAAGTTCACATCCCAGGATTTCCTCTTCTTCAGCGTGAACAAGAACCTCTACTTCCTGACCATCTTTCATTAGACCAGGATTTGTTATCAATTCTTCATCAATCGCCGTTTGTTCGTAGCTTTCACTGTCCATAAAGTGATAACCCATATCATCTTTATACAAAAACTGATGGGGACGTCGTTCAATTCTGGCTGTTGTAACTTTATGACCTGCTGTGAATGTGTTATCTACAACTTTTCCTGTACGAATACTTTTTAGCTTGGTGCGCACAAAGGCAGGGCCCTTGCCTGGCTTAACATGTTGAAATTCAACAATACTATAGATATCATGATTGTATTCAATGCACAATCCATTTTTAAAATCGGCGGTGCTGGCCATAAAGCGAAAATTTGATCTAAGTTATTAATACATTCAGAAAAACCAATTTTAGCCGTTATAAGCCCATTTAAGATAGGTTGCTCCCCAGGTGAAACCCCCGCCAAATGCTGCTAAAACTAAATTGTTTCCTGTTTTAAGTTGTTTTTCATAGTCCCAAAGTAATAATGGAATAGTACCAGCGGTTGTGTTTCCGTACTTCTCAATATTCATCATCACTTTATCTTCAGTAACACCCATACGGTGGGCGGTAGCATCCACAATACGCTTGTTTGCTTGATGGGGTACGAGCCAATCTACGTCATCTGCTGAAAGACTATTTCTCTCCATGATCTTTGCCGCATAATCAGCCATGTTGGTAACTGCAAATTTAAATACAGTAGCTCCATCCTGTCTGGCATAATGCCACATATTGTCGACAGTCTCATGTGTAGCCGGATACCGACTTCCTCCAGCTTTCATATTTAAAAACTCTGCTCCCGTTCCATCACTTTTGTGAATAGAATCTATAATCCCAAACTCTTCTTCTGTGGGTTCTAAAAGAACCGCCCCGGCGCCATCACCAAAAATAATACAGGTCGTCCGGTCTTTATAATCAATGATAGATGACATTTTATCAGCCCCAATAACGATTACCTTTTTGTAAAGGCCAGTTTCTATAAATTGACTCGCCGTGGTTAAGGCGTAAAGAAATCCGGAACAAGCAGCAGAAATATCGTAACTGAAAGCGTTAATGGCGCCAACTCCTGCTGAGATTACGTTGGCAGTAGATGGGAAAGTCATGTCGGGAGTCACTGTTGCGCATATGATTAACTCAATATCTTCCGCCCTCGTGTTGGTTTTTTCCAGCAGACCTTTTACTGCTTCTATTCCCATAACACTCGTTCCTTTGCCTTCACCTTTTAATATGCGCCTTTCTTTAATTCCTGTGCGACTGGTAATCCACTCATCGCTGGTTTCCACCATGGTCTCCAACTCTTGATTGGTCAAGATGTAGTCCGGCACATATCCTTGAACACCGGTGATTGCGGCTCTGGTTTTAGCCATAATAAGCTATGCTTTTAATTCTTCTTTGATTTTTAAATGAATGTTAGATTCAGCCATCTTTACAGAAAGTAAAATCATGTTCTTGATGGCTTTAGCACTTGATACTCCATGTCCAATAACGACATTTCCATTTATGCCTAAAATAGGACTTCCTCCGATCTCTTCGTAATTAAATCTGTTAAAATAAGGGTCATTAATTTTTCGCTCCTGGATCATATCAAAAAAAGACTCCGCCATTTTCAATATTACGTTTCCAGTAAAACCGTCACAAACAATGACATCAGCCTTATCATTAAAGAGGTCTCGACCTTCAATATTCCCAACAAAATTTAGTTTTGACCCAATTTTAAAAAGCTGGTGCGCAGCTTGGGTCAAAAGAGTTCCTTTTTGTTCTTCCTCCCCGAGGTTCATTAGCCCTACTTTGGGCTGTTTAATGCCAAAAACGTGTTTGGAGTAAAGTGATCCAATTTGTCCAAACTGATAAAGGACATCGGGTTTACAATCAGCATTTGCCCCTACATCCATAATTACGCCGAAACCTCCGGCTTCTTTAGGGACGAAACCAGCAATGCCAGGACGAATAATTCCTTCAATCGCTTTAATGGTAAACATAGCACCCACATGCATAGCGCCTGTATTACCAGCGCCACTAAAAGCCTGGATTTGACCCGATTTCAGTAAACCATATCCTATCGGAATACTGGCATTAGGCTTTGTGGAGAATGCCTTGGTAGGATGTTCCCCCATTTCAATAACACCTTCCGCATCAATAATTTCTATGTTATCCGTGGTCTTATCAAATTGGGAAAGCTTTTCTTCAATAAGATTTTTCTTGCCTATTAAAGCGAGCTTACAACCATCAGGTAGTTCCTGACTGGCAAGCATTGCACCGTGAACTGTTGAGTCCGGGGCATAATCGCCCCCCATTGCATCTAATGCAATTTTCACTTTAGGCTACCCTTAGGCAAGAACCTCTTTCTCCATTACTACTTTACCCTTGTAGTAAAGTTTGCCTTCGTGCCAGAAAGCTCGATGAGGAAGATGAAATTCTCCAGTTGTTGGGCAGATCGCCAAATTTTTAGCTTGGCCTTTAACGTGCGTCCTTCTTTTGTCTCTTCGCGATTTGGATATTTTCCTTTTAGGATGAGCCATTGTACTATTTTTTTATTCCCTTTTATTTTTTTAAACTCTTCAATTTTTCCCAACGAGGGTCAGACTTTGACTTCTGGTTAAGCTCTTGTGACTTGTAAATCAACTCGTCTTCACCGTTGTCTTCACCAAACTTTGGGTGCAGTTTCTTCATAGGAACAGCCATTTGAATAAATTCATACAGGTAATGTGCTAAATCCAGACGCTGAGTATCCCTATGAATCATTATAATGTTATCATCAAGTTCAACATTCTCTTCCCCAAACTTGAAAATCAGATGTTCGTTCTTGACAATGTCAAATGGGAAGATTTCCAAACTTCGATCACATTCCAATTTGACTTTAACTTCAATCTTAAAATTAGCTTCTATTAGAGATTCACCTTTGTTCAGGATGACGTTTACAAATCCTTCACCTTCGAGAATATCGCCAATCGGTAGTTCGTCAAAAAAGACTTTTTCAACTACAAAATCGTAGTGATGTTCTCCGTTGCTTAACTTGTAAATGTCAATTTTGAATTTTTCAGATCCTCTCATATCACTCCTCAAAATTGAGCTTGCAAAGTTAGGAAGATAATTGGAAACTAAATAGCCCTCATTAAAAATATGAGGATCAGGTATATTCAGTGAAAATGTGCTGTTTCAATTTGTCGGATTCAAGCTTGTAGATGGAGTCTTTGAGAAACTCAACCACATCTTTTTTGAAACCTAATTTTATAGCGATGTCTTTACAAAAAACCAGCTCGTTTTCGAATATCTTTTTATCGGCCAGCATTAGGTCGATAAGGTTAAATAAATAGTCAAAGCGTTGGTCATTGGACAGTGCTCCAAGCGTCCCAATAGGTTCAGGGTTTCTGATCAATTCTTTTACTTCCTCCTGAGGAAATTTGCGCTTACGTGCAAGATCAAAAATTCGTTGTCTTTCTAGAGGTGAGAAGTGTTTGTCAATTTCCGCAAGTTGTATCAGTATGTTGAGTTGCTTTCGGGTTACAATGTCCATTGTGCTGATTAATACTAAATTTAAATTTAATCTTTTTAGTCAGTTAAGCATAATGCTTTGTAAGATAGCTGTAAGACTTTCAATGTTTAAACGTAAAATTTAATAAAAGTTGGTTATTTAATTCATCTTTCGGCTTTTAAATACATCATACGCCATCATAATTGCACTTCTCATTGACGATTCATCGGCAACTCCCTGTCCTGCTATGCTATAGGCGGTACCGTGATCAGGTGAGGTACGTATCACCGGAAGTCCGGCTGTATAATTAACGCCGGATTGATGAGCCATGGTTTTGAATGGGATTAACCCCTGATCGTGATACATGGCAAGTATGCCATCAAATTTTTTAAATTCACCTTTTCCAAAAAATCCATCCGCAGGAAAAGGACCAAATACCAAATGGCCTTCATTTTTGAATTCTTTGACTAACGGACGAATAATTTCATTTTCTTCATTTCCTAAAAGTCCTTCTTCTCCGGCGTGAGGATTTAATCCAAGAATAGCAACTTTTGGTTTATTAATACTGAAGTCTTTTTTAAGCGTATTAATCAAAATGGTCAGCTTGCTGTAGAGGTTTTCGGTAGTAATATTTTCTGAAACTTGTGTCAAGGGCATGTGGCCTGTGGCGACCCCTACTCTAAGCGTTTCGCTCACCATGAGCATCAAGCTATCTTTTTGATCTGTGATATTGGTAAAAAACTCCGTATGACCCGGAAAATTGAACTCATCGGATTGGATATTACCTTTGTTAATAGGAGCCGTAACTACAGCATCAATTATTCCTTCTTTTAAATCGTTACCCGCTTTTTGTAATGCTTTTAAGGCAGCCATACCCGCAGGTTTTGTGTTAGACCCAACTTCTATCTCTATCATTTCCTGCCAACAGTTTACGACGTTAGTCTTCTTAGGAATTATACCATTTTCTGGTTTTACCTGGCTGTATTGGAAGTCTTCCAGGCTTAGCGATTTTCTGTAATACGAGAGCACCTTTGCGGAGCCGTAGATAACTGGAATAAGATACTTGGTTATTCTATTATCGCGCAATACCTTAATAATCACCTCAGGGCCAATTCCATTTACATCTCCAATGGTTATTCCTATCTTCGGGGTTTTGTTTTGTGCAACATCGCTCATAACTTGTTTTATCCTTATCTTTTCAAAACGTGCTTAACTATTCACACCAGCGAAAGTTACAAGATTCTATTTTATCCAAAATATGGTAAGGGCCAAAAAATACCTTGGGCAACATTTCCTTAGAGACGAAGTCATCGCCCAAAAAATCGTAGAGGCATTGGAAGGTAATAAGGGTGCCGTTCTGGAGATTGGTCCAGGTACCGGAGTATTAAGTAAGTACCTGTTTGAAACTGTGGAACAACTATTTTTGGTAGACATTGATACCGAATCAATTCTTTTTTTATTGAAAAAGTATCCACAATACAGTGATCAAATAATTGAGGCTGACTACCTAAAAAGTGATTTATCCTTTTTGCCAGATCAATATACGGTCATCGGCAATTTTCCGTATAACATTTCGTCTCAAATATTTTTTAAAATTATCGAGGACAGATATCATGTCAAAGAGGTCGTATGTATGCTTCAAAAAGAGGTGGCGGTAAGACTTTGTTCTCCACCAGGAAATAAGCAATATGGTATTCTAAGCGTGTTACTTCAGGCTTTTTTTGACTTAGAATATCTGTTTGATGTCCGGCCCGAAGTTTTTGATCCGCCTCCCAAGGTTTTTTCAGGCGTAATCCGGTTAATAAGGAAGGCCAACATTGATATAGACTGTGATTTCACCGTCTTCAAAAGACTTGTAAAGCAAGGTTTTCAAAATAGGCGTAAAACATTGCGCAACGCCTTAAAACCTCTAAGTTTGCCACCCCAGCTATCTGATCTGGAGGTGTTAAACCGACGTGCTGAAACACTTTCCTATCAGGAGTTTATAAGTATAGCCAAACTAATTGAGCAGTGGAAGAGCTAATTCAATTTGAACTTTCAAATGAGTTTCGTGAACGGTTTCATCAGGCTGTCCAGGAGAAAGATGAGAAGTTTATAGTTGAAAGCCTTACCGGGGTTAAACCTGCGGATATATCAGCTCTTCTGGAAGAGTTTGATTCTGAGGAGTCAAAATATGTAATTGATATCTTGTCTGCTGATGACCGGGCCGAGATTATAAATGGCCTGGAACCAGACACCAGGGAAAAATTCCTGAAACTTTTTTCGCATCAAGAATTGACCTCCGTCATTGTTAATCTTGATTCTGACGATGCGGTTGACCTCCTTAACGAATTGCCGCTGGTCGATCGCGAGAAGGTGATTGCAGGATTAGATAATGATGAGAAGGAGGCAAATATTCTTGATCTGCTGCGTTACGATGAAGACGTAGCCGGAGGTCTTATGGCCAAGGAGATCATTAAGGCTAATCAGAACTGGACCGTCGTTCAGTGTATTGAAGAGATAAGGAGACAAGCTGAGAACGTTCAAAAAGTTTATTCCGTATATGTTGTCGATGATCACGATATTCTTCTGGGTCGGGTCTCTTTGAAGCGAATAATTCTGGCGAACGATACTACCAAAATCGGCGATATTTTTGAGTCTGATATTGTTTCTGTAGAGACGTTTGTTTCAGAGGAAGAAGTGGCTCAACTAATGCGAAAATATGATTTGGATGCGGTTCCAGTAGTAAACGTTCAAGGAAGGCTTTTGGGTAGAATTACCATAGATGATGTTGTAGATGTCATTACGGAGCTGGCTGAGGAAGAGCGTAACGCAATGGCAGGTATTACTGAGGATGTTGAAGAAGACGATAGTGTTTGGATGCTGACCCGGGCAAGGCTCCCATGGCTTATTGTAGGTGTACTAGGAGGCTTCATCAGTGCAAAATTTATAGGTATCTTTGAAGAGGATTTAATGAGAATAACGGCTATCGCCTTTTTTATACCACTTATTCAAGCTACTGGGGGCAATGTAGGTATTCAATCTTCATCGATTGTGGTTCAAAGCCTTGCCAATCCATCAGCCTTTAGTGATAGCCTCTTTAATCGATTGTTAAAGGTCTTTTTGGTTGCGGTACTGAACGGTTTAGTTCTCTCATTAATGGTCTATGGCTTTAACTTGATTACTGATGGTACCGGAAGTCTTGCAACTATTGTTTCAACAGCCCTTTTTTGTGTGGTGATCATTGCCTCCTTTCTAGGTACATTAACACCTCTCATTTTGAACCGGTTTGGCTTTAATCCTGCCCTCGCCTCAGGTCCATTTATTACAACTTTAAATGACCTACTTGGGCTCGCGATTTATTTTTATACGGTCCATCTTTTTTTGTGATGAAGTGTGTCATAGCGGATAAAATGCATGAGACCATCTTACCCATGCTTGAGGAGGTCGGTATTGAGGCTGAATACACTCCCACTATTACCAGGCAGGAACTGTTAGAAATAATAGGTGAATACGAAGGCTTAATCATTAGAAGTAAGACCAACATAGATAAGGAATTTATTGAGGCGGCTACCCGCCTCAAATGGATAGCAAGAGCTGGAGCTGGTATCGACAAGCTTGATGTATCGGCAATTGAAAACGCTGGAATTACTATTTTCAATGCACCCGAGGGAAATAGAAATGCTGTTGGCGAGCACGTTCTCGGAATGCTGCTTTCAATGATGAATAATTTGAAAAAGGGTGACGGAGAGATAAGAAATAACATCTGGGACCGCGAGGGTAACAGAGGAATTGAACTCTCAGGTAAAACAGTGGGTTTACTGGGATATGGTTTTATGGGTATGGCAGTTGCCCAAAAGATGACTGCTCTAGGTTGTCACGTTCTGGCCTACGATAAATATAAGCAGTCATTTTCCGACATGCACGCCGTAGAATCTTCTATGGATGAGATTTTTGAGAAAGCTGATGTTTTCAGCATCCATGTCCCCTTAACTGAAGAAACAACAGGTTTGATCGATTCGAAGTATCTTTCAAGCTTTGAGAAGCCGATATTTCTCGTTAATACCGCCAGAGGCGAAATTTTAAGATTGGATGACTTATTGGATCAATTAGATAATAATCGAATACTGGGGGCGGCATTAGATGTTCTGGAGAACGAAAAAATTAACCATCTTGCTGATTATCAGCAAATAACATTTAATAGGATAATTAAAAATCATAAAATCATACTTTCTCCACATGTGGCAGGTTGGAGCTTTGAATCATATATACGCATTAATGAGGTGCTATTGGAAAAAATAAAGGCTTTTTTGATGACATTTAACCCCTGATTATTACATGATAATCAATAGATCCAAAATCTAGGGGTTTCTTTTTTCGTCTCAATTTAATTAACATCGTTACTACGACATTTTTTTTCGGTTAAGTATTTAATGTTTTTAAGCAGTCAATATAAAAGGTTAAAGGAATATATTAACTCAATTATTGAGAAGCCCATTCTAACCTCGTCTATAGTATTAGGGGTGCTCACGGTTATCGTATTAGGGCTTAGTCTGAAGTATTATCTTCAGGATTTTGATACTTTTTTTGGCCAGGTGCTGGCCGAGGCACATGGTATGCTATTCGACATCGCAGTGATTGGTATCCTGATTTTTTGGTTAAATAAGAATGGAGAGGTTAGACAAAGGATCCGAACCTATAGGGATGAGATAGATGATTTCCGGTTGTGGGAATCTGAAGAAGCGGCCTTCAGAACCGTGGGAAACATCAAAAGGTTAAATAGGCATAATATAAATGAGATCAATTTGGTTAACTGCCACCTGTCCAGGACTAACCTTAATTATGTTAATCTAAAAGGCTCAAATTTGAACTCGGCTGATATTAGTAATGCTTTTTTGATCGAAACGAATCTGGAAAATACTCGACTTAACCAGACTAATCTCGAAAACTCAAACCTTAACCAGGCATTATTAAAGGGCGCTTATGCAAGTGGAGCAAATTTTAAGGATGCATATCTTATCAAAGCACAGCTGCAAAATGCCTTCTTAATAAAGACTGATTTTTCTAATGCTTTTTTGATGGAAGCGGACCTTACAGGGTGCTACCTCACCGGGGCAGATTTTGAAAATGCAAGCTTGTACAAAGCAGACCTACGAGGAGCCAAAGGGTTGACGATAGAGCAACTTACAAAGGCTAAAACACTATATCTGGCAAAGTTTGATGATGAGATATTTGCTCAAATAAAATCAGATATCCCTGAGCTTGTAGGTAAGTGATCCTTTTGTGATTCTGCGAGATTAATCTACATTTGCCGTAGTAAATCAATGATTTTGTTAGAAACGGTTGCAGTCATGTGGCCGTTCTTTGTTTTTATAGACCACTAGAAAAACGGATTATGAGTAACATAGCATATTACACCAAAGAAGGGTTAGATAAACTCAAAAATGAGCTAAATGAACTCAAGACAAAAGGAAGAGCAGATATTGCGAAGCAAATAGCCGAAGCGCGCGATAAAGGTGATCTAAGCGAAAATGCCGAGTATGATGCTGCAAAGGACGCCCAGGGCCACCTTGAGGCCAAAATAGCCCAGTTGGAAAGCGTTGTAGGTAATGCGCGCGTAATTGATGAAAGCACCTTGGATACTTCGCAGGTCTCCATTTTATCAAAGGTAAAAATCAAGAATAAGAATAATGGAGTCTCTTTTACTTATACATTGGTATCAGAAGAAGAAGCCGACCTTAAGGCCAGTAAGATTTCTATTCAATCCCCCATAGGTAAAGGGTTGCTTGGCAAAAAGGCAGGGGATTTAGCAAAAATTAAGACTCCGGGAGGAGAGATCGAGTTTGAGATAATCGATATTTCTATTTAATGTCATCCATTTTCACAAAAATAATCAATAGGGAAGTTCCTGGCCATATAATTGACGAGGATGATGAGCACATTGCATTCTTAGATATTAATCCTTTGACTGCAGGACATTGTTTGGTGGTTCCCAAGCGTGAGGTTGATTATATCTTTGATCTTGAAGATGATGAGATATCTGCTCTTAATATTTTTGCCAAAAAAGTTGCAGTTGCTTTGAAAGATGCCATTCCTTGTCTTCGTGTTGGGGTAGCCGTTATCGGAATTGAAGTGCCGCACACTCATATACATTTAGTGCCTTTAAATAGTATGGATGACATTAACTTTTCAAGGCCAAAATTGAATCCTTCTCAAGACGAGTTAGTGGAGGTGGCTGAGAAAATCAAAAAAGGACTATAAAAAATCTATATCTATGTTGTAAGGAAACTTCATAAGCATTTGTAAACCTTCCGCTGCGGTAAGGTCTTCAAATAAAATCCGATGAAGCACCTCTGTTATGGGTACAGTAACCTTGTTCGCATTGGCAAATTTCTTAGCGATTTGTACGGTATTGACGCCCTCAGCTACTTCTTCCATAGTTTCTATAATCGTGTCTAAATTATCCCCTTGAGCTAGTCGATAACCCACTGTGAAATTTCGGCTCATGGAGCTATTACAGGTAGTTACAAGATCCCCGATTCCCGCTACTCCCAGAAAGGCCGGAATATTGCCACCCATGGCTTTACCTAGATGAATCATCTCAACCATTCCCCGACTAACAAGTAACCCTTTGGCGTTCTCACCTAACCCAAGGCCGCTCAAAGCTCCTGAGGCTATGGCAATGATGTTTTTAAGAACCCCAGCAAGCTCTATACCAATCAAATCTTTGTTGCCATATACTTGAAAATAGTCATTTCTTAACAGCTCTATTCCTTGACTTATAACCTCATCATAGTGGCTGGCTACAACTGTCGCCGCAGGTTGATAGGAACTCATTTCTTTGGCAATATTGGGTCCGGCAAGACAACCTATTCTTTCGACAACACTTTCATCCATAATGACCTCGCTCATGGTCATTACATTTTCACGATCCAAAGTGGTAATTGTACCCAATGTCTTTTTTTTGGGTAGAGAAATATCCAATCCCTTTGTACCATGGATTAGAATATGGTAAGGGTACAAATAGGGAGCTAATTGTTGCATTACCGTTCTAAATGCTGACGAAGGTATAATTGGGAAAATTACGTCACAAGAATTCGCTACATAGCTAATATCTCCAGTCGCGGTAATATTTTTATGTAGGGGCCTGCCTCTGTGCGTTTTTGTTTCGGCAATAGTTTTAATGACAGATGAATCTCTTGAATATAGAAAGACCTCTGCATTTGAGGCAAGTATGTTAGCGATGGCAGTACCGAAGCTTCCTGCCCCAATTACCCCAACAGGTTTCTTAGAATTTTTTGTCGAGGTCATAGCCATCCATGCGATTATGATAATAATATAATGTGTTCAAATCCTGGGTTATGATTTTTCCTTTGACCAATAGCAATGGGCGTTTGGAATGATACATTCCAACATTGGAAATACCCATTGATATGACCTCATCAATGTCTCCCTTTAAGTGACCCGCTATGCCAACCTTATTCTTCTTTTTCAGTACAAAAATGTAATCTCTTATTTTGCTGAATTCATCTCTGAAATAATCATACGAAATCTCTAGGTCTTCTTCCGGCAATCTTAGAAAATCATATAAGTCAAGTTTCTGATACTGTTTACGCCAGATATTAAAGCCCACAAAGGCCACAACATGACTCGCAAAAACTCTATTTATTCTGTGAAACTCTTTAATTATGATACCGCTCAATTTGCGCGTATACTCTTGATCACGCTGTTCATCTACTGTAATTTCTCCATTTGAGGTGAAGTAGTGCCTGGTATTTATAATCCGTCCCTTATTGTCAACACTATTTCCGTGGTCATCAACATAGTTGCCTAAAAGGTCCATGGCGTTACCAATAGAAACTGAAATATTAGATCCTTTTGTAAAGAATTTAACCAGGAACTTTAACATCTTATAGGAAGTAGAATATTCGTCATTTTCCACATAATACCTTTCCTGGCCCTTTATGCTTAAATAGTCTTTTATCAGATTAGGAGCTTCTAGTACAAAGTTATAGTTGATCGTAACCGGCACTACAAAAATTTTTCGACCGTCGTTATTTGGGTGACGTGTAAATATCGAGCGTTGCGCTTCCATGGCAGTTCCAAGCAAGCCCAATTTAAGGCTATTTTCAATTTTTCCAGACCGAGAGCGTGTTCCCCCTGGGAAAAACAGACTATGAGCACCTTCTTCGATGGCTACTTTGGAATAAGTCTTGAGGGTCTCAAGGTAAATAGGGTTTTTTTTACGTCTGTCTACTTTGTAGGCGCCAAGGCTTTCCATGAAATAGGCCAGAATTCGAATGTTAAATAGGTTTAGTCCAGCTCCATAAATGAATGCAGGCAGGCCTAACACGTGAATAATCCAGCCGATGAGAATTGAGTCAAGATTACTGAAATGTGTCGGAACCATTACGACAGTACCAATTTTGGCGAGCTTGCGAAGTTGTTTAGCTTTCCCTTTAATTTGTAATTTGTCATTCAGCTTATACTTACTTTTAAAGAGTGCTTTGATTCCCCCAATTCTGGTAGCATTTAGTAATCTTCTGAATCCAAACTTTATAATTTCACGAGCCAATTTGTAACGGCTCTTCTTGAAATTACCAGCAATCTCGTTAGCGTATCTTGAAATTATTCTTTTCAGAATTTCTTCTTCTTTTTCTTTGGTATTATTTTTTCCGACTAGTTCTACCAATTCATGTTTGATCGTATTCCAGAAGGAGTAATCATCTTCAGGGTCTACGGCCCAGGGGTTCTTCTTAATCCTTAGTTTTTCGAGATATAGCGTAGTCTCTAATTCTTCTCTTAGGCCATGTTTTTGCTTGGTTCGGATAAGCTTTTGAAAGGCTTCGTCCGTTATTTGTTCAATAAATTGTTTTCGGTTATTGCTAAGTCTTACAACTGGCCAGTCTTGTGTGCCGGCCAATATGGGTTTATATACTTTTTCTTTACCCTCCTGAGTAGACTTCATGAAAATCTGTTATTAAGTCAAATATAATAAAGACCGTGTCAAGGCCGCTCTTGAGGAAAGGGTACCAGGTCTTTCATTGAAATTTTACCTGTAATATAAGGAACTACCTCACCATTTGACTTGCTTTGATAAACTACTTGTAATCCGGATCTAAGAGGTTCAATCAAAAACACCGGGGTGCTATCCAGTTTTGGAGGTGTTTCGTACAATTCTACTTCTTCCCTGAGTTCAATTACAGCGTTTGACCTTTTTAGAAGTGTAGGGGGGAGAGAAATATAGTATTTAGGTTCCCCTTTATGGTCTCTTATCCTTAACACAAATCCCAGGAACGCCTTGAGGTTCCGGCTAGGGGTATCTATAAAGTAGTCGTATTCTTTGACCTTAGTTGTTATTGATAGCGTATTTCGCCCTTCTAAGCCATAGTAGGCCAATAGTAAACCTGACATGAACATAATGAGCAATAGCCAAAGGCTCAGAACGTCATTGAAAATTGCAATCAATGAAAATGGAGCTAAAACACCTCCAGAAACAAGTGGTAACAGTAGCAACTTTCGCTTAAATGATAACTGGGTTATATCTGCAAGTTCAAATTTGCTAATACGTCCTGAAATTACAACAATTAGTTTCTCATATGAGAGGTAGCAATTTTTATTTTTACTTCTATCTTCAAGGAAGCATTGTGCAATTACTGGTTCGTCATCAATAAACATTATTAACTCATTGCTCTTTGTAAATCCTCATTCATATCTCTAAACCGTTTTGCTGCCAGCTTAATGAAATCCTCCGAAATGATGTCTTCCACCTCCTCTAGGCTCATTACATCGAATTCTTCTATTTTAAATATTTGCTCAAGATTATCTTGCTCGAGTTTAACAATATACTTTCCATTCCAATGGAAATAGGATATTCTACAAAGTGGATGTTGGACTTCTTTAATAACTCGCATGGTTAAGCATGATTTTTGTTAGTGTTTGTAAAGAATTTAAGGTTTATGTAACTAATTCTTTAATTTTAATGTTCAATACTAGCGCAAAGAAAAATCAAAGAACAGCATTGAAATTCAAAAGTTACATGCGGAATTTAAAGGTCCTAGTCGCCTTGTTACTGACTGTTCTAACGACGTGGGTTAACGAGGCGTATGCAACTCACCTGCGAGCGGGTGAAATTATTGCCAGAAGAGTGAATTGTCAGGCTAGAACCTTCGAAATTACCATCATAGTATATACAGATACGGGTACGGAGGTTCGGTTTGGAGAGGGTTTACTTGACTTTGGTGATGGCTCGGAACCTTTTTTAGTACCAATTATAGAAAATGGTGTAGCCGCGAGAAGGCTTCAGAATGGTACAATTGTAACAGAAAATATCGATACTGATGGCCTAGGCAACCTGGTATCTTCAGCTTCCTTTACTATAGAGCATACGTATGCTTCTGCCCTTCCTTTTTATACCATCGGTTATACAGAACCCAATCGGAACGATGGGATTTTAAATGTAGATAATTCTGTAAATACAACGTTTCACCTGGAAACACGAGTTAGCCTGGATGCTTCTTTAGGATGTAACAATTCACCAGTTTTGTTAATACCACCTATTGACAGAGGTTGTCCTGGAGTTGCATTCTTCCATAACCCGGGTGCCTTTGATCCGGATGGAGATAGCTTGGCGTTTGAAATAGTTATTCCAAAAAAAGATGCCGACAACAATGTAGATGGCTACGAACCAGTGAACGACCCAATGTTTTATGAAAACTTTGCTCAAGGCAATGAGGATCAAGATGCGCCACCAATATTCGAGATAAGTCCGATTACGGGCGAGGTGACCTGGGATGCCCCCGGCAGACAAGGTGAATATAACATAGCATTTGTAGTACGGGAGTTTCGTTTTCGCTTTGGTGCCTGGCGCCCACTGGGTTTTGTACGAAGGGATATGCAGATCATCATTGAAGACTGTGATAATGAGCGACCGGAAATAATGCAGTTGCCGGATCTATGTGTGGAAGCAGGAACATTTATCGAGCAGGATATTATGGGGTCTGATCCAGACGGCGATTTGATATCCATCACCATGGCCTCACAAGTAGAGGAATTTGGCGCTATTCTGATACCAGAGGCAGATACAGTACCTTCACCCGCCACGGTTACATTTCAGTGGAATACTGAATGTGCTGATATTCGGGATCAACCGTATCAGGTTACTTTTCGCATCACTGATATCCCGGATGAAGGGCCAAAGCTGGTGAGTTTTATGACCTGGAATATTACCGTGGTCGGGCCGCCTCCGGTATGGGAAGCAGATCAAGACTCGCTATTTCAGGAAGGGCAAGGGCTAAGGTTAAATTGGGAGAGCTATGAATGTCAAAACGCCGAAGACATTCAAGTATGGCGCAGGGTAGATACCAATCCCTACGTTCCTGACGAGTGCGAAACCGGTATTCGGGAAAATGCGGGCTACGAATTGATCGCTACTTTGCCTGACAATGTCACAACTTACCGAGATGACGACCTTGACGCTGCTGCTAGATATTGTTATCGTTTGGTAGCCATTTTCCCGGATCCACCCGGAGGGGAAAGTATTGTATCCGAAGAGAGGTGTTTTTCATTTGTCCCTGCGGAAGAACCTATTATAACTCATGTCTCCGTGCGTAGGACGGATCAGGCTAATGGTGAGGTTTCTATAACCTGGAGAGAACCCTTTGAACTGGGTTTACTGCAATCCCCCTATACATTTCGCGTATACCGATCCACTGGACTGACCGGCACGGGAGATGAGACCTTGGTTTCCCCGGATATTGTGAGGGATGAGACCCAAAACGATAGTACCAGTCTCACATTTTTAGATACGGGATTGAACACATTGAATAATCCATATCACTATCGAGTTGCCATAGTTGATCCTACCGGTACAGACGGTAATGAAGAATTATTCTCTGCACCTGCATCTACAGTAAGACTAGAGCCTACACCTCAATTTGGTCAAATCCGGCTGGATTGGGAAGCCGATGTTCCATGGTCGAATTCCATTGCATTTCCTCCACCTCCAGGTACAGAACACTTGATATTTCGCGGTCTGGAAGGGCAGCTGGATGAGGAGCTAAGCTTCCTTGCTGCCGTGGACGTGAATCAATTCGGTTTTCAGTACATCGATTCGGTCGATCTTAGTGATGATCAGGTATATTGCTACCGAATACTTACTCGAGGAACCTACGGGAATTCTGATATAACAAATCCTCTCGTTGCATCCTATTTATTGAATTTTTCTCAAACCGTATGTGCTCAACCTAGTGATTCTATACCACCTTGTGCTCCGGAATTAACTCTAGACATTCGTGACTGTGAAGTCTTTAAAAATGAAGCTTTTTGTGATTTTGATGATTTTCGAAATGTCTTAAACTGGGAAACTACATTTGAAAGTGATTGTCAAAACGATATTGATTTCTACGAGGTATTCTTCGCTGCCACTACAGTTGATGAATTCCAAAGGATTCAACCTGAAAATCCAATTAGGTTGGAGACCTTTATACACGAGAATTTAAGATCCTTTAAAGGGTGTTATAAAGTTAGGGGAGTAGATCGATCAGGTAACGTTGGAGAATTTAGCAATACAGTTTGTGTAGATAACTGTCCGAATTATGTTTTGCCAAACATATTTACACCTGACGATAACGGTTTTAATGATGAATTTAGAGCATATACAACGGGAGACCCAGTGGGGCCATCAGGAGAACTACTATGTGAGCGTTTTGTTCTCTCTGTGAATTTTACTGTTTACAATCGTTGGGGTACTCCTGTCTACACATACAGCGGTGGCAATAATACAGATTCGAGTGTATTAATTAACTGGGACGGTAGGGGTGACAATGGAAATGAAGTAGCTGCCGGCGTATATTATTACTTGGCAGAAGTGACTTTTGATGTAGTAGACCCTGGAAATGCTGTACAGAATTTTAAAGGATGGGTACAAGTTCTAAAATAGCAAAAAGTGTAATCCTCTTTGATGGCGTCTGCAATCTGTGTAATGGTTCGGTCAACTTCGTTATTGACCGAGATAAAAAGGATCAGTTCAAGTTTGCTCCGTTACAATCTGAGTTTGCCAGAAAAAAGTTAATTGAAGTAGGTATCAATAACAAAGCTCTGGATACGATTATACTTCTCAATAAAGACGGGTCGGTGCAATCAAAAAGTTCTGCAGCTCTTCATATTGCAAAATCATTAAGTGGTTTGTGGCCTTTGCTCTATATTTTTATCATTATTCCCAAATTCATCAGGGATCTTATCTACGATTTCATAGCCAGAAACCGATACCGGTGGTTTGGGAAAACAGATCAGTGCAGAATGCCTACACCAGAGTTGACTCAGCGGTTTGTCGCTGATGTCAATTAGCTTTTGTCAATAGCAAGGACAAATCTTATTTTCGCGATACAATTTAAATAAGCGAATATGACTTCCTACATATTTCCAGGTCAGGGAGCCCAGTTTTCTGGTATGGGTAAAGACCTGTATGATTCATCGGCCGATGCTAAAGACTATTTCGAAAAAGCAAATAATATTCTGGGTTTCAGGATAACGGATATTATGTTTAACGGAACAGCAGATCAACTTAAAGAGACTAAGGTAACTCAACCGGCAGTTTTCTTACATTCTGTGGTTCTTGCTCTGACGGCCGAGAATTTCGAGCCTAATATGGTAGCTGGTCACTCACTGGGTGAGTTTTCCGCTCTCGTTGCGAACCAAACATTAGCTTTTGAAGATGCGTTAACCTTGGTTTCTCAAAGGGCTTTAGCGATGCAGAAGGCATGTGAGATTAATCCATCTACCATGGCCGCTATCCTAGGATTAGCGGATGAGGTAGTTGAAGAAATTTGTGAAAGCATCGATGAAGTTGTCGTAGCAGCTAACTACAATTGCCCAGGACAACTGGTGATTTCGGGTTCGAACGACGGTATTAACTTAGCCTGTGAAAAAATGAAAGAGGCTGGAGCTAAGCGGGCTCTTCCACTTCCTGTTGGCGGGGCATTCCATTCACCTTTAATGGAGCCTGCCCGAGAAGAGTTGGCAATGGCGATCGAAAGCACTGATTTCTCTCAACCGGTTTGTCCTGTATATCAGAACGTTAACGCCGAGCCTTCCACTAATATTGAAACAATTAAAAACAATCTGATAGCTCAACTAACGGCACCGGTCAAATGGACACAATCAGTTCAAAGAATGACCGCAGATGGTGCAACATCCTTTATAGAATGCGGGCCTGGGAAGGTATTGCAGGGATTAGTCAGAAAAATCTCGCCAGACGTTCAGGTCAGTGGCCTTTAGCCTTTACTATTAAATCAAAATTACAATGAGATATAGCCCAATCGATAAAGAACTTTTTGTTCTAAATAGAAAGCGACTTTCGAAAGAGTTAAAATCTAATTCCATTACGGTATTCAACGCGAACGACATAATGCCTACGAATGCCGATGGGACTATGATGTTCAAACAGAATACGGATTTGTATTATTTATCGGGTATAGATCAAGAGGAAACGATTTTAGTCATTTATCCTGATTTCCACGACAAAAAGCTCAGGGAGATTTTGTTTCTGAGGGAAACGAACGAAAATATCGCGATATGGGAAGGACATAAATACACCAAAGAGGAGGCACGTGAGGCGTCAGGAATCGAAACTATATTTTGGTTGTCTGAATTTGACAGAGTTTTTAATACCCTAATGGCTGAGGCTGAGTACGTTTACCTTAACACGAACGAGCACATTAGAGCTGTAATTGAGGTGCAAACGCGAACCGCGAGATTTTTGGAAGCATGTCGTCAAAA
Source organism: Bacteroidota bacterium (assembly GCA_039025475.1). Taxonomy (GTDB): domain Bacteria; phylum Bacteroidota; class Bacteroidia; order Cytophagales; family Cyclobacteriaceae; genus Fulvivirga. The sequence goes on along the minus strand of JBCCOE010000056.1, from coordinate 956 downwards.
ATACCCTTTGCACAAATACGAACGAGTGGCTCCTATTATGCACAAATTAAGGGCTATTAAATCGGAATTGGAGGTTGAGACTTTACAAACCGCCTGCGATATCACGGAAAAGGGTTTCAGAAGGATTTTGGAATTTGTAAACCCCGGGGTGGCGGAATATGAGATTGAAGCTGAATACCTACACGAATTTGTAATGCATAAATCACGTGGCTTTGCATATTCGCCCATTATTGCTACAGGTTTTAACGCTTGTGTTTTACACTACATTGACAACGCTATGATTTGCAAAAATGGTGACGTACTGTTGATGGATGTGGGTGCGGAATATGCCAACTACAATGCAGATATGACCCGGTCAATTCCTGTCAATGGAAAATTCACTAAGCGTCAAAAGAAGGTATATAATGCCGTTTTACGAGTTAAACGTGAAGCTATGAATATGCTGATCCCGGGAAATACTATTCCTGAGTACCACAAGGAGGTGGGCAAGATCATGGAATCCGAACTACTTGACCTTAAACTCATAGATAAAACTGACGTCAAAAATCAGGATAAAATCAATCCTGCGTACAAAAAATACTTTATGCATGGAACCTCACATCACTTAGGTCTTGATGTGCATGATGTAGGCAATGTCTACAGAAAAATGGAACCGGGTATGGTCTTTACCGTCGAACCGGGCATTTATATTCGGGAAGAGAACCTCGGTATCCGTCTTGAAAATGATGTTATGATTACGGAAGACGGTTTGCATGATCTTATGAGAAACATTCCGATCGAAGCCGAGGAGATTGAGGAATTGATGAATGGTAATGGATAACAAATCGAGAAATTCTGACAAAGCGCCGGAACCTGTTGGATTATATCCCCATGCAAAAAAAGTAGGTAATTTACTTTTTCTTTCAGGTGTCGGACCACGCAAACGAGGAACAAAGGATATACCTGGTGTTACATTG
>JBCCOE010000055.1:0-29942 GCA_039025475.1 Bacteroidota bacterium | reverse complement strand
CCTGATCAGTTAAATTTTCCTGTAACATTTCTGCAAGGTTTCTAACTCAATATAAGCATTTACTTGCAAAAAGTATCCACAATTTTAACCACTAAACATGTTGATAAATAGGTACTTATGTCGATTTTAAGGGACGACTAACTAATAGAGAATCTTTCATTTTCTCTTTACTAAAAATTATCGATTTCGTGGAGGACTCTAATTTTTTCTCCTGATCAAATGAGTTTTGTTTTCATCTCCGGCCAGCAAGCGCTTAATGTTCTTATTGTGCGTCCAAACAATCACTACAAAAAGGAAAAACCCAAAAATTATGAGCAGGGGTTCGCTGGTTTTGAAGCGAGGTATAAAGACAAGCATGCAAGGGAATGATAATGCGCCGATAATTGAGGAGAGTGAAACGTATTTAGTAATTAATAGCGATACCAAAAACACAAGTATACAAATTATGGCAACCTCGTAGTGTATTGCTATCATCATTCCCAATAATGTAGCTACACCCTTACCCCCTTTGAAATTTAGAAATACTGAGAAGATATGACCCACAACGGCGACCACACCAAAAATTAACTTGTAGGTCACCAGATTTTGAGGAGTAATGAAGTTGGCATGCATTAATAAGGTAGCTATCGAAGTGGCCAGTAATCCTTTGATAATGTCGCCAAGCATTACGATAGTCCCTGCTCTCTTACCTAAAACGCGAAACGTGTTTGTCGCCCCGGGATTTCCACTTCCGTGCCCCCTAACATCGGTATTATATACTGCTTTACCGAACCATATAGCGGTTGGGATTGATCCCATGAGATAAGCTATAACTAGTCCGAGTGCAATAAATAATACTGTCATAGTAAAGAATTTCGTTTAACAAAACCTAAATGGAAACCGCTCGCAACTTTAAGTGCGAGCCTGCAAATATAAGGAATTACTCAGGCATTGAAAATTTAAAAACCATCATCGTCGTCATCAAAACCGTCATCATCATCAGTTTCCTCTTCATTTTTATCTTGTTCAACCTCTTCAATATTGGAGTCCAACTGATAAGGGTCTTCTATGCCATAATATTGCAATCTAAATCGATTTACGAAGTTTAATGTTTCGGCTCGATCTGCCGGAGCAAAGACCAATTCACCAATTTTAGCCTTAGCTCCGTTGCTCTTTTTACTGATAATGGTGTTAAAAGCGTTGTTTGAAGAGAATATTAGTAAACGGTTATCTTCATAGCTAAAGTAGTACCAGGAATCCGCTGATGCCTTAAGGAACAGATTTAGCACGGCGCCTCCTGCTTCGTTTCGTTTTGCTTCCAGAAAACCATCAAATGCCCCATTAATATCAGTACTTCTAATATTGGATAAACCCAACTTGTCTTTACTATAAAATGCTTGATAGTCAGCCGACCACTCCATATTAATATCTGCAAATACCATGGATGCAGAAGTCTCTTTTGTGAATCCAGCAAGCGAAACGTAGGCTTCCAAAGATTGCTTCTCATATTCCCTGGCTGCACGTTCACCAGAGATATCGGCTAATTTGTAAAGTAGCTCAGTAGGATCACCTAAACCTTCCGGTGCGCCAAGATTATTCACAACATCTAATATGTCTATAGCCATGGCATCAAAAGCTGCGGTCGGTATGGGTTTAAACAAAATGGAGAATAGCGTATTTAACTTGTAGCTGACGTCGTTAATGTTTGCCTCTCCAATTACCGAAGCTTTAATTTCTACATCTTTTGTTACGGGTATGAAATTTACCGGCCCCTCGAATTGAAGCTCTGATGTACTCTCATTATACCTGAAGATCTTTCCGGCAAGGTTTTTTCCTGAAGCTTTTAATGAATCTTCTATTACAAACTCGTTTGTTTCTTTGTCGAAGAAAAGTACTCCAGAGGGAACAAAGAAGTCTTCGTCATCAGGGGTGAATTTTTCCGTAATAAAGGAATGATATAAGCTATTGTCAACAGATGAGAAATGAAGGCCGGCTTCAAGCCTGCGACCTTCTTCAGTCGTGGAATTATCATAATCAATGACTACTTCATGCTGGTCCGCACTGCTGCTATGCTTGATCCAGGTATTATATCCAGGCTCCTTTAGATCTAGTTTTACGTAACCCGATAATTCCATAGCCGGCTTGTGAGCATACAATATGAGATCCCCCTTATAGAACATGCCCGGTGAGACCAAAACATTATCACTTTCCAGTACTGCGCCATTGGCCACGGTATGCTTTTCCGGAAGGTCTCTTTTCCGCGCGCCTTCGGCGTACATTTCTTCAAGTCGGAAGTTCTCCATTTTGATAGGGATAGTATCATTCAGTGCATTTACAAATTGATAAGTGGCGTAACCTGAAAACTCATTTCTAGATTTAATATCAATCACACCTTCAGTCAGCCTATGATACCCGTTGAGTGTATCTAAAATGATGGTCGTATTGGAAAGCTGGCCTATTTTAGAGTTTTCCAAAATAAGCACTTCATTATTTTCGGGAGTAATTTTGGCATCTGCGACGATGATATAAGGGATCCCACTAACTTTTAACTCCAGTGTATTGATGTCATATTCTGCTTTGGTAGCATTAAAATGCAGTGAATCCAGTTCTTCTCTTGTGGTGTAAAAATAAGAGCTTTCGATAGGCACATCTTCAGGCTTAATCATTGTGATTTTCTCCTCTTCCAGATCCCACCTGGCCTCTGTAATGGAAGTTTTAAATTGGGCATAAGGAAATTCAATCGCTGCCTCGCCTTCGACTTCAGGACTGATTAGCGCATAATTTTCATCCAGATCAAATTTCAATCGGACGTCATCACCGTAAAGGGCGGCTTTATCAGGGTTACTGGATTTAAGGTCAAACTGAGCATGTCTTGCCGAAAACTCACTTTGCTCCAAGGAAATTTCATCAGATTTTGATTCCGATCCTCGGGTAGCTAATAATCCAGACCCGAATACACCGCTATTGGTGATGATTGCGGCACCATCCAACGAAGCTGTTTGATTATAAAATTGAATAGGCTCTTCAACGTTCTTGATATACATGCTGTCCTTTTTAGGCAGCCATTTCATTTCATAGTTGTTAAGAGTAGCCTGTGGGAAAAAGACACCATTGTATTCATCTTCCTTCATTTCAAAAAATTCTCCGCTACCTGTAACGGAGTCAGGATAAAAAATGAAATCTTTTGATTCCAATGAGCTCGTCAAGAAGTCAATCTTTCCGTCTGCTCGAAGTCCACGACTATCCATGGTCAGAGTACTGTAGAGAGTACCTTCTCCTTCGTAAAGCTTGTAGCCTTCTGGAGGGACCTGATGTTGAAAACCTAGTGAATAGTCCGGTTGAATTTTCAGCGTCTCTTTGAAGGCTGGAAACATCCCGCTGGAATTAAATGTACCGTCGAAACCGATGGCTGCCGGATCTGAGCCGTCAAGGCTGTCTAGGTTAAAGGGTGGAATAAGAAAATACAGGGACCGGTCATAAACACCTCCTAAAATTTCAGATCGATCAAAATATGCTACCTGGCCTTTTTCGGAAGTGAAGCTAGGATAATTGAGGTACTTCTTCTTACTGGATTTATTGCCAGGTTTGTTGACATATAGTGTTCCTGAACCACCCTTAATGTTGTTTTCTACATCTCCGCCGGTCTGAAGTGAATCTGCCGAAACTAAGGCGTTATTCACTTTTCGTGTCCCTCCAACGCCTCTACTATTCTCATCTTTAACGAAGAACTCGATCGAATCGATCTGGTTAAGATAGATCAGAAAACTGTCATACTTAAATGTAAAATCGCGTCCTATGTATTCGAAATTACCGGCATAAACCTTACCATTAAATTTGAAATCTCTATTCTGTAAAAGTGTAAGCTCACTGCTATCCGGTTGAATTACGACATTAAGAGAGTCGCTTATTTTAAAGCTTTCTACTCCTCGTACCGTCATGTATCTTTCTTTGAAGTTGATAGTAGCGTTGGGTTTTTCTGCCGTAATTGATTTAATAATTATGTTATCAAAATCAGTTCTACCCCGTTTTGCATTGAATAGGTGCCTGGTTTTATCTTTTACTGTCACCAAGCCATCATTTGAGTCGTATCCAATTAGACCCTTTTGAGCCAGAAAACTCATGGCTCCCCTTAGCACTCTTTCTTTTTTCTTGTAGAACTTAGCTAAGTCAGCTACATAAAACTGATCCACCCCTTCTCTATCGGCGTAATAAGCTACTATCCCCAGCGGGTTAAAATCATATACACGATCTCCAAGTGAGGTATAATCGTCATAACTGTAATGATCCGATGATTCAAAATAAGCAGGTACAATGGTTCGCGCAGCCAGAATGGATGCATCTAAACTATCAGATTTCATATCCCATCTAATGATGTCTGAAGTGAAGTCAATGCTGAAATAACTGGATGAGTAGGGAGTATTCCGAAAACCTCCCTTATCCTTTTGCAAGACCAGGTTTTTATTGTTTATATCATACTTCACTCTCACTGCAGGATGGTATATTGAATCGTTACCTTGATAGATAACGATTGCCGCTCTAAGCGCGGTAACGATGGAGTCCTGGAACTCAAAAAACTCAGCCTGTGCCTTAAATTGTTTGGAAGTCTCCCCTTGAACCTCGATCATAGATTTTTTCCCGAAAAGAGAGGAGCTATTCAGTTTGGCTCCGTTTAAAGAAAAACCACCTCGATAAATAAATCCGTCAGGGAACCCGTCGATAGAAACATTGCTATAATAAGATTGAAAACGCGGATAACTGGCGTCCGTTGTTGAGTCGTGTGCCACACTCTTATATTGGAATACACCGTCTATTTTGCTTCCAACTTTACCAATGTAGGTCAATTTGGCGGATTCTGATTTGAGTTCAGCCTTTTTTACGTCGAGGCCATATTCGGCTAGATCAGCGTAAACCGAATCGGCGCTGAGTCCCGCCATAGTCCAATCAAATCGCCCTTCGTTTCCAGCAAACTCTCCGGTGATCATCATGAAACTACCGCTGGTATTCCTTACAAACACGGAGTCGTATCCCGTCACAAAATTGAGGTCCACAGATTCAAACTGAATAACCGGTCCACTCACAACCGGCAAATTTGACCCTCCCGTCGCCACAATAGCTTGGGTTAGTAACTCTTCATCCGAAAGTTCAGGCTCTTCTTCGTAGTACTCATCTTCTTCCCACTCAGTGTCCCAGTCTTCGTCAGGTTCCTCCTCATCCCACTCGTCGAACCATTCTTCTTCTTCGTCCGCGGTTTCTTTCGGAGGTTCTTCCATGAATTCTTCAGCTGGCACTTCTTCAACATACTCGAAGCGGTAGGTATTATTGGCCACATAAAGCTTATTGGCGCTTGAGAAGTACAATGCTTTCCTTTCGAAGAACTGAATAGCCGCTTTCAGGAAAGTACTCAGTTCTTGTTGATCGTGATTTTCGATCATTTTTTCAGCTACATTCAAGTATGCTGTTAACATTTTATTATCCACCATTTCGATGTCCTTTGCAGAGGCAATGGAGTTAAAGTAGCGGTCGAGTACCGTTTTTGTATTGTAGCGTTTATTCATAATAGTGGCTACATTACGCATAATCTTATCCTGGAAGTCCTTACCTAAACGCGGCCAGATAAACAGGAAGTCATCCCTTATTACCAGCGTCTGCTCGGAGCGTAAGTCACTTAACCGGTTCTTAAGGGAATCTGAGCTTATCCTTCCCGACTGTCCGTAAGCAGCAGCTTGCATGAATAGCCCGACAAAGGATAAAAGGAAATATGATCTGATTTTTGGCATTAACGTTTCAAATTCCTAAATATTAATGAATTAAGCAATTTACGAAAAGGACGTTGTGGCTATTACTAACGTAAAATCCGAAGATATGATTGTAATTAAGTCTCTTTTGTAAACATGATTGAGCACCACTCGTTTTTTACCAATCTGCTCTCCAGCCTCATATGAAGTTCATGAGCCCGAGATAAAATATCGCTGGCATCACTTTCATAGAAACCACTTAGTACCAAAACGCCGTCAGCTGAAAGAAAATGGATGTAATCTGACATTTCTTCGAGTAAAACATTTTTATTGATGTTGGCTAAAATAATATCAAACTTCCCTTCAAGCTGAATACTGTCTATCGTACCCTCCTGGATGGTCACAACGCTAGTGTTATTCAAATTCAAATTCTCAGGAGCATTCTCGATACTCCAGGAGTTATTGTCGTAGGCAATAACTTCCGAAGCCCCGAGTTTTTCAGCCATTATGGCTAATATCCCTGTACCCGTACCTGCGTCCAATACACGCTTATCCTGATGTACAATGTCCAGCTGATTTTTTAACATCAGGTAGGTTGTTGAATGGTGTCCCGTTCCGAAAGACATTCTGGGGTTTATAACAATTTCCAAAGGGAATTGAGGCTTAGGATCATGAAATGTGGCGCGTACATAAATCTTGTCGTCAACGGAAATTGGGTCGTAATTTTTCTCCCACTCTTCGTTCCAGTTTCGAGATACAACTTCCTGAACTTTGTAGGTTAAAGTATATCGGTTATACTTTTCAATCAACTGTAGTAATTCAATTTCCTTAAACAAAGCCTTGTCAACATAAGCTTCAAGGCCATCATCTGTTTCCATCATGGAATCATACTCCATTGCGGAGAGTTCAGCTATAAGAATATCTCGTAGTTCTTCCTGACAATTGATATAGATGGCTAAGTAGTCAATACCTGCCACTAGAAGGACTTAACAATATCCACAAAGTCACGCGATTTTAAGCTGGCGCCACCTATTAAGCCGCCGTCAACATCTTCACATGCAAATAATTCAGGGGCATTACTCGGTTTGGCACTACCACCGTAGAGTATGGACGTATTTTCTGCAATGACATTACCGTACTTGTCCGATATGAATGATCGAAGTGCAGCATGCATTTCCTGCGCCTGCTCAGAACTGGCGGTTAGTCCCGTACCAATGGCCCAAATTGGTTCATAGGCAATGACAATTTTGGAAAATTCTTTTTCAGAAAGATGAAAAAGGCTTTCGTTAATTTGGTTGCAGACGAAACTTACAAAATCTCCGTTCTCCCGAATTTCCAGCGATTCTCCACAACAGAAGATTGGGGTCAATCTATTCTCAAGTGCAATATCCACTTTAGTGGCTAGCTGTTGGTTTGTTTCTGAAAAATACTCGCGTCTTTCGCTATGTCCGAGAATGACGTATTCTGCACCCACTGAGTTAAGCATGGCTGCGGCTATCTCTCCGGTGTATGCACCAGAAGCATGTTCGCTACAATTTTGTGCAGACAGATAGACTTTGGAGGCCGCTGAAATTCCACTTTTCACCATTGTCAAGTGCGTAAAGGGCGCTGCTAAAATCACAGTCACATCCTCATTAACTTCATCATTTACCATGTTGACTATCTCAGAAGTCAATTTCTGTCCTTCCTCCAGAGTATTGTTCATTTTCCAGTTGCCGGCTACTATTTTCTTACGCATGATTCTTTTTTAAACGTTCTCAATATAAGTTGGCAAAGATAGCCTTTGGCTTAGACTTGCGAAATGAGCTGTGTTAACTTATCCTACTCCAGTTAATCACGGTCTTTCGCATAGATTCTATCTGCGTTTTTACATTGATATTTTCAGGATGTAACAACTCAGGATCTTTGGCCAAAACACTTTGAGCAGCTTGCCTGGCGGTTTGTAAGATCTTACCATCCTTTCCAAGATCTGCAATCAAGAGATCTAGAGCGCCACTTTGTTGGGTGCCCATCAGGTCGCCAGGACCACGAAGTTTAAGATCCGTATCGGCTATTTCAAATCCATTATTTGTTCTTACCATAGTCTCTATTCGAATACGTGCTTCTTTGGAGAGTTTGTAGCTGGACATAAGAATACAATAAGACTGATCGGCGCCACGGCCTACCCTACCCCTGAGTTGATGAAGTTGAGCCAAACCAAATCGCTCTGAATTTTCGATGATCATAACCGAAGCATTAGGAACATTGACCCCAACCTCAATAACTGTCGTGGCTACCATTATTTTGGTTTCACCTTTAACAAATCGTTTCATTTCAAAATCCTTGGCTTCAGATTTCATCTTACCATGGACAATACTAATCGGTAAATTTGGAAAAGCACGACATGCGCTTTCGTAACCATCCATCAAATGCTTTAAGTCTAACTTTTCGGATTCCTCAATAAGTGGATAAACGATGTAAACCTGTCTGCCTTGATCAATCTGTTGCTGAATGAATCCGTTGACTTTAAGTCGATTAGAATCATAACTATGCGTCGTTTTTATAGGTTTCCTTCCCGCAGGTAGCTCATCAATGGTCGAAATGTCAAGATCTCCGTATAGAGTCATGGCCAAAGTGCGGGGTATAGGAGTGGCAGTCATAACTAATACGTGAGGATATACATCCTTATTTTTCTGCCAGAGCTTAGAGCGCTGGGCTACGCCAAAGCGGTGTTGCTCATCCACTACGGCCAGACCTAACCCTTTGAATTGAACTTTATCCTCAATCAGAGCGTGGGTGCCCACGAGAATATGTAGTTCTCCAGATTTTAGGTAATCATGAATAATCCTGCGCTCCGAGGTTTTGGTGGACCCGGTTAATAATGCAATACGAAGCCCCATTTTTTGAGCATATTCCTTTAAACCCTGAAAGTGTTGAATGGCTAGTATTTCTGTGGGCGCCATCATGGCGGCTTGCTTACCAGCTCCCACCGCTATGAGCATGCAAATGAAGGCCACTATAGTCTTTCCACTTCCAACATCACCTTGTAAGAGGCGATTCATTTGGCTTTTAGATCTCATGTCGCGGTATACTTCCTTGATAACGCGTTTTTGAGCATTAGTAAGATCAAATGGCAGGTGATTCTGGTAGAATTCATTCAGTAGGTCGGCATTGTCGAAAACAAAACCTTTGAACTTGTCTAGTCTGGTGATTTTAAGTTTTAGCAGCCGCAGTTGAATGTAAAAGAGCTCTTCAAACTTAAGTCTGAACTGTGCCTTTTGAAGGTTTTCCGTATTATCCGGGAAGTGGATTAACCGAACAGATTCCCGTTTAGGGATTAGTCTGTAATCATCCACAAGATTTTGAGGTAATGTTTCTCGGATTTTCTTAAAAGCATTTTCAACCAGTACTTTTTGAAGTTTGGCTATTCCCTTGCTGTCGAGATACCTTTTACGAAGCATCTCAGTCGTAGAGTAGACGGGTTGAAGATGCCCCGCACCCGAATTGAAGGTTGCTCCAGGCTCAATTTCAGGATGAGCAAGGTTGATCTTACGACCAAAAGCAGTGGGTTTTCCAAATACTACATATTCCACTCCCAGTAGGATTTTCTTTTTGATCCAATCAATGCCTTTAAACCAAACTAACTCTAACTCGCCGGTATCATCTTTTAGGTACACCACGAGCCGTCTTTTGCGTGGTGGGCCTACAGTCTCCAGGTGTCTGACCTTACCCTTCACCTGAACGTAGGGCATGGAGGCATCCAGCTCATGAATGGTATAGAATTTTGTGCGGTCCTCGTATCGAAAAGGATAGTATTGAATGAGGTCTCCGTAGGTAAAGATCTTTATCTCTTTGTTAAGCAGTGCCGCTTTTTGAGGACCTACACCTTTAAGGAATTCGATAGGAGTTTCAAAAAAACCCGTCATAAATGCAAGCTAGCCACCGGCCATAATAATTGCCAAATCAAGGGGAATTTTTTGGTATCCACTCTAATGTATTCATCATGTGAACGATATCTACTTTCACAAACTCGATGGCGGGGCGGAGAGAATCATTTTGCACGGTCGTATTAAAGTACAGTGCACCTCTTAAAAAGTTACGGGTAGAATCTGTGGTCACAAATTGAAACTGACTAGGAACCTCTCCGGAGAGCTCAGTGTATATTACTGTTTTGCCCGTAGGGGTTTTACTAATAATATCGTCTATCGCATCGGATTTTATCTGATGTTTAGCCGTAAGGAAATAGGCATCATTAAGATATTCTTTAAGTGAGTCTCTATTGTGGATCACCTTGTAGGTAAGATGAACATCGGCCTTAAATTCAGGGTAGTAGATCTCAATCCAATACCGATCGGATATCCAAGATGTATCTTGTAAAACCCTGGCATGTTTCGAATATTCGAAACGGTAAGGTAAGGTATCTGGTAAGGATACATATTCATGAGTCGGTAAATCAAAGCGATTATATCCTTTAGGTTTGGGAACATATTCTGATTCGCAACCTACTAGAAAAGCAACTGACAAGATCACAAAAAGAGAACTACGCATTTTCCTGGTGGATTTGAACTTTAATTCTCTTTATTCGCTTGTTGTCCACGGCTATTACGGTAAACGTAAATTTGTCATATACAATTTTTTCCCCTGCAGATGGCAGACGTCCATTGATTTCCAAAAGCAAACCTCCTAGTGATTCACTCTCCCCTTTCACCTCCTCGAAAGTAGATGGACTTTCGTTTATCCATTTACAGAAATCATTTAATGTCGTTTTGCTTTCAAGTACATAAGTAGAGTCGTCTATTTTATTGAATCCTAGTGATTCGTTATCGAACTCGTCATTAATCTCACCTACTATTTCTTCTATAATATCCTCTAAAGTGACTAGTCCGCTGGTGCCTCCGTACTCGTCTACTACAATGGCCATATGAACTCTCTTTTCCTGGAAATCACGAAGTAAGCCATCAATTTTCTTTGTTTCAGGCACAAAAAATCCCGATCTCAGAAGATCCACCCATTTGAAATCATCCTCCTGTTCTGTAAAAGGTAAAAGGTCTTTGATGTAAAGAATACCTTCTATATTGTCGATGGTATCGGAATACACCGGCACCCTGGAATATCCGGACTTGTTGATCTTATCCATCAAGTCGTGAAAGTCCATGCTAGTATCAAAGGCTGTAATATCCATTCTCGACCTCATGATCTGTTTAACGGTCAACGTGCCAAAATTGACAATGCCTTTTAAAATATCCTTTTCTTCTTCCGTAGTATCCTCGTGTTCCGTAGTAAGCTCCAACGCATGGTGTAATTCTTCTACAGATATGTCGTAACCTTTGGTCTCAAACCGTTTTTCAATAACACTACTTAAGGACATTAACATCCATGAAAGCGGTCTGAATAACGAGGTTAAAAACCGTATAAGCCCGGAAGTGACTCTGGTAAACTTGAGGTTGTTCGGTCCTGCGTACACCTTCGGAAGAATTTCACCAAATAAGACCAATAAGATCAAATTTATGGATGTATTAATAGCAAATTCCACTTCTACGGACCAGAGTCCACTCAGCGTTTTATTAAATACGTAAGTGAACAGGATCACAAAAGCCACATTCACGAAATTGTTACCGATAAGGATAGTGGCTAATAGCAGCTTAGGCCGTTTGATCAGTTTTACGATTTTTCGGTCGGCCCTAAGATCAGATTCATTACAAGCGGTGATATCCTTAGGGTTAAGTGAAAAGAAAGCGACTTCAGACCCACTTATTAAGGCTGACAGACAGAGCAGCAGGAACAAAAAAAATGAACTGGCAAGCAAAAAGAGCCAATCTCCTGAAATGAGTGCTTCGGCTAAAAGCCAACTAGGAGGTTCGTCTAAGGATGATTCCAATAGCTATTCGTTAGTGAAACAATTAGAACGGCAAGTCGTCAGACTCGTCATCCATGGCTATGTCCGCAGTTGGTGTTTGTACGGTATTCATAGCTGGTGTGGTACTAGAACTTGGTGTTTGATAGTCACCAGCGTTGTCATTCGTACCTTTAGGTGATAGCATGTTCATATTATCGCCAACGATCTCGGTAGTGTAACGCGTTACACCGTCTTTTTCCCATGATCTGGTTCTAAGCTTACCTTCAATGTAGACCATATCACCTTTGTGCAGATACTTTTCGGCAACATCGGCTAATCCTCTCCAGAGTACCACATTGTGCCACTCCGTTTGCTCCCGTCTTTCACCTGTATTACGATCTTTGTATGTCTCGGAGGTTGCTACAGAAAAATTGGCAACAGAAGCGCCACTTTCGAGATGCCTTACCTCAGGATCCTTACCTAAACGTCCAACTAGTATTACTTTGTTTACTCCTGACATAATTTTCTTGATCTAGTGCAAAATTAGAAATCTTTAAATAAAACTAGTCAAAAAAAGGTGTCATTCAAATAATGCGAAATCAATACCGGTTTCGGAAGCTCGTTGACTTCAGTCAGTGTATAAAAAGCATGATTTTTTGGTAGAGAGTCTGTTACACCAGGCCCTTTATTCAGGTAGGCCGTAATAAAAATGGCATTTATTCGCTGATGGGAAAGAATGTGGAGGTATTCTTGGCTCACGTCAACATGGCTTAGGTCTGCTTTAAGGCTGGAGATAAAAGAATTCTTTTCAATTGCCTCCTCAACATCAATGGATTTTGGGCTTTCAAGAACATTGAAATCGAAGAGTCCCTCCCAGATTCCTTTCCCTTCTCTTTTTCTCATAAGTAGCCTGTCATCCACCACAAGATTGAAATAATAGAAATAGCGTTCACGTATTTTAACTTTTTTGGACTTGATGGGAAGTTTATCTTGGGTACTTTCATTACGGGCCACGCACTCATCATTCAACGTGCATTCATTACAGTTCGGGGATTTGGGTTTACATTGAATGGCGCCAAATTCCATAATACCCTGGTTGTAGATGTCAGGCTGGGTTGGACTAATTAATGTCTGAGCTAATTCCGAGAATTTCTTTTGGGAGGGTGTGCTGGCAATGTCATCTTCAATTCCAAAAAAGCGACTAAGAACCCTGTAAACATTGCCATCTACAACCGCTTTTGGTTCCCTAAATGCAAAGGAGGCAATGGCCGCTGCGGTATAGGGTCCAATGCCGGGGAGCGCTAGCAGTTCTTTGTAGTTATCAGGGAACCGACCATCATACTCGTTACAAATGATTTTTGCGCACTTATGTAAGTTTCTGGCCCTAGAGTAGTAACCGAGACCTTGCCAAGTTCTTAATACTTCCTGTTCATCGGCTTGAGCAAGGTCAGAAATCAAGGGAAATTTTGTCGTAAATGCCTGATAGTAAGGCAGTCCCTGAACCACCCGGGTTTGTTGCAGTATGATCTCAGAAAGCCATATTCGGTAAGGATCTTTGGTATTACGCCAAGGCAAGTCTCGTTTATTGTCATCATACCAGTGAATGATCTTCTCAGCAAATAGTCTGCTTCTCATAGGTTGCTTTAAGGCGATTTAGGTCATGTACTTTTTTACTATAGATTGCAGGGGTTTGGCATTTTTATATCCATGGTCTGATTCTAAATTTGTCAAATCCTTGAGCGCAAATAAAAATTCCAAAGGTAAAACTAACAAAAGTGCATTGTGACTAAAGCAGAAGTAATTTCAGAAATCTCCGAGAAAACAGGTATCCCTAAAGAAGATGTATCAGTAACGGTTGAAGCATTTTTTAACGTCATTAAGAACTCGATGGCTGATGGTAACAACATCTACGTCAGAGGTTTTGGAAGTTTCATAAATAAAAAGCGTAAAAAGAAGATAGCCCGAAATATTTCCAAAAACACGGCTATCGTCATCGATGAGCATTATATCCCCAGTTTTAAACCCTCCAAAGTGTTTATTGAAAAGATAAAAACCAGTAATAAGGTTTCGGGGGTTAATGAATAACCTTGTCTAATGCATTCTATTTGATGAGCTTTGCAGCTTGGTAATTAGGTATGCTAAAGACAAGAATCTTATTGGCCGTGGTGGCATTAGGCGTTATTTACCTTCTTTTTTTGTTGCCCAAAACTGTAGTTGATAACGACACCGAAGCTATAGCTGAAGGAACAACCGAGGTTCCCGCCGATGCAAACCCTCATAGTGGAGATATTTCGGGAGAAAATCAGGTAGCGATCAATGAGTTAAGAGGCCAGCTTACCGATAGTGATGATTTTGAAAAAAATCTTAACTTTGCAGACTCTTTGGCGAAGCTGTACATTTCTTTGAATAAGTATGACAGCGCTGCAAAGTTCTTTGAGATAATTGCTGAAAATGTGCCCAATGTTGAAAACTGGCGAAATACGGGTGATGCCTACTATGAAGCCTTCGGGTTTGCTATGGATGCGGCAAAGCGCGCAGATATGGCCGAAAAAGCAAGGTTTTATTTTAACATGGTGTTAGAAAGGCAGCCTGATAATCTGGGGGTTAAAAACAAGATAGCTATGACCTTGGTATCCTCATCGAATCCCATGCAAGGGATTCTTATGTTGAGAGAGATTTTGCAGGAGGATCCTGACAATGAGCAGGCTACCTTTAATCTTGGTGTTTTGTCGATGCAGTCAGGTCAGTATGAAAAGGCTGTAGAGCGTTTTGAAAATTTGATCGCTTTGAATCCGAAAAATACACAGGCACGTTTCTTTCTGGGAATTAGCTACCTGGAAACCGGCAACAAAGAAAAGGCCAAAGAAGAATTATTGTTAGTTAAATCCATGGATGATGACCCGTCAGTTCAGGCTACGGTGGATTCATACCTGGAAGATTTATAATAAAGTATTGTTTAACCATTCCGGCTCGGCCGGAAGTAAATTTGACATTATGCCTTGCGGTAAAAAAAGAAAAAGACATAAGATCGCGACTCACAAGAGAAAAAAGAGACTTAGAAAAAACAGACATAAGAAGAAGTAATTTTTTCAGCTCACACTATTGGTGGGCTGGTTTCTTTCGTTTAATCAAAGTTTCATTTTTAAAATCCATTTGTTTTGAGCAATGAATTAGTAATAAATTCAACTCAAAATGGATCTCGTATAGCCCTATTAAAAAATAAAAGCCTGGTTGAATTTCACCAGGATACAGATAGCACTCAATTTACAGTTGGTGATATCTACCTTGGCACGGTAAGGAAAGTAGTTCAGGGATTGAATGCCGCCTTTATCGATATAGGATATGAGAAAGACGCTTTTTTACACTATTTAGATCTAGGTCCAAAGTTCAGTTCGTTACAAGCCTACACAAAGCAGGCACTGAATAAAAAGAATGCATCAAGTAAACTTGATAATTTCAATATAAGACCCGACATAGACAAACATGGAAAGATCACAGATATCCTTTCCAGGAACCAGCAAATACTGGTACAAGTAGTAAAAGAGCCAATTTCCACTAAAGGGCCGCGATTATCCTGTGAGTTATCGTTAGCGGGGAGATATTTGGTATTAGTGCCATTTTCGAACACCGTTAATGTTTCAAAAAAAATAGTAAGCGGCGAAGAGCGCAAACGCTTACTCAGGCTTGTATCTTCCATAAAGCCTGCCAATTTTGGTGTTATCATACGAACTGTAGCTAAAGGTCGAGACGTGAAGGAGTTGGATGCTGACCTTAGAAACCTGGTAGAATCCTGGAAAAAGGGAGTTAAGAAACTCAAAGTGGCTAAACCTCGAGAGAAAGTCATTGGTGAAATGAACAAGGCTTCAGCACTCATCAGGGATGTACTCAATGAGTCCTTTGACAACGTCTTTGTCGATGACAAAGAGATCCATGCAGAAGTGAAGGATTACATAAGGACCATTGCACCCGATAAAGAGAAGATCGTAAAACAGTTCAATGGTAAAGCCAAGATCTTTGAGCACTTCGGCATTGAGAAACAAATCAAATCAGCTTTCGGCCAGTCTGTAAGCCTGAAGGGAGGAGGCTACCTGATCATAGAGCATACTGAAGCGCTCCATGTAATCGATGTTAACAGTGGTAACAAGTCCAACAAAGAAGAGGGTCAGGAAGCCACAGCTTTATCGGTAAACATTGAGGCGGCTAAAGAGATAGCCCGCCAGCTTCGTCTTCGAGATATGGGTGGGATTATTGTTGTTGATTTCATCGACATGAAAAGGACGGAGAATAAAAAGCTGATCTATAAAACCATCAAAGATGAGATGGCCTCTGATCGGTCAAAATTCACGGTTCTTCCCCTGTCCAAGTTTGGGTTGATGCAGATCACCCGTCAGCGGGTAAGGCCTGAGATGAACATCACTACCCGTGAGGTTTGTCCAACCTGTAATGGCTCAGGTAAGATCAGCGCCTCTATTCTGGTGTCCGACCAGATTGAACGGAATATCGAATATCTGCTGAGTAAGCAAAATGAGAAAGATATTAGTGTGGTGGTGCACCCTTTCATCTACGCTTATTTCACCAAAGGCACCATGTCCCGACGATTGAAGTGGTACCTTAAATATTTCAAATGGGTGAAACTCATCCAGGACTCCTCTATTCCTATCACGGAATACAAGTTTTACAATAAGCTTGGAGAGGAAATAGATGTGAATGCCAATTGATTAAAGCCCTGTTGTTAACATTGGCAACAGGGCTAATACCTTTTCCCCTGCAAATTCTTTATAAATTCCGAAATAAAGTGTCCCAATATTGGGACATCGGCACCTCGATACGATTTCTGTCATTTTATGACCTTTCCTAATTTCTCCAATTGAATCTGAGGGCTAAACCTCAACTCAGCCAGCTTTCGGGATTGGTTTTGTGCGGCTTCCAGCGCCTGAGCATCCTCAATGAAAGGAGAAAGTTTTTGAAACAACTCTTCTGGCTTTTGGGGGTCGTAGCCTATGCCGCACCCCTCTGTTTCAATCAATTCTTTCACCCAGCCTCCAAAATTCGTAATGATGAGCTTTCCTGCCGCCAGCCCATCGAAAAGCTTATTGGGGCAACCCGTAGCGAGTACAGGAGAGTGGTGAAATGAAATGTAAATAGCATCACAGCTTTCCATTTCTTCTTTTACTTTATCCTTTCCCCCCTCTTCACACCAGATTACGTTAGGCAACCCCTCTGTCATATTCTTGATTTTGTCGTATTGGGCTCCTGAGCCCATCAATAGAAATTCTAGTGAATCGGGAGCTACTTTAATTGCGTCTACCAGATACTCAAGGTGATTGGCCAGACCGAAGGTGCCGAGGTAGCCTATGGTAAACTTTTGATTTGACGATTTTGTGGATGGCCGGAAAAGATCCGTATCTGCCATGTTGGTAACTACCTCTATGCGGTGACCTGTTTCCATTTCGGAAATGTACTCTTGAATACCTGGAGACAAGGCCACAATGTCTTGTGCATTCTTATAGGTAGTTTTTTCCAGTTTTTTTGCCAGCCAGATTAACATCGGGTTCTTCAGAACACCCAGCTGAATGGGTGCTTCGGGCCAAAGGTCCCCCACCTCAAAAATGTAGGGCACGCCCATTCTCTTTTTTGCCAGTATGGCTATCAAGCCCGTGGTCAGAGGGGTGCTAATTACATAGTTAAGATCAACTGGCCCTATTTTTTTCAGGACCCGGTAGGCGTTGTAAGCAAAAAGCCAGAACGCATGAACACGGCTCCAAAAACTAAGGTGGTTGGTATAATAAATGGGCAAATAATGAACCTGATAGCCATTGATTGGCTTGACGGCGTAGCGCCGCTCATTGTAAGCTGTAATCACTTGTACATTATGTCCTGATCGGCTTAAATAGTCTGCTATGTGGTAGGATCGTATGCCTCCGCCCTCTTCCGGAGTTCTGAAGTATTGGTGGATCAGGACAATATTCATGTTATAAAGAAACGTACCCTACTAGTGGATACGGAGGTTTTGACTGCGCCAATTGTGGTATCAAAAGCCAATTTTTCCCTCTTATTGTGTTTTAACCGAAATAGTTTAAGACTTATTATACCAGTTAGCCAGAACTTAAATGTCTGTAATAACGTCGAACCCTTTAAAGCTACCAACCACAGCTAAGCCATCCACAATCTTGGCTACATTTTTCAACTTTAGTTTTTCTGAAATGTAGTTTAAAGTAGCGCCTGAACCGACCGCATCATCTATTAGAAGTACTTTATTGAATTGGCGCTGATCACTTACTGCAAAAGTCTTTTTCGCATTGTTAATACGTTCAGGAAGCTTTGAAAGTGACTTTTGAGGTACTGGAATTATTCCACTGATCTTTTTTAGATCGATAACAGGTAATGATAGATTTAAAGAGGCCTCGATAAACTTCATTATCTGAATTTCCCTTCGGATAGTAGGTGGCACGAAGGCCACGGCCTCATACTGACCTTTTGCAATAAGGGGGAAAATCTTTGGTTTAAGTTCATCCATCAATAGTCTCATTAGAAACTTATTTTGGCCTTGTTTAGCGAAATGTAACAAGGTGCCTAACCGTGTTTTCCCGAATCGTTCGATGGCGTAAAAGTCAAGATATATGACTTTATCGAGGTAGGTGTTTTCACCATAAGTGCTTATTAGTTTATTGGTGCCATCGATCGTACCTTCAGAGGTATAAAACCGTTCATACTTTGTTTTCGTGGTTACGAACTCATCCAGAGTCTTTAGTAGTGGTAAATTTCGCTTCTCACACCATACGGTAAATGCCTCAATACCATGCAAGAGTTCACCAATTTCCGTGATAAGGATGAAATTCTTATCCAGAAAAGAATTCATTTCATCATTGATATCGGAGAAGTCCCTATTAGGTTCTTTGGAATTATTTGAAGCTAAACGATATATTGTTTTTGGAGCTCGACCAAGCTTTTCAATGAAACCCTCCTGAGCAAGGTCTTTAATTACAAGATGGATCATTTGCTTGGAATGATCCAGTTTATGCATGATCTCTTTTACAGAGAGTTCTTTTTGTCGTTCAAAAAGTAAGATAATTTGCTCCCGAGCAGTCATAATCGGCAGTAAATATACATTTTACTATACATAGTAAATAGTAAAATATTGAATGGTAAACTAAGCGTAATATTGAACCATCTAGCTTGTCAATCCATCACTTACTTGAACTGATGCTAATAGATTTTGAGTAATTAAGGATGTTGTTAATAGCTTTATCCGAAGGGTTCTTCCGAGCTTTGTCCAAATCAGCTTTCATCGAAAGCATGTCTTTATACATTTCTTCCAATTTAGCATCACAAAGCAATGCCTTCCGGATTTCCTTGGTTTCTAGTTCTGAAGTTTCTTGGTAGACGTATCTGATTACATCATCTTGGGTAAATGTTTTGATCATAGGCAATATTGTATTGTTTCATTTTCTTTCTCAGATTGATGAGCGCATATCTCAT
Source organism: Bacteroidota bacterium (assembly GCA_039025475.1). Lineage (GTDB taxonomy): Bacteria > Bacteroidota > Bacteroidia > Cytophagales > Cyclobacteriaceae > Fulvivirga. The sequence goes on along the minus strand of JBCCOE010000055.1, from coordinate 10,934 downwards.
TCTCCCCAATGCGGTGTTAATACTAACACCTGTCGTCTCCGCTATTTCTTGAAAACTCATCTCCATATAATGACGCATCATTAAAACCTCTTTTTGTGATTCAGGTAGTTCCTGGATCAATTCCCGAAGTTTGGCATGCGTATCTTGTTTCACTTGTTTCGATTCAATAGAATCCTCGGAAAATTGCAGGGTATTGAAAACATGGCTACCGTCTTCCATAACAATAGTAGGGTATCGCTTGTCCTTTCTGAAATGGTCAATGGCCATATTGTGGGCAATTCTCATTAACCACGGTAAGAACTTACCTTCCTCGTTATATCTTCCTTCCTTAATTGTTTTGACCACCTTCACAAAAGTTTCTTGCATAAGATCCTCCGCTACATAGTTATCCTTTACAATTAAGTAGATGGTAGTGAAAACCCTTGATTTATGACGGGTGAGCAACTGTTCAAATGCCTCTTCGTTACCATTTTTGTAAAGTGATACCAACTGACTATCACTGATCTTGTATTTCTCCATTAAGTCGTACAGTTTAGTTAACGTAGAGGTCTAAATCATATTGTTGCTTAGGGGGTTTAGTTACAATTATTTTTTCACCAAGGAATCAAATGTAAATAAATTAATTTTTAAAAGGCAAAAGAATCTTGTGATAATTTTTTCTTTTGTCGTTATCGCTACCTTCCAAATTTTGTTTTTCGTATCCCTGGATTTTGTTTAAAAACCCCGGAATCTTTTAAGACGCTACGGGCGATCTGTCTATTGTATTGTATCTTTGCGCTTCTACATGAAAAATCGCCAAGAACAAGCTCATATCGACTTTTTGGATCCTAAAGAATACATAATCGTTAAGGGAGCCAGGGTTAATAATCTTAAGAATTTAAGCGTAGCTATTCCGCGAAATAAACTGGTAGTAATAACTGGTCTTTCGGGCTCCGGAAAATCATCACTGGCCTTTGATACTTTATTTGCCGAAGGTCAGCGTATGTATGTGGAAAGCCTAAGCTCTTATGCGCGACAGTTTTTAGGCAGAATGGAGAAACCGGAGGTTGATTACATCAAAGGGGTATCTCCGGCCATTGCTATTGAGCAGAAAGTGAATACCCGTAATCCCAGGTCCACGGTAGGTACCACTACCGAGATCTATGACTATTTAAAACTGCTCTTTGCCCGGATTGGAATCACCTACTCACCGGTGAGCGGTGAGCGGGTTACCAAGGATAGTATCTCCGATGTGGTTGACTTTATCAACAGTCATGAACCGGGTGCAAGAGTTATGATCTCCTGCCCTCTTAAAATCACCAAGGGTCGCTCGCTGGATAAGGAGCTCGACATCCTCTTGAGCAAAGGCTACACCCGAATTCTGGTGGGCGATGAAATGGCATTTATAGAAGACCTTCTGGAAACCAAGGAGAAAATTGATAGTAATAAGGGAATAGACATTTTAATTGACCGGGCGGTTATCGATGCCAGCGACGAAGATACCGTTTACCGACTTAGTGATTCTGTACAAACGGCTTATTTTGAAGGCCTCGGAGATTGTAATGTGCAGGTAGTCGGGAAGGAAAGGAAATCTTTTTCCGATCGCTTTGAGGCCGACGGCATCAGATTCCAGGAGCCTTCTGTTAACTTTTTTAGTTTTAACAATCCCTATGGAGCTTGTCGTACCTGCGAGGGGTTTGGTAAAATATTGGGGATAGACCCTGACTTGGTTATACCTGACAAGAGCCTTTCTGTTTATGAGGGAGCTATTGCCCCCTGGCGCAGCGAGACCATGCAGAAGTGGTTGGCACCTTTATTAAAAGATGGAATTAAATTCGACTTTCCAATCCATCGGCCGATAGAGGAGCTTTCAGACTCCGAGCGGCAATTACTTTGGGACGGGAATGAATACTTTGATGGACTTAACGAGTTTTTCAGGTTTTTGGAGACTAAAACGCATAAGATCCAGTATCGTGTATTGCTTTCCCGCTATCGGGGTCGTACAGTTTGCCCGGATTGTAAAGGAACACGAATTAGAAAAGACGCTTCCTATGTGAAGATCAACGATACTTCCATCACTGATCTTGTACTGATGCCTATCTCCAAATCTTTGGTCTTCTTTAATGATTTGGAGTTAACGGAATACGATGAAAAAGTAGCTTCCCGTCTACTAAAAGAGATCAAAAACAGGCTTCATTATCTTGAGCAAGTGGGGTTGGGCTATCTCACCTTAAATCGTATGACGTCGACGTTATCCGGAGGAGAGTTCCAGCGTATCAAATTGGCTACTTCGTTAGGCAGTGCATTGGTGGGTTCCATGTATATTCTGGACGAGCCAAGCATTGGGTTGCATCCCAGAGATACCAAAAGACTGGTTCAGGTACTTGAAACGCTCCGTGACCTTGGCAATACAGTAATAGTGGTTGAGCACGAAGAGGAAGTGATGAAGTCGGCCGATCAGATCATAGACATTGGTCCCGATGCAGGGGTTCATGGCGGAGATCTTATTTTTCAGGGTACTATTGGAGAATTGAACGGAACCCAATCGCATACCGCAGATTTTTTACTGGGACGGGAGCAGGTAAAATGGAACGGAACACGCAGGAAATGGAAGGACAGTATCAAGATTATAGGGGCTTCGGAAAATAATCTCAAATCCATTGATGTTCAGCTTCCTTTAGGGGTATTGACAGCAGTCACCGGTGTCAGTGGTTCGGGCAAGTCCACCTTAGTAAAAAAGATCCTGTACCCTGCTGTGGGCAAAATACTAGGAACCGTCTCAGAAACTACCGGTAAATTTTCACGCCTGGACGGTGACTACGAGAAGGTGACGCAAATTGAGTTCGTAGATCAAAATCCTATCGGTAAGTCCAGCCGATCTAATCCTGTAACCTACGTAAAGGCCTACGATACCATCCGCCAGCTGTTTGCTGATCAACCGTTGGCAAAACAGCGGGGCTACAAACCTTCCCACTTTTCATTTAATGTAGATGGTGGGCGATGCGAAACCTGTCAGGGTGAGGGTGTTGTAAAAATTGAAATGCAGTTTATGGCGGATATATTCCTCACCTGTGAAAGCTGTAAAGGGAAGCGCTTCAAGCAAGAGATCCTGGATATCAAATATAATGATAAGAACATTTCAGAGGTGCTGGACTTAACCGTTGAAGAAAGTCTGGAATTCTTTGCCGGCAAGAACGCCATAATTAATAAAATAAAGCCGTTGTATGATGTAGGCCTGGGTTATATTGGATTAGGGCAATCGTCAAATTCGTTAAGCGGTGGTGAGGCTCAACGCGTAAAACTCGCATTTTATCTCGGTAAAAATACCAACTCCAGTAAAGACCATATCTTATTCATTTTTGATGAGCCTACTACGGGTCTTCATTTCCATGATATCAATAAATTACTGACTTCGGTAAATGCCTTAATTGATCAGGGCAATTCGGTGCTCATTATTGAGCATAACATGGATGTAGTAAAATGCGCCGATTGGGTCATTGATCTGGGACCTGAGGGCGGTCAGGAAGGAGGAGCTGTCGTTTTTTCTGGCACCCCTGAAGAAATGACTCAGATTGGAGATAATCACACGGCCTCTTTTCTAAAAAGTAAAATTTAGAGTAAAGAACTAATCGTCCAGGAGATCTAATCACTCTCTTAATAGTTTCTGAAAACGTTTGCGGTACGCTCGTAACTGCTATATTTGGGTAAACTTCCCTCATATACTATGTCTGATTTTCTCGAAGTAATAAAAGAACGAAACCCCGGAGAACCTGAGTTTCATCAGGCCGCTGAAGAAGTTATTGAAACCGTAAAACCTGTGTTAGACAGAGAGCCTAAGTATAGAAAGTACAAGATACTCGAGCGCATGCTGGAGCCCGAGCGCCTTATTTCGTTTCGGGTGACGTGGATGGATGACAATAATGAGGTGCAAATCAATCGGGGTTACAGAGTTCAGATGAACGGTGCCATTGGCCCTTTTAAAGGAGGGCTCCGTTTCCATCCTTCCGTTTACCCTGGTATTTTAAAATTTCTGGCGTTTGAGCAGACCTTTAAAAATGCCCTAACCGGCCTTCCCATGGGTGGGGGTAAAGGTGGGTCAGACTTCAATCCTAAAGGGAAGTCTGAGGGCGAAGTTATGCGGTTTTGTCAGAGTTTTTATGCGGAGCTGATACGGCACATTGGTCATAGAATTGACGTCCCAGCAGGAGATATTGGCGTTGGAGGTCGTGAAATTGGATATATGTATGGAATGCATAAAAAACTGAGTAATGAGTTCACCGGGGTGCTTACGGGTAAAGGTGTGGGTTGGGGTGGAAGTCTGATGCGAACCCAGGCTACAGGGTATGGATTGATCTATTTTGCAGAAAACATGTTAGCTACCCGGAACGATGATTTCACAAGTAAAATTTGCCTCGTTTCGGGATCAGGTAATGTAGCACAGCACGCGGTTGAGAAAGTTCTGCACATTGGTGGCAAGCCCGTTACGATGTCAGACTCTTCCGGCTTTATTTATGACGAGGAAGGTATAGATGTAGGTAAATTAGCTTTTATTAAAGATCTGAAGAACCACAAGCGTGGCCGGATCAAGGAGTACGCTGAGAAATATCCAAATGCGATTTACACTGAAACGAGAGGTTTAACGGAAAGTAATCCACTCTGGGAGATAAAAGCAGATTGTGCTTTTCCATGTGCTACTCAGAATGAGCTAAATCTAACCGATGCCCAAAACATGGTGAAAAACGGTATAAAGCTGATCGGCGAAGGCGCCAACATGCCACTTACCGCAGACGCTATTGAATATGTTATAGAACACGGGGTCTTGTATTCTCCGGGAAAAGCTTCTAACGCAGGTGGAGTAGCTACGTCTGGGATTGAAATGACGCAAAACTACATGGGCAATTACTGGACAGCAGAAGAAGTCGATACCCGCCTCAAAGGAATAATGCGCGACATTCATAACCATTGCCTGGAATCGGCAGAAGCCTTCGGATTTAATGGAAATTATATGGCAGGAGCTAACATAGGGGGTTTCATAAAAGTCGCAAATGCCATGATTGCCCAGGGAGTAGCTTGAGTCAAAAAAACTTTTGTGGGCTATGATGGTTAGACGAAAAGTGCTAGTTTTCAGTCAATTATGATGTCTATGTTAGCGGTTAGAGCCTCATTAACTCTATACTTTTTTTTGCTGACTATTGGCCCTCTTATGTCGCAAGAGGGTGGATATTTCTTGAGTCACCATCGACCTGTTGGTGATTTCGATGAAGTGAGTTTCGATATTCTTCAGGATAAAAATGGGGTGATGTACGTGGCGAACCGAACGGGGGTGATCACCTTTGACGGAAAACACTGGAATTTCTTAAAATCACCTGCCGCTATCTTTTCCCTATCCATAGATTCATTAGGTAATATATATACTGCGGGTAGGAATGGATTCGGAAAGCTGCAAAGAGACGATTTTTTTAACTTGAAATACGTAACACTCTCGGATTCTTCATTGCGTGGCACAGATATTTTTTCGACACTAAGGGTTAAAAGCAAGCTCTATGGAATCAACGAAGAGCAGTTGTTCGAATACGATTTAGAAACCAGGAAATTACAGCGTTTAAGCCCGAAACGTGGTGGATATCTCACGGACATATTCGTACTGAACGGGAAAGTCTGCGTATTGAATACGGTCAGTGGTATTCTATCATTGAATGGGGACACTCTTGTTTCTGCGGAATTAGAAGGTTTAAAGGGAGTTTTCGCAAGCTCAGTTGCCAGTTTCTCCGAGAAATCCTTATACGTCATTGAGAAAGAGGATGGTACACTTTGGTTATGGGAAAATGGTAAGTTGGGGCTTATTCCTCTAAAACCCGAAGATGATCTTTTTTTAAGACAAAGCAGAATTCAGCAAATCGAATGGGTCAACCAAAACCTGATTGCGGTTAGCACTTTAACCGGCGGTATTGTTTTTCTTGAACCAGCAACGGGCAAGCTATTTCAAGTTCTCGATACGGATAGTGGGTTGCCTGACAACGATATTTACTTTATTAGCTCCGATGTTGAAAAAAGCCTGTGGATATCTCATAAAAAAGGATTTACAAGAGCGTCCCCCTCAATCCCCTTTAGAAGCTTCGATGGTTACGAAGGAATTCAAGGGGAACTGCTAACGACGATTACTCACGAAGGTAAACTTTATGTAGGGACGACTAACGGCTTGTATTCTTTGGAAACGGTAAGACAATATAAGGAAGAAGCCTACACGGAAGTCAGAGATATTTCAGTTTTAGAAGATGATCAGGAAATTAATGATCAGATTTCGCCAGAACCTCAAAAAAAGAGAAGAGGGCTATTCGGTTTTCTTAAAAAGAAAAGCACATCAGAATCAAAATCTGGTAATCAGACTGCTAGTACACCAAGACTCACCACCAAAACCATAACCGAGCGTAAGGTGAGAAGAAAACTGCATTCCGTATTATTTAAGTATCAGAAGTTTAACGGAATTAACGCAAGTGTCACAGAGCTGTACTCGAATGGAGGTAAGCTATTGGTGGGGAGTTTAAGTGGATTTTTTGAGGTTGATAATGACTTGGCGGCACAAATTTTAGATGAACCGGTTAAATCTTTTTATTACTCCAAGTATTATAAAACGGCGTTTTTAGGCACCACTAATGGTGAAATACGTGTATTCAATTTAGAAAAGGGTGTGAATGAATTGTACTTGTTCGGGGACTTTTCGCATAACACCTCCCATATTTTTGAAGATAGCGAACGCCGCATTTGGTTTTGTGGAACCAATAAAATGGTATGGGTTACGTTGGAAGGGGCCGAATTAGATGAAACAGGCGAGGTTGCTTTCGATAATCCTTTTTTCTATGAGACCTTCGGAGCGGCTAAAGAGGATAAAGTAGTTTTCATCAATGCCGGTGGTAAATACGAGTTAGAAAGTAACAAGATTAATAAAATTGCGGAGTCCGGTAAGTTCATAAAGGGTGCGGGAAATGAAGTCTGGATTTTAGAAGCAGATGGCTGGAAATTACTGAATGCAGGTAAAAGCGATGAAAAATTTGATCTACTAACCGTTTTTGACAATCCTAAATATCTCTCTTTAGAGGAGGATTATGTTTGGCTGATCAATGATCGATCACTTCTAAGAACACCAAGGACGTCTAAGAGCGCCATTAGTTCGTCCTACGACTTACTGCTGAGAGGTGTTGATACAGATTCCAGCAACGTAAGAAGATCAGGCAAACTGGTACTTGACCAGGACAAAAGTGCCTTAAAATTTGAGTTTGTCAAGCCAGATTATTCGGGCATAATGGATATTCAATATCAATATAAACTGGATGGTTTAACAACTTCAAAATGGACGGAGTGGTCAGCAGATTATAGTACCATAAATTTCCCGTTCTTACCGGAAGGAGATTATAGTTTAAGTGTTCGTTCCAAGGACTCTTTCGGTGCTATCAATAGTGCGGAGATTATCAATTTCAAAGTTGTACCTCCGTATTGGAAAAGGCCCTGGTTTTACGCACTGGAATTTACCGCTTTAGGTATGCTGTTGGTTATTTCTTTACGGATCAAGAGGTTAGGCTATAGATACAGACTCGGAAGTCGCCTATTAGCGCTGCTCACTCTGATTATCATTATAGAGTTTATACAGACCATTGCTGAGAACGAATTTCAGACCAAAAGTTCAGCTATTTTTGACTTTGCCATTCAAGTACTTATGGCGATTATAATTTTACCGCTTGAGGGTTTGCTCAGAAAGTATATTTTTAAAGAAAAAAACGTTCATTTACTCGATTTTTTTAGAATTAAAGGCAAAAGTCAAAGCAATGAAAACTAATATTCTGCTTTTAGCAATAGTCATTACGGCGCTAGCCTGTGAGGCACCTAAGGATTCTCAAATGGCTGAAACTATTGAATCCAATCCTGCAGTGGATGGATTTAATACATCAGGCTCAGATTCCATTGCCGTTGCCTGGGCCGATGCGTGTATGAAAGCGATGGGTGGACGTCAGAGCTGGGATCAGCTTAACGTAGTAGCATGGAATTTTTTTGGAGCCCGGGATTTGATATGGGAGAAGTCCACCGGTCGGGTTAGGATCGATTTTCCTCGAGATAGCTCGATTTACCTGGTCAACATCAATACCATGGAAGGTAAAGTATGGCGTAAAGGAGAAGAAGTTACACAAGCTGATAGTCTGAAAAAATATTTAAACAGGGCCAAAAGTATTTGGATTAATGATTCTTATTGGCTTGTAATGCCATTTAAGCTTAAAGACACCGGAGTTACACTCAATTATTTGAGATCAGATACCACATTGAATGGGGTAACTGCTGAAGTACTTCAACTCACATTTGAGAATGTGGGTGATACTCCACAAAATAAATATGAAGTTTTCATCGATGTAGCGGATAGTTTGGTAAAGCAATGGTCTTATTTTAGGCAAGCCGAGCAGGACAGTGCTTCGGCGATCTGGCCGTGGGATAACTACCAGTCTTACAACGGGCTGCTACTCTCTGCTAACCGTTCGGACAACCGCGGGCCTAAAAATTTGAGAGTCTACGATGAGGTATCGGATGCCGTCTTTGAATCTTTCGAAGTGCCAGAATTGGAGTGATACTTGGATTTTAACTCAGACTGCGGTATATTGTGACTGACTGGTCATAAAAATATGCCTAAATCAACTTTTGCCAATCTCAAATCAGAAAAACGCACATTAATCATAGAGAGTGGGTTAAATGAGTTCTCAGATCACTCCTACGCTGAGGCTTCTGTTTCTCGTATGGTCAAAAACCTTGGCATCGCTAAAGGAAGCATTTACCAATACTTTAATGACAAATCAGATCTTTATGCTTATCTCATTGAATTAAGCCTGGGCAGAAAGTATGAGATCCTTAACTACGTATCTTCGAAGGTTTCCGATGATATAGGCCTTTGGTTATTTCAAACTTGTCTGGTTGAGTTAAAGTTTGCTCAAGAATTCCCTGAGATGCAAAAGCTGTTAAAACGAGCTGAATTAGAAAGCGACTTACCCATTTTAGAAAGAGAAAATCAATTCATAGAAGGTAATCTAAGAAAATTCTGGCGAGGTATTAACCAGAAGGAACTAGCACTGCAGGTTTTTTTGATTTGTACTGTAAAGAAAGGAATAATCGATAAGTTCTCGGATTCTGAGTTATCTGATCAGGCGATTAATGAGTTTATAGAACCTGTAACCAAGGTGATTACAAGTTACGTGACTAACCAGTCATAATATGAGGTTATTTTTTGTTTTTGTGTTAACGGCTCTAGGTGCTTATGCCTACGGTCAGGAGATTGAAAAAGCCTCATGGGCCTTTGGAACCAACCCATATTACGGTGGTGTACTGAGATATAAGGATACCATGAAGAAGCTCGAGTGGACAGGGCTCCATGGTATTGAACTGTACGCAAATAAGTTGACCAATGGACGCAATCGATGGGAGCGTCTATTCAACTATCCCGAACTGGGTGTTGCGCTTGAGTATTACAATTATAATGTGCCGGACGAGCTGGGTGAGGTGGTTTCAGCGACAAGTTATTTGGATTTTACTCTAAACCATACCAAAAGAAATAAGTGGCGCGTAAATATTGGCTCGGGGTTCGTATATTCTAGTAAACGGTTTGATACGGAATCAAATCCTGATAATAAGGCGGTTAGTAGTAGAATCAGCTACGTGGCCAGGGGAACGGTGCACTATGAGATCATGCTGTCAGAAAACTATTTTTTTAATTTCAATGCTGCTTTTCGGCATTATTCGAACGGTAAGCTGAACATGCCTAATAACGGTATGAATTTCCCTGTTTTTGGCGTTGGTATCAAATATATTCCAAATCCAACGAAGGTAGATTTTATAAAAGATACGATAAGATATATTGACCGTTCTATTAAATTCAATGTCATGGGCGCTATCGCTTGGCGTGAAGTGCTGCAAGAAGATATAAAGCACAAAGCATTCAGCGCTTCGCTTTACTTGAGTAAACAAATCACAAAATACAACAGTGTTTTGCTGGGGATAGACGCCTTTCACTATGACCGCGAGTCGATGATACGTGCACTTAATGTTTACAGATCTAAATTCTTGCCCGAGGATTTTGAGTTGGATTACGACGGTCGGCAACTGGCGATAACGGTTGGCGGTGAATTGCTTATTGGAAAACTATCAGTGCTCTTGCAAGGTGGATTTTATGTCTATAAACCGCAGTTAATCTATGCCGATTGGTATCAACGATATGGGTTTAAGTATAGGGTAACGGATTACCTTTTTCTTCGAACCACTCTAAAAGCTCACAGCCGGACGGCGGATATGATGGAATTCGGATTTGGGCTTACGCTGTAACTGCTAATAACTAGCCTTTTCCATGGAGGTGGATTAACATTGATGGATTAACTTTGACTCCGCACAAAATCACCAAATTCTATGATGACCACTAAAGAATTCATTGATACCAATAAAGACAACTTTGTGAATGAGCTTCTGGAGTTGCTTCGAATACCTTCAGTAAGCGCTGATTCTAAGTTTAAAGATGATGTTCGCAGGGCCGCCCAATTCGTAAAGAACAGTCTGGAAGGAGCCGGTGTGGAGATGGCTGAGATTTGTGAAACTGCAGGTCACCCAATAGTCTACGGTGAAAAAATTATCGACCCTTCTTTGCCTACAGTTTTAGTCTATGGTCATTATGATGTTCAGCCTGCTGACCCCTATGAGTTGTGGGATTCGCCTCCTTTTGAGCCGGTCATTAAAGATGAAAAGATTTACGCTCGTGGTGCTTGCGATGATAAGGGTCAAATGTACATGCACATTAAGGCATTTGAAGCCATGGCTAAAACGGGGTCTTTGGCTTGCAATGTAAAGTTTATGATCGAGGGGGAAGAAGAGGTTGGCTCAGACAATCTGGGAGTTTTTGTTCAGGAGAACAAAGAAAGACTGGCGGCTGATGTGAT